>NZ_NEVS01000004.1:4211701-4813373 GCF_002261215.1 Bordetella genomosp. 11 | reverse complement strand
TCTTCGGTCGTCTCAAGCAGTTTCGCCGCATCGCCACGCGATACGAAAAACTGGCGCGTAACTTCTTTGGCATGCTCAGTCTCGCTTGTGCCTATATCTGGTTGGCTTGATTGTTAACACACCCTAGTCCTGGTTAAGTGGTCCGGGCCGTACATCGCGATTTCGTTCAGTTGGGAAGTTCGCGATGTCCGTTGCTGTTCCCGATGAAACGCATTCTGCGCTTCCAGGACCTAGGGATAAACCCGCATAACCGAAATTCATCTTTCCATTTTCCGCAGCAATCCTCGACTATTCCATTACGCCGACTATTGAATTCATAAACAGCGGCTATTGCCCCGGCGCTCACGCACGGGTATCGACCAACAATGCCTCGGCATCGTCCAGAGCGGTCACGCGTACATCCGTCTCATTGCGGATCGCGGCGCCGGTCCCGGGTTCGATCCGCACATCGTTGACGTTCAGCCGCCCTTTGGATGCCACGAGAAATCCGCGGCGCGCGCCCTGCGCGAACCGATATGTCGCGGTCTCGCCCGCTTTCAGCGCCACGGCCAGCACACGCGCATCGCCGCGTATCGGCAGCGCGTCGTCGTCGCCGCCGATACCGCTCGCCAGCGTCACGAAGCCGCCCCCGCCTTCCGCACAGGGAAAGGACTTCCTCCCCCAACTGGGCAGCGACCCGCGCTGGTCCGGCTCGATCCAGACCCGCAGGACACGCGCGGGCTCGCTTTCCATATTGAACTCGGCATAGGTCAGGCCACTGCCCGCGCTCATCACCTGCACGTCTCCGGCCCGCGCGCGGCCGCGGTTCCCCAGGTCGTCCTCGTGCGTCAGGACACCTTCGCGGACACAAGTGATGATCTCCACGTCCGTCTGCGTCACGGCGGCAGATCCCGCGCCTGGCGCGATCGTTTCGTCGCGCCACGCGCGCAGCGCCCCCCAGCCCGCCCGCACCGGCAGCGGGCTTTCCGCCGGCGGAAAGCCCGGCCTCGCGCCGGATCGGCCGCGACCGGCGGCCTGAAGGTTGGGAAGGGCGCGGCGCTCGATCATGATGGCCTCGTAAAGAGCGGTGTCCGCCTTATTTGGCGGGATTGGGGCCGATGCGTTCGCCATGCTTGACGCGCTCGGCCAGCTTATGAACATGCGTGACGGCGTAATCGATGCCCATGCCATAGGCACCCGAGTGCTCCTTGGCGATGGACGTCACGGCGTCATAGGTTTCCTGGCGGGCCCAATCGCGCTGCCATTCCAGCATGACCTGCTGCCAGGTCACCGGCACCACGCCGGCCTGCACCATGCGGTCCATGGCGTACTTGTGGGCGTCCAGCGAGGTACCGCCGGAGGCATCGGCCACCATGTAGATCTCGTAGTCGCCTTCCAGCATCGCGCACAGGGCGAAGGTGGTGTTGCAGACTTCGGTCCACAAACCGGCGACGACGATCTTCTTGCGGCCGTTCGCGGCCAGTGCGTCGCGCACATTCTGGTCGTCCCAGGAGTTCATCGACGTGCGCTCCAGGATCTTGTTCTCCGGGAAGACGGCCAGCAGTTCCGGATAGGTGTTGCCCGAAAAACCGTCGGTCTCCACGGTCGTGATGGTGGTCGGGATATTGAACGTGCGCGCGGCTTTTGCCAGGCCCACCACATTGTTCTTCAACGTCTGGCGATCGATCGATTGAACGCCGAAGGCCATCTGCGGTTGCTGGTCGATGAAGATGATCTGGCTGTTCTGGGGGGTCAGGACTTCGAGGTGTTTGTTCGACATGGCTGGGCTCTCTTTCAAGGATGCAATCGGTGGATATTCGGAAAAATTCGACACAGGGCCAAGCCGTACTGGCTGGCACCGATCAGTCGTACAGGCCGCGCCGTTTTGTGCTGCCTGCATGTCGTCTGTCGGTATCGGCATATTAGGGATGCACGCCGACCCTGAGAACCAGCCGAACGGAATTCCATCCTTTCCGTTTTATGCATGATCGCGGCTTGTCCGGACCCTGGGCGGCCGCTATCATCGAGCCGACTTTTCGCGGGACTACACATGAATAAGCTGCCGGATCTCGAGGGATGGGCGATCTTCGCCAAGGTCGCCGAGACAGGTTCATTCGCCAAGGCGGCGGCCGAATTTTCCTTATCGCAAGCCACGGTTTCCAAGACGATCACGCGCCTGGAAACCCGTATGAAAACGACCTTGTTCCATCGCACTTCGCGCAGCATGTCGCTGACCGAATCCGGCTATGCCGCGCTGGAGCGCGCCGCGCGCATCCTGGAAGAAGGCGAGGCCGTCGAAGCCGAGGTCACCGAACAATCGAACATCCTGCACGGAAAAATCAGGCTGACCGCGCCCATGTCGTTCGGCGTTACGCACCTGGCCCCGATGCTGCCGCCGTTCATGCAGGCCCATCCCGACGTGGGCCTGGAGATCGAGTTCAACGACAAGCAGGTGGACCTGGTCTCCGAACGCTTCGACCTTGCGCTGCGGATATCCAACCTTGTGGATTCCGCCCTGCTCGCGCGCCGCCTGTGCTCCGTGCGCATCCTGCTGGTAGGCGCGCCAGGCTACTTCAAGCGTGCGGGACGGCCCCGGCACCCCCGGGACCTGGCCCAGCACACCGCCTTGCAGTACATGTATGCCCGCAGCGGCGCCAGCTGGCGATTCCGGCATGACACGCACGGCGAGTTTTCCCAGGCCTTGCCGGTGCAGCTCAACGTGAACAACGCCGAGGCCCTGACGCCGGCATTGCGCGCCGGCCTGGGGCTCGCGCTGCAGCCGGAATTCCTGGTGTGGGAAGACTTGCGATCGGGCGCCCTGGAAACCGCCATGGACGATTGGCAGGTGGAGGGCATCGCCCTGCATATCGTCACGCCACCCGGGCGCAGGCGGCCCGCGCGGGTGCAGGCGCTGATCGATTATCTGGCCGGGCGCCTGAACGCGGAGCCCTGGGCTACCAACGTGCAGGGATGAACCAGCCGCGAGGCGGTCTCAGCCCGCCAGGAATCCGCCATCCGCGGCCAGGATATGGCCCACCACATAACTCGCCTCGGCCGACATCAGCCACGCCACGGCGGCGGCGACCTCCTCCGGATGTCCCATGCGCCGCAAAGGCAGCCCGGCCTTCACGGCGCTCATATCGGCGATGCCGGAGCCAAGCATCATATCCGTCACCACCCGCCCGGGTGCGACGGCATTGATGCGTATGCCTTGCGGCGCATACTCCATGGCCGCCGCGCGCGTCAGCGCGTTCGCCGCTGCCTTGGAAGCACCGTAGATGGACAGGCCGGGATTGGGGTTGCGTATCCCGCTGACGCTCGTATTGTTGACGATGCTGCCTCCGCCGGAGGCCAGAAGCGCCGGGATCTCATGGCGCATGGCATTGAAGACGGCTCGGACATTCGTGTCGAACACCTGGGCGTAGACCTCGTCGGTCTGCTCGGCCAGCGGCGCGCGCCGCTCCTGGTAGCCGGCGTTGTTGAATACCGCATCCAGGCGCCCGAAGCGTTGCATCACTTGCACTATCGCGGCAGCGAGCTCCGCGTCCGCCGTCGCATCGGCGGCGATGAACACCCCGTCCGTCCCCATCTGGCCGATTTCGGCGGCCAGTTCCCGCCCAAGCGGCTCGCGCCGGCCAGTCACGACCACCGCCGCCGCGCCTTCCGCCGCCATGCGCAAGGCCGTAGCGCGCCCGATGCCGCTGGTGCCCCCCACGACCAGGCAAACCCGACCCTGTAGACGCTGGCCGGAAGGCGGCGCCGGAGCCGGTCCCGCGAGCTCGTATATAGAGGATGAAATCGTAGCCATGTAGGGGCCTCCGGTCCGTGGCACAGCGCCGGCTCCAACATAACCCCAAAAAGTTGCGATACGCAACTACACTGCTGTAAAAAAGACCGCACGGTTACGGCCGTTCCACCGATAAGCGGAACCGCACCCGGTGCCGGCGCGGTTCCCCGGCCTCAAACAACGGTGGATGCGCCAAGGCCGGGATACATGCGTGCGCCGGATGACACTGGCGCGGCCTATATCCACATCCGCGGATGGCATGACGACCGCGATCCCTCCGCTGAAGACGGCATCACATCGTCCAAAAAAAATCGGCCCTCGCGGGGAGGGCCGATGTACTGCACCGAGAGGACTGCCACTTACAGCACCCCCGCCTCTCGCCGGGGGAACCGTTCATCCGTACGGGCATGAACGGCCGGACTTCCTGATGGCGCGGTCCGCGACACTTGACGGACCCCGATGCTGACCGGTTCTCCCGATCGCGCGATCACGCCACCCGTGGCTGGAATCGCCGTCGGTGCTTACGCACCTTCGAACGGCTGGTTGTTCGTGTCGCCGAAGGCGATGCTCGTCGCGGTGTCGGCGTGGTCGATACCGGCCGCCACTTGCGCACGCGTCACGCCGCTGTCGGCTTGCGCCACGAACGGCGCGTTGTCGCTGTCGGCATTCGCCGTCAGGCCGGCTTCGCGGGCTTGGGCCAGATCGGCCAGCACTTGCGAACGGCTGACGCTGTTGGCCGCTTGCCCGTACACGCCCTGGAAGGGCACATTGTCGGGCTCGCTATTGGCCGCTTGCGCGGCGCCGATCGCGGCGAAGGAAAGAATCAGAGCGGAAACGATGGTCTTGGCTTGCATGGCAGTACTCCTAGTCCTGGTTAAGTGGTCCGGGCCGTACATCGCGATTTCGTTCAGTTGGGAAGTTCGCGATGTCCGTTGCTGTTCCCGATGAAACGCATTCTGCGCGTCCAAGACCTAGGGATAAACCCGCATAACCGAAATTCATCTTTCCATTTTCCGCAGCAATCCTCGACTATTTCATTACGCCGACTATTGAATTCATAAACAGAGGCTATTGCCGCTACTAGAGCGCACCTCCGCGACAAGCGCCCACAGTAGGGCGCCGCACGCTCCCCATAGCGGCAGCGCCGCCAGCGCGTATCGAACGCTACTGATCTACTACCCGGCAAAAAAAATGAGCTGCAGACGCAGCCCATTTCCTTATCCAGACGCTTTCCGGAAAACCCGAACCTCAGCGTTTTCCCCGCATCTGTAGGATCTCACAACCGTCTAGATATCGCCCAGCTACGTCTCCCGCACATTGAAGATCCGGTAGGACGCAATACGGTGGGCTGTCCCATTTCATTAAATTCTCCTAACCGTAGTGGCTACAGTCAGAATTAGCACACATTACGCTAGCTATGGTCCGCGGCCAACGCGTAGCCTTCATTATCTGATAGCGCTCGGGGTACGTAATAGGCCGGAAGCCGAAAGTCACAAACAACGGCTCGCGGCAACGACAGACTCTTGGTGGGCTTTGGGGCTAACCTTCGCCGCATAGGCCCACCGGCGTCGTCGATCACCAGTCCACAGTGTCCAGCATGAAGTCCGACGCACCGTGACCGCGGCGCTCCGCGGCCAACTCATTACGGATGCGCTTGAAGTCGAATTGGCGCTGGAACGCCCTGTCCATGCCATCAAGCATAACGGGCGCCTTCATTGCCGCCTCACGGGGAGCCATCCCGCCCTCGATCATCTGATCACGCAGCTTGTCGCTAACCGCAGCGAACGAGTTCTCTTTGAGCGCCTTGGTGAGGTGCCAATCCAGGCTCATTGCATACATAAGGCGAACTTTACGATCTACCATTGTTGTTCCTTTCGTTAGGGAAATGCCGATAATTGGCATCGGCAATGCAATATTCGCCTTTGATGCTCTCCATGCTCCACCGGAAATAACGGAAACCAATGATCGCCACCCAGTCATCCGCTTACGCTCGCTTGCCCACATTCTCTGCCGTCATTGACGCCTTTGCCTCCGGGCTGGGACTCGCCAGAAACAAGGAGGATGCTCTTGAGGCGCTGGGCTCGTTTAGCGGTCGGATTGACGCATATAGTGGGTCGCCTAATCGCCCTGGGTTGCAACAAGATATTTTGGTGTTGCTCACCGGTTCGAATGAAGTCCTCAGACGTGTTGTGAAGGCACGCCTGCTTGACGCTGAATCGGCGCTTACCAACACTAGGGCCGTACCATTGGTGACCTTAGCGAAAGAATGCGAAGGGTGGCGCCGCTTCGTCGAGGTCTGGGCGATACCCTGGATTACTGAACTGCTCAACGACGCCGGCCAATATCCTAGATCAGTGCTTGACAGTGCCCGGCGATTGCTCGAAACACACGCCGCCTGCGGAGGCGATACCAAAAGCTATTTAGTTACTTGGAAAGCCGCCATAAAACGCGCCATTCCTCAAGGAGTCAGTGCCCCCGAGTTCCGTTCGATTCTGGCCAGGCTTGACCATCGGTCTCAACGCAAGCTGACATCTATCGAGACGGATCTCGTCAATCTGCGTCAGGAAATACAAAACGAAATTCCCACGATCGAAGCCCTTGACGCCGACTTGGAGAAGATTCGTCATATCTACATCGCGGGAATCGCCACAATGCGTCTGTTTGCCGCGGCTACAAAAATCATGCCTGAGCACGATCTCCCCGCGCTAATAACCGCTGGATTGAAGGCTGACATAAACGTGAGGGGCGACTCACCACGAGAAGTATATTGCCGGCGCGTACATGTGTATTGGAACACCTTCGATCCAGGCCTGGAGCGTAGTCTTAGGTACGAGAAAATTTATTGTGAACAAAGTCCCTGGAATCATGAGGGATTCTCCCAGCTGCGTACGGAGAACGCCGCGACAGATCCAGACGGCCTATGGTTGCCGGCCATCGATTTCACCGAGGGGTACTGGCATCTTTGTCACGGCCGCAATGACTACGCCAAGCAATGCTTGCAAAGGATTGTCGACAGTGCTGGTGGTAGACAATTAGGTGAAATTGCGGCACTAGCCGCTAGCTTCCTGATCGCGCTGCGGCTGAATGAACCCAAAGTGCTCAAATTTGAGATGCTAAATCCCCTAGTACGCATACGAATTGATAATATATCGCAGCGTATAGAACCACATCTGGACCATATTCCGACGCCCTTCAGTGCTCGCTCACCATGGCCCGACCCGAGTTTCTACGACCAGCACCTTATGGCTTCCGTGATAATTTTCAACGCATTGCCTCGCATAGCAGGAGTGCCGCTCTGCAATCCGTTGCGGCGGTTTGATGCGATGTTGCTGGACCTTATAAAGCAGTCTGGCCAGGCGGGCACTCGATTTTCAGAGGCTGCACGAAATCGGCCAGCGATTGAGGGCACCTCCGTTAAGCCGTATCAGTTGCTTAGGGACCATCTTTACTATAGAGATGTGCTCTTTGGAAGGGATCCGTCGAAAATTCCCCATCTACCGGGCATGGACAACTATTGCATGCTGCCGGAAGACGAGAAACTACGTCTTCTTCGCTTCGTGGATCCGGAGCAGTTCAAAAAAGACCTACAGTCACACGACTGGGACAAGGCAGCATCAACCTAATCGGAAAGAATACCGCCCCGACAAAACAATGATGGCGTTTTTACTATCGTAGAGATGCCTCAGTATCTCTGCCGTTCGGCCGAGGTCATAACGGAAGAAGCCGTTCCACCGACAGGATCACGACCCGGAGTAGCGCCTTGGGGTTACATCCTTATTCAAGAGGACCCTATTCCGGCTCGCAGCCGCATTAATGACCGATACGCCATCCCTTCATTAGTGAGTCCGGAAAGGCTATGGCCAAAGTGGAGCGTCGACGTCCGATCCAGCACCAGCGTCCAGTGAACACCCCGGTCGCACCTCGACTTCGCCTGTATATGTATATAAAGACCGCTCCCGTACCAAACTCAAGTCTCGTTCACCAACTTTTTGAACTACTGGCCAATCACTGCACGTTGAAGAACGGTGGGCGGAGTATGTTCATCGACAAAGTAAATTCGGTACTTGAGATGTCTACGCTTGACTCCAGCAAATGCATCGACACCTTATGGCGCCAGACCTGGGATAAACCGCTCTACGCTGATCAGTTCGCATATATTGCGAGCGACTTAATCGACAAACTGCGAGCGATGACACCATCGCCGCTCGACAATTTTCGATGCTTACCGCCGGAACCTAATCTCTTCAAGGGGCTCAAGCGATATACGGTAAAGCACAGACGACTCTTAGCGCTCGGTGCGGCTTGGAATCTCATCTTCGAACGCCACATCGCTACTGCCAAGATCATTGAGGCGCGCCTGCGCATACAGCGATCGTACCAAGTCGTGGACTTTGCGCGGCAGGAGATGGGCGCACCAGGCTACTTGCCCGCAGTTAGGGAGGCTTCTTTTTTTGATGCCGTAACAGCAGTGAAGGGTTTCGGCCAAATCACCGCTCTGCACATTAGTACTGACCTCGGCTACCCCGTCTACAAGCCGGATCGATGGTTACTACGCTTCGCCGCAACGGACCCATCAGTTCGTGTGGCAATTGAGAACAAGCTACCTGTTGGCACGACGCTTGATCACGTCACTCAAAGCTACCTTGAACGTCACCTCGAGCTCGTAATGTTCGCCGTTGACTCCCTCACGGAAGCGTTTGCTTTATCGCCTCAGCCGCAAGAAATTGTGGATCTAGAACCGGGCTTCAGGTATCACCGATTCGTAGATTTAATGCTCGCCAAATTCGGAATGACGCCCGAAAAGCAGTTCGGAATCGAGATATCTGGAAAGGACCTGCTGTTGCGTGATCTCGCGCGGGCGCAAGATTACCCGCAGCTGTTCTTTATCGCGCAAGAAATGGACCGGGCCATCAAAGCGAAAATGCAAAAACGGCGTGCAAAACGTCAGACTCAACTGCCCACATAGTGGAAAGCCTGTCGATGGTACACACGACTGCTTGGGTCGGCCGCGAACGCCCTTGATTGGCGGTTCCCAGCCAGAGGCAGTCCTTGACAGCGTCTCCCCACATGATTGCCCAGACTGAAGGCGACCGGTCTTTGCCTCGTTCCGAACGGACATGTGCCATATTCTCCGCTTCTGTTAGTCGTGGATAGGCCGTTGGGATAGGCGATAAAGTGACCAACCAGTCGTCTCGGAGTAGCCGTGGGAAAAGCCAAGATCATTACCCTTACCAACAGACGTACCTGGCCTAAGAAAGGTGATGCTGTAGGTCACTTCAAGGCGATGCTTGCCCGATATCGAGATGGATCGCGCGTTTCTGACGAGACAGATCACAATGACTTGGCGTCCTGCTTGACGCGTATGACTCGGTCTTAGATCCAGAGAGCCCAGCTCGACCTGTTTCAGCGCGAAGACAATTTGCTCCTCGGTGTACTTCGATCTCTTCATGGCCCCGGCCCTATTCCATATCGTGAAACCATGCCGAATTTCTCTAACTTAGAACGGGACTACAAATCGGGGTAGGGTCACGGGACAGCACGCTCAATGGATTTGCATTGAAAGCTTTGCGCACCCATATGAAGCTTGTAATACGGAACTCACGAACGCACTGGAAGTGCTTCGAATACGGTTAAGCCTGTAGTCAAAAATGGGTTCCGGGAAAGAGCCGGCCATCAAGGCATCACATTGCCCCCTCGCCATCAATAAAAAAACCCAGCCGCTGCCGGCTGGGTTTTGCCTTAAGAAATCTAAATTTATTGGGAAAAATCTAAATTCCAACAGGATCCTACAGCATCAGATGTCGATATTGCTCGCCGACAACGCGTGCGTTTCGATGAACGCCCGACGCGGTTCGACTTCATCGCCCATCAGCGTGGTGAAGACCTCGTCGGCCGCGATGGCGTCCTCGATCTGCACGCGCAGCAGGCGGCGCACCTTCGGGTCCATGGTGGTTTCCCACAGCTGTTCCGGGTTCATTTCGCCCAGGCCCTTGTAGCGCTGCTTGGACACGCTGCGTTCGGCTTCCGCACGTAGCCAGCGCATGGCCTCGCGGAAGTCCGACACCGGCGCTTCCTTGCGCTTCTCGCCCTCGCCGCGCGCGATGATCGCGCCCGCGCCGATCAGGCCCAGGAAGGTCTTGGCCGCCGTCGACAGCACACCGTAATCGGCGCCTTCGATGAAGGTTGCGTCGATCAGGCTGACACGGGCGTTGCCATGGCGCATGCGCTTTACCACCACGCGCTGCTTTTCGGTTGCCGGATCGACTTCCGCGTAGACCTTGACGGCATGCGGCGCCAGCGGATCGAACAGAGCCTTTTCCAGCCGCTCGGCCGAGGCCGCAGCGGCTTCCGCCGTGTCGATATTGATCTCGATGCCTTCGGCCATGGCCGACAAAGAAGCCTCGTCGATCATGCGCGACGCGCGCGCGATCACGGCGTCGGCCAGCGTGTATTGGCGCGCCAGCGCGGCCAGCGCTTCGCCGGAAATGGGCTCCGCGCCTTCGGCCGGAATCAGCTCGGCATCCTTCAACGCCAGTTGCAGCATGAAGATCGCTTCTTCCTGGTCGTCCTTCAGATAGCGTTCGTCGCGGCCGACCTTGACCTTGTACAGCGGCGGCTGCGCGATGTAGACGTAGCCGCGCGCAACCAGCTCCGGCATCTGGCGATACAGCAGCGTCAGCAACAGCGTGCGGATGTGCGCGCCGTCCACGTCCGCGTCGGTCATGATGATCAGGCGGTGATAGCGCAGCTTGTCGACGTTGAAGTCGGGACCGATGCTGGTGCCCAGCGCGGTGATCAGCGTGGCGATCTGCTCGCTGGCGATCAGGCGGTCGAAGCGCGCCTTCTCGACGTTCAGCACCTTGCCCCGCAGCGGCAGCACGGCCTGGAACTTGCGGTCGCGGCCCTGCTTGGCCGAACCGCCGGCCGAATCGCCCTCGACGATGTACAGCTCGCACAGGGCGGGGTCTTTCTCCTGGCAATCCGCCAGCTTGCCGGGCAGGCCGGCGCCTTCCAGCACGCTCTTGCGGCGCGTCATTTCGCGCGCCTTGCGCGCGGCTTCGCGCGCGCGGGCGGCCTCGACGATCTTGGCGCACAGCGCCTTGGCATCGATGGGATGCTCCAGCAGCCAGGTTTCCAGCGTGCGCCCGACGGCGTCTTCCACGGCCGGCCGCACTTCGCTGGACACCAGCTTGTCCTTGGTCTGGCTGCTGAACTTGGGCTCGGGTACCTTCACCGACAGCACGCAGGTCAGCCCCTCGCGCATGTCGTCGCCGGAGGTCTCGACCTTGGCCTTCTTGGCCAGTTCGTTATCGGCGATGTACTTGTTCAGCACGCGGGTCATCGCCGCGCGCAGGCCCGTCATGTGCGTCCCGCCGTCCCGCTGCGGAATATTGTTGGTGAAACACAGCACGTTCTCGGAATAGCTGTCGTTCCACTGCATGGCCACGTCCACCGTGACCGGCACGCCGCCGGCGCTGGATTCCGCGCTGACCGAAAACACATTGGGGTGCAGGACCGTCTTGCTGCGGTTGATGTACTCGACAAAGCCCTTCACGCCGCCGGAGAAGGCGAAGTTTTCTTCCTTGCCCTGGCGCTGGTCGACCAGGCGGATCTTCACGCCATTGTTCAGGAACGACAGCTCGCGCAGACGCTTGGACAGGATGTCGTAGTGGTATTCGATGTGGTTGAAGATCAGCGGATCGGCCAGGAAGCGCACCTCGGTACCGCGCTTTTCGGTCTTGCCCGTGACGGCCAGCGGGTTCACGCGCTGGCCCTGGCGGAACTCCATTTCGTGCACTTCGCCGTTGCGGCGGATGGTCAGGCGCAGCCATTCGGACAGGGCGTTCACGCAGGACACGCCCACGCCGTGCAGGCCGCCCGATACCTTGTACGAATTCTGGTCGAACTTGCCGCCCGCGTGCAGCTCGGTCATGACGATTTCCGCCGCGCTGCGGCCGAACTCGTCGTCCTTGTGGATGTCGGTCGGGATGCCGCGGCCGTTGTCCGTTACCGATATGGAGTTATCGGTATGGATGGTCACGACGATATCGTCGCAATACCCCGCCAGCGCCTCGTCGATCGCGTTGTCGACAACCTCGAACACCATGTGGTGCAGCCCCGTGCCATCGGATGTGTCGCCGATGTACATGCCGGGGCGCTTGCGCACGGCCTCCAGCCCCTTGAGCATCTTGATCGAATCGGCGCCATAGCCGGAGTTCTCGGGAGTGGTATTCGGAGTGTCGGACATAAATCTCTGTGGTTGCGCGAATAAAGCGGCCGGCTTGCGGCCTGGCCGGGGCGGATCGCGCCGCGGCCAGGAGTGACGGTCAAGCGACGTCAGATGCGCATCGGCATCACGACGTACTTGAAGTTGTCGTCATCGGGAAGGGTGATCAGGGCGGAAGCGTTCTGGTCCGGCATGACGGACCATTTGATTTCTTCCACCTTGACGTTGCTCAGGACATCCAGCAGGTAGCCCACGTTGAAGCCCACGTCGAGGGCCTCATGGCTGTAATCGATGTCCAGCTCTTCCTGCGCCTCTTCCTGCTCGGCGTTGGAAGAAGAGATCTTCATCAGGTTCTGCGCCAGCTGCAGGCGCACACCCTTGAACTTATCGGTGGTCAGGATGGCGGCGCGCTGCAGGCTGCCCTGCAGGGCTTCGCGATTGACCACGAAATGCCGCGTGTAGCTGGTGGGGATCACGCGGGTGAAATCGGGGAACTTGCCTTCGACCAGCTTGGAGACGAGCTCGACGTCGCCGAAACGGAAACGGATCTGGCCGGGCGCCACGTCGATGGAGACCGGCGCGTCGGAGTCTTCCAGCAGGCGCTGCATCTCCAGCACGGTCTTGCGCGGGACGATCACTTCATGGCGCTCGGTAATGCCTTCGGCCTCGGTGGCGCAATGCGCCAGGCGGTGGCCGTCGGTTGCCACCGCGCGCAGGCGGCCGGGCTCGAACACCATCAGCATGCCATTCAGGTAATAACGGATGTCCTGCTGCGCCATGGCGAAGTAGACCATGTTCAGCAGATGCCGCAGGTTCTTCTGCGTCAGCGTCAGCGATACATCCCAGTTCTCGGGCTGAGCCACGGTGGGGAACTCGCTGGCCGCCAGTGTCTGCAACGCGAAGCGGCTCTTGCCGGTCTGCACGGACAATTTGTTGCTCGCCAGCGCCAGCTTGACGTCGCCCGTATCCGGCAGCGCGCGCAGGATGTCCAGCAGCTTGCGCGCGGCAACGGTGGTCGACTCGTTGTCGGAACCCACGCCGAAATCCGCCTGCGTCGTGATCTGGACTTCCAGGTCCGTCGCGATGAACGATACCTTGTTGGCCTCTTTGCGCATCAGGATGTTCGCAAGGATGGGCAGGGTATGGCGTCTTTCGACGATGCCCGCCACAGTCGATAGCGGTTTCAGCAATGCATCGCGTGTGGTTTGTACGAGTTGCATGTTCATCCTTTTAGAGTTTGTTCCAACACGTGCAGGGTATGGTTGAGTTCGGCGAGCTTGCCGCGCGCGTCCGAGATCTTGCGCACGGCGTGAAGAACGGTGGTGTGGTCGCGGCCACCGAACAAGTCGCCGATCTCAGGCAGGCTTTTCTGGGTCAGCTCCTTGGCCAGGTACATGGCCACTTGGCGAGGCAGTGCGATATTGGCGGGGCGCCGTTTCGAGTACATGTCGGCGACCTTGATCTTGTAGAAATCGGCCACCGTCTTCTGGATGTTCTCGACCGTGATCTGGCCGTTGGACACGGACAGCAGGTCTTTCAAGGCATCCTTGCAGACGTCGACGGTCACGACGTCGCGGCCGTGGAAGCGCGCATAGGCCAGCACCTTGCGCAGCGCCCCTTCGAGTTCCCGCACGTTGCTGCGCAAGTGCTTGGCGATAAAGAAGGCGACTTCCTCGGGCATGGGCACGCCCTCGGATTCGGCCTTGCGCAACAGGATCGCCACCCGCATTTCGAGTTCGGGCGGTTCGATCGCCACGGTCAGGCCGGAATCGAAACGGGAAATCAGCCGGCTGTCGATACCGGCGAGTTCCTTGGGATAGGTGTCGCTGGTGATGATGATCTGCTTGCGCTGGGCCACCATGGCCTCGAACGCATAGAAGAATTCCTCTTGCGTGCGGTTCTTGCCGGAGAAAAACTGGATATCGTCGATCAGCAGCAGATCCAGCGAATGGTAGTAGCGCTTGAAGTCGTCGAAAGCCTTGCGCTGGTACGCCTTCACGACGTCCGACACGTATTGGTCCGCATGCACGTAGCGCACGCGCACGCCGGTACCGGCCGCCACCATGGCATTGCCGATGGCGTGGATCAGGTGCGTCTTGCCCAGACCCACGCCGCCATACAGGAACAGCGGGTTGTACGAGACGCCCGGGTTCTCGGCGACCTGCAACGCGGCCGCGCGCGCCAGCTGGTTGGCCTTGCCGGTGACGAAGTTTTCGAAAGTCAGGTCGGTGTTCAGCCGCGAACGCTCGTAGATGACGTTGGCGGCATCGGCGTTGACGGCCGCCGCCACCGCGGCGGACGCGGCGGCGGTGGTCGCCGGTGGCGCCGGAATCGACACCGGGCCGGCGGCGGGCGCGGTGGCTTCGACGGCCGTGCCATTCGCTTCCACGACGGCGGCCATCGGCGCGCGCGGCGTGACCGGCATGCGCGGCGCGGCGGTGCCGGCCGGCAGCTCGAACAGGACCTGGACCGGGCGCTGCCACCATTCCGTGGCCAGCGTTTCTATCTGGCGGGCAAAGTTCTTGCGCACCCAATCCAGCTTGAAGCGATTGGGCGCGGAAATGCGCAGCACCGCTTGCGCCTCATCGAAGGCGAGCGGCACGAGCGGACGGATCCACGCGCTGATCTGTTGGGGGGGGAGTTCCTGCTCAAGACGACTGACGCAGGTCTGCCAGAATTCTTTCATGTCGGTCTTGTCTAAACCTCGATTCTACCTTGCCTGGGCTGTGGTTATCCACAGGCCGGCCCGGTCGGCCCCGGCACCCGCCCCCCTAACTGTTTGACAATAGAGAAGAAACTTGTTGAAATGGCGGGCTCGACTGGCGACGGGTGGCTTTATTCGTCCCTAGAATCTGCGGCAGTGGATCGAAGACGGGCGTCAAAACCAGGCGTCGAAGACGGCGACGACTATGCCGAAGACAGTGACCCCGGCTGTCAGTCGGATCGTGCCGCGATACTCCTGCCGTAGCGGGCGTGGCATCCAAGCCGCGTTCTCGAGATAAGCGAAGAGATAAGCGCCGTAGATAGCCATGGGGCGCGCGGGCCGTATTGCCCGCGTCTGTGCCCATCCGTATTTTTGATTGTTCTTTTGTGGACCGCCCATGAAACGCACCTTCCAACCCTCCGTTACCCGCCGCAAGCGTACCCATGGCTTTCGCGTGCGCATGAAGACCCGTGGCGGCCGCGCCGTGCTGAACGCGCGCCGCGCCAAGGGCCGCAAGCGCCTGGCGGTCTGAGTCCCGCCTCGCGATGCGTTGCGCCGCCCACGCCTGACGTGACGGCCGCGCTATCGCCTGCCGTGCCGCGTTCCACGCTTCCCCCGGAGGCGAGGATGCATCGCCCCTCGGAGTTCGCCGCCGCGCTGAAAGGCCGTCGGCTGGCGCGAGGGGCGTTTTTCATGATCACCTCTGCCGCCGCGCCCGCGGGGCCGCAGCCGGGACGCGCCCGCCTGGGCATGGTCATCGCCAAACGGCATGCGGCGCGAGCCGCCACGCGCAACGCGCTCAAGCGCGTCATACGCGAAGCCTTTCGCGCGCGGCGCCACGGATTACCGCCGGCCGATTACGTCGTCCGGCTGCACGCCCGGGTGCCCGATCTGTCCCTTACCGCGCTGAAGCACGCCGCCCGCACCGAAGTAGATGCTCACTTCGGCCGGCTGGTACGCGCTCCGTCCTGAAGGTGTCGCATGAGCACGTCCATCATCCAGGCTCTGCTGATCGCCCCCATCCGGTTCTACCGGTTCTTTTTAAGCCCATGGGTGGGACGGCAGTGCCGATTCACGCCCAGTTGTTCGGCCTACGCCATCGAAGCCATTGAAACTCACGGGCCGTTACACGGTCTGTGGCTGGCGGTCCGGCGAATCGGACGCTGCCATCCCTGGGGCCCTGGCGGGGTGGATCCCGTCCCCGACGCGCCGCGGTCCGGCGGCCCTTGCCATTGCGGTCACGGCCACCGCGCCCGGCAGGATTGACGCTAAACTGGCGGGCTTTGCCGGTCCCGCTTTCACCTTGTAGGCACCATGGATATCCGACGAACCATCCTCTGGATGATTTTTTCTTTCTCGCTGTTGCTCCTGTGGAACAACTGGCAAGTCCATAACGGAAAACCGTCGCTGTTCGGCATGCAGCCGGCCGCCCCGACGGCCCAGCAGTCCGCCAAACCCGCCGCCACTCCGGACGCGGGACAGCCCGGCGCCAGCTCCACGATCCCCAGCGTACCGGCCGCCGGCCAGCCGGCATCCGCGACCCCGGGCGGGGTGCCCCCGGCCGCGGCCAAGGCGCAGGCGGATTCGCAGAAAGTCGTCGTCACCACCGACGTGCTGCGCCTGACCTTCGACACCACGGGCGCGCAGCTCGTCAAGGCCGTGCTGCTGAAGTACCCGGACGCCAACCGCGGCGACCAGCCCACGGTGCTCCTGGACGACTCGCCCGACCTGCAATATGTCGTGCAGTCCGGCGTGGTGGGGGCCGCGGGCCAGCCCGGCTTCCCGACGCACCAGACGCCTTTCCGCATGGTGTCCTCCGAACGCAGCATGACCGGCGATACGCTGAACGTCGTGTTCGAGGCCGATTCGGGCGGCATGAAGGTCACCAAGACCTACACGCTTCATCGTGGCCGCTACGACATCGACGTTCGCCATGACATGACGAACACCAGCGCCAACCCGGAACGTCCGTCGCTGTACCTGCAGCTGCAGCGCGACGGCAACAATCCTCCCGACACGTCCAGCTTCTATCACACCTTCACCGGCATGGCGGTGTATTCGGACCAGGAGAAATTCCAGAAGGCCACGTTCGCCGATATCGAGAAGAAGAAGGCCAGCTACATCAAGCAGGCCGACAACGGCTGGATCGCGGTGGTGCAGCACTACTTCGCCACGGCGTGGATTCCGCCCCAGGGCAAAACGCGCACCAACGAGCTGCTGCAGGTGCGCGACAACCTGTACGCCGCGCGCACCATCGAAGCCGTGGGCGACATCGCGCCCGGCGCATCGGCCAGCGTCGACGCGCATCTTTGGGTCGGCCCGCAGGACCAGAAGGCCATGGCGGCCCTGGCGCCCGGCCTGGAACTGGTGGTCGACTACGGTTGGCTGACCATCATCGCCAAGCCGCTGTTCTCGCTGATGACCTGGTTGCATTCCATCCTGGGCAACTGGGGCTGGACCATCGTCGCGCTGACGGTCCTGATCAAGCTGCTGTTCTACCCGCTGGCGGCGACGAGCTATCGTTCGATGGCCCGCATGAAGCAGGTCACGCCGCGGCTGCAGGCCCTGAAGGAAAAGTACGGCGACGACAAGCAGAAGCTGAACGCCGCCATGATGGAGATGTACCGGACCGAAAAGATCAATCCGCTGGGCGGCTGCCTGCCGATGGTGGTACAGATCCCCGTGTTCATTTCGCTGTACTGGGTGCTGCTGGCCAGCGTGGAAATGCGCGGCGCGCCCTGGCTGGGCTGGGTCCATGACCTCTCGGTCCACGATCCGTACTTCATCCTGCCGGCGATCATGATGGCCACCATGTTCCTGCAGATCAAGCTGAACCCCACGCCGCCGGATCCCGTGCAGGCCAAGGTGATGATGGTCATGCCCCTGGTGTTCGGCGGCATGATGTTCATGTTCCCGGCCGGCCTGGTGCTGTACTGGTGCGTCAACAACACGCTGTCCATCCTGCAGCAGTGGTACATCACCCGCAAGCTGCGCACCGAGACCGCCAAGCACTGACGAAGCCCGGGGACGGTCGACCATGAAAAAACTCGACGTCCCCGCGCTTGAAATCTTCGTCGCCGCCGTAGAGGAAAAAAGCCTTTCCAAGGCGGCCGAACGCGAAAACGTCGTCACCTCGGCCGCCAGCCGGCGCATCGCCGACCTCGAACGCCATCTCGAACGCACGCTGCTGCATCGCCATGGGCGCGGGGTGGAACCCACCCCCGCCGGCGTGCTGCTCTACCAGCGAGCCAAGGCCATCCTGCGCAGTGTCCAGCTGGCGGAAGAGGCCATCGACAGCTATTCCGCCGACGGCCAGGCCAAGATCCGGCTGGCCGCCAACCCCTCCACCCTGCTTCAATTCCTTCCCGCGCCCATGGCCCGCTTCCTGGCGGGACGCGATAAGGTCGCGGTGGACGTGCTGGAAGCCCATAGCTACGACATCCCGCGCATGGTCGCGGAGGGCGCGGTCGATATCGGCATCTATCACGCCGCGCGCCCCGCCGCCGGCGTCTCGTCCTTTTCCTTCCGGCGCGACCGTGTCGGCCTGGTCGTGCCGCTCGGCCACCCGCTGACCGCGCGCGCATCCCTGCGCCTGGAAGACGCGCTGGATTACGACCTGCTCGGCTATTTTCCACGCCACTCGCTGGACCAGTTCCTGGACTACGTCGGGACGAGCCTGTCGCGTCCGCCCAAGGTCAAACTGCAGGTGGCGAATTTCGAGACGCGTTGCCGCATGATCCGCGAGGGGTTGGGAATCGCCGTCGTGCCCGAAGGCATCGCGCGCAACTACCTGGCCGACATGGGACTGGCGCTGATCCACCTGGAAGACCCCTGGGCCGAGCGGCATTTCCACATTTGCGTACGCGACGCCGCGGACATGCGCCCCCTGGTGGCGGACCTGCTGGCCGCGCTGCGCTTGCCGGATCGGTGATCGGTGGTTTGCCTTTTTTTCAAACCGCGCGGGGGCATGGCGGGCTAGAGTGAAGGCTACAAGAGCGGCGCGCAACCGCGCCGCGATATGCCGGAGACGCCCATGCTGCTCGAATCGCTGTCCGCCTATGGCGCGCGCGACACCCTCGCCAGCCTTCCCGACGAAGTCCTGCACTACGCCAAGCGCGCCGTTCTGGATTGGCTGTCCGCGCTGTATCCCGGAACCCGCATTTCGCCGTGCCGGGAGCTGGTGGCCGCGCATGCGGAGGAACTAGGCGTGGGCCGGTCCAGCCTGCCGGGCAACGGCACCACCGCCTTTCCGGCCACCGCCGCCTGGATCAACGGCAGCGCCTCGCACGCCCCGGAATTCGATGACATCTTCCGTGACGGCGCCTACCACCCCGGATGCCCGGTGATCGCCGCGGCGCTGGCCATGGCCGAACACCAACGCGCCAGCGGGCGCGAACTGCTGAATGCGGTGGTGGTGGGGTATGAGATCTCCACGCGCATCGCCGCCGCGATGCAACCGTCCCACTACCGCTACTTCCACACCACCGGCACGGTCGGATCCCTGGGCGCGGCGGCCGCGGCGGCCGCGCTGGCGGCCCCCGGCAAAAGCGCCGTCATGGGCCACGCCATCGCGACATCGGCCACCATGGCCGCGGCCCTGCAACAGGCTTTTCGTTCCGATGCCATGAGCAAGGCATTGCACGCCGGGCATGCGGCGGAGGTCGGCGTACGGGCCGGGCAGGGCGCCGCGCACGGTGTGACCGGCGTGGCGGACATCCTGGAAGGGGAAGTCGGCTTCGGCGCCGCCCTGGCCACGGACGTCCGCTGGGACAGCGTGCTGGACGGACTGGGCGAGCGCTACAACATCACCCGCATGACGCAGAAGAACCACGGATGCTGCGGCCACACCTTCGCCGCCATCGACGCCGCGCTCGCGCTGCGCGAGAAGGGCGTGCGCCCCGAGCGCGTGCAGGCCATCGAGGTAAAAACCTATCGCGCCGCCCTGGACGTGGCCGGCTATCCCGACCCCTCCAGCGCATTCGAGGCACGCTTCAGCCTGGCGTATGTACTGGCGCACGCGATGCGCCAGGGCTCCGTGCGGCTGGCCGCGTTCGAGCCGCACGCGCTGGCCGACGCCGATACACGCGCCCTGATGCGCAAGGTGACCATCATCGAGGATCCCCAGCTGACCGCCGGCTTCCCGTCGATGCGCGCGGCACGCGTGGCCATCGTGACCGACGACGGCGCGCGCCACGAGCACTTCGCGCCCTATCGCAAGGGCGATCCGGAAGAGCCGCTATCGGATGCGGACCTGAACGACAAGTTCGACGAGCTGGCCGGGCCCGTGCTGGGTGCATCCCGCGCGCGCGAATTGCGCGAGGCCGTCTGGCGCCTGGATACCCGCGACGTCAGCGATCTGGCACTGGCGTCGGATCGCCCCGCCGGCTGAACGCGCCGCCGCCTGTCGCGCCCTGTCGCCGAAGTATTGCCCCGGATCGCCGAGGCACTGGATCACCCAAGCACTGGATCAGCTCATGCCACCGAACGCTTTATCCTCCCTGGGGCAGGCGCTGCTCGCCCCACGCGCCATCGCGCTGGTCGGCGCCTCCGGCGATGCCCGCAAGAACACCGCGCGGCCACTGCGGTTCATGCGCAAGCATGCCTACGCCGGCCGCATCTATCCGATCAACGCCGGCCGCGCCGAGATCATGGGCGAGCGCGCCTATCCGACCCTGGCGGACCTGCCCGAGCCGGTGGACCATGTCTTCGTCATGATCCCGGGCGACCAGGTGCTGCCCGTGCTGGAACAATGTCCCGCCGTGGGCGCGCGCGTGGTCACGATTTATTCCGACGGTTTCGCGGAAGCCGGCCCGCAAGGCATGGCGCGGCAGCAGGCCCTGGTGGCGCGCGCCCATGAATTGGGTGTGCGGCTGCTGGGCCCCAACAGCATAGGCAGCGCCAATCTCCATACGGGCGGAATCATTTCCGTAAACGCCGCCTTCGAGGCGGATGACCTGGTGGCCGGCGACATCAGCATGGTCTCGCAAAGCGGATCCATGATGGGGTCGCTGCTGTCGCGCGCCGCCGCGCGCGGCTTCGGCTTCGCCAGCTCGGTTTCGGTCGGCAACGAAAGCGACATTACCGTGGGCGAAGTCGTCGATGCCCTGGTGGACGATGCGAATACGCGCGTCATCCTGCTGTTCCTCGAAACGCTGCGCCAGTCAGCGGTGCTGGCGGCGGCGCTGCGCCGCGCGCGCGAGGCCGGCAAGCCCGTCGTGGCCTACAAGCTGGGCCGTTCCGAACAAGGCGATGCCCTGTCGCAATCGCATACCGGCGCCATGGCGGGCAACGATGCCGCGGTGGATGCCTTCTTCCGCGCGCACGGCGTGCTTCGGGTACATCACCTGGAGACGCTGTTCGAGATCGTGCCGTTGGCCGCGCGCTATCGCGACGCGCGCGTCGCTTCGGGCAGCCCCGCGCCACGCGTGGCCGTCATCACCACCACCGGTGGCGGTGCCGCCACCGTGGTCGATAACCTCGGCATGCGCGGGCTGGTCGCCGCCGCGCCACCGCCCGCATTCGTCGCTCATATGGCGGGCCGCGGATTGCGCATCCGCGAGACCCCCGTCATCGACCTGACGCTGGCGGCCACCCCCGCCCAATACAAGGACTTGCTGGAACAGCTGCTGATGGCCGACTGGTGCGACGCGGTGCTTAGCGTGATCGGTTCCTCGGCGCAGTTCCATCCCGATTTCGCGGTCAATCCGCTGGTCCAGGCCGATAAGCCGGACACCAAGCCGATGGCGGCGTTCCTGGCGCCGGAAGCGCCCGCATCGCTGGCGCTGCTGCGGCAACACGGTATCGCGGCGTTTCGCACGCCGGAAGCCTGCGCCGATGCACTGGCGGTACTGTTCCAGCGCCGGCCCGCGACCGCGCCGGACGCCGCGCGCCAGCCCTTCGATTGGCCGGCCGGCATCCCCCGCTCGGGCGCCCTCACGGAGTTCGAAGCCGGCCAGGTGTTCCAGGCATTGGGCGTTCCGGTCGCACCGTGCCGCCTCGTGCAGCCCGATACGCCCGCGCACGGCATCGCGTATCCCGTGGTGGCCAAGGTCTCGTCGCGCGACGTGCCTCACAAGACCGATGCGGGCGCCGTGCGCGTGGGTATCGGCGACGATGCGCAACTGCGCGAGGCGGTCGCCGCCATGCTGGCCAACGTGCGCATGCACATGCCGGACGCCGCCATCGATGGCATCCTCGTACAAGCCATGGAAGGCCGGCTGCTGGAGCTGATCCTGGGCTATCGCCTGGACCCGCTGGTGGGGCCGACGGTGGTACTGGGCGCGGGCGGCATTGCCGCCGAACTCAACCCCGACTTCGCGATCCGGCTGGCACCGGTCGGCGAACACGAGGCGCACGCCATGATCGAGGAGGTCCGCGCGACGCGGCTGGTACGCGGCTTTCGCGGCCTGCCGCGCGGCGACTGCGACGCCCTGGCGCGCGCCATCGCGGCGTTCTCGCGACTGGCGCTGGTACGCGACGTGACGGTATCCGAGGCAGAGATCAACCCGCTGTTCGTCCGCGCCGACGGCGTCGTGGCGGTGGACGGCCTGCTGCGCATCGAAGAGGACGCCCGCAAGTAGCGAAGCGTAGGGCAACGGCTTGCGCGGCGCGTATGCGCGAATCCGCAAATGCGCGCGTGACCGATCGGACACATCGAGGCGGGCGCGCCATCCGCGCGCCCGCCGCATCATAAGGACACATAAACATGGACTTCCACCTGACTCCCGAACAACGCGATTTCCAGGACGCCGTGCGCCGCTATGCGGAAAAGGAGCTGCGCGACGGCGCGCGCGAACGTGCGCACTCCAACGACTATCCCTGGGACGTCGCGCGTTCGATGGCCGCGCAGGGTTTGCTTGGCATCACCATCAGCGAAGAGAACGGCGGCGTGGGCGGCTCCTTGATGGATGCCGTCATCGCCATCGAAACCGTGGCTTCCGTCTGCCCGCGCAGCGCGGACGTCGTGCAGGCCGGCAACTTCGGCCCGATCCGCGTCCTGGCCGAATACGGCAACGCCATCCAGCGGGAAAAATACCTGCGCCCGCTGCTTGCCGGCGACATGCTGATCTCGGTCGGCATGACGGAACCGGAGGCCGGCTCGGCCGTCACCGAATTGAAAACCAGCGCCACGCGCGACGGCGAAGGCTGGCGCATCAATGGCTCGAAAATATTCACCACCCACGGTCCGCATGCAAGCGTCATCCTGGCCTACGTCCGCTTCGGTCCCGGCACGCAGGGCATAGGCTCCGTCCTCATCGACACCAAGTCGCCGGGCGTGCGCCTGGGCAAGCGCTCGTCCTTCATGTCGGGCGAGGAATGGGCCGAGATCTTCTTCGACAACGTCTTCGTGCCGAACGATATGGTCGTGCTGGGCGAGGGCGGCTTCAAGAAGCAGATCGCCGGCTTCAACGTCGAACGCATCGGCAACACCGCGCGCTCGCTCGCGCTGGGCCGCTACGCGTATGAAGAGGCGCGCGGCTGGGCCCTGCAGCGCAAGCAGTTCGGCCGCCTGCTGTGCGAATTCCAGGGACTGCAATGGAAATTCGCGGACATGCGCATCAAGCTGGATGCCGGCCAGCTGCTGCTGTACCGTGCCGCCTCCAACGCCGACACCGGCTTCCCTTCGGCGACGGAAACGGCCATCGCCAAGGCCTATTGCAACCAGGCGGGCTTCGACGTGGCCAACGAGGCACTGCAAGTGCTGGGCGGCATGGGTTACAGCCGGGAATCGCTTGTCGAATACTGCGTGCGGCGCTGCCGTGGCTGGATGATCGCGGGCGGCTCGATCGAGATCCTGAAGAACCGCATCGCCGAAGGCGTGTTCGAGCGCGCGTTCCCGCAACGACCCGCCCGCGATTGATTAGGCCAGGGCCTGGGCGATCACGGCATCCAGGGGAGTCGTGGGACGCCCGATCAATCGCGACAGTTCGCGGCCATCGTCGAACAGGACATCGCGCGACGCGGCGGCATCCCAGCTGGCGATTGCCTGGGCGATGGGAGCCGGCACACCCGCGTCGGCCAGGGCTTGCGCATACTCGGCCTGCGGCACGTCCTTGTAGGCCACCGGCTTGCCGGTCTGGCGCGACACCTCGGCGGCGAACTGCGCATGCGTATACGAGGTGTCCGCGGCAAGTTCGTATGTCCTGTTCTCGTGGCCATCGCCGGTCAGCACGGCGGCGGCCGCCGCCGCGTAATCGGCGCGCGCCGCGGCCGAGAACCTGCCGTCTCCGGCGCTGCCCAGAAGCAGGCCGGTGGATAGTGCTCCTGGAATCGCGCCGGTATGGTTCTCGACGTACCAGCCGTTGCGCAGCAGCGTGTAAGCCATCCCGGATGCCTTGATGGCGTGCTCGGTTTCCAGGTGCTCCGGCGCCAGGCTCAGCGGCGATGTGTCGGCGTGCAGCAGGCTCGTATAGACGATGCGCTTGACGCCCGCATGCCGGGCGGCCTCCACCACGTTGCGGTGCTGTGTGACGCGCTGTCCGATTTCATTGGACGAGATCAGCAGCAGGGTATGCACACCCGCCAAGGCGGCCTGCAAGGTCCCGGGTTGGCCGTAATCGGCCTGGCGCGCGGCGATGCCCATATCGCCGGCTTTTTCCGGAGAGCGCGCAAGCGCCAGCAGATCCCCCGCGGGGACGGTACGCAGCAGCTCCCGGACGACCAGCCGGCCCAGTTGGCCGGTGGCGCCGGTAATGGCGATGGTCATGATGGACTCCGTTCGAATTGACGACGGAGCCAATCTACAGGTATTACTTACTTTTCGTAAGTACGCACACGGACGTAAGTATGGACACTCCCACGCCCCGCACCGCCTCTCTTTCCGACCGCCTCGCCCGCGGCGACCTGATGGTCGCGGATTGCCCATCGCGCGAGGTGCTGAAGCACGTCACCAGCCGCTGGGGCGTCCTGGTCCTTATCGCGCTCGAACAACGCATGCACCGCTTCAGCGAACTCCGGCGCGCGATCGGCGGCGTCAGCGAACGCATGCTGGCGCAGACCTTGCAATGGCTGGAAGCGGACGGCCTCGTCGCCCGCAAGGCGTTCGAGGTCGTGCCGCCGCACGTCGAATACCGCCTGACCCCTCTGGGCCGCGAATGCGCGGAAAAAGTCCGCCTGCTCGCCGACTGGATCGAAATCAACCTCCCCCGCATCCAGGAAGCCGCGTCCAGCCAATAGGGAATCCGTGCCGCAACCCCTGAAAAAAGGGGTGAAGCCAACCGGACAAGTCTGAATCACTTAAGAGATGAATCCTTCAATCCCCAACGTCCCGCGCAAAAAACAGATGCGCTCCAACCGGGACGCCGCGGATCCGGCTTCGCCGGTCCGCCAGCGTCGCCCCCTCGAAGGGGGTAGCGCGAAGCGCTTGGGGGTGGGCTTTCCTTCCGGTCCGCCGGCGTCGCCCCCTTGAGGGGGAAGCGCGGCAGCGCTTCGGGGGTGGGCCTAACCCATAAAGGCCTGCACCATCTTCACCCAATACGTTGCGCCCACGGGCAGCAGCGCATCGTTGAAGTCGTAGTTCGGATTGTGCAGGGTGCACGGGCCCATGCCGTGGTACGACTCCAGGCGGTGCTCGCCTTCGCCGTTGCCCAGGAAGATATAGCAGCCGGGCACCTTCTGCAGGAAGAACGAAAAGTCCTCCGCGCCCATGAAGGGCGGCACGGCGCGATTCACGCTGTCCTTGCCGAACGTCGCTTCCGCGACCTGGGCGGCGAACTCCGTTTCCTTTTCCCAGTTCACCAGCGGCGGGTACGCGCGCACGAAGTCCAGTTCGCCGGATCCGCCATAGACCTGCGGCAGCGTCGTGGCGATGCGGCGGATGGCGTCTTCGATCAGGTCCAGCGTTTCCGTCGTGTAGGTGCGTACGGTCCCGCGAATGACGGCTTCGGCGGGAATGACGTTGAACGAATCGCCCGCGTGGATCTGGGTGACGGTCAGCACCGCGGTGTCCAGCGGATTCTTGTTGCGCGACACCACGCTCTGCAATACGCCGACCATTTCGGAGGCGATGACGATGGTATCCACTGTCTTGTGCGGCTGCGCCGCATGGCCGCCCACACCCTTGATGGTGATCGTGAAGCGGTTGCTCGACGCCATGGTCGGACCGGACCGGATGCCGAACTCGTTGGCCGGCATGCCCGGCATATTGTGGATACCGAAGACCGCGTCGCAGGGGAATTTGTCGAACAGCCCGTCCTGCATCATCGCCCGCGCACCGGCATTGCCGTTCTCTTCCGCCGGCTGGAAGATGAATACGACGGTGCCCTTGAAGTCGCGGTGCTTGGAGAGGTATTGCGCGGCGCCCAGCAGCATGGTCGTATGGCCGTCATGGCCGCAGCCGTGCATGCGGCCGGAGATCGTCGACTTATGCGCGAAGCGGTTGTTTTCCGGCATGGGCAGGGCGTCCATATCGGCACGCAGGCCGATGGTCCTGCCTTTGCCGCCGGTGCCGTGCAGCACGCCGACGATGCCGGTCTTGCCGAAGCCGGTATGGACTTCGATGCCCCAGCCGCGCAGTTTCTCCGCGACCAGCGCGGACGTACGGGTTTCCTCGAAAGCCAGTTCCGGATGTGCATGGATATCCCGGCGTATCGCCGTGAGCTCGCCATGCGCGCGCTCGATTTCGTCCAGGGTTTTCATAGTTGCCTTTGAATATATAGCGCGACGTCGTGCGCCGCCTTGGTCAGTGCGGCCTGCATGGCCGGAAACTTCTCGTTCTTTTCGAACGTCCGTTCATTCATGTACTGCCCGCGATGGATCTCGATCTGCAGGCTATGGCGGCGCTGCGCGGGCCTGCCCAGCCGGGCGATCAGCGCAACCCCCTTGAAGGGGTCGTTGCGCGCCACCGTATAACCGCTCTCGCGCAGCGAGTTCTCCACCACATCGACGAATTCCGGTTCGCACGTGGTGCCGTCGCGATCGCCCAGCACGAAGTCGGCCAGGCCGTGTTCGCTCTCGATCTGCAGCACCTCGTAGGAATCCGAGGGCATGGAGTGCAGGTTCAGGTGCCATACCGCGCCGAACTGCTTGTATGCGGCTTCGATGTCGCGATTCAGGACCGCGTGATAGGGCTGGTGATAGGCCTCGATGCGGTGGCGCACCTCTTCGACCGTCAGCTTGCGATCATAGATGGGACGGCCGCCCGCCTTGCTCCAGATCAGCCCGTGGCCGATGCGGCTTTTCTCCGATGGGTTGATGGCCCCGGGCCAGGGGCCGGCCAACAGGTGCGGATCGATATCGTCGGGTTCGCGATTGGGATCGATATAGGTGCGCGGAAACTCGGCCAGGATCAGTGTTCCGCCGACATCGGGAATGCCGCGCCACAGTTCGTCCACATGGGTATCCTCGCCGGTGCGCAGGACATCGGGCTCGATGGCATAGCGAAAATCCGCCGGGTAGGTCACCCCGCTGTGCGGCGAATCGCAGATCAGCGGCAGCGGCGCCGCGCGCGGCGCGATGCGGGTGCAAGGCGCGAAGGACGTGTCGGTGCTTCGCATGGTTTTCAACCTGTCGCCGCGACGGAACTCGCATGGAAGGTGACCGGGCGCGGCGCGGCGTCGGCCTGGTCGTTCAGATGGCAGGCGCTCAACTGGCCCGGCGCGATTTCGCGCAGCAGCGGGCGTTCCTGCCGGCAGCGGTCCATTGCGTGCGGGCAGCGTGGATGGAAGGCGCAGCCCGGGGGCGGTGCCAGCGGCGACGGTAGTTCCCCCTGGATGGGACGGAAATCGCGGCGGTGCGGGTCCAGCGTGGGCAGTTCCTTGAGCAGCGCCTGCGTATACGGATGATTGGCGCGTTCGAAAACCTGTTCGGTCGACGCAAGCTCGACGATGCGTCCCAGGTACATGATGGCGACGCGATCCGATATATGGCTGACCACGCCCAGGTTGTGGCTGATGAACAGATAGGTCAGGTCCAGCTCGCGACGCAGATGCGCGAACAGGTTCAGCACTTGTGCCTGGATGGAAACGTCCAGCGCGGCCACGGCCTCGTCGCATACGATCACCCTGGGCTTCAGGCCCAGGGCGCGCGCGATGCCGATACGCTGGCGCTGGCCGCCGGAAAACTGATGGGGATAGCGCTCCGAGTACGCCGGGTCCAGCCCCACCTGGCGCATCAATTCCGCCACGTATTCCTTGCGATTGCGACGGCTGACCAGCCCATGCACCATGGGCGCCTCGCCGATGATTTCCTCCACGCGCATGCGCGGATTGAGCGACGCATAGGGATCCTGGAAGATCATCTGGACGCCCAATTCGTAGGCGCGCCGCTGCTTGTCCTCCATGGATGCCACCGGCTTGCCGTCATAGGCAATGCTGCCCGCCGTCGGCGGCAGGATGCCGCTGATCATCCGGCCCAGCGTCGATTTTCCGCAGCCGGATTCGCCGACCACGCCGATGACTTCGCCGGGCATCACGTCCAGGTCGACGCCGGCGACCGCATGGACCACCGTCTTGCGCAGGCCGGCACCGAACAGATTGGCGATGCGTCCGGCCAGGTCGACGGGTTGCACGAAGCGCATTTCGGCGCCGCGCAGGGAAAGTATCGGAGTCGTTTGGCCCTTCATCGCGCCCCCGCTTCGCCGGCATGCCAGCAACGCGCCCAATGCCCGGGACGCCATTCGACCGACTCGGGCTCGCGCAGACAGGCATCCGTCGCGCGCGAACAGCGCGTGCGGAAAGCGCAGCCCTGCGGCAGTTTCAACAAGGAAGGCGTCATGCCGGGTATCGAGGCCAGATCGTGGCCCCGCGTTTCCGGCGTCGGAATCGACATCATCAGGCCCAGGGTATAAGGATGCAGCGGATGTCCGATGACGTCAGCCGTCGTGCCGGTTTCGACGACACGGCCCGCGTACATCACCGCGATCCGATCGGCCAGGCCCGACACCACGGCCAGGTCATGGGTGATCCACAGCAGCGCGGTGCCAGTTTCGCGGCATAGCTTCTGCACTTCATACAGGATCTGGCCCTGGATCGTCACATCCAGGGCCGTGGTGGGTTCGTCGGCAATGATCACGCGCGGCGCGTTCAGCAGCGCAATGGCGATCGCCACACGCTGGCGCATGCCGCCGGACAGTTGGTGCGGATACGCGCGCAGCCGTTCGTCGGGCGACGGGATGCCCACCATCGCCAGGACGTCGCGGGCGCGTTTGCGGGCCGCCGTCTTGTCCATCTTGCGGTGCGCCTGAATGGCCTCGATCATCTGCGTGTCCACGCGCAGGACCGGATTCAGCGTCATCATCGGATCCTGGAAGATCATCGCGATGTCGTTGCCGCGCAGCGCGCGCATCCGCGCCGCCGACGCGCCGCGCAATTCCGCGCCATCGAAGCGGATGGAGCCGTCCACCACACGGCCCGGTTCATCGATCAGCCCGATCAGGGAAAAACCCGTGATGCTCTTGCCGGAACCCGATTCTCCCACCAGGCCCAGGATTTCACCCTGCGCCAGCCGCAGGTCCACGCCGTCCACGGCTTTCACCACACCGGCGCGCGTGAAGAAATGCGTGCGCAATCCGGCCACTTCCAGCACCGGTGCCGTCACGTCCCCTACGCCGGTGGAGGCGTTCATCGTCGTCGTCATCGAGGCCCCCATTACGTCGCGTTGCGCGGATTCAGCACATCGCGCAAATGGTCGCCCACCAGGTTGATGGAGACGATCGCGATGGCCAGGGCCACACCGGGAAAGAACGATATCCAGTAGCGTCCGGACATCAGGAATTCAAAGCCGTTGGAAATCAGCATGCCCAGCGACGGCTCGGTCACCGGCACGCCCACGCCCAGGAAAGACAGCGTCGCCTCCAGCGCGATGGCATGGGCCAGGTCGATGGTGGCGACCACGATCAACGGCGGCATGCAATTGGGCAGCAAGTGGCGGCGCAGGATGCGCCACGAGCCCAGCGACATGCAGCGTGCCGCCTCGACATACTCTTTGCCGCGCTCCACCAGCGCCGCGCCCCGCGCCGTGCGCGCGAAGTAGGCCCACTGCACGACGATCAGCGCGATGATCACCTTGTCCACGCCCGCTCCCAGGATGGACAGCAGGATCAACGCCACCAGTATGGAAGGAAAGGACAACTGGATGTCGGCGATGCGCATCAGCAGCGCGTCGACGCGGCCGCCGAAATACGCCGCCACCAGCCCCACCGTGGCGCCGATGACGAAGGCGAAGAACACCGAAATACAGCCCACCATCATGCTGGTGCGCAAGCCGTACAGGATGGCCGACAGCATGTCGCGCGCCTGCCCGTCGGTGCCCAGCCAGTACGTCATATCGCCGGCGGCGTTCTGGCTGAAGGGCGGCAGCTTGGAATCCATGATGTCCAGATTGCCGATGTCATAGGGATTCTGCGGCGCGATCCAGGGCGCCAGCAGCACGGCCAGTATCAGCAGGACCAGGACGACCAGGCCCATGGTGGCGAGCTTGCTGGCGAAAAAGTCCTCGAAAAAGCGGCGCCACGGGCCCGCTTCCTTCACGGCGGTGGCGACCGGCTCGGCGGCGGCCGGCGTGGAAGTGGTTGTCGTCATCGTCGTCCGTCCAATCGTACGCGGGGGTCCAGAACGGTGTAGATGATGTCCACCACCAGGTTCAGCATGACCAGGAAAAACACGATAAGCAGCAAATACGCGACCACCACGGGGCGGTCCAGGTTGATGATGGAATCGATCAGGAGCTTGCCCATGCCGGGCCACGAGAACACCGATTCCGTCACTACCGCGAAAGCGACCACCTGGCCGAATTCCAGTCCGGCCACCGTCACGATGGGAATCAGAATGTTCTTCAACAGATGCACCCGCAGCACGCGCGATTCCGACAGGCCCTTGGCGCGCGCGAACTTGATGTAGTCCATGGGCAGCGCTTCGCGCGTGGCAGCGCGCGTGATCCGGATGATGGTCGCGCACTTGGCCAGGGCAATCGTCGCGGCGGGCAGGATCAGATGGGCCCAGCCGCCCGGCGTCAGCGCGCTCAGGCGCAAACCGCCCAGCGATACCGTCGGGCCGCGCCCGCTGGCGGGCAGCCATCCCAGGCTTACCGCGAAGATCATGATCAGCATCAGCCCCACCCAGAAATTGGGCAGGGAAAAACCCAGCACGGACCCGGTCATGATGACCCGCGATCCGGCCGCCTTGGGCTTCAGGCCGGCGCGGATACCCAGCGGAATGCCGATCAGCAGCGACAGCAGCATTGCCACCACCGCCAGTTCCATCGTCGCCGGCATGCGATCCAGGATCAGCCGCATGGCCGGTTCGCCGGTCAGGAAGCTATTGCCGAAGTCGCCGTGGATCGCCTTGCCGATGAAGATCAGGTACTGGTGCCACAGGGGCTGGTCCAGTCCCAGGGATTGCCGGATGGCTGCGCGTTCGATTTCGGTGGCGTCCGGACTGGCCATCATGGAAACCGGATCGCCGACCAGGTAGATACCGCCGAAGACCAGTGCCGACATGACGAGCATGACTACGACGGTCTGCAGCAACCTGCGGATAATGGTGGCTAACAATCAACTCTCCTGTCGCTGCGCGACGCCTCCCCGCGGGAGGGCGGCGCGCCCGCCAGGGGGCGCGCCGAGGGTACTACCCCTGCTACTGCTTCAGCGTAACGTCCTGTGCTTCCGTCATCTGGTCGGAACGGCCCGCATAGCGGATGTCCTTCTTCATCGCCCATACGGATAGCTCGAAATGGATGGGCAGGATGCCGTAGTCGGCGATCAGTAGATCGGCGGCCTTGGACAGCAGTTCCGCGCGCTTGGCATCGTCCATGGTCGTGGCGGCCTGCATGTACAGCTTGTCCATCTCCGGATTCGAATACCGGCCGCGGTTGGTCGTGCCCAATCCCTTGGAGGGATCCGACGTCACCGCCAGCGAGCCCAAGGCGTTGGACATTTCGCCGCTGGTCACCGACCAGCCTGCCAGGTAGGCGCTGTACTTGTACGAATCCCGGTTCTTGAAGAACACCGGCGGGGCCGAGGCCTCCACGGCGGTCTTCACGCCGATGCGGCTCCACATCGACGCGATCGCCTGCGCCACCTTGGAGTCGTTGATATACCGGCCGGAGGGCGCGCCCAGCGTAATAGCGAAACCCTGGGCATAGCCGGCATCGGCCAGCAGCTTCTTGGCCTTGGCCACATCGGCCTTGGGCGCCTCCGCATAAGTCTTGGACGCGCCCATCATGGGATAGGGCAGCAGGTTGCCGGCCGGCTTGGACACGCCGCCCATGACGCGGTCCTCGATGGCCTTGCGGTCGATGGCCAGCGACAGCGCTTCGCGCACGCGCTTGTCCTTCAGCGGATTCTTGGCCAGCGGCTTGCCGTCGGCATCCGTGATGCCCGGGCTGACATCGCTGAACTGGTCCATGGCCACGTACATGACGCGCACCGAAGGCGTCTGCTGGATGTAGAGATTCTTGTTGGCCTTCAGCTTGGGCAGGTCGTCGGTCGGAGGATCCTCGATCATGTCGACGTCGCCCGCCAGCAAGGCCGCGACGCGGCTGGCGGCGTTGGTCATGGGCTTGTAGATAACCTTGTCCCAGACGGGCTTCTTGCCCCAGTAATTGTCGTTACGCGCCAGCACCAGCTCGGCGCCGCGCTTCCACGATACGAATTTGTAGGGACCGGTGCCGACCAGGCCGTCGCCGGCGTTCAGCTCGGTCGTCGTCTTGCCTTCGGGCGCCGCGCCCGAAGCGGCCTTCTTCGACATGATGGGCAACTGACCCAAATTGGGCAGCAGCAGCGGCGACGGGCCCTTGGTCGTGATCCGCACCGTCAGGGGATCGACGGCTTCGGTCTTCGCCACGTCCTTCAGATAAAGCGTGAACGGCGAGGGGCTGTTGGGCACTTTGGGCACGCGATCGAACGTGAAGACCACGTCGTCGGCCGTAAACGGCGTGCCGTCGGAGAACTTCACATTGGGCCGCAGCTTGAACGTCCACACATTGCCGTCGACGGTCCAGGACTCGGCCAGCGCGGGCCGTGGCTTGAGCTGGTCGTCCGCGGCCACCAGCGGATCGAAAATGGTTAACGCAATCTGCGTATTCGGGGTCAGGGAATGATATTGGGGATCGAGCGAGCTGGGCTCGGTCTTCAGACCGACCACCAGGTCCCTGGCCACGGCATTGCCGTGCGCGCCGAAAGCGATCGCCATGGCGGTAAAACCGCCAGCGACGACTCGGGTAAACCAGCTAGACATAAATAGCTCCTGAGCGAGTAGCACTTGAACTCCACGGCGCAACATACCCAGCAAAGATGCCTCGCGCAACGGTTATATTCCCTTATTGCCTAGTCGATCCGCTTATATGTCCCCCTTAGTGCCCGTACCTATCGCGGCGATCGCCACAGCGCCCGGACGAGGCGGCGTGGGTATCGTGCGCGTTTCCGGTGCATCGCTGTCCATTCTGGTGCGCCGCCTCTTCCAGCGCGAATTGACGCCCCGTCACGCGCACCTGCTGCCATTCGAAACCGAGGAAGGCGAACTGCTGGACGAAGGGATCGTGCTGTACTTCGCGGCGCCGCATTCCTATACCGGCGAAGACGTTCTCGAGCTGCAAGGGCATGGCGGGCCGGCCGTGCTGCGGCGCGTGCTGCAGCGATGCCTGGATGCCGGAAGCGATATGGGTTTACGCATCGCGGAACCGGGCGAATTCACGCAGCGCGCCTTCCTGAATGGACGGATCGATCTGGCGCAGGCCGAAGCCGTCGCCGACCTGATCGAGGCCACGTCGGAAGCCGCGGCGCGCGGCGCCATGGCATCGCTATCCGGCGTCTTCTCGCAGAAGGTGAACGCGCTGGCCGACCGCATCGTGCATCTGCGCATGCTGGTCGAGGCCACGCTGGATTTCCCGGAAGAAGAAATCGATTTCCTGGAAAAGTACCAGGCCAGGCCGATGCTGGAAGCCTTGTCCGGCGAGCTGCGCGGCATCATCGCGCAAACCCGCCAGGGTGTGATCCTGCGCGAAGGCCTGCACGTGGTGCTGGCCGGCAGGCCCAACGTCGGCAAATCCAGTTTATTGAATGCGCTGGCGGGCGAGGACATCGCCATCGTCACGCCCATCGCCGGCACCACGCGCGACAAAGTGGTGCAGGAAATCCATCTGGACGGCGTCCCGCTTCATATCGTCGATACGGCCGGCCTGCGGGAAACGGACGACCCGGTCGAGCGCATCGGCATCGCGCGCACGTGGAAGGAAATCGAGCGGGCCGATGTTATTTTGCATCTGCAGGATGCCACCGCCGCCGGCGAAGAAACCCTGGACGCCGGCATCGCCGCCCGGCTGCCACCCAACACGCCGGTCCTGAAAGTCATCAACAAGATCGACCTGGTGGATAACAGCGTGGCGGACGCACCGCCGCCTACGGATGATTCCAATGACGCCGTGCTGCGCATCTCCGCGCGCACGGGGGCAGGGCTGGATGCGCTGCGCAAGGCGCTGCTGGATATCGCCGGCTGGAACCCAGGCGCGGAATCTCCCTGGCTGGCCCGCGAACGCCACCTGCGCGCCCTGCAACAGGCCGAAGAACACCTGGCCGTCGCCACCGCGCATGCCGCGCAGGACGACCGTGTATTGGATCTGTTCGCCGAAGAACTCAGGCTCGCGCATGAAAGCCTGTCGTCGATCACCGGCGAGTTCACCAGCGACGATTTGCTGGGGGAAATTTTCTCTCGCTTCTGCATCGGCAAATAAGGCACCGCCGCCCGCTGCGTCACCCAGGCAGGTCGCCGCCTTGCGATGCCCCATCATCGATGGCGTGGACCTCGTCGACATCCGGCATGCGCAACACGACGCCGGTCCTCAGGTCGTTCATATTCCCCCGGCTGAAGGCGTCCGCATTGGCTTTGGCGATAGCGACCAATTTCTGATGCTGTGTGGCTCCGGGAATCTGCAAGCGCTTGGCGATCTGCCCCAGCGTATCGCCGAAGTACACCAGTTCCCGATCGCCCGCCTGCAGATCACGCTGCTCTTCGAAGCTTTGCCGGATCGTCATGCCTTCTGTGCCTTTACGCTGCTGCCCGGAGGGATCGATATGCGCGCCGCAAGTCCTGCGCGCCGCTTCGGGATCGATCGCGCGTATCGTTGCGCCGTCCGGCAGTTCGACCTCGCTTCCCCGCTTCAGCAGGTTCATGTCGTTGCGCTCGAATGCATGCGGATTGGCTTGCCATAACGCCACCGCGATCTGGCAGATGTCCGCCCCTGTCGCCTGGCGGTACCGTTGGGCGATACCGAATGTCGTGTCGCTTGCCGCTACCTTGATAAGCATGCGCCCGCACGACCCCGCGGCCCCGGGATGGGCCTCGGTAAAGTCGGCGGGGCATTGCATGGCGGATTGCCGTGCGGAGGAAACGGCAGTCGTTGGATGAAAGGGACTCAGCGACGCTGAGTCCGGGCGAGGCCTTTGCATGGCTACGGTTCCATAGAGTCCGGGAATAATGCGCAGGCTCAGTACCGCCTCCGTGTCCCGGGGTTTCCGGTATTCGTCCGCGAATTGGAAACCTCACTGCAAGGCCCGCACCGCCCCCGGCGTATGGCCAACCACGCGTTTGAATGCGCGGCTGAATGCCGCTTGGGAGCCATAACCCAATTCGTACGCCGCCCCTTCGATCGACTTGCGCCCATCGCGGATCCACTGCGCCGCCAACCGCATGCGCAATTCCGTCAGGTAGCGCAGCGGCGTCATGCCGGTAACGGCCAGGAAACGCTCGGCGAACACCGACCGCGAGCTGCCCATCTGCGCCGCCAGTTCCGCCACCGTCCAGTCGCGGCCCGGATCGCGATGCATCGCGACGATGGCTCGACCCAGGCGCGGATCGCGCAACGCCTGCACCCAACCGGTGGCGTCGCCGCAGCCGCATTCCGCCCAGCCGCGCACGATGAAAGCCGACACCACATCCGCCAGCCGCGCCAGGATCCCGGCGTAGCCGGCCCGCTCCTCGCGCGATTCGCGCGCCATCGCCTCAAGCATGGGCAGGATTTCCGGATACCGCCCCAGCAGCGTATCGACCCGCATTACCTCCGGCATCCATGACACCAGCGGATGCATGCCCCCCAGGTCGAATTCCATGCAGCCGCTGAAAATCAGCGTGTCCTGCGCATGGTCGCAGGCATCGCCCGCCGCCACCACCGCGCAGACGGTTTCGCACAGCTTCAGCGTGTCGAAGGTAGCGATATCGCGCGTCGCCAGGTCCGGCTCGGACAGCAACTCGTGCGGGCGGCCATGAGGCAACAGCACCGCATCGCCTGGCTGCAGTCGGTGCGGGCTACCGCCCGCGATGCGCAGGAATACCGACCCGCGCGCGACGAAGTGGAACTGAGCACGCCCGGCCGCGGCCGCGAAGCCGATGCCGAAGGGCGGCGAGAACTGGATGCGCCTGTACTGGATGCCATACAGGCGCATGCCCAGCAACAGTTCGCTGACCAGGTCGCCAGGAATCCTCGGAGTGGTTTCTCCGCCGAGTACTTCGGACTTTTGATCAAACATTTCGGATTCAATGGGATGGATCGTCCGGAAACTCTAGCTTATTCTGGCGCACATTGAAAGTTTCCCCAGAGAGCGGAATGCAGACGAGCGAAGCAAGCACCACACCCCCCGAATCCGGAAGGACCACCCCACCACCCGCCTGGCAGGCGGTGTTTTCGATGTCCCTGGGCGTATTCGGCCTGGTGACGGCGGAGTTCCTGCCCGCCAGCCTGCTGACACCCATGGCGGCGGACCTGAAGGTAACCGAAGGCGTCGCGGGACAGGCCGTCACCGCCACCGCGGCCGTCGCGCTGGTCACCAGCCTGCTGATCGCGACCGCCACGCGGCGCGTCGATCGCCGGCATGTGCTGCTGGCGTTTTCCGTGCTGCTGATCGCGTCCAACCTGCTGGTTGCCTTCGCGCCGCACCTGTCCGCGCTGCTTCTGGGCCGCGTCCTGCTGGGCGTTGCCATCGGCGGGTTCTGGACCATGTCGGCGGCCACCGCCATGCGCCTGGTACCGGAGCCCATGATCCCGCGCGCGTTGTCCATCATGTTCAGCGGCGTGGCGGCGGCGACCATCGTCGCGGCGCCGCTGGGCAGCTACTTGGGCGGCGTCATCGGCTGGCGTAACGTATTCCTGGTCGCCACCGGGCTGGGCGTGCTGGCCTTGGCGTGGCAGTGGCTCACGCTGCCGCGCATGGCGCCCAGCGGCCATACGCGCCTGGGCACACTGGTGGACGTACTCCGGCGTCCCGGCATCGCCCTGGGCATGCTGGCCGTCATTCTGGTCTTCACGGGTCACTTCGCATTTTTCACCTACCTGCGCCCTTTCCTTGAAACCGTGACGGGCGTCGGTGTCAACGGCCTATCGGCGATCCTGCTGGGCTTTGGCGTTGCCAACTTCATCGGCACCTCGGCGGCCGGCTTCATGCTGGAGCGCAACCTGCGCCTTACCCTGGCGCTAATGCCCTTGCTGATGGGTACGCTCGGGCTGGCGCTGGCCGGCGCGGGCTCCGCCCCGTTCGCGGACGCCGTGATGGTGGCGTTGTGGGGCTTCGCCTTCGGGACGGTACCCGTGGGATGGTCGACCTGGATTACCCGCAGGGTGCCGGACGAAGCGGAAAGCGCGGGCGGCCTTATCGTCGCGGCGGTCCAATTGGCCATTACGCTCGGCGCGGCCGCAGGCGGGGCGGTCTTCGACATGCGCGGCGCGCTCGGCGTCTTTACCGGCAGCGGATTGGCGCTATTGCTGGCGACCTTGCTGGTGCTGTGGGGATTGCGGGGGCGGCCCGCCACCGCGGCGGCCTGATCGCCTCAATCGTGATAGGTCACGAACTCTTCCACGCCGATACGCGGCGGCCGGAAGCGGTTCGCCACACAGTCCGGATCTTCGTACCCCAACGACAGGCCGCAGACCAGGGTCTGGTCGGGCCCGATACCGAGCAAAGGCTTGACGATATCCGGGTAATTCGCCAGCGCGGCCTGCGGACAGCTATGCAGTCCGCGCCCGCGCGCCGCCACCATGATGTTCTGCAGGAACATGCCGAAATCCAGCCAGCTGCCTTTTTCCAGGTCGTTGTCGATGCAGAAGATAAAGGCGACGGGCGCACCGAAGAACGCGTAGTTGCGTCCATGCTGCCGCGCCGATCCTTCCCGGTCGCCCTTGGCGATGCCGACGGTCGAGTAAAGCCCCCATCCCGTCTGCCGCCGCCGTTCGATATACGGGCTGCGCCATTTCGTCGGGTAGTACGCATATTCGCGCGTTTCCGGCTGGCGGTTCGCATGCGCGTCGAGCAAGGCGGCGGACAAGGTGTCGCGGGTCCGGCCTGTGATCACATGCACCTTCCATGGCTGGATATTGCTGCCGCTGGGGGCGTACGAGGCAACCGTCAGGATTTCCCGGATCGTCGCCATGGGCACGGGAGTCGGCAGAAACCCGCGCACGCTGCGGCGCGAGCGGATAGCTTCATCGACGATCTCATGCGGTGCATTCATTGCGCAGGCTCTCCGGAAAAACATATCCGGACCAAGCTAACACCGAATCCGCGAATCCGCCACGGCGGCGCATCGCGGTAGTGTCGCGACGCGGTTCCGTGTCAGGCAAGCGTGCCGACGGGCTTGCGAAACCACCTGCCCGAGGCAACCGACCAGACGATGACCGATCCATAGGCCGCCATGGCGATGGCCCCCAGGGCATAGAACAGCGTCAAGGAATGGAAGAGCGCGAGCAGCGCCCCGCCGACGCCTACATACAGCGCCAGGCGCAGCGCACCGGCCGTCAACGGCCACTTCAGTTTTCCGGCGCCCTGCGAGGCGAAGTACAGGGAAAAGCCCAGGGCAAAGAAGCCGTAGAAGGGGCCGACTATCCGCAGATAGGCGGCTCCCGCTTCCAGCATATGCGTGTCGCTGCCGAACAGTCGCAGCCACGCGTACGGGAACACCGCCGCGAGTACGCCCACCGCCTCCGCCAGCACAAAAGCCATCGCCCCGCCTACCAGGCCGATACGCAAGGCCCTATCGTTCTGGCCGGCACCGATGTTCGACCCCACCATCGCAACCATGGGCGCGCCCAGGCCGAAAGCCAGCGGCATCAGTAGATATTCCAGGCGCGCGGCGGTCGCGTAGCCGGCCAGCGCGGCGGTCCCGCCATAGGCGCCGACCAGCGCGCCTGTGACGGCGATGATGGTATTCGTCAACAGCGGATTCAGACAGGCATAGCCGCCCACGGTCAGGATGCCGCGCATCATTGCCCACTGCAGGCTGCCGCGCACCAGCCGCGCCGCATTGCGTCCGTTCAGGCAGTAGGCGCCCAGCACCAGCGTCCCGCCGATGTAGTAGAGCAGCAAGGCCCACGCGCCGCCCACAACCCCCAGCGGCGGCAAGGGTCCAAGCCCGAATATCAGGCATGGCGAAAGCGGGATCAGAAGTACGGCGCCACCGCAGATGACCGCGCCCGGAACCAGCATATTGCCCGTTCCGCGGATCACGCTGGCCAGCGCGTTCATCGTCCACATCAGTGGCAGGCCGGCGAATACCACGTGGCCGTAGGCAGTGGCGGCATCCAGCGCGGGCCCCTCCGCACCGAGCAATCCAAAAAGCGTCCGGCCGAAAATCAGGACCAGCACCGTGAAGACGGCGCCAATGCCGGCGTTCAATGCCACCGCATGGCGCACCAGGTGATTGGCATCCTCGCTGCGACCCGCACCCAGCGCGCGGGCGATCGCGGAGGAAATGCCGCCGCCCATGGCGCCCTGCGACATGTTCTGCATCAACATCAGGACCGGTACGACCACGGCCACCCCGGCCAGCACATCGGTGCCGAGCTTGGCCAGGAACCAGGTTTCGATCAAGCCGGTGGAGGATTGCGCCAGCATCATCAACATGTTGGGCCAGCTCAGGCGGATGAGCGTCGCCGCCACCGGCGCGTGCAGCATGGCGTGCAATCTGGAGTTCGCGGCCGGGATAGTGGCGCTGGAGGCGAGCGATGTCATGGTATGGAATGGAGCGACGGCAGCCGCGCATGTATTGGCATATGCAAGTATCTCGGCAATTTACTTGCATGTGCAAATAACGTCAATGCGGAAAGGCAGAATAGAATGATGGCGAGCAGGCATCGGCCGGGCAACGGGCCGGCCACTGCCGCCTGACCTCAACGGCCATGCATAAATCAGACTTGAAAGATCCGGGCGTATGTAACGGCGCCGCCTTGCGCAAGGCAACGCGGCGCGTCACGCAGCTCTATGACAGCGTGCTGGCTCCCAGCGGACTGAAGGTATCCCAGCGGTCCATCCTGCTGCACGTCGACCGGGCCGGTACGCCGACCATGACGGAACTTGCCCATGCGATGGTGCTGGATCGTTCCGCGCTGGCGCATAACCTTAAGCCACTGGAACGGGACGGTTATTTGGTGCAGGTCCGCGATCCGCACGACGGTCGAAGCCGTCGGGTACAACTCACGCCCGAAGGCTGCCAGAAGTTGGCAGAGGCCACCCGCTTATGGCGCCAGGCCCAAAGCCGCTTCGAACGCGCCTACGGGGCTGAACGCGCCGCGGCGCTGCGGCTGGCATTGGCCGATATTTTTTCGGACGAGTTCGCCGACGCCTTTCACCGGGCCTGACCGGGTCAGGCCAAGTCGGCCGACCCGCCATCGGCGAGCATCGTTTGCCCTGCGTCGTCCGACCCGCCACCATCGGCGAGCATCGTTTGCCCTGTGTCGTCCGACCCGCCGCCATCGGCGAGCATTGTTTGCCCGGTGTCGTCCGATCCGCCACCATCCGCGAGCATCGTTTGGCCCGCCTTGTCCGATCCACCACCGGTGGCGACCGAGACGCTCCCAGCGTCGTCGAAACGGGTGTGGGTCGCCACGGCGAGATGACCAGCCAGGTCGACTCCGGTCGCGCGCGGCCCGGTTGTCCACAGGCTGCCCACTGACTGTGCATACACACCTTGATAAGGATTGCTGTCGGCCTTCCCAGCGGATAGGGAAGCGGCATGCGCCACGCCGCCCGTCAGGGCCAGCGCGGCGACCAGTGCTGTCGTTGCGATTCTCATAACGCTCTCCAAAGAACAAAAGCACACCAGCCTTGCGGCTTGTGCTGTCTTGGGCGTTATTGTTGCGCTGCGAGAACCTAGGGTAAACCCTTGTACATGGAAACTAAATTCCATTTCAGCGGGCAATTCTTCCGCCGCCCTCTAGAGGGCCTGCTCGATGGGGATGGGCGGGCGTCTCCGCCTTGGTGGGTACGCCGGTATGTCCCTAATAACCGCTTGATATTCGGCGCTTCACCCCTGTGGACATCCTCTAGGCAAGGTACGTGTGCACACCATGTGGACGAGATGGGCACAAGCACCGCCATCTTTGCCTGCCCGGAAAGTTGCTCATGTATTTCCGCATGGCGAAACAGAACTCCTGCACAGCCGGAAATCGCGGCAACGCGTTGACGCAGCAGGGTTTTCCACCAGTTGTGCAGTTATCCACAGACACCCATTACCATTAGTCTCTATATATAGAAGAGAAGATATAAAAACATCTTTTCTCCCCCACGCAGCCACCGCCGTTCACGAAGAACGGGACTTGCCGCACTGTGCAATCGCTTTGCCGTCGTTCGGACAACCTTCGAACTCCGTGGACCGCCCGCCCGTCACTCTGGAAGGCCCGCCTTGCGTCGCATCCGGTCTTGGCAGGTCCAGATGACTCGTCCTCCAGAAATCGGCGCTGGCGCGCCTGCAACCGGTCAGGCGACCGGCAAGTAAATGGGCGACTCGCGCATCCATGGCACTCCGTGCAGACCGAGTCATCCACCGGCATGCTGTAGCCCCGGGGTGTAGGCCGGATCCCGTTGCCGGCAGTCGAGCCGCATCCAAGGGCTGAATACCGCCAAACACCTGTGTAAACGGGCCGACTGCTGTCGTCGTACGCGGTGCCGCCACGTCCGTATGCCCGCCACGGCCGCCTGTATGCGAAGGAGGCTGTGCATAACTACTGCTACGCCGCCCTGTGCAAACCTTGTGGACGGCGCGAGAACAAACGGCGCTCTGGATCGAGGACGAAAAGTTGTCCAGTTTTATGTTCACGCGCACACATGGCTATCGCACATGACGAAGTTGGCGTAACCATCTGACTCTGTTGGAGAATCCGAAGTTGTTCAGTTATCCACAGACACCCATTACCACCATTCTTTTTATATACAGAGAAAGATATAAAACACTAAGCAGCACCCCACCGGCCCCCGCACCGCAGGGCTGATCACCCTGCTTCGCTCCGATGAAGGCCCATCATGGAACGCCGCATCCGACCATGCCGAAGGTTCGGCAATCGCAGCCAAGGCCCTTGCGTAGCTCGAGGCGGACGGCAAAAAAAAAGGGCAGCCCATGGCTGCCCTGGCGATTCGGCGCGCTTGTGCGGGCTATACGGCGCTCAGGCGATCCAAGGCCTCGTCCAATGTGCCGTCACGTTTGGCGAAGCAAAAGCGAATGAGCTTATGGTTGGATTCCGGCGCATCGGGGGTTTGGTAGAAGGCGGATATCGGTATGACGGCGACGCCGTGGTGGGTAGTCAGCCATCGGGCAAAGTCGGCCTCGGGCTGTTGCGATATCGCGCTGTAGTCCGCCATCATGAAAAATGTGCCGGGACTGGGCAGGGGACGGAAGCGGGTGTTGGCAAGTCCGGCGCGCAGGCGGTCGCGTTTTGCCTGATAGAATGCGGGCAGCTCCAGGTAGGGCGCGGGATTTTTCATGTACTCGGCATAGGCGTATTGCATCGGCGACGGCACGGTAAAGACCATGAACTGATGGACTTTGCGCAATTCGGCGGTCAGGTGGCGCGGCGCGCAGCAATATCCCAACTTCCAGCCGGTCGTGTGGTACGTCTTGCCGAAAGAGGAAATGACGAACGCGTGTTCGGCCAATAGGGGACGGCGCGATAGGCTGGCGTGTTCGCGGCCGTCGAAAACGATATGTTCGTAGACCTCGTCCGACACCAGCAGTATCCCCGTATCCCGCACGATGGATTCCAGCGCGTCCAGATCTGACTCCTCCAGGATCGCCCCGGTTGGGTTGTGCGGGAAGTTCAACATCAGCAACCGCGTCCTGGCCGTGATCGCGTCGCGGACGCGCTGCCAATCAATGCGGTAGTAAGGGTCGTCGGACGTCGGAGCACGCAAAGCTACCGGTACCGCGGTACCGCCGGCTAATCGGATGCCGGGCAGGTAGGAGTCGTAACACGGCTCGATCACGACGACCTCGTCGCCGGTATTCACGGCTGCCAGGATGGTCGCCATCAAGGCTTCCGTCGCGCCGCTGGTGACCGTGATCTCTGTTTCCGGATCGTAGGCGTGCCCGTAGAGCGTCAGCGTCTTTTGCGCGATGGCTTCCCGCAGCGGCGCGACGCCGGGCATATAGGGGTATTGGTTGTGGCCGTCGGCCATTGCCTTCGAGACCAGGTCGAGCAGCGCGGGATCGGGATTGAAGTCCGGAAAGCCCTGGCCCAGATTGATTGCCTTGTGCTCGATGGCCAGGCGGCTCATCACGGTAAAGATTGTGGTCCCGACGTCGGGCAGCTTGGAGCGGATCATGGTCGCGTAGTGAATTGACGGTGGAGAAGACCGGAAAGGGAGAAGGTTTGGAAGTATCCCACCATCCCCCGCGCGGTGGCCACGTACCGTGTCGTGTGGGCGACGCCGACGGTCATAGGGATAGTGTCGTCCGCTCCGCGTCGAACGTTGTCGGTCCCTGGATATGGCTTTCAGCAGATGACCGGCGCTAAGGAACTTGTGAGCCAAGTTAAAAAAAAACGACATAGGGGTAAACAACTATTTGTCCCCATCAATGCGGCTGAGTATGCTCGTTCCGCCGTTGTATTCAAGTTGAGTGTCTGTCTCGTTCCGATTGAGACCTTCCTCGCCGGCCTGGGGCATATGCATGGCTGGACTTGGTCATAACACGTTCGCGTCAGCGTCCTTGAATCACATCTGCGCACAGCATTGTGTTTTTATAGGACGTTACACAAATGGTTCAGAAGGGCAAAGTTAAGTGGTTCAACGCCGATAAAGGTTATGGGTTCATTACCCCTGACGCCGGCGGTGTCGACGTCTTCGCGCATTTCTCCGCAATCCAGGGACGCGGCTATCGCAGCTTGAACGAAGGCCAGGATGTGGAGTTCGAAGTCAAGGATGGCCCCAAAGGTCCTCAAGCCGCTGACATCCGTCCGCTATAAGTATCAACCCATCGATATTCCGCCTTGCGCGGCGCCGGCAGTCCCGGCCTTTATCGCCCCAGCAGCCGTCGCAAGCTTCTGGGGCGTTGTGTTTTCCGCAGTGGATAAACCTGTGGAGAACCGGGGAATATCTTGCTCGCCCACCTTCCGCGCCGCGCGATTCCCGGCCTTTATGGCTCCGCTGGCGTCGAGGCCCCGCGAGTTATGCACAGATTTGTAGATTCTTGGGTCGCGGCACGGACAGGGAAAGATTCCTCGCTTTAGGGGGCGCCTGGGTACTTTTTATATACGGCGGGTAGATCCGCGCCGCTATCCCCCCTCTTTTTTGTAAATTTGCCATCCAGTGGAGATGCAGATGCGCTCCGGGCCACCAGGCGCATGTCGGGGCGACTGTGGTTGTTCACAAAAATATCCCCAGTGGCCGGTCTCGGTTTCGAGTGTCCATGTCGCCTGTGGGTACTCCTGTGGATAGGTTGCTGCGGCGGGGCGCTCTCCTTGCGATGGGAGCGCTTGATCGGCGTCCGCTGGCGGTGCCGGTCGAGGTGGTTTGCCTTCGGCTCACGGGGGGTATTGGCCGTCGCACGAGCGGTCGGCTTTTCCCTGAACCGGACATTCGAGTCGGTGTGGGTCGTAAGGTCAACGTACTGCCCACGGTCTAGGACATAAGCCGTGTTGCTGTTCCACGTGGAACACCCTTAATTCTTCATACTTTGGTAGCGACTCTTGGTAGCGGTGTATTGCATCCGTTTCCCTAGCGCTTGGCTTACCGTGATTGGGTAAGTTCCTGGGAGGGATGAGTGTTATGGCGGGATGCTGGACACCATCCCTGTGCGGTCTTGTATTGACTTGAAGGCAAACGCCAGTCTACTCGCCGCACGTCTTGGCCCGGCATCTTCCACCGAGGAGTTGGTTGGGCCCAGGTGCGAGTGCTTGAACTCGCCGCGTGTCTAGTGCCTGAAGGAGAGCGCAGGTCAGGCCGGGGATCGGTCCTTGGCAGAGCCCTATAGTGTTCCTCCGCGGAGTGGGAAGTTAGAAGCGCTCTTACTGGCTGCCCCTACAGAGCATATCCGCTGGTATTCACCATGACGAGCGCGCGGTGAGGGCCAGCAATTTTCGGCTATGCCTGCTTTGGGTGGAGCGCATACGCTGTTGCTCCTCCATTGTCCGGACAACGGGGGGCATGCCAGTGGGGAGTCGCTGTCGTGGCCATGTTGTAGAGATGAAATGGCGGATAAGGCGTGCAGGCGCAATGGAATGGAAATCGAAATCTCTCGGGGAGAGTTTCATATGCGTTCGACACCGAGATCCGCGGCAGCGTAGAGGGCCGTAGGGTAGGGCAGAACGACTCTTGGCCATCGTTGGTTGGAAGTTTTTGGCAGGCAGCCTTCGGCCGCAGCATACCGACGGCGACTGGGGACCGGCTAGGTCTGTACTGGAAATGTTCCACGTGGAACATTCCAGCATCTGTCGTCTATTTTCTTCGCGAGCGAACGAATCAGCAGTCACAGCATGCTGGGGCCGGTTGCGAGAAACGCTCGGTAGTGGTCGGACACTGTCTGCGGCGGGAGATGCGAGGATTTGGTTCACGGACGAGTGGCCTATCGCTCGCTGAATCCGATATGGAAGGTAGGGTGGCTTCCAGGTAGAGAAGTAGAGTGGGGCGACCGATCTCGTTGTATGGCGCAGGCTTACACCAGCCCCGCATGAGGCCGCTCAGTCCGTGCTGCCTTATCCTGCCTGCGGCTTTAGGCCCCTACAGTCGCCCCTGGTCGCTCCGCATAACCATCCTCGGCCGGACCATATCGGAATGCATCCCGATCTACCGGGTTCACCGCCGCGTCACTCGCCAACGAAGTCCGTCGGGGGGGCCACTCCAGTGGCGATAGCTTGGGATGATGCGATTAGCCTTCGCTCATAGTTGTTTGGTTGTCGTTAGGCCCTTTAGGCCCCGCGACCGGTATCCGCTTTCGGTGTGTCGAATTGGATTCACCAGATAAGCACCATCAACCAGCCGCTTCGGAACACGGCGCTAGCCCCATAAGGGCGATGGAGGACTGGAATTTACAGGCAACTGCGGTCTACGGCTGGGTGCGGATACCGATGTCCAGCTTGGCGTAGCTGTACTCCTTGGGAAGTGCATAGCCTCTAGGGAGCATCGTCAAACCTCATCCGCGTAGATATGTCGGCTGGAAGCAATGGTCTCTTAACCACACACATACGAGCATGCTAATTAGAGACACGGCGGTGTGCGCCTAACCCAGACCGGCTCGCGATAAGCATCCATTCGGCGATCAACGGCGAGGGACGGGACGTTGGCCTGATCGAGGACACTCCTCAAAAAGTGGGATTGCACGCGCAGCGATGTTTCACGTGGAACATCGCTGCCCTTTTTCGATGGACTGTGACCACTGTTTCACGTGAAACACTGCTGATGGGCGGAGCCTCTATAATTGCCACTTAAAGGCTCTTTCAACCCACGAATCATGGATTATCCCCGCGAATTCGACGTCATTGTGGTGGGCGGCGGCCACGCCGGCACCGAGGCGGCCCTGGCGTCTGCCCGCACCGGCGCGAAGACATTGCTCCTGACCCACAACATCGAAACGTTGGGCCAGATGTCGTGCAACCCTTCTATTGGTGGGATAGGGAAGGGCCACCTGGTGAAAGAGATAGACGCCCTGGGTGGGGCGATGGCCTTGGCCACGGATGAAGCGGGAATCCAATTTCGTATCTTGAACGGTTCCAAAGGCCCGGCGGTTCGTGCGACTCGCGCCCAAGCGGACCGTGTTCTCTACCGCAAGGCGATTCGTTCCAGACTGGAGAACCAACCCAACCTTTGGTTGTTCCAGCAAGCGGTCGACGACCTGATGGTCGAAGGCGACCGGGTCACCGGCGCAGTCACACAGATTGGCTTGAAGTTTCGCGCCCGTACGGTCGTCCTGACTGCCGGGACGTTCCTTAACGGTCTTATCCACGTGGGGCTGCAGAACTACACCGCCGGCCGGGCGGGCGATCCCCCCGCGACGACGCTGGGCCAGCGACTCAAAGAGTTGAAGCTACCCCAGGGGCGGCTGAAGACCGGCACGCCGCCCCGCATAGACGGCCGTACCATCGACTACAGCGTGCTGGAAGAGCAGCCGGGCGATCTCGATCCTGTGCCGGTGTTTTCTTTCATGGGCAACGCTGCCATGCACCCGCGGCAGCTGCCTTGCTGGATCACGCATACCAACGCCCGCACGCATGACATCATCCGGGGTGGCCTGGATCGGTCTCCCATGTACAGCGGCGTTATCGAAGGCATCGGTCCTCGTTACTGCCCGTCCATCGAGGACAAGATCCATCGTTTCGCCGACAAAGCGTCCCACCAGGTATTCCTGGAGCCGGAAGGTCTCGACACGCACGAGGTTTATCCCAATGGGGTATCGACCAGCTTGCCGTTCGACGTCCAGCTGGACCTGATTCATTCGCTACCCGGCCTGGAACATGCACATATCCTGCGACCCGGCTATGCGATCGAGTATGACTATTTCGATCCACGCGGTTTGAAGTCGACGCTGGAAACCCGTGCCATCGCGGGTTTGTATTTCGCCGGCCAGATCAACGGCACCACCGGCTACGAAGAGGCAGCCGCTCAAGGCCTGCTGGCCGGCCTGAATGCGGGCCTGGCATCGCAAGGCAGGGATGGCTGGACCCCGCGCCGTGACGAGGCCTACCTGGGCGTTCTGGTCGATGACCTGATCACCCGCGGTGTCACGGAACCGTACCGCATGTTCACCTCGCGCGCCGAATATCGCCTCAGCCTGCGGGAAGACAATGCGGATATTCGCTTGACTGAAATCGGACGCAAGCTGGGATTGGTGGACGACGTCCGTTGGGCGGCCTTCGAGCGCAAGCGCGAGTCGGTAGAAAGTGAGATCCAGCGCCTTCGGTCGACCTGGGTAACGCCTCGGAATCTGCCCGCGGAAGTGGCGGAAGATTTGCTGGGCCAACAGATCGAGCGTGAGTACTCACTATCAGATCTGTTGAAAAGGCCGAACGTCACCTATCGCGCGCTGATGGAAACGGCCTTGCCCGATGGCAGCTTGTTGGCCGGACCGGGGCTGGCGGCGAGCGACGCCGCCCAGCAGGTCGAGATCCAGGTGAAATACGCGGGTTATATCGCGCGCCAACAGGACGAAGTGCAGAAGCACATGGCCCATGAAGCGCAGCGCCTCCCCGACGACCTGGACTACGACGCGGTGCTGAGCCTATCCTTCGAAGTTCGGCAGAAGCTCAAGGCGCACCGTCCGGAAACGATCGGCCAGGCCGCGCGAATTTCCGGTGTGACGCCCGCCGCCATTTCCCTGCTGCTCATACACCTGAAGCGCCTGCATTACGGCTCGCGCAAACGTGCCGCATGACGCGCGCGCCGGCCCCTGTACAAGGCGCCGACGACGTCAGGCTCAAACAGGCCTGCGTCGCGTTGGGCCTGTCCGCGACGGATGAGCAGCTGAGCAAACTGCTGGGATACCTGCAGCTGCTGCAGCGCTGGAACCGCACCTACAACCTGACGGCGATACGCGACCCGGGTCAGATGCTGGTACAGCACATCTTCGACAGCCTGGCCGTCGTAGGGCCGCTGGACGGCGTCATGCCGGCCGACGGAAAACTATTCGACATCGGTGCCGGCGCCGGGCTGCCAGGCGTCATCCTGGCGATCATGCGTCCCGGTTGGAAGATCGTTTGCATCGACGCGGTCGAAAAGAAAACCGCATTCATCCGGCAGGCCGCCGGCGCATTGGCCTTGCCGAATCTGTCCGTCCTGCATGAACGGGTGGAAAAGCTGCCTCCCGGTGCCTGCGATGTGGTCACTTCCCGCGCCTTTGCCTCGCTGGACGACTTCGCCCGGCTGGCGGGACAGCACGTTGCCCCTGGTGGTACGCTGCTGGCCCTGAAAGGAAAAGTCCCGGACGACGAGATCGCGCGGTTGCACGCCGCCGGAGAATGGCGTGTCGTCCGCATCGATCCTGTCACTGTCCCCGAACTCGACGCGCAACGATGCCTGATCTGGATGCGCCGCGACGGCGCGCGTAGCCAAGGAAATCATGAATCAAACTGAGTCCACCAAAACCGCCCGGGTTTTCTGCATCGCGAACCAGAAGGGCGGCGTCGGCAAGACGACCACGGCCATCAATCTTGCAGCCGGCCTGGCCACGCACGACAAGCGCGTATTGCTGGTGGACCTGGATCCGCAAGGCAACGCCACCATGGGCAGCGGCATCGACAAGGCCGGCCTGAAGTCCAATCTGTACGAGGTGCTGATCGGCGATACCACGATCGCGCAAGCCCGCGTCCGTTCCGATGTGGGCGGCTATGACGTACTGCCCGCCAACCGCGAATTGGCCGGTGCCGAGATCGATCTGGTGCAGATGGAGGAACGCGAACGCCAACTGAAGAATGCGCTGGATACCGTTGCGCAGGAATACGACTTCATCCTCATCGACTGTCCGCCCACGCTTTCCCTGCTTACCTTGAACGGCCTGGCCGCCGCCCATGGCGTCATCATCCCGATGCAGTGCGAATATTTTGCGCTGGAAGGGCTGTCCGACCTGGTGAACACTATCAAGCGCGTGCATCGCAACATCAATCCGCAACTACGCGTAATTGGTCTGCTGCGCGTGATGTTCGATCCGCGCATGACGCTGCAGCAGCAGGTCTCCGCCCAGCTGGAGGCGCATTTTGGCGACAAGGTCTTCGAGACGGTGGTGCCGCGCAACGTCAGGCTGGCGGAAGCGCCCAGCTACGGTATGCCTGGCGTCGTATACGACCGCGCATCGCGCGGTGCGCAGGCATATATTTCCTTCGGCGCCGAAATGATCGAGCGCGTCAAGGCGCTGGTGGATTGAATACCGTGCGCGAACCCGCCATGGCTTTTGCTACCGAGCACGATGGGAATGTCGCCCATTGCGTCGATACGCTGGCGCTGCGCTGCGAGGAAGCGGCATTGAACGCCACGGTGGTGCGCGAGCAGATGCTCTACGACGGCTGGCTCATCCGCTGGGCGCCGGCGGCTGCCAAGCGGGCCCGCAGCATCAATGTCATCGCGCCGCCGCATCGCGACCTCGACGAAAAACTCGACTTCTGCAAAACGGTGTACGCGCGGGCGAACCTTCCGTTGATATTCCGCCTGACTTCCACGGGGCCGGATCACGGACTGGATGGGCAGCTGCAAACGCGCGGATTCCTACACTACGGTGAGACGCGCGTCATGGCGATGTCCATGCGAACGAGTCCGGTCGCACCGGTTCAAGCCACGCTACGATACGAGCAAACGGATCCGGGCAGCTTCGCGGATGTGACGGGCGTGCTGCGCGCTTACGCAACCGGCCATGTGGTTGAGCACCGGCATCGGCTCTCCTCCATCGCGGTTCCGTGCATCAGGCTGATCGGGCGCGACGACGCGGGCCGGCATGTTGCCGCCGGCATGGCGGTCGTGGATGGCGACGTGGCGGGCATCTTCGATGTGGTCGTCGACGAAAATCTCCGCCGCCGCGGATACGCGCGCCAGATCATGGGGCGCCTGCTGCACGCCGCGCATGAAGCCGGGGCGCGCAGCGCGTATCTGCAGGTCGAGTATGCCAATACGGCCGCGCGGCAGCTTTATGCATCGCTGGGTTTCTCCGACCGGTACATGTATTGGTACCGCACGCATCAACACGAATGAGCGGCCACGCAGGCACGCTGGGAATATTTCTTATGGCCACCAAGAAACCGAAGGGACTCGGACGCGGACTCGACGCCTTGCTGGGCGCCGATATGCCCGCTATCGAAACGCTGGGTAAATCCGCGCCGAAAGCGGAAGGACCGCCGAACGTCCTGCCGGTGTCCATCATGCGTGCCGGCAAATACCAGCCGCGCACGCGCATGGACGAAGGCGCTTTGAACGAGTTGGCGGAATCGATACGCACACAGGGCATCATGCAGCCCATCCTGGTGCGTCCGCTTGCCGACGGTGCTGCCGGCCAGTATGAAATCATCGCGGGTGAGCGGCGCTTTCGCGCGGCACAACTGGCCGGGCTGAAAGAAGTCCCCGTGCTGGTGCGCGAAGTGCCGGACGAAAACGCGGCCGTGATGGCCTTGATCGAAAACATCCAGCGCGAGGATCTGAATCCGCTGGAAGAGGCCCATGGCGTGCGGCGCTTGCTCGACGAATTCGGCCTGACGCACGAGCAGGCGGCGCAGGCCATCGGGCGGTCGCGTTCCGCAACCAGCAATCTCCTGCGGTTGTTGAACCTGGCGCCCGCGGTCCAGACCATGCTGCTGGCCGGCGACATCGACATGGGGCACGCGCGCGCACTGTTGGCCGTCGATGGCGCCACCCAGATACAGCTGGCCAACCAGGTCATCGCCAAGCGCCTTTCCGTGCGCGATGCGGAGAAACTGGTCGCCAAGGCGGCGAAAGAAACCGACGCCGCGCCGCGCAAGAAGAATGTGGCGAATTCGCGCGACGTTGCCCGCCTGGAAGAGGCCATGTCCGACCTGCTCGGCACGCGCGTCAGCCTGAAGATCGGCGCGCGCGAGCGCGGACAAATCATCATCGACTTCCATGGCTGGGACCATCTCAATGCCTTGCTCGAAAAGCAGGGCTTTTCCGGCGTCCTCGACAATGCCTGAGACCGGCCGCCGTCCCGCCATCGCGGTGCTGGCGACCGGGGGTACGATCGCGGGCGCGCAATCGCCGGAGCGCGGTGTCGGGTATGTCTCCGGTGTCTTCGACATCGGCCAATTGCTTGCCGCCGTGCCGGCGCTTTCGGGCATCGCCGAATTGCATCCCGAACAGATCGCCAACGTGGGTAGCCAGGACATGCGGCATGACGTCTGGCATGCCCTGGCCACGCGCATACGCGCCCTGGGTCGCGACGCCGGTATCGATGGCATCGTGGTGACGCATGGCACCGATACACTGGAGGAAACCGCGTATTTCCTCGATCTGGTTGTCCCTGCCGGCAAGCCGCTGGTCCTGACCGGCGGCATGCGCCCTGCCACCGCGCTGGGCGCGGATGGGCCGGCGAACCTGTACGCCGCCGTGACGCTGGCCGGACATCCGCACGCATATGGACGCGGCGCCCTGGTGTTGATGAACGAAGATATCCACGAGGCGCGCGGCGTGCAGAAAATCGCGGCCACCGGCTTGGCCGCGTTCGCTTCGCCCGGGCGCGGTACCGCCGGCGTCATGCAGGCCGGCGGGCCGGCATTTCACCGGGCCATCGCGCCCGTCGCGCCAGGGTATGCACCGTGGCGCGATGCTCCCCTGCCGGATCCTGCGCAATGGCCTCGCGTAGGCATCGTCTACGCCCACGCCGATATGCAGGCGGACGTCATCGAATTCATGGCATCGCGCTACCAAGGGCTGGTACTGGCCGGCGTTGGCGACGGCAATGCCACCGCCGCCGCCATGCGTGCGCTGGGCGAGGCCGCGGCGCGCGGGGTCGCCGTGGTGCGCGCCTCGCGTACCGGGCGCGGCCGGGTCGGGCGCAATGGGGAAGTCGACGACGACGGTCTCGGGTTCATCGCCGCCGGAGACCTGAATCCGCAGAAAGCGCGCGTGCTGCTGATGTTGGCGCTGATGTCCAGGCCGGATCCCGCGACCCTGCGGAACTGGTTCGAGGCCGCCTGATGCAGCGTCACGCCAGCACGACGCTGCCCACGGCGCCGGCGAGCAGGTCGTAGCCTTCCTTCGCTTCGGATTTGCGGTTCGTCACAAATACGGCCACGCGGTCGGCCGCGCAATAGGACGCACGGGTGTTAAGCCCGATTTTCGCGTCGTCCGCGATCACGATGATGCTGCGTGCATTGGCTGCCATTGCCCGCCCCAGTTCCGCGCGGGCCAGATCCGTATGCGTTGCTCCGTGCCGGGCGTCGATGCCTGTGGGGAAAAGCAGGGCGGCGTCGGCGGTGTAACGATGAATTTCGGCGATCGTACGGTCGCCCTGGGTGGCCGCCAAAGGCGCCACCACCGCGCCGCCCAGCACGATCGCGTGATTGCCGTGCGCGACGTGATCCTCGCTGCTCGATACCCGCGTGGCGGCCTCGAAGGAGTTGGTGATCAGCGTAAGACCGTGCAGCGAACTCAATGCATCCGCCATGTATCCGGCCATGAACCCGGCCTCCATATAGAGCGTCTGTCCGTTGGACAACCTGCCCGCCACGGCGCGCGCCATCGCGCGCAGATGGCGTCCGTCTACCGGCGGCTGGACGAAAGCCGCCGGCGCGGGGTCCGGCAGCACGGCGCCGCCATGCGAGCGGCGCAGTTCGCCCAGCGCTTCCAGCGCGATCAGGTCGCGGCGGACCGTCTCGCGCGAGACGCCGAGCTCGTCGACGATGCGATCCGCCGACACGCTGCGCAAGGCTTCGAGCATTTTCCTGATCCGCTGGTACCGCTCTTCCTGCCACATGAGACCGTCCGCCGTTGAGCCGCGGCTATGTTTGCAAACTTGCGGCAAGGTGTCTAGACTCGGTTGCGGGACGCGCCCGGGCCTAGCCGCCCGCCGACGCTTAAGGGTTTTGACTCAACGCAAGGGTGGTCGAACCATGCAAGCAGAAGGGGTAAGAACGGCGGACGATGCCGCACGGCTGGTGCAGGCCAGCGCTTTGACTCACATCAAGGTCGGTCTGTCGGATATCGATGGCGTCATGCTCGGCAAGTACTTGCGCAAAGAGAAATTCCTCTCCGCGCTGGAATCGGGCCTGGCGTTCTGCGACGTGGTGTTCGGCTGGGACGTGGACGACCAGCTTTACGACAATGGCCGCTACACGGGCTGGCACACCGCGTATCCGGATGCACAGATGCGGATCGATCCGGCAAGTTGCCGCAGGCTGCCCCTGGAAAAAGGCCCTGCCGGGCAGGACATGCTGCTCTTCCTGGCGGACTTCACCGGGCCCGCGGCGGAAGTCTGTCCGCGCCAGCTGCTGCACCGGGTCCTGAGCCGAGCCGAAGACATGGGCTTCGACGCCTATGCCGCCCTGGAATACGAGTTCTTCATGTTCCGCGAAACGCCGCAGTCCGCGCGCGACAAAGGCTATCGCGATCTGCAGACATGGACGCCGGGCAATTTCGGCTATTCGATGTTGCGCAGCACCGTCAATGGAGACTTCTATCGCCAGCTTCTCGATATGTGCGAGCGCATGGACATGTCGATAGAAGGGCTGCATACCGAAACCGGACCGGGCGTGCTGGAGGCCGCCATTGCGGTGGACCGCGCCGCGCAGGCGGCGGACAAGGGATTTCTTTTCAAGACGTTCACCAAGGCGCTGGCGCAGCAGAACGGGTTGATGGCGACGTTCATGGCCAAGTGGTCGCATCATCATTCCGGCCAAAGCGGCCACATTCATATTTCGCTGCGTGATCGCGGCACCGGCAAATCCGCGTTCTACGACGCCGGCCAGCCGGACGGCATGAGCGCCACGCAGACCGCGTTCGTTGCCGGCCTGCAGCGCTATCTTCCCGAGTTCATGGCGTTGTATGCGCCCACCATCAATAGCTATTCGCGGCTGGTTCCCGGTTTCTGGGCCCCGCTCGATGCGACGTGGGGCATAGAGAACCGCACCACGGCCTTGCGTGTGATTCGCGGCTCGGACAAGTCGCAACGCGTCGAAGTCCGCATCGGCGCCGCCGATGCCAACCCGTATCTGGCCCTGGCCGCCGCACTGGCTTGCGGCCTGTCCGGTATCGAGCAACGGTTGCAGGCCGCCCCGCCAGTGACGGGCAATGCCTACACACAGGAGTTTCCGGAAGAAATGAAACTGCCGACCACCTTGTGGGAGGCAGCGCAGCGCCTGAAGCAATCGGAGGTGGCGCGGGCCAGCTTCGGCGACGCCTTCGTCGATCACTATGCCGCCACGCGCGAATGGGAAGAACGCATGTTCCGCCGGCACGTCACCGACTGGGAGCTCGCGCGTTACTTCGAGATCATCTAGGGACGTCAATATCGCGACGCGCCGCGCGTGCCGCGGCACATGCGCATGTTTCATGGAGTTGTCCAGGTATGGCCAGCGAACTCATCACCATCAGTCCGATCGACGGCCGCGAAGTGGTATGCCGGCCTTACGCCACCGAAAGCCATATACGTCAGACCCTGCAGTCCGCGCAGTCCGCGCAGCGCTCATGGAAGGAGACGGATCTTGCCGAACGCGCTCGCCTGCTGTCGGCCGCGGTGGACCGTGTGGTCGATGCCAAGCCGGATTTCGCGCAGGCGATCACCCTGCAGATGGGGCGCCCGATACGGCACGCGCCATCGGAGATCGACGGCTTCGCGGAACGGGCCCGGCATATGATCGCGATTGCCCCGGAAGCGCTGCGGCCGCTGGCCGCCGTCCCCGGCAGCGATCGCGAGCGCTTCATCCGGCGCGAGCCGCTGGGTGTCACCCTGACGGTCGCGCCCTGGAACTACCCCTTGCTGACAGCCGTCAACAGCATCGTGCCCGCGCTCATGGCCGGTAACGCGGTAGTGTTGAAGCACTCGGACCAGACGCCCTTGTGCGCCGAGCTGATGCACCAGGCTTTTGCTCGCGCGGGCCTGCCGCATGGGCTTTTCTCTTTCCTTCATGCGGATCACGCCACCACGCAGAAGCTGGTGCGCGCGCCGGAGATCCGCTTCGTATCGTTCACCGGCTCGGTGCGTGGCGGACGCGCGGTGGAAGAAAGCGCCAGCGGCCGTTTCATCGGTGTCGGGCTGGAGCTGGGCGGCAACGATGCGGCCTATGTGCGCGGCGACGCCGATCTCGAGCCGGCCGTCGAAGCCTTGGTCGATGGAGCCTTCTTCAATGCGGGGCAATCGTGCTGCGGCATACAGCGCATCTATGTCGCGCGGCGCCTTTACGACGATTTCGTCGAACAGGCGGCTGCGCTGACCCGCCGCTATGTGCTCGGCGATCCGCGTGAGCGGGAAACCTCCCTGGGTCCGGTCGTGCGCCGCGCGGCCGCCGCATCGGTGCGCGAGGTGATCGCCGAAGCCATCGACCGCGGCGCCCGCAACGTTGTCGACCCCGCCTATTTCCCGGCCGCGCGCGAAGACTCCGCCTATGTGGCGCCGGCCGTCCTGACGCACGTGGACCACGCCATGCGGGTCATGCGCGAAGAATGCTTCGGTCCGGTCGTCGGCATCATGCCGGTCGAAGACGACGACGAGGCGATAACGCTGGTGAACGATAGCGACTACGGCCTGACCGCGGCGATATTCACGCGGGACCGCGCCGCCGCGCTCGATTTGGGTGGGCGTATCCAGGCGGGCACTATCTTCATGAATCGGTGCGACTATCTCGACCCTGGCCTGGCATGGACGGGCGTCAAGGACAGCGGCCGCGGTGTTTCCTTGTCCCGCCTCGGCTACGAGCAGCTGACGCAACCCAAATCCTTCCATTTGCGCGTCGCCTGACGCGTTTGCATGAACCTCGCGGCCCGGCATGCCGGATGCCGCGCGGCAGCAGAGGTGATCCATGGACCTGCCCCACGTGAACTGGAACTACCCGACGTCGATCAAGGTCGGCCCGGGCCGCATCGCTGAACTGCCTGCGCTATGCGTGGGCCTGGGTATGCGCAAGCCGCTGATCGTGACCGATCCCGGCATCGCGGCGCTGCCCATGCTGGAGCGCGCCGTGGCCGCATGCCGCGATGCGGGCCTGGCCAGCGGTGTTTTCCATGACATCAAAGGCAACCCGACCGGACGCAATGTAGAGGCCGGCGTCCAGGACTTCCGGCGTGGCGGCCACGATGGCGTGGTCGCGTTCGGCGGCGGTTCCGCGCTGGATGCGGGCAAGGCCATTGCCTTGATGGCCGGACAGGACCGGTCGCTGTGGGACTTCGAGGACGCGGACGACAATTACCAGCGGGTCAACACGGCCGGCATGGCGCCCGTCGTCGCGGTGCCCACCACCGCCGGCACCGGGTCGGAAGTAGGGCGGGTCGCCGTCATTACCGACGAAGATGCCCGCCTGAAGCGGCTGATTTTCCATCCGCGCATGATGCCCGGAGCCGTCATCCTGGACGCCGGCCTGACGATAGGGTTGCCCGCCAAGGTGACGGCGGCCACCGGTATGGACGCGCTGTCGCATTGCCTGGAGGCCTATTGCTCGCCGTTCTTCCACCCCATGGCCGCCGGCATTGCGCTCGAGGGCATGCGCCTGATCCATCATCATCTGCCGCGCGCGGTCGCGGATGGAGAAGACCTGGCCGCGCGTCACCATATGCTGGTGGCGTCCTGCATGGGGGCGACGGCCTTCCAGCGCGGCCTGGGAGCCATGCACGCCCTGTCGCACCCCCTGGGCGCTTTGTACGACGCGCATCATGGCACGCTGAACGCCATCCTGATGCCTTATGTGGTCCAGGCCAATGCTCGTGCCATACGCGCGCCGCTGGCGGCGCTGGCGCGCTATCTGGCGCTACCCGCGGCGTCCGCGGAAGGGGTGCAGGCCTGGATCCTCGAACTGCGCTCGCGCATAGGCATTCCCCACACCCTTGCCGAGATCGGCCTGGACGACCGGGATGCCGACCGGGTAGGGCGCATGGCGCAAGCGGATCCCTCTGCCGCGAGCAACCCCATCGCCTTCGATGCCGCCCAGTACGCGGCGATTTTCCGCGCGGCGGTGGCCGGCCATCTGGACGACCGCGCGGTGCCGGCGCGGGACTGACCGCCGGCCCTGGGACGCACACCGCCTGGCGGACCGGTCACGGCTGGCGGCATCGGCCGGGCCTGGCGGGGCGGATTCCGGCATGACGTTTCGGCGTGACGTTCCGGCCGCAAGGCCGGGACGGCGCATGGCCCGATTCTTGCGGCGCGTCGATTTGACACCGACGGCGAAAGTCACCATAATTTCAAGTTCTCCGCTGGAGGGGTGCCCGAGTGGTTAAAGGGGGCAGACTGTAAATCTGTTGGCCTTGCGCCTACATTGGTTCGAATCCAATCCCCTCCACCAGAGACCGCGCGTCATCCGCGCGCGACGATGTACTACCTATCCGTACATGCCAAGAATCCAGGCGAAGTCGGCCTGGATTTGCAGTGTCTGGGGGGTACGTCGTTGTGCGAAGGCTGTCGGGATACATCCGCGCGAGTCTGGTGTGCAGCGGTGAGCAGGTTGGGAAACGGTACGCCGCGGGTGTAGCTCAATGGTAGAGCAGAAGCCTTCCAAGCTTACGACGAGGGTTCGATTCCCTTCACCCGCTCCAGGTTTTTACGGTGCGCGGACGATGATGTCGATCGCGCATCTGCAGGGCGGCCAGCAAGCGGTCTCAAACCGGTTGCTGGCGGTACAGGCAGTAGAACAGTTTTGATTGCCCATGTGGCTCAGTGGTAGAGCACTCCCTTGGTAAGGGAGAGGTCACGCGTTCGATCCGCGTCATGGGCACCACGCATTTGTCTTCACTTCAGTCAGATCCGCACATCCAGTCAGGAGTCAGCCATGGCAAAAGGCAAGTTTGAACGTACCAAGCCGCACGTGAACGTGGGTACGATCGGTCACGTGGACCACGGCAAAACGACGTTGACGGCGGCGATCACGACGGTGCTGTCGAACAAGTTCGGCGGCGAGGCGAAGGCGTACGACCAGATCGACGCGGCGCCGGAAGAGAAGGCGCGCGGGATCACGATCAACACGGCGCACGTGGAATACGAGACGCAGACGCGTCACTACGCGCACGTTGACTGCCCGGGCCACGCGGACTATGTGAAGAACATGATCACGGGCGCGGCGCAGATGGACGGCGCGATCCTGGTGGTGTCGGCCGCTGACGGCCCGATGCCGCAGACGCGCGAGCACATTCTGCTGAGCCGCCAGGTGGGCGTGCCGTACATCATCGTGTTCCTGAACAAGGCGGACATGGTCGATGACGCGGAGCTGCTCGAGCTGGTGGAAATGGAAGTTCGCGAGCTGCTGAGCAAGTACGATTTTCCTGGCGACGACACGCCGATCGTGAAGGGTTCGGCCAAGCTGGCGCTGGAAGGCGACAAGGGCGAGCTGGGCGAGCAGGCGATCCTGAAGCTGGCCGAGGCGCTGGACACGTACATCCCGACGCCGGAGCGCGCGATTGACGGTACGTTCCTGATGCCGGTGGAAGACGTGTTCTCGATCTCGGGTCGTGGCACGGTGGTGACCGGCCGTATCGAGCGCGGAGTGATCAAGGTTGGCGAGGAAATCGAAATCGTCGGCATCAAGCCGACGCTGAAGACGACCTGCACGGGCGTGGAAATGTTCCGCAAGCTGCTGGACCAGGGCCAGGCGGGCGACAACGTGGGGATTCTGCTGCGCGGTACCAAGCGCGAGGAAGTCGAGCGCGGTCAGGTGCTGGCCAAGCCGGGTTCGATCACGCCGCACACGGATTTCGACGCCGAGGTGTACATCCTGTCCAAGGAAGAGGGTGGCCGTCATACGCCGTTCTTCCAGGGTTATCGTCCCCAGTTCTACTTCCGTACGACGGACGTGACGGGCACGATCGAGCTGCCCAAGGACAAGGAAATGGTTCTGCCGGGTGACAACGTGTCGATCAAGGTGGCGCTGCTGGCACCGATCGCCATGGAAGAAGGCCTGCGCTTCGCGATCCGCGAAGGCGGCCGTACCGTGGGCGCCGGCGTCGTCGCCAAGATCCTCAAGTAATTCCGACGCCACGAGGCGACCCAAGGGAAACTCTCTCGGGTCGCCAGAATTCGCTGGACAGGTCGGTAAAAAAAGTAGTACTATGGATGGTTCCGCAAGGTTCCATCCTTCGTTTTTGGTGTTGTAGCCGGAAGGTGTTGTCGCCGGAACGCGTGATCGGGTTCGATCGAACCGGCAAGTCCAAAAACGACTTTCCGGGTCTGCCCGGGGAACGCGAAGCGGGGAAAGCGAAGGTAAGGGTCTCTGGCTGGCTGTGTTCGACCATCGTTGTGCGGTGGTTCTGCGCATCAGCGCGTGACTAGAGGGGTATAGCTCAATTGGCAGAGCGTCGGTCTCCAAAACCGAAGGTTGTAGGTTCGATTCCTACTGCCCCTGCCAACTCGCCATCCTCTCCCCAGCCTGCCGGAAATCATCGCGAGCTGCGCATATACGGCGGGCTTGCTGCGCAAAATGTCTAATACCAGCGTCGAAACCGTTACCACTACCGCCGATCGGGTGAAGCTTGCCTTGGCGGTGGTCGTCATCATTGCTGGGATCGTTGGATTCTCGGTGTTGAGCACGCAGCCCATGCCGGCTCGCATCGGCGTATTCGTCGGCGGCCTGGTGCTGGCGGCCATCATCGCCTGGTTCAGCGAACCGGGGCGTCGCACCCTCAGTTTCGCCAACGAGTCCTACAACGAAGTCAAGCGTGTCTCTTGGCCCACGCGCAAGGAAACGACCCAGATGACGGGTATCGTTTTCGCCTTCGTGGCCATCATGGGCATCTTCATGTGGGTACTCGACAAAGGCATCGAGTGGATCATTTACGGCCTGCTGCTGGGCTGGAAATAAGGGACGGCACATGAGCAAACGGTGGTACGTCGTCCATGTTTATTCCGGCATGGAAAAAAGTGTGCACAAGGCGCTGCTCGAACGCATCGAGCGGGCCGGCCTGCAAACTTCCTTCGGGCGCATTTTGGTGCCGTCGGAAGAAGTCGTCGAAGTGAAAGGCGGCCAGAAGTCGATTTCCGAGCGTCGGATTTTCCCGGGCTACGTCCTGGTTGAAATGGATCTGACCGACGAGACCTGGCACCTGGTCAAGAATACCAACCGCGTCACCGGCTTTTTGGGTGGCTCGGGCAACCGGCCCACACCGATCTCCGAGAAAGAAGTCGAAAAGATTCTTTCCCAGATGGTCGAAGGCGTCGAAAAACCGCGTCCCAAGGTCTTGTTCGAAGTGGGCGAGATGGTGCGCGTCAAGGAAGGGCCGTTTGCGGACTTCAACGGCAACGTCGAAGAAGTCAATTACGAAAAGAGCAAGGTGCGTGTGTCCGTCACCATTTTTGGCCGCGCGACGCCCGTCGAACTCGATTTCAGCCAGGTCGAAAAGACCTGATCAGTGTAGTTTCAACCCCTCAATCCCCCGGGGAGCTCGCGCCAGGCGCGGGCGTTTGAACCCGCAAGGAGCAAAGCATGGCGAAGAAGATCGTCGGCTTTATCAAGCTGCAAGTGCCGGCTGGTAAGGCAAACCCCTCTCCCCCGATCGGTCCGGCGCTGGGTCAGCGCGGCCTGAACATCATGGAATTCTGCAAGGCGTTCAACGCCAAGACTCAGGGCATGGAGCCCGGTCTGCCGATTCCGGTGGTGATCACCGCCTTCGCGGACAAGAGCTTCACCTTCATCATGAAGACCCCGCCCGCGACGGTCCTCATCAAGAAGGCGGCCGGCGTGCAGAAGGGTTCGCCCAAGCCCCATACCGACAAGGTCGGCAAGCTGACGCGTGCCCAGGCGGAAGAAATCGCCAAGACCAAGGAACCCGACCTGACGGCGGGCGACCTGGAAGCCGCGGTGCGCACCATCGCCGGCAGCGCCCGCAGCATGGGCATTACCGTTGAGGGGATCTGATCATGGCAAAACTGTCCAAGCGTACCGCCGCCCTGCGGGAAAAGATCGACCGTACCAAGCTGTACCCGGTCAATGAAGCGTTGAGCCTCATCAAGGAAACCGCCACGGCGAAGTTCGACGAGTCCGTCGACGTGGCTGTCCAGCTGGGCATCGATCCCAAGAAGTCCGACCAACTGGTCCGTGGCTCCGTGGTTCTGCCCGCCGGTACCGGCAAGTCCGTTCGTGTCGCCGTGTTCGCCCAGGGTGACAAGGCCGAGGCCGCCAAGGCCGCCGGTGCCGATATCGTCGGCCTGGAAGACCTGGCCGAACGCATCAAGGCCGGCCAGATGGATTTCGACGTCGTGATCGCGTCGCCCGACACCATGCGTGTCGTCGGCGCCCTGGGCCAGATCCTGGGTCCGCGCGGCCTGATGCCGAACCCCAAGGTGGGCACGGTCACGCCGGACGTCGTCACGGCGGTGAAGAATGCCAAGGCCGGTCAGGTTCAGTACCGTACCGACAAGGCGGGTATCGTTCACGCTACCATCGGTCGCGCCTCGTTTGGCGTGGAACAGCTGCAAACCAACCTGGCCGCGCTGGTCGACGCGCTGAACAAGGCACGTCCGGCCGCCGCCAAGGGCGTGTACCTGCGCAAGCTTGCCGTCTCGTCCACGATGGGCGGCGGTGCTCGCGTCGAACTCGCCTCGCTGACGGCGCCGGCGGCCTGATCGCCGATCGCCAACCGCCGTATGGCGGGCAATACAGAACTTTGGGCTGCGTCCGGATCCGTCCGGACGTTGCTGTCAAAGACCGCTGGAGCAAGTCGCCACGCAACGGCGCCCTTCCTAAGAAGGCCGCCAACGCCAGCGCCGAGCTTAATCCCGAAGCCCGTATGGTTCGGATCCAGCGTAGACGGCGTCCCATGGAAGATTTCTTTATAAGAACTCGACCAGGTCGCCGCATTCGGTTGACGTTCCGGGCTTCCGCCCGAAACGTCTTTTGATGGAGTGTTCAAACCGTGAGTCTCAATCGCCAAGAGAAAGCGGTGGTAATCGAGGAAGTCTCGGCGCAAGTCGCCAAGGCCCAGTCGATTGTTATCGCCGAGTACCGTGGTCTGGACGTCGCCTCTGTCACCGTACTGCGCAAGACTGCGCGTCAATCGGGCGTGTACCTGCGTGTTCTGAAGAACACGCTGGCTCGTCGCGCTGTGAACGGCACGGCTTTCGAGTCGTTGTCCAAGCAGCTGACCGGTCCGCTGATCTACGGTATCAGCGCTGATCCGGTCGCGCCGGCCAAGGTCCTTTCCGACTTCGCCAAAAGCAACGACAAGCTGGTCATCAAGGGGGGCTCGCTGCCCAACAACCTGTTGAACCAAGAAGGCGTCAAGGCCCTGGCCACGCTGCCTTCGCGCGACGAGTTGCTGTCGAAGTTGATGGGCACCATGCAAGCCCCGATTGCGCAATTTGCACGTACGCTCAACGAAGTTCCGACCAAGTTCGCCCGCGGCCTCGCTGCCGTGCGCGACCAGAAGGCAGCGGCCTGAGGCTGCGACTTTCCGGAAATCGTTGTACGACGAAGCGACACCGAACCTGGCATTACCAAAATCTGGAGTTCTTGAAAAATGGCACTTAGCAAAGCTGAAATCCTTGACGCCATCGCTGGCATGACCGTGCTCGAACTGTCCGAGCTGATCAAGGATATGGAAGAGAAGTTTGGCGTGTCGGCTGCTGCCGCCGCCGTGGCCGTGGCCGCCCCGGCCGCTGGTGGTGGCGCTGCCGCCGCCGCTGAAGAACAAACCGAGTTCACCGTTGTGCTGACCGAAGCCGGCGCGAACAAGGTTAGCGTCATCAAGGCCGTGCGCGAACTGACGGGCCTGGGTCTGAAGGAAGCGAAGGACCTGGTCGACGGCGCGCCGAAGCCCGTGAAGGAAGCGGTTGCCAAGGCTGATGCCGAAGCCGCCAAGAAGAAGCTGGAAGAAGCTGGCGCCAAGGTCGAAGTCAAGTAAGACCTTCTGCCAGTTGCCCGGGGACAGCGCAATTTGCCGTCCCCGGGCTTTTGCGTTTCCAGGAAACCCTTGTTGGCAGTGGGGTTCAGCGGGATTTCCTGGAGTCGTATCAGCGTCGTATCACCCCGGGCCGTGGTTGACGGCCCAAGTAACCTCGAGTCGGAGTGCTCATGCCTTACTCGTACACCGAAAAAAAGCGCATCCGCAAAAGCTTCGCCAAGCGTGAGGACGTTCAAGACGTTCCTTTCCTGCTGGCGACCCAGCTTCAATCCTACCTAACTTTTCTGCAGGCGGATACGCCCCCGTCGCAGCGAGCCAACGATGGCCTACAGGCGGCATTCTCGTCTATCTTCCCCATCGTCAGCCACAACGGAATGGCGCGTCTGGAGTTCGTCAGCTACGTGCTCGGCGAGCCGGTGTTCGATGTCAAGGAATGTCAACAGCGTGGCCTGACCTACGCGTCGCCCTTGCGCGCGAAGGTTCGCCTCGTCCTGCTCGATCGCGAGGTCAGCAAGCCGACCGTGAAGGAAGTCAAGGAACAGGAAGTCTACATGGGCGAAATTCCGCTCATGACGGGCACCGGTTCGTTCGTCATCAACGGTACCGAGCGCGTGATCGTTTCGCAGCTGCACCGTTCGCCCGGCGTGTTCTTCGAACACGACCGCGGCAAGACGCACAGCTCCGGCAAGCTGCTGTTCTCGGCCCGCGTGATTCCCTATCGCGGCTCGTGGCTGGACTTCGAATTCGATCCGAAGGACGTGCTGTTCTTCCGCGTGGACCGTCGGCGCAAGATGCCCGTCACCATCCTGCTGAAGGCCATCGGCATGACGCCGGAAAGCATCCTGGCCGAATTCTTCGACTTCGACCGCTTCGAACTGAAGAGCGAAGGGGCGATGATGGAATTCATCCCCGAGCGCTGGAAGGGCGAAATGGCGCGCTTCGACATTTCCGATCGCGCCGGCAAGGTCATTGTCGAAAAGGACAAGCGCATCAACGCCAAGCACCTGCGCGATCTGGCCGCGGGCGGCATCGAGCGCATTTCCGTGCCGGAGGAATTCCTGTACGGCCGCGTGCTGGCCAAGAACATCGTCGATGCCGATACGGGCGAGGTCGTCGCGCACGCCAATGACGAGATCACCGAAAGCGTGCTGAGCGCGCTGCGCGCCGCCAATATCGGCGAATTCGACACGCTCTACACCAACGATCTGGATCGTGGTCCGTACATCTCGCAGACCCTGCGTACCGACGAGACCGCCGACCAGATGGCGGCGCGCGTGGCCATCTATCGCATGATGCGCCCCGGCGAACCGCCCACCGAGGAAGCCGTCGAGGCCCTGTTCCAGCGTCTGTTCTACAGCGAGGAAACGTACGACCTGTCGCGCGTGGGCCGCATGAAGGTCAACAGCCGCCTGGGTCGCGGCGACGACATCACCGGCCCGATGACGCTTACCAACGAGGACATCCTCGCCACCATCAAGGTGCTGGTGGAGCTGCGTAACGGCCGTGGCCTGATCGACGACATCGATCACCTGGGCAATCGCCGCGTGCGTTGCGTGGGCGAACTGGCGGAAAACCAGTTCCGTGCCGGCCTGGTGCGCGTCGAACGCGCCGTCAAGGAACGTCTCGGCCAGGCCGAAACCGAAAACCTGATGCCGCACGACCTGATCAACTCCAAGCCGATCTCCGCGGCCATCAAGGAGTTCTTCGGTTCGAGCCAGCTGTCGCAGTTCATGGACCAGACCAACCCGCTGTCGGAAATCACGCACAAGCGTCGTGTCTCCGCACTGGGACCGGGCGGCCTGACGCGCGAACGCGCTGGCTTCGAAGTGCGTGACGTGCATCCCACGCACTATGGACGTGTCTGCCCGATCGAAACGCCGGAAGGCCCGAACATCGGCCTGATCAACTCCATGGCGCTGTATGCCCGCCTGAACGAATACGGCTTCCTGGAAACGCCGTATCGCAAGGTCATCGACGGCAAGGTAAGCGACCAGATCGACTACCTCTCGGCCATCGAGGAAAGCCACTACGTGATCGCGCAGGCGAACGCGGCGCTGGACGAGGAAGGCCGTTTCGTCGACGACCTGGTTGCCTGCCGTGAAGCGGGCGAAACGATGCTGACCGCGCCGGGCAACGTGCACTACATGGACGTTGCGCCGTCGCAGATCGTGTCGGTCGCCGCATCGTTGATTCCCTTCCTGGAACACGACGACGCGAACCGCGCGCTGATGGGCGCCAACATGCAGCGCCAGGCCGTGCCTTGCCTGCGTCCCGAAAAGCCGCTGGTCGGCACGGGCATCGAGCGCACCGTGGCGGTCGACTCCGGCACCACCGTGCAGGCGCTGCGTGGCGGCGTGGTGGATCACGTCGATGCGGATCGCATCGTGATTCGCGTCAATGACGACGAAAACGTCGCCGGCGAAGTCGGCGTGGATATCTACAACCTGATCAAGTACACCCGTTCGAACCAGAACACGAACATCAACCAGCGTCCCATCGTCGCCCGTGGCGATAAGGTCGCCAAGGGCGACGTGCTGGCCGACGGCGCATCGACGGACCTGGGCGAGCTCGCCCTGGGCCAGAACATGCTGATCGCGTTCATGCCCTGGAACGGCTACAACTTCGAAGACTCGATCCTGATCTCCGAGAAGGTCGTGGCCGATGATCGCTACACCTCGATCCACATCGAGGAATTGACGGTGGTCGCCCGCGATACGAAGCTGGGACCCGAGGAAATCACGCGCGACATCAGCAACCTCGCGGAAACGCAGCTGAACCGCCTGGACGATTCCGGCATCACCTACATCGGTGCCGAAGTCGGTCCCGACGACGTGCTGGTCGGCAAGGTCACGCCCAAGGGCGAGACCCAGCTGACGCCGGAAGAAAAGCTGCTGCGCGCCATCTTCGGCGAGAAGGCGTCGGACGTGAAGGACACCTCGCTGCGCGTGCCGTCCGGCATGACCGGCACGGTGATCGACGTGCAGGTCTTCACGCGTGAAGGCATCGTGCGCGACAAGCGCGCCCAGTCCATCATCGACGATGAACTGCGCCGTTATCGCCAGGACCTGAACGACCAGCTGCGCATCGTCGAGAACGACCAGTTCGATCGTATCGAGAAGATGCTGGTCAACAAGACGGTCAACGGCGGTCCGCGCAAGCTGGCCAAGGGCGCGACCATCACCAAGGCCTACCTGTCCGACCTGGACCGCTGGCAGTGGTTCGATATCCGCCTGGCCGACGAACAGCACGCCCTGGTGCTCGAACAGGCCAAGGAATCGCTGGAGCAGAAGCGCCACCAGTTCGACCTGGCCTTCGAGGAAAAGCGCAAGAAGTTGACGCAGGGCGACGAACTCCCGCCCGGCGTGCTGAAGATGATCAAGGTGTACCTGGCCGTCAAGCGTCGCCTGCAGCCTGGCGACAAGATGGCCGGCCGTCACGGCAACAAGGGCGTGGTCTCGCGTATCACCCCGGTCGAGGACATGCCGCACATGGCCGACGGTACGCCGGTGGACATCGTGCTGAACCCGCTGGGCGTGCCTTCGCGGATGAACGTCGGGCAGGTGCTCGAAGTCCATCTGGGCTGGGCCGCCAAGGGCGTGGGCCAGCGCATCGGCGAAATGCTGCGCGATGAGCGCACCGCACAAGCCAAGTCGCTGCGCGCCTACCTGGAGAAGGTCTACAACACGACCGGCACGGGTGCTCGCGTGGCCGACCTGACGGACGACGAAGTCGTCGAGATGGCGCGCAACCTCAAGGAAGGCGTGCCGTTCGCGACCCCGGTGTTCGACGGTGCGACGGAAGAGGAAATCAGCAAGATGCTGGAGTTGGCCTACCCCGACGAGGTGGCCAAACGCATGCAGCTGACCGATATCCGGACGCAGGCGTGGCTGTTCGATGGCCGCACGGGCGAGAAATTCGAGCGCCCCGTCACCGTCGGCTACATGCATTACCTGAAGCTGCATCACCTTGTCGACGACAAGATGCACGCGCGTTCGACCGGTCCGTACTCGCTCGTTACCCAGCAACCGCTGGGCGGCAAGGCGCAGTTCGGCGGCCAGCGTTTCGGGGAAATGGAAGTGTGGGCGCTCGAAGCCTACGGCGCTTCCTACACCCTGCAGGAAATGCTCACGGTCAAGTCCGACGACATCACCGGCCGTACCAAGGTTTACGAGAACATCGTCAAGGGCGATCACGTCATCGACGCCGGTATGCCGGAGTCCTTCAACGTGCTGGTGAAGGAAATCCGCTCGCTGGCCCTGGACATGGATTTGGAGCGTAACTAATGAAAGCGCTACTCGACCTTTTCAAGCAAGTCTCGCAAGACGAACAGTTCGATGCGATCCGCATCGGCATCGCCTCGCCGGAAAAAATCCGTTCGTGGTCCTACGGCGAAGTCCGCAAGCCCGAAACCATCAACTACCGCACGTTCAAGCCGGAACGCGACGGCCTGTTCTGCTCGAAGATCTTCGGGCCGATCAAGGACTACGAGTGCCTGTGCGGCAAGTACAAGCGCCTGAAGCACCGTGGCGTGATCTGCGAAAAGTGCGGCGTCGAAGTCACCGTCGCCAAGGTGCGCCGCGAGCGCATGGGCCATATCGAACTGGCCAGCCCCGTCGCGCACATCTGGTTCCTGAAGAGCCTGCCGTCGCGCCTGGGCATGGTGCTGGACATGACGCTGCGCGATATCGAGCGCGTCCTGTACTTCGAAGCCTGGTGCGTGATCGAACCCGGCATGACGCCGCTCAAGCGCGGCCAGATCATGTCGGACGACGATTTCCTGGCCAAGACCGAGGAATACGGCGATGACTTCCGCGCGCTGATGGGCGCGGAGGCCGTGCGCGAACTGCTGCGCACCATCGACATCGACCGCGAAGTGGAAACGCTGCGCGGCGAGCTCAAGGCCACCGGTTCGGAAGCCAAGATCAAGAAGATCTCCAAGCGCCTGAAGGTGCTGGAAGGTTTCCAGAAGTCGGGTATCAAGCCCGAGTGGATGGTCATGGAAGTGCTGCCGGTGCTGCCGCCGGACCTGCGTCCGCTGGTGCCGCTGGACGGCGGCCGCTTCGCGACCTCCGACCTGAACGACCTGTACCGCCGCGTCATCAACCGGAACAACCGCCTGAAGCGCCTGCTGGAACTGAAGGCGCCGGAAATCATCCTGCGCAACGAAAAGCGCATGCTGCAGGAAGCCGTCGACTCGCTGCTCGACAACGGCCGCCGCGGCAAGGCCATGACCGGCGCCAACAAGCGCCAGCTCAAGTCCCTGGCCGACATGATCAAGGGCAAGAGCGGTCGTTTCCGCCAGAACCTGCTGGGCAAGCGGGTGGACTACTCCGGCCGTTCGGTCATCGTGGTGGGTCCGCAGCTCAAGCTGCATCAGTGCGGCCTGCCCAAGCTGATGGCGCTGGAACTGTTCAAGCCGTTCATCTTCAACCGCCTCGAAATGATGGGTCTGGCCACGACCATCAAGGCGGCGAAGAAGCTCGTCGAAAGCCAGGAACCGGTGGTGTGGGACATCCTCGAAGAGGTGATCCGCGAACATCCGGTCATGCTGAACCGCGCGCCGACGCTGCACCGCCTGGGCATCCAGGCCTTCGAGCCGGTGCTGATCGAAGGCAAGGCGATCCAGCTGCATCCGCTGGTCTGCGCGGCGTTCAACGCCGACTTCGACGGCGACCAGATGGCCGTGCACGTTCCGCTGTCGCTGGAAGCGCAGCTGGAAGCCCGCACCCTGATGCTGGCGTCGAACAATGTCCTGTTCCCCGCCAACGGCGAACCGTCCATCGTGCCGTCCCAGGATATCGTGCTGGGTCTGTACTACACGACGCGCGAGCGCATCAACGGCCGCGGCGAAGGCATTTTCTTCACCGATGTGGCCGAAGTCCAGCGCGCCTATGACAACGGCGAAGTCGAACTGCAAAGCCGCATTACCGTGCGCCTGAAGGAGTTCGACAAGGACGAGCAGGGCGAATGGCAACCCGTCGTGCGTCGCTACGAGACCACCGTGGGCCGTGCGCTGCTGTCGGAAATCCTGCCGCGCGGCCTGCCCTTCACGGTCCTGAACAAGGCCCTGAAGAAGAAGGAAATCTCGCGCCTGATCAACCAGTCGTTCCGTCGTTGCGGCCTGCGCGACACGGTGATCTTCGCCGACAAGCTGATGCAGTCGGGCTTCCGCCTGGCCACGCGTGGCGGTATTTCGATCGCCATGAACGACATGCTGATCCCTTCGGCCAAGGAAGCGATCCTGGGCGAAGCCAGCAAGGAAGTGAAGGAAATCGACAAGCAGTACTCGTCGGGTCTGGTCACGTCCCAGGAACGCTACAACAACGTGGTGGACATCTGGGGCAAGGCCGGCGACAAGGTCGGCAAGGCGATGATGGAGCAACTGGCGACCGAACCCGTGACCAACCGTCACGGCGAGGAAGTGCGCCAGGAATCCTTCAACTCCATCTACATGATGGCCGACTCGGGCGCCCGCGGTTCGGCCGCCCAGATTCGCCAGCTGGCGGGCATGCGCGGCCTGATGGCCAAGCCGGACGGCTCGATCATCGAAACGCCCATTACCGCCAACTTCCGCGAAGGCCTGAACGTACTGCAGTACTTCATCTCGACGCACGGCGCGCGTAAAGGCCTGGCCGATACCGCGTTGAAGACGGCGAACTCGGGTTACCTGACCCGCCGTCTGGTCGACGTGACGCAGGATCTGGTCATCATCGAAAACGACTGCGGCACCTCGCAGGGTTACTCGATGAAGGCGCTGGTCGAGGGCGGTGAAGTCATCGAACCGCTGCGCGACCGTATCCTGGGCCGCGTGGCCGCCGTGGACATCGTCAATCCCGATACGCAGGAAACCGCGATCGAGGCCGGCACGCTGCTGGACGAAGACCTGGTCGACCTGATCGACCGCATCGGCGTGGACGAAGTCAAGGTCCGCACGCCGCTGACCTGCGAAACGCGTCATGGGCTGTGCGCGCACTGCTACGGTCGCGACCTGGGCCGCGGGTACATGGTCAACGTCGGCGAGGCTGTCGGTGTGATCGCCGCGCAGTCCATCGGCGAACCGGGTACCCAGCTGACGATGCGTACCTTCCACATCGGGGGCGCGGCATCGCGTTCGGCTCTGGCCAGCGCCGTGGAAACGAAGTCCAACGGTACGGTCGGTTTCGCCAGCACGATGCGCTACGTCACCAACGCCAAGGGCGAGCGTGTGGCGATCTCCCGGTCGGGCGAAATCGTTATCCATGACGATAACGGCCGCGAGCGCGAACGTCACAAGATCCCGTACGGCGCGACCGTGCTGGTCGGCGATGGCGAGGCCATCAAGGCCGGCGCTCGCCTGGCGAGCTGGGATCCGCTGACCCGTCCGATCGTGTCGGAATACGCCGGCCAGGTGCGCTTCGAGAACATCGAGGAAGGCGTTACCGTCGCCAAGCAGGTGGACGAAGTCACCGGCCTGTCGACGCTGGTCGTGATCACGCCCAAGACCCGTGGCGGCAAGATCGTCATGCGTCCGCAGATCAAGCTGGTCAACGAGTCCGGCGAAGAGGTCAAGATCGCCGGTACCGACCATTCGGTGAACATTTCGTTCCCGGTCGGCGCGCTCATCACGGTGCGCGATGGCCAGCAGGTGACGGTGGGCGAGGTCCTGGCGCGTATTCCGCAGGAATCGCAGAAGACCCGCGACATCACCGGCGGTCTGCCTCGCGTGGCCGAACTGTTCGAAGCCCGTTCCCCCAAGGATGCCGGCATGCTGGCCGACGTCACGGGTACGGTCTCGTTCGGCAAGGACACCAAGGGCAAGCAGCGCCTGGTCATCACCGACCTGGAAGGCGTCAGCCACGAATTCCTCATCCCGAAGGAAAAGCAGGTCCTGGTGCACGACGGCCAGGTGGTGAACAAGGGCGAAATGATCGTCGACGGTCCGGCGGACCCGCACGATATCCTGCGCCTGCAGGGCATCGAGAAGCTGGCCACCTACATCGTGGACGAAGTGCAGGACGTGTATCGTCTGCAAGGCGTGAAGATCAACGACAAGCACATCGAGGTGATCGTTCGCCAGATGCTGCGTCGCGTGAACATCGTCGATGCGGGGGATACGGAGTTCATCCCGGGTGAACAGGTCGAGCGTTCGGAACTACTGAACGAAAACGATCGCGTGGTGGCCGAGGACAAGCGTCCGGCGACCTACGACAACGTCCTGCTGGGTATCACGAAGGCCTCGCTGTCGACGGATTCCTTCATCTCGGCTGCTTCCTTCCAGGAGACCACGCGTGTCCTGACCGAAGCCGCCATCATGGGCAAGCGCGACGAACTGCGCGGCCTGAAGGAAAACGTCATCGTCGGCCGTCTGATCCCTGCCGGTACCGGTCTGGCGTATCACATTGCCCGCAAGGACAAGGAAGCGATGGAAGCGGCCGAACGCGAAGCCGCGCGCCAACTGGCGAATCCTTTCGAGGAATCGCCGGTCACGATCGGCTCGGACAGCGAAAGCGACACGACGCCGGAAGGCGACCACGATCCGATTGGCGAATAAGGGCTCGTCCCAGCATCGCCGCGGTAGCACAGCACCCCAGGAATCGTCCGGTTCCTGGGGTGTTTTTTTTGGCGTCGGGAGTACGCGCCGGACCGGCGCTTATCGCGTCTGGCGGAAGGAACCGTGCAGTGGCCGGAAATCGGGCGCGATGCGGCTCTTGTAGATCAGCGATACGGCGTCGTCGCCCCGGTGTGGCGCGAGATTCGCCGTGACGGAGACTTCGTAGTCGCCGTTGGTGCGCGCCGTCACGTCGAAGGACATGCGTGTCAGCGCCTCGGGCGACGGCGGCGCATCGCGGCCGGCGTCGGGATCGCCGGTGGCCGCCTGGCGGCGCAGGTCCAGCTGCACGCGCGCGAAAAGCCGCGCCAGTATCGGTGTGGCCTGCATGCCGACCCGTCCCATCGTCCGCGAAAACAGCTGCGCCGCCGGCTTGTGCGCCACGCGCGTGCCCGCCTCGCCATCGCCGCGCCTGCGACGCTCCTGCTCGATGATCTGCAGTACGGCCTTGCGCCGAGGGGCGGGCAGGAAGGGTAGATGGCGTTCGAAGATCCGCAGGGTGGCGTCCGACATGCCGGCGACGTACCGGTGCACGTCCAGGCCGTCCGTGCCGACCAGGGCCTTGGCAAGCAAGGCCGCGACCAGGGCATCCCGCTGCGTGCGGGTCAGCGGAGTATCGCCATTCATGGTGGAAACGCCTTGCGCGAGCATGTCGCAGATCGTTCGCAAGGTCTGCGAGGCCGCGCCGGCCTCGGCGCTGCCCTGTTTCAGCAACAGCCGGGCGCGCAGGATCAGGCGCGAGCGCATGCACTGGTCCAATGCATTCTTCAGGATACGCGCGCAGGTTCTGACGCCGCCATCGTAGGCCGAAATCGTCAGCCGCCCGTGCGTGGCCGGGATGGACGCCGTATCGAATACGGTACGCAGGGGCGTCGACGCCAGCGAGGCCGCGGCATTCTCCAGCTCGTCGTTGTTCCGGCTTTCCGCCAGGTCGCTGAGGAACCGGATAGGACTCTCGCCACGCCGTTCGCGGCTGCTTACCACCGCCGCGAGATCGCGCAAGGGGCCGTCCACGTCTTCCGGCGAGATACCTTCGCGCGCCAGCGTGCGCAGGACCACGTTGAAAGGTTGTTCGCGGGCGGCGATTTCCCGGTCGACGGCGTCGCAGCAGCGATCGATGATCCGGCGGCTGCAGGGGCCGGGCGATATCTTGTCCGGTCCCGCCATCGCCACTCGCGGCAGATACTCGCGCAGCAGCAGAAGCTCGGTGAATGCATAGACCGCCAGCGGCGGGCTGTACGGGACGCTTGCCTGTTCCGTGTAGCGGCCGGGGCCGGCGTGGCCGGAATCGGCAGTGGCCACACGGCCGCCGGCGGCGACGTAGGCCGCCTCGGTGGCCAGCGTCTCGGCCAGCGCGAAGGCCATGCGGGGCCCATGCGGTTCGGCGCCGCCCAACAGCGTCTTGAGCAGGCACTGGTAGGCGCTATCCAGGTTCACGCGCGCCTGGCGCAGCGGGCTGCCCGCCCGTGGGAGCGAACGATGCATCGCGGCGCGCAGCAGTCGCCGCACGCCGCCCAGCACGCTTTTCGCCTGCGTCCCGGTCAAGGCGGCAGTGCGATGCCCGGGTTCGGGCTGGGCAGTGAACCGTTTGTCGCCTACCGTACCGATGGCGGCGGGCTGGCGTGGCCCGGGGGTACCGGCGCCACGACTTTTAGTGGGGACGTCTGTCATCGTCGGGATGCGCCGCGGCGCCATGCCGCCCGCATCCAGCCGGCGATACGCGTCGCCAGGATCGGCGGAATTGCTGGGAACAGGCCGAGTCTATGTGCCCCGGTAGTCCGAGTCTGTCGGCGCGGTGCCCGATCGCGTCGACAGCCGCATACCCGTGGCGTCGGAATATTCCGCGGGCGCATCGTCGCGATGGTCGCCGGGAATCGGGTCCGTCTATCGGTTCACAGGTCGGTGGTACGGGGTATGACGACAGCCTGGCCGTGAACGGCCCCGCGGTCGTCGCGCAATTCCCATAGCGTGGCCTGCTCGATCATGAACCGCCTGCCGGACTTCGTGATGCGCACGCCGCGATAGCCGGTTTCGAAGCCCGCGCGACGCACGCGTTCGAGGAAACGCGCGCGTTCTTCCCGATTGGGCGCCTCGGCCGACAGGCGCGACGGGAGTTCCAGGATCTCGTCCCAGCTGTATTCGAAGCGACGCTGCGCCGCCCGGTTGCCGTAGATAAAACATGGATCGGCATCGGTGTTATGCGCCAGGACGGCGAAAGGCGCGTCCTCGTACAACCATCGCGCGCCGTCTCGCGCCGTCATGGGGCGGGGCAGGAGGGGTTGCCCCAGCAGTCGCTCGTAGCTGTCGGCCAGCAGCTGGAAAAAGGCCGGGTCTTCATACCGGTGCAAAGCCACTACATGTTCCTTGTGTCAGCCGCCTCGCGCGGCTTTCGCGCGACGAAAAGCCGGGCCCCACAGCGGGTGGCCGATCTCGGCGGCACTGAGTTCGAAACCGGGATCGAGATTCAGGATCCGCGTGAAATCATCCTCGCATAGCACGCGATAGCCTGTCACGCAGTAGCTGAAGGCTTGCAGCTTCAGGGATTCCACGCGCATGTCGGTGGGGGCCGTCGCCAACGCGTCGGACGTCGCCACGGTGCGGATGACGTCGCCGTAGGCGCCCGACTGATAGCTCTGGCGTACCCGGGCCAGTGCGTCTACCGCAGCCTGGCTGGGCGCCGCGGGCGGGGAAGGGGCGGTCGTGGGGGCGGAACATGCGGCGAGCGCTGCCGCCAGGCCCAGCACGGCAAAACGAGCGGTGGTGTACATGTGGACAGCCTGGTTCGGGTTGGGCCCTGGCAGGGGCCGAGCGGGATGTTTAAAGCGCGACATATTGTGTCTTGCCTACTGGAGAAAGAACAAGCCCTCCGGGGGATGAGTCTCCGCCTTGATTGACGCGGCCAGCAGTCCGGCCGCGAACGGCTCGCCGCCACTCTACCGAACGCCGCAGCGGGGTGTAAGCGGCACATCGGTAAAAGATGATAACGAATGTTAGTGAAACATCGCGGACATTCGCCGCCTCTAGCATCTTCTCTCCCGGCCGTGCGACCGCACTTTACGGGGACATTGAGTCCTGCCGGCGCCGCGCCGGCCACTTGGGAGTACGAATGGACCGTATCGTCTCGGCGCACACGCCTTTGCCGCCCGACACCCTGCTGTTCCGTGCAATGAACGGGTCGGAGGGCATATCGATGCTGTTCGAATTCGAGGTCGAACTGCTTGCGGAATCGTACGCGCTGGATCTTCGGCAATTGCTCGGCCGCCCATTGTCGCTGCGGATCGCCGGCGGCGTGGGCGTGCCGCGGTACCTGAGCGGACACATCACGCGTTGCACGCTGGTCGGCCGCGAGAACGCCATGTCCCGCATGTACATTTATCGCGCCACGGTCAGGCCCTGGCTGTGGTACCTGACGCAAAGCTCGGACAACAAGATCTTCCAGAACAAGAGCGCGCCCGACATCATCAGGGAAGTACTGGCCGATTACGCCTTCCCGGTCGAATGGCGGCTGTCCGGCACCTATCGCAAATGGGAATACAGCGTGCAGTACCAGGAGACCGATTTCGACTTCATCAGCCGCCTGATGGAGCACGAGGGCATCTACTACTGGTTCAGGCACGAACAGGATAAGCACACGCTCGTGCTGACCGACGACATTACGCAGCACGATGCCTGCCCCGGCTGCGATACCTTGCCGTACTACGGCCCGGACCGCGTCGCGGTCCCGCGCGAGGAATACGTCAATGCATGGGAACCGGCCGAGCAGATTACGCCCAGCGGCTTCGCCACCACCGATTTCGACTTCAGGCATCCGGGCACCAGCATGGACGCGCGCCGCGCGAACCCGGCGCCATATGACGACGGCAAGCTCGAAATCTACGAATGGCTGGGCGGCTATACCGACCCGGAACAGGGCGAGCATTACACGCGTGTGCGCCTCGAAGGCCTGCAGTGCCGCCGCGAACTGGTCTCTGGCGCCTGCAACGCCCTGGGGTTCGCGCCGGGCTATCGCTTCAGCCTCGTCAACCATCCGCGTGGGGCGGAGAATCGCGAGTACCTGATCATCGCCGCGCACTATCACATCCGAGAAGGCGGCTACGCGAGCGGAACGCCCGATCCGATGGTGTTCGACGTGGGCTTCACCGTGCTGCCGGCCGAGATCCAGTTCCGACCGCCGCGAGTGACGCCGCAGGCCTATACGCATGGCCCGCAAACCGCCACCGTGGTCGGCAAGGATGGCCAGCAGATCTGGACCGACGAGTACGGCCGCATCAAGGTCCAGTTTCATTGGGACCGTGTCGGACAGCGCAATGAAAACAGCTCATGCTGGGTGCGCGTATCCAGCCCCTGGGCCAGCGGCGGCTTCGGCGGCATCCAGCTGCCGCGGCGTGGGGACGAAGTGGTTGTCGACTTCATCGGTGGCCATCCCGATCGGCCCATCGTCATAGGCCGCGTTTACAACGGCTCGAATATGCCGCCGTGGGATCTGCCTGCCAATGCAACGCAGAGCGGGTTCCTGTCGCGCTCGCAGGACGGAACACCCCGCACAGCCAATGCATTCATGTTCGAGGACAAACCCGGACAGGAAGAGATATGGTTGCATGCGGAACGCAACATGCGCACGGAGGTCGAGGCGGACGAGCACCGCAATGTCGACGGCTCGCGCACCACCTTCATTGGCGGCAACGACGCGACCACGATCATGGGCGCACGCTCCATCCATGTCCAGGGCACCGATGCCTTGACCGTCGGCCAGGCCCGTTCGGTCACTGTGACGGATAACGAGGCCTACACCGTCAATGGTGCGCGCACGCTGCACGTTGCCGGCGGCATGACCACGGAGCAGTTCGACCACGGATTGACCACGACGGTGGCGGCCGATGGCGAGACGCGCACCGTGACCGGTTTGTTCAAGGAGACGCTGAACACCGGACAGGAAGTCCACGTGACTTCGGGCGATGCGCTGCACGATGTGCAGGCGGGGACGCTGACGGCGCAGGCGCAGGGCCAGGTGTCCGTGCAGTCCTTCGCCGCCGGCATGGGATTGCTGGCGAAGGAGCAGATGCATGTCGAATCGCAGGCTGCCGGGATGGACGCAAGGGCGGCGCAACAGATTACCGTCACATCGACCGGCGCGGGCATCGATATGACGGCGCCGCAAAAGATCACGCTGACCAGCGACACCGATGTGGTGCTGAACGGCAAGCAGGTCAAGGATCTGTCGACCAAGAGCTGGCTCAAGGCCACGCCCTTCGGATTGAACCTGACCATCGCACAGGCCACGTTCGGGCTCGGCAACGCGACCGTATGGCGTTCGAATGTCGGCGTAGCGGTATCCAAGGCCGACGTCAGCGCCATCAAGACCGACATCTTCGGCATGTCGAGCAAGATAGGCGCGACCGAATACAAGAACAACGGTCTGGCGACGGAAACGACGGCGGCAAAGAATCTGCTGACGGGTCTGTTCACCATCATTTGACCGCGCGCCGGCAGGCATGCGCGGAAAGCGGGAGATCATGGAAGTATCGGGATTGCCGGATTGGCTGGGCTGGGCATCGCTGGTGTGTGTGATCATCGTCGCGGAAGGCGGCATGGCGCTGTACATGGTCAAGCGACGGCAGGATCGCGAGCGCGCGCGGCTGCATGAGGGCGAAGCGCTAAGGTGCACCGGTCATCCGGCCACCGCGCGCATTCTGCGGACGGTGGATACCGGCACACGGCTGGGCGCCGACAGGTTTTTCGTTTGGAGGCTCAGGCTTGCGGTGGACCACGCCCCGCACGGTTCTTTCGAGACCGAAGTGCAGGTGCCGGTTTCGCCGGCGCGTTTCGGCGATTTCGCGGAGGGGCGCGACATTCCCGTGCGTGTCGATGTGAGGACCCGCCGCGTGATCGTGGACCAGCGCACGGAATGAGCGTCGCGATGCTGCCGCGCGCGATGACCGGGGCATACGCATGCGCGTCGTAAAGCCATCCCGCCTTAGCGTGCTGACGCGTCCTTACCGCCGGCATGGCACCGACGTGCTGGGCACGGCCGTCATGGCGCTGGCGACCCTGGACGAGCGGCCCGCGCTGATGCCGGAGCAGGAGTTGTGGCGAGTGGCGTCGGAGGAGGCCGGCGGACTGCTGGATCTGGGCATGCCCAAGGCCGATCCGGAGTTCCTGATCAGCGGGCTGGCCTATACGCGGCACCAACCGGACAAGACCGCATGCGCCGTGCGGGCCCGCGTGGGCGGGCTGGACAAGTCTTTGCTCGTGTTCGGCGACCGTTACTGGCTGGATGGTCGCGCCACCGCACCCGAGGCCTTCGATGCGATGCGCGTGGACTGGGCACACACCTATGGCGGTCCCGGGCATGCGGGCAATCCGCTGGGGTCGGGCATGCGCGCGCGGCGTATCGACGGCACGCAAGCGGTGCCGTTGCCCAATGTGGAACATCCGCGCGGGCGCGTATCGCGGCCGGGGCAAGACGTGCCTCCGGCCAGTTTCGACGCCATCGCGCCCGACAACCCGGCACGCTTCGCGCGCATGGGCTCGCGATACGGCCAGGATTGGCTGCAGCGGGAATTCCCCGGCTTCGCCGCCGACATGGACTGGCATTACTTCAACGCGGCGTCTCCGGATCAATGGTGGGCAGGACGTGCCGAAGTCCCGGCCGGCGCGGAGTACGAGATCTGGAATATGCATCCGGATCGTCCCGTGCTGCGCGGGCATTTGCCGACGTGGCGCGTGCGTTGCTTCGCCGGCGGCCATGGGGACGCTCCCCGATTGCGGGAAATTCCCATGCGACTGAGCACGGCATGGTTCTTCCCGCATCGCGATCGGGTGCTGCTGATCTGGCATGGCGCGTTGCAGATCGCCGAGAGCGACGCCGCCGATATCGCCCACGTCATGCCGGCCATCGAGCTGGCCGACGCCAGCCGAGGCATGGACCATTACCAGGATGTCCTGCGCCGCCGCACCGATCCCCGCGAAGGCGCTATCCATGCCTTGCGCGATGGCGATCTGGCAGAGGCAGCGCTCTATGCGGATGCACCTGATGCGCCTTTGCCCGATATCGCCGCGCGGCCGCTGGTTCGCAATATGTACGCCGGCGCGGAGCGGCGGCGCCGGGCATCCCGGCAGACGCTGGCGGACGAAGGGCTGGACCCGGACGACTTCCTCGCACCGCCCATGACGATGCCGCCGCGCATGAAGATCGACGATCTGCCCATGCTGCTGGAGCAGGCCAGCCAGGAACGCAAAAAAGGTGAAGCGCTGTTGGCGCAGGCGCGCGATACGTTGCTGCGCGATCCCGACCTGCAGCGCTTCGGCGAGGCTGCCGGTATGGACGTGGACGCCATCGCGCGGCCGGACGGGGGTGGCCCCATGGCCGCGCGCTTCGATCCCGGGGCGCTGAAGCGGCAACTGCGCGAGTTCAGGGAGCGGTTTCCCCAGGCAGCTGCCAGCCGGGCGTCCTTCGCGGCGCAAGCCGATCGGCTCTATCTGCAAACCGCGCATCTCGGCGCGGCGCCTGAAGCGATGCCGCCGCTTCGCGCGCGGCGCACGCGGCGGCGGATATCGGCCATCCATCAACGCACTCGCGACTTCACCGGCATGCACCTTGTCGGCGCCGATCTGTCGGGCCTGGACCTGCGGGGCGCCTGTTTTCGCGGTGCATCGCTGGAAGGGGCGAAGCTGGATGGCGCATGCCTGGACGACTGCGACTTCACGCAAGCGGTGCTGGCGCGCGTGTCGATGACCGGCGGTTCGCTGGCGCGCGCGCGGTTGCAGCGGGCCAACATCGCCGATGCGCGTTTCGACGGTGTATCCCTGGAGGCGGTGGACCTGGACCAGGCGACGGTGGAAAGCGCGCAGTTCTCGTCCTGCTCATTCGCCGGGGCGCGGTTGATCCAAACGCGGCTGGGCGAAAGCCGCTTCGCGCATTGCGATTTTCGCGGCGCGACGCTGGAGGAAGCCGTGCCGCTGAAAGCGGTCTTCCAGGCTTGCGACTTTCGCGAGGCCATGCTGCGCCGCTGCGCTTTCATGGAATGCACGCTGGCGGAAACGGCGTTTGCCCATGCCGGCCTGATACGGTGCGCCTTTGTCCATACCGGGTTTGGCGCCGGGATGGACTTCAGCGACGCGCGGTTGGAAATGTCGTCGTTCTCCGCCGGCACCGTGCTTCGACACGCGTGCCTGGACGGCGTCGAGCTACGGCAGTGCGGCCTGCGGGGCGTGCACCTGGAAGGCGCCAGCCTGGCGCGTGCCAGGCTGCATGGCAGCGATCTGTCCGAATGCGTCTTCGTCGGCGCGTGCCTGGACGGCATCGACGCGGCCGAAAGCCTGTTCGTGCGCGCCGATTTCACCGGCGCAACGCTGCGCGGCGCGAATCTGATGCAGAGCCTGCTGGGCAGGGCCGATTTCACGCGCGCGGATTTGCGCGACGCGAACCTGTTTCGCGCTGACGTCGGGGAAGCGGTCCTGGATGGCAGCACGTCATTGGACGGCGCCTATACCGAGGGCGCCAAACTCTGGCCTCGTCGCCGCACGGGCACGGCGGGTCCGGCCTTATGACAACGGAGCGGATATGTTTGCGAACTGCCAACTGATGGGTGTGGACCTGGCCTTTCCGGATTGCTGCAAGACGCCCCCGGCGGCGATGGCGCCGCTGCCGTATCCCAACACGGCCCTGGGGCCCACCGCGATACCGAATGCCTGGAACGTGCTGTTCATGGCCGCGCCCGCCCACAACATGGCAACCATCACGCCCATTACCCTGGGCGACACGCCGGGCGTGGCGGGGGGCATCATTTCGCAGACCTTCATGAGCCAGTCGCGCCATTTGACGGGAGCCTTTACCGTCCTGATCCTGGGCACGCCGGCAACCCGCATGACCAGCCTGTCGCTGCAAAACCGCGTCAACGCGCTGGGCATGCGAATCGTGCCCAGCCAGCCTACCGTACTGTTGCTGGCGCCCTGAGCGGGCGCGCCCGAGCCGACCGCGCGCGCTTTGCGACGCCGGCCGCTTTGCAGCCTCGATGATCGGGAAATGCGCGAACGCTCGAAGAAAAACTTCAACGGATCCAGCGATTCGTTCTTGATTTTTGACCTGTTTACGGTTTGTTTCGAAGGACGCTTCGCAGGCAGAACCAGCTGATATATTGCGGGCCCATCGCCATCTCCTGTTTTCCTGCATATGCGAAAAAAATAAAACGCCTTGGAAGCATGTTTCGAATCGCCCCTGCGATCGTTCTTTCTTTGATGCTGTCGGCCTGGTGTCGGGGCCACAAACGCCAGCGCATTCGACAATCCCGATGCGACGTTTTCGATCAGCATGCAAGCCGCACCTGTCCCGGCGAACTAGGCGCATCGCAGGCATTCAGCCATCATTGATCGCTTGGGTCCAGCGCCTGTGCCCAGTTCTTTCGCATCGCCGCCAGACGCGCGACGTAGACGGACTCGAGGCACGCGGCATCTTCGCAGCGGTCTCGTACGTTGGCGCGCCAGCGGGCCTGTTCTTCGCCAAGCGGATCGATAAGCTTACCGGTTTCGCCATCGCGTCCGGCGGTCTCGTTTTCGATCTTGTCGAACAACACTTTCATCTGGTCGTCGAGACCGGAGAGCTTGGGAACCGAGCAGATCAGGTGTTCGACACGGGTTTTGGCGAACTTGCAATCAAAGCCGGCCGCGTGGGCCATGCCTGGCGGCAATAGCGCGGCCAGCGCGATCGCCCCGCCCATGCCCAGGCGCGTCGTCAGGCGATTACTACGCCAAGATCGCCGCAGCGTCAGCATGCCCATCCCAATTTCTGAAAAAAAACCCACGCCGTTTCCCTATCGCTGGTGCCGTTGATCCCGTGAATACTCGAGGCGTTCGAGTGGCGCCAGTGTTCACTGGACCCGCACCGAAGCGCTGCACGCACTGTAAACCACTGCGTATTTTGCCTCGCCGCCGCGCAATTCCACCCATGCGGACTGCGCGCCTCGCTTGCAGGGACCCCTCGAGGTGGTGACTTCGCCCCGGCGTTTTTCGGCATCCGACATTCCCGCCGCCCTGCGGTCATGTCCAGTGGGCTGCGAATCTGATGCCGGGCCTGCGGGACAGGGCCGGCCTAGCGGCGCGGGCGTGGCGGCGTCATCGGGTTGCCGTATTCGGGGGAGTCATCGCGCATGGCGCCGTGGCCGTGCGCGCCGGTGACCGGACGCAGCGTGTCGCCTATGGGTTCGGCCCTGCGCGCCGACAGTGGATCGTCGGCCGGCAACATGGCCGGCGTCGGATCGGACAGCGCATGGTGCACGCCGCCGGGGTCCGGGAACAGGGCCAGCGGATCGCGCTGGGCGGCATCGTGGGCCCAGCCGTCGTCGCGCAGTTGCGCCAGCGGATCGTCCGGATTGCGCGATACCGCGCTTTCCATATCGAAGGGATGCACGCCCAGTTCCGACATGCTTGCGACCGGGAGGGTGCCGGGACCGATCAGGTCGCCGAATACATCGGCCTGGGCCGGTCCCGCGCCGGCCTGCCCGACGGTGGTATCCGCGCTCAGTACGTAAGGTCCGATCGTCACTTCGTCGCCGTTTTCGAGCAATTGGTCGCGCGCTGCGGGCAGCGGCATCCCATTCACCGTCACGGCGCTCATGGCGCTCAGGTTTGCCAGGCGCCAACCGCCATCGCGATAACGCAGGGCGGCCTGGACCCGGCACAGGCCGGTTGCGTCAGGCAGGGCCAGCTGGTTTTCCAGGGCGCGTCCTATCGTGCCGCCGGGGGCCAGGAAAACGGCGGCCGTGGGCGTGTGCGGTTGGGCATCGAGACGGCGGTTCACGGTCAGCTTCATGGTTCGGATCTCCGCGGCGCGGGGCCGTGTCGTCGAAAGGGAAGTGCGCGGAAGTCAGGGCGGCGGCAGCGCCGTCGCCGATAGCCAAGGGCAACGCAACCGTCGATGATAGCCAGGGGCGCGGCGGCGACTCGTCTATTTTTGCAGTCCAATATTTCTTCTTATGACGGCGCGGCAGGGGCCTCCCGCCGGGCGCGGCGTATGGAGAAAAAACCTGGCGAAAACCTCGGGACATCGTGCCAGCGCGGGCGCTTCATGATTCAATCCATTTTTCGCCATCGGCAAAACGATGGATAGCGCGCTGGCATGAACCATACCAAGGGGCAGGTGGCCTGACGCAGCGCACGCCGCGGACGCGGGGCGCACGGCGGGTCGCCGCGTGGGAGAGCGGGAGATGGGTTTCGGAGTCAAAGCGATGTCTGTATCACCGGCCTTTATGCCTGGGGCGGCACATCCCGCGCCGGAGCCCTTCGGATATCGACCCCTGGCCGCGATCGCCGCCGCCGCGGCGGGCGGTGTGCCGCAAAAGCGGATCGGACGCGTGGTGTCCGAAATTGCGCCTGAATTGATGGCGGCGCACGAACAGGGCAAGGTCCATGGCGCGATTTCCGTCCATACCGTCGGGCTGGACGAGTTCGGTTATGCCCATCTGATGGTGCCGGCGTTGTACCCGGATCACGCGGGTGCCATGGAGCCCGCTTCCTGCTTCGCCGCGGTAGAGCAGTTCGATCCGGATGCCGTGCAGGCCTGCGGCCCGTGGACCGACGTCTATGCGCTTTGCGCCGTCATGTGTTCCCTGGTCAGCGGTTCGCCGCCGCCGCACGCCTTGGCACGGCGGGCGGAGGACCAGTATGTCCCTCTGGCCACCCGCAAGCCCCGCGGCTACGACGAGGCCTTTCTCGCGATGATCGACCGGGGCCTGTCTCTGGAGCCCACGCAGCGGCCGCAATCGGTGGCGGACCTGTGCGCCATGCTGGGAATATCGTGCGTGCCCGAGACCGAAGAGGACGCTTCCGCCCAGACCGGCATGGCCGGCGCGTCGGCCGCCGCCGGCCATGCCGCAGGACAGCAACGCAGCGCCGCCGGGCCGCGGCGCCGGCTGGGCGGCCTTGTCGCGGTGGTATTCGGCGTGATGGTCGTCGCCGGCATCTGGCTCTGGACTGGCGAGCAGGACGCCCGGGACACCGCGCCTTCGCGGACGGCCGCCGTATCGCCGCGCCCGGCCGCGTACCCCCGTCCCGCGCCGCCCGTAGCCGTCCCGGACGATACCGGCACCGAGGGCGCCGCGGCGGGCCTGCCCGATGCCGCCGATGAGGCTGGCCGGTCTCCCGATCCGCAATCGCTGTCGGCGGCGCCGCCTGCCGCGCCCGGCGCCCGGGGGGATGCCTCCCCGTCAGGGCAGGCACCCGCCGCTTCGGAAGCCGCCGATCCGGCCGCTTCGCGTCCCGCCCGTCCGGTCGCCGTGGTGGTCAAAGTGGACGTGCAGCCCTGGGGAGAAATCTTCGTGGACGGCGTGTCCCGTGGCTTGAGCCCGCCCGTCAAGACGTTGACCCTGCCCGCGGGCCGCCACACGGTGGAAGTCCGCAACGCCGACCTGGCGCCGTACCGGGTCTCTCTGGACCTGAAGCCCGGCCAGCCCGCCGCTATCCGGCACGTATTTCGTTGATCCCTCCGTCCCAGGGATTTCCCTGGGAAATCTTTTGACAGCCCGGGCAATCTACGCTAAATTCACGGGCTCACTGATTTATTCGCGTGCAAAACCGACCAGGCCGACCGGGCTTACCGAAGGCCGCCATGGTCGCTTTGTGCGCTTTATTTGTCTGCAAGACCCGCTCTTTTACGTAATTGTTTGAGGCGGTTTTGCGCGAACTGCCTCCCCTGTGATCCGTGGCAGCAAGGCCGCCGCGGCGGAGGGGGCGAGTACGAAAGTACTTACCAGTGGTACGTAAAAGGGATTTCAAAGGTCATGCCTACCATCAGCCAACTCGTGCGCAAGCCGCGCGAAGTCAGCATCGTGAAGAGCAAGAGCCCCGCGCTCGAAAATTGCCCTCAGCGACGCGGCGTGTGCACCCGTGTGTACACCACCACCCCCAAGAAGCCGAACTCCGCCCTGCGTAAGGTCGCCAAGGTTCGCCTGACCAATGGCTACGAAGTCATTTCGTACATCGGCGGCGAAGGCCACAACCTGCAGGAACACTCCGTCGTGCTGGTGCGCGGCGGCCGTGTCAAGGATCTGCCGGGCGTGCGCTATCACATCGTCCGCGGCTCCCTGGATCTGCAAGGCGTGAAGGATCGCAAGCAGGCCCGTTCGAAGTACGGCGCCAAGCGGCCGAAGAAGGCCTGATAGGGCGGCGGCACCGCGTGGTTCTCACGCGATGCGCTCCCTTCCGCGTGCCGTGCCGCCGCAAGGCTGGCCTGGCCCGTGTGACAAGCAATGCCGGTGGGCGGCACGCCGCCCGCCACCCGTGCAGCCGCGCCCGGTTTGGCGCGGCACGTAAGTGGTCATCCCGTCTGGATGGCCGTGGCCATGGCCCCAGGCCGTGGTTCAACTGAACTGACACAAGGAAGCAAGAAATGCCCCGTCGTCGTGAAGTCCCCAAGCGCGAGATTCTGCCCGATCCCAAGTTCGGCAGCGTCGAGCTCGCCAAGTTCATGAACGTTGTGATGCTGGACGGCAAGAAGGCCGTCGCCGAGCGTATCGTCTACGGTGCGCTGGAGCAGGTGCAAAGCAAGAGCGGCAAGGATCCGCTGGAAGTCTTCAGCACCGCCATCAACAACATCAAGCCCATCGTCGAAGTGAAGAGCCGCCGCGTTGGCGGCGCGAACTACCAGGTGCCGGTTGAAGTGCGCCCCGTGCGCCGCCTGGCCCTGGCCATGCGCTGGCTTCGCGAAGCCGCGAAGAAGCGTGGCGAAAAGTCGATGGATCTGCGTCTGGCTGGCGAACTGCTCGATGCGTCGGAAGGTCGCGGCGCCGCGATGAAGAAGCGCGAAGACACGCACAAGATGGCCGAAGCCAACAAGGCTTTCAGCCATTTCCGCTGGTAATCAAAGGATTTATCAATCATGGCTCGCAAAACCCCCATCGAGCGCTATCGCAACATTGGCATCTCTGCGCACATCGATGCAGGGAAGACCACTACGACGGAACGCATCCTGTTCTACACCGGCGTCAATCACAAGATTGGCGAAGTCCACGATGGCGCTGCCACCATGGACTGGATGGAACAGGAACAGGAACGCGGCATCACGATCACGTCGGCCGCGACGACCGCGTTCTGGCGTGGCATGGCCGGCAATTACCCCGAGCACCGCATCAACATCATCGACACCCCGGGACACGTGGACTTCACCATCGAAGTCGAACGTTCCATGCGCGTGCTCGACGGCGCCTGCATGGTGTATTGCGCGGTGGGTGGTGTGCAGCCGCAGTCCGAAACCGTCTGGCGCCAGGCCAACAAGTACGGCGTGCCGCGCCTGGCCTTCGTCAATAAGATGGACCGCACCGGCGCGAACTTCTTCAAGGTCTACGACCAGCTGAAGACGCGTCTGCGCGCCAATCCCGTGCCCATCGTGATCCCCATCGGCGCCGAGGACGGCTTCACCGGCGTGGTGGACCTGATCAAGATGAAGGCCATCGTTTGGGACGAGGCCAGCCAGGGCACGAAGTTCGACTACGTCGACATCCCGGCCGAGCTGCAATCGTCCGCCGAGGAATGGCGCGAAAAGCTGGTGGAATCCGCCGCGGAATCCTCCGAAGAGCTCATGAACAAGTACCTGGAAACGGGTGAGCTGTCGGAAGAGGAAATCAACCAGGGCATCCGCTCGCGCACCATCGCTGGCGAAATCCAGCCGATGCTGTGCGGCACCGCCTTCAAGAACAAGGGCGTGCAGCGCATGCTGGACGCCGTCATCGACTACCTGCCTTCGCCCGTGGACATCCCCCCGGTCGACGGCCAGGACGACGAAGGCAATGCGATCAATCGCAAGGCCGACGACAGCGAGAAGTTCTCCGCGCTGGCGTTCAAGCTGATGAGCGACCCCTTCGTCGGCCAGCTGACCTTCGTGCGCGTGTATTCCGGCGTGCTGAAGTCCGGCGATACCGTCTACAACCCGATCAAGGGCAAGAAGGAACGTATCGGCCGCATCCTGCAGATGCACGCGAACAACCGCGAGGAAATCAAGGAAGTTCTGGCCGGCGACATCGCCGCCGTGGTGGGCCTGAAGGACGTCACGACCGGCGAAACGCTGTGCGATATCGATTCGCACATCCTGCTGGAACGCATGGAGTTCCCCGAGCCCGTCATCTCGCAGGCCGTGGAACCCAAGTCCAAGAGCGACCAGGAAAAGATGGGCCTGGCCCTGTCGCGCCTGGCGCAGGAAGACCCCTCGTTCCGCGTGCGTACCGATGAAGAATCGGGCCAGACCATTATTTCCGGCATGGGCGAACTGCACCTGGAAATCCTGGTCGACCGCATGAAGCGCGAATTCGGCGTGGAAGCCAACGTCGGCAAGCCGCAGGTGGCGTACCGCGAAACCATCCGCAAGACGTGCGACGAAGCCGAAGGCAAGTTCGTCAAGCAGTCCGGCGGCCGTGGCCAGTACGGCCATGTGGTCATCAAGCTGGAACCCCTGCCGCCTGGCGGCGCGGGCTTCGAGTTCGTCGACGCCATCAAGGGCGGTGTGGTTCCTCGCGAATACATCCCCGCGGTCGAAAAGGGTATCGTCGACACGCTGCCTTCGGGCATCCTGGCGGGCTACCCCGTCGTGGACGTGAAGGCGACGCTGTTCTTCGGTTCGTACCACGACGTGGACTCGAACGAAAACGCGTTCCGCATGGCCGCTTCGATGGCCTTCAAGGAAGGTATGCGCAAGGCGTCGCCGGTGCTGCTGGAACCGATGATGCACGTCGAAGTCGAAACCCCGGAAGACTATGCCGGTACGGTCATGGGCGACCTGTCGTCCCGCCGCGGCATGGTACAAGGGATGGACGATATTCCTGGCGGTGGCAAGATCATCAAGGCCGAGGTACCGCTGGCCGAGATGTTCGGTTATTCGACCAGCCTGCGTTCGCAGACCCAAGGTCGTGCCACGTACACGATGGAATTCAAGCAGTACGCTGAAGCTCCGAAGAACGTGGCCGACGAAGTTATCGCAGCCCGTACCAAGTAAATTATCCGCGATCCGCCCCGGCCGCGCCGGGGCGCCGCAATTACCGAGTTCCTTGAAAGTTCAAAGGATAGAAGATCATGGCAAAAGGCAAGTTTGAACGTACCAAGCCGCACGTGAACGTGGGTACGATCGGTCACGTGGACCACGGCAAAACGACGTTGACGGCGGCGATCACGACGGTGCTGTCGAACAAGTTCGGCGGCGAGGCGAAGGCGTACGACCAGATCGACGCGGCGCCGGAAGAGAAGGCGCGCGGGATCACGATCAACACGGCGCACGTGGAATACGAGACGCAGACGCGTCACTACGCGCACGTTGACTGCCCGGGCCACGCGGACTATGTGAAGAACATGATCACGGGCGCGGCGCAGATGGACGGCGCGATCCTGGTGGTGTCGGCCGCTGACGGCCCGATGCCGCAGACGCGCGAGCACATTCTGCTGAGCCGCCAGGTGGGCGTGCCGTACATCATCGTGTTCCTGAACAAGGCGGACATGGTCGATGACGCGGAGCTGCTCGAGCTGGTGGAAATGGAAGTTCGCGAGCTGCTGAGCAAGTACGATTTTCCTGGCGACGACACGCCGATCGTGAAGGGTTCGGCCAAGCTGGCGCTGGAAGGCGACAAAGGCGAGCTGGGCGAGCAGGCGATCCTGAAGCTGGCCGAGGCGCTGGACACGTACATCCCGACGCCGGAGCGTGCGATTGACGGTACGTTCCTGATGCCGGTGGAAGACGTGTTCTCGATCTCGGGTCGTGGCACGGTGGTGACCGGCCGTATCGAGCGCGGAGTGATCAAGGTTGGCGAGGAAATCGAAATCGTCGGCATCAAGCCGACGCTGAAGACGACCTGCACGGGCGTGGAAATGTTCCGCAAGCTGCTGGACCAGGGCCAGGCGGGCGACAACGTGGGGATTCTGCTGCGCGGTACCAAGCGCGAGGAAGTCGAGCGCGGTCAGGTGCTGGCCAAGCCGGGTTCGATCACGCCGCACACGGATTTCGACGCCGAGGTGTACATCCTGTCCAAGGAAGAGGGTGGCCGTCATACGCCGTTCTTCCAAGGCTATCGTCCCCAGTTCTACTTCCGTACGACGGACGTGACGGGCACGATCGAGCTGCCCAAGGACAAGGAAATGGTTCTGCCGGGTGACAACGTGTCGATCAAGGTGGCGCTGCTGGCACCGATCGCCATGGAAGAAGGCCTGCGCTTCGCGATCCGCGAAGGCGGCCGTACCGTGGGCGCCGGCGTCGTCGCCAAGATCCTCAAGTAATTCCGACGCCACGGGGCGGGTCCGAGGACTGATCCGCTCCTTCTCGTTCTTTAGGAAACACCATGAAAAACCAGAAGATCCGCATCCGCCTGAAAGCGTTCGATTACAAGCTGATCGACCAGTCGGCTGCTGAAATCGTCGATACGGCCAAGCGTACCGGTGCCGTCGTGCGCGGTCCCGTTCCGCTGCCCACGCGCATCCGCCGCTATGACGTGCTGCGTTCGCCGCACGTCAACAAGACGTCGCGCGATCAGTTCGAAATCCGTACCCATCAACGCCTGATGGACATCGTCGATCCCACCGACAAGACGGTCGATGCGCTGATGCGCCTGGACCTGGCCGCCGGCGTGGACGTCGAAATCGCGCTCGAGTAATCGCGCGCGCGTCCAGCAACGCGAGCATGGCCGCCGATATGCAGATATCGGCGGCCATGTGTTTTTTATGTTCCATGTCCGTCCGCGCGATTCGTCCGGGAAGATGTGCCCGTGGCGGATATGCCGCGAAGCGGGCGCTGTGCTTGCACGAATCCCCGGAAAACTGCTAAACTCGCAAACTTGCCATTTTTGGCAGGGAAGTGCATGCGTGCGGCATGTGCGCGTTGTGGCCGTTTGGTGCCATTGCTTTGATGTCAGACGTTAAGTCCGACAAAAAAGCCGGGCAAAAACGGGACGGCGCCGACAACCGCCGATAACTGTAGGGCAAGCCGTTACCTTGCCCGATTAGCCCCGACCAATCGTAGTCGGGAATGGAGAAAACGATGTCGAATTCGACACCCACGCCCGCCGCGTTCCGGCTCGGGCTGGTGGGTCGCAAGGTCGGCATGACCCGCATTTTTACCGAGGAAGGTGAATCCATCCCGGTAACCGTGCTGGACGTGTCGAACAACCGTGTGACCCAGGTGAAGTCTCTGGAAGCCGACGGCTACGCCGCCGTGCAGGTGACTTACGGTACGCGCCGCGCCTCGCGCGTGCCCAAGGCCCAGACGGGCCACTACGCCAAGGCCGGCGTTGAAGCCGGTAGCATCCTCAAGGAATTCCGCCTCGATCCCGCTCGCGCCGCTGAATTCGCGGCTGGCGCGGTCATCGCTGTGGAAAGCGTGTTCGAAGCCGGCCAACAGGTCGACGTCACGGGCACCACCATCGGTAAGGGTTTCGCCGGTACGATCAAGCGCCACCACTTCGGTTCGCAGCGTGCGTCGCACGGTAACTCGCGTTCGCACCGCGTGCCCGGCTCCATCGGCCAGGCGCAGGATCCCGGCCGTATTTTCCCCGGTAAGCGCATGTCCGGCCATCTGGGCGATGTGACCCGTACCGTCCAGAACCTGGACATCGTGCGCGTCGACGCCGAGCGCGGCCTGCTGCTGGTCAAGGGCGCCGTCCCGGGCCACAAGGGCGCGGATATCGTCGTGCGTCCGGCCATCAAGGCCCCGGCCAAGAAGGGAGCATAAGCATCATGGAACTCAAGCTCCTGAATGAACAAGGTCAGGCCGCGACGTTCAGCGCGCCCGACACCGTTTTCGGTCGCGACTACAACGAAGCGCTGATCCACCAGGTCGTGGTGGCTTTCCAGGCCAATGCCCGCAGCGGCAACCGCGCCCAGAAGGACCGTTCGGAAGTCAAGCACAGCACCAAGAAGCCCTGGCGCCAGAAGGGTACCGGCCGCGCGCGCGCCGGTATGACCTCGTCGCCGCTGTGGCGTGGGGGCGGCCGGATTTTCCCGAACTCGCCCGACGAGAACTTCAGCCAGAAGGTCAACAAGAAGATGTACCGCGCCGGGATCCGTTCGATCCTGTCGCAACTGGCTCGTGAAGACCGCATCGCCGTCGTCGATACGTTCACGCTGGATACGCCCAAGACCAAGCTGGCTGCGGCCAAGCTGAAGGATCTGGGCCTGGATTCCGTGCTGATCATCACCGACAGCGTCGATGAGAATGTTTATCTCGCCACCCGCAACCTGCCGCATGTTGCCGTGGTCGAACCGCGTTACGCCGATCCGCTGTCGCTGATCCACTATCGGAAAGTGCTGATCACCAAGCCGGCCATCGCTCAACTCGAGGAGATGCTGGGATGAACACCGAACGCTTGATGCAGGTGCTCCTGGCTCCGATCGTGACCGAAAAGGCCACGTTCGTCGCCGAGAAAAATCAGCAAGTCGCTTTCCGCGTGGTCGATACGGCCACCAAGCCGGAAATCAAGGCTGCCGTCGAACTGCTCTTCAAGGTGCAGGTCGAATCCGTGCAGGTCCTCAATCGCAAGGGCAAAGTCAAGCGCTTTGGCCGGTTCGTGGGTCGCCGTCGCAACGAGCGCAAGGCCTACGTGTCGCTCAAGGAAGGCCAGGAAATCGACTTTGCGGAGGTGAAGTAAATGGCCCTCGTGAAAATGAAACCGACCTCCGCCGGCCGTCGTGGCATGGTGAAGGTCGTCAGCCCGAACCTGCACAAGGGCGACCCGGTCGCCTCCTTGCTGGAAAAGAAGAAGCGTGGTTCCGGCCGTAACAACAACGGCCATATCACCGTTCGTCATCGCGGCGGTGGCCACAAGCAGCATTACCGTATCGTCGACTTCCGTCGCGACAAGGACGGCATCCCGGCCAAGGTCGAGCGCCTGGAATACGACCCCAACCGTACGGCACACCTGGCACTGCTGTGCTATGCCGACGGCGAGCGTCGCTACATCATCGCGCCCCGTGGCCTGGAAGTCGGTGCCTCGCTGGTGTCGGGCATCGAAGCCCCCATCCGCGCCGGCAACACGCTGCCGATCCGCAACATCCCGGTCGGTACGACGATCCACTGCATCGAGATGCTGCCCGGCAAGGGTGCCCAGATGGCCCGTTCGGCCGGCGCTTCCGCCGTGCTTCTGGCCCGCGAAGGCACTTACGCCCAGGTGCGCCTGCGCTCCGGCGAAGTGCGCCGCGTGCACATCGAATGCCGCGCGACCATCGGCGAAGTCGGTAATGAAGAACACAGCCTGCGCCAGATCGGCAAGGCCGGTGCAATGCGTTGGCGTGGTGTGCGTCCGACGGTTCGTGGCGTGGCCATGAACCCGGTGGATCACCCGCACGGTGGCGGCGAAGGCCGTACCGGTGAAGCTCGCGAGCCGGTCAGCCCCTGGGGTACTCCGTCGAAGGGTTACAAGACCCGTCGCAACAAGCGGACGAACAACATGATCGTCCAACGGCGCAAGCGCAAGTAAGAGGCGAACACTATGTCACGTTCGATCAAGAAAGGCCCGTTTGTCGATTCGCACCTGATCAAAAAGGTGGATACGGCTGTCGCGGTCAAAGACAAGAAGCCGATCAAGACCTGGTCGCGCCGTTCCACGATCCTGCCCGAGTTCATCGGCCTGACGATCGCTGTGCACAACGGCAAGCAGCACGTTCCCGTGTATATCAACGAGAACATGGTCGGTCACAAACTGGGCGAGTTCGCGCTGACCCGTACGTTCAAGGGTCACGCGGCGGACAAGAAGGCCAAGAGGTAAGCGATGGAAACGACTGCCATTATCCGTGGTGTTCACATCTCGGCGCAGAAGACCCGTCTGGTCGCGGACATGATCCGCGGGCAGAAGGTTTCGCGTGCACTCGAGATCCTTACCTTCTCCCCCAAGAAGGCCGCCGGCATCCTGAAGAAGGCTGTCGAGTCCGCTATCGCCAATGCAGAGCACAACGACGGTGCCGACATCGACGAGCTGAAAGTCACCACGATCTACGTGGACAAGGCTCAGTCGCTGAAGCGCTTCTCGGCTCGCGCCAAAGGCCGCGGCAATCGTATCGAGAAGCAGACCTGCCACATCACGGTTAAGGTCGGCGCCTAAGGAGTCACGATGGGTCAGAAAATTCACCCCACTGGGTTCCGCCTCGCGGTAACCCGCAACTGGTCCTCGCGTTGGTACGCTGACGACAAGGCTTTCGGCGGCATGCTCGCCCAGGATATTCGCGTTCGCGAATACTTGAAGAAGAAGCTGAAGAGCGCTTCGGTCGGCCGCGTGGTCATCGAGCGCCCGGCCAAGAACGCCCGCATCACGGTGTACTCGGCTCGTCCGGGCGTCGTCATCGGCAAGCGCGGCGAGGATATCGAAAGCCTGAAGGCCGATCTGCAGCGTTTGATGGGCGTGCCCGTCCACGTGAACATCGAGGAAATCCGCAAGCCGGAAACCGATGCGCAGCTGATCGCCGATTCGATCTCGCAGCAGCTGGAAAAGCGGATCATGTTCCGCCGTGCCATGAAGCGTGCCATGCAGAATGCCATGCGTCTGGGTGCCCAGGGCATCAAGATCATGAGCTCGGGTCGCTTGAACGGCATCGAAATCGCTCGCACGGAATGGTATCGCGAAGGCCGTGTGCCGCTGCATACCCTGAAGGCGAACATCGACTACGGCACCTCGGAAGCCCACACCACCTACGGTGTGATCGGCATCAAGGTCTGGGTCTACAAGGGCGACATGCTGGCCAACGGCGAACTGCCGCCCGAGACCGCCGCGCCCCGCGAAGAAGAGCGTCGTCCGCGTCGCGCCCCGCGTGGTGACCGTCCCGACGGCGGTCGTCCCGGTCGCCCCGGCGGCGGTGGCGGTCGTGGCCGCGGTCCCCGCAAGGCGGATGCTGCCCCGGCGCCTGAAGGAGAATAATCATGCTGCAACCCTCACGCAGAAAGTATCGCAAAGAGCAGAAGGGCCGTAATACCGGCCTGGCCACGCGCGGCACCAACGTGTCGTTCGGCGAGTACGGCCTGAAGGCGACCGGTCGCGGCCGCCTGACCGCCCGCCAGATCGAAGCCGCCCGTCGTGCCATCAACCGTCACATCAAGCGTGGCGGTCGTATCTGGATCCGCATCTTCCCGGACAAGCCGATTTCGCAGAAGCCGGCAGAAGTCCGTATGGGTAACGGTAAGGGCAACCCGGAATACTGGGTCGCCGAGATCCAGCCCGGCAAGGTGCTCTATGAAATGGAAGGGGTCAGCGAAGAGCTCGCACGCGAAGCTTTCCGCCTGGCCGCCGCGAAGCTGCCGATTTCGACGACGTTCGTCGCGCGTCACATCGGTGCTTAAGGAGTCCTAAATGAAAGCCAGTGAACTCCGCTCGAAAGACGCCGCCGAGCTGCAGAAAGAACTCGAAAGCCTGCTCCGAGCCCAATTCGGTCTGCGCATGCAGAAGGCCACGCAGCAACTTGCCAACACCAGCCAGCTGGGCAAAGTGCGCAAGGACATCGCGCGCGTACGCACCGTGCTGACCCAGAAGGCAGGGAAATGATCATGACCGAAACCCAAAACACCCAACAAGCCAAGCGCAAGCGCACGCTGGTCGGCAAGGTCGTGTCCAACAAGATGGACAAGACGGTTGTCGTGCTGGTGGAACGCCGCGTCAAGCATCCGATCTACGGCAAGATCGTCATGCGCTCGAACAAGTACAAGGCGCACGACGAAACCAACCAGATCAATGAAGGCGACACCGTGGAAATCGCGGAAGGCCGCCCGATCTCCCGCTCCAAGTCCTGGAGCGTGGTGCGTCTGGTCGAAGCTGCCCGCGTCATCTAAAGCCGGCGCATTCGGGGTGAAGTCTGCCCCGCAAGCGCATGTGCCGTCCGCTCCTGTATGACGCCTGGAATCGAGGGCGAGGGGATGGCGGCATTACGGTGCGGTAAGAAGTAAACCAGGGGCTTGCCCAGCCCTTGGGATGCGTTACGAAACCCTTGGCCTTGCCAAGGGTTTTTTCGTTTCCGCGCCCGATGTGGCCCACTGCCGCGCGCGACGGCTTCATCCTGGCACGAAGGTCCCGCCAAGCCGGCATCGCATGGCGTGGGCAATCCTGCGCGCGTGCAAGCGGCGGTCGCCGACTCGAGGGAACCAGGGGTTTCCTGCTCATACTCAGAAATTCCCGTCATCTGAGGAGAGTGCAATGACGCAGCTCGCGCCGTTCGGTACCGTGCCCATCCCACCGCCTGCCGGCCCACCGGTTGGCTCCGCGCAAAGTCCATCCATCGCAACGAAGAGCGGTAACGACCTGGCCGCCACCCTGGATGCCTACCATGTACCGGCGCCCGGCGCGCATGGGTCGGAAGATACCCTGCGGCTTGCGGACACATCGCCGCGCGGCGCGGCCTCGTATTCGATGAGCGCGGCTTTCCTGCGCCTGCGTCGCGCCGCATCCGAATTTCCGACAAGAGAGGCAGGTCCTCGCGAAGCCATCGCGGGCGTGCCGTTTGCGGAAGACTTCGGCATCCAACTGCTCGATACGTTCAGGCAAAGCACGCTGTCGACCTGGGAGCGCGCGGACCTTATGGAACAGGCCTTCACCGAGTGGCGCCGCGAAGGCCCATCGCCGCAAGCCGCCACGCGCTTGCAGAGCATCCTGGCCCCCGGCTATGTCGATACGCCGGAAGAACCCAAAGGGGCCGTCATCATGGACGCGCTGGCCCTGCACCTTATCGACCGCGGCCGCTACGCGCCGCTGGTACGGGACTACATCGACAGCCTCGAGCGCACCGGCGAGTACGACTCGCTTATCGACGCGCTGCTTCGGGACTTTCCGGACAAAAACAGGGAATGGGCATCGCGCGCGCTGGCCGTCACGCTGCATACGTGGAACGAGCCTCTGCCGGCGGACCTGCGCGCGGAAGACGCATCGCCCGACGAGCCCGCGTTCGACATGAACACCCGGATCCAGAAGCTATATCGGCTGATGAATCCCAATGCCCGGCGGGACGGGAATGACGGCGAAGGCGAGGGCGACGGCAGCTGAACGGACGCGGGGCCGGGATCTCCGGCACGCTTCGACGAAGCGGTGGCGGAGGGGCCGGCGACACGCCCACGCCGGCCTTCGCGGAAGGCCGGCGGCCCGAGCCGGGCGCCGTTCCCCGTGCCTTAATCCGCGGTCAAATATGCGTGATGAACTTCGTGACCAGGTAGCCGTCGAAGGTCTCCGTGCCGCCTTCGCTGCCGATGCCGCTATCCTTTACGCCGCCGAACGGCGTCTCGGCCAAGGCGCTGCCGAAGTGATTGATATTGACCATCCCCGCCTCCAGTGCATTCGATACCTTGGTGGCGGTCTTCAGCGAATTGGTGAACACGTACGACGATAGGCCGAACGGCAAGCTATTGGCGCGCTTGATGGCTTCGTCCGTATCGGTGAAAGGCACCACCGGCGCCAGCGGGCCGAAGGGCTCTTCCGTCATCAGCATGGCGTCTTCGGGCAGGTCGGTGATGACCGTGGGCGCGAAGAAGTGGCCGGCGCGTTCGATAGGGGCCCCGCCCAGCACCACCTTGGCGCCTTTCTCGATCGCGTCCTCGACGAACCGGCTCATGGTGGGCACGCGGCGTTCATGCGCCAGGGGACCCATTTCCGTGCCGGCTTCCAGACCGTTGCCCACCTTGATGTTCTTCAGCACATCGGTAAAGCGCGCCAGGAACTTGTCATAGGCGCCCTTCTGCACATAGAAGCGGGTGGGAGACACGCAAACCTGGCCGGCATTCCGGATCTTGAAGCGGGCCAGCATTTCGGCCGCGCGGTCGATATCGGCGTCGTCGAACACCAGCACGGGCGAATGGCCGCCCAACTCCATCGTGCTGCGCTTCATGTGCGCGCCAGCCAGTGCCGCCAGGTGCTTGCCCACCGGAACCGAGCCGGTGAAGGAGATTTTGCGGACGATGGGCGAACGGATCAGGTATTCCGAAATCTTGGCCGGTTCGCCCCAGACGATGTTCAGGCAGCCCGGCGGCAGGCCGGCGTCGTGGAACATGCGCGCGATCGCCATGACGGCGCTGGGCGAATCTTCCGGACCCTTGAGGATGATGGTGCAACCGGCGCCCAGGGCGGCGGCGATCTTGCGGATGGCCTGGTTGTACGGGAAGTTCCAGGGAGTGAAGGCGGCGCACACGCCGATCGGCTCGCGCACGACGAACTGGCGGACGTCGGGATTGCGCGGGGGGATCACGCGACCGTAGATCCGGCGGCATTCCTCGGCGTGCCATTCGCAGTGTTCCGAGCAGCTGGTGACTTCCAGCACTGCTTCGGCCAGCGGCTTGCCTTGGTCCATGGTCATGTTGCGGCCGATTTCCTGGGCGCGCTCGCGCGACAGTTCGGCGACTTTGCGCAGGATACGCGAACGTTCCATGGGCGATGTACGGCGCCAGGACTCGAAAGCGCGCTGGGCCGCCTGCAGGGCGCGGTCGAGGTCGGCCTCGGTGGCGTGCGGCAGCTTGCCCAGGACCTCGAGCGTGGCCGGATTGGTCACGTCCTGGCTCTGGCGACCGTCGCCCGACAGGAATTCGCCATCGATATACAACGCCAACTGTTCGTACATGCTGTTATCCCTCGTTGGAAAATTGGATGCGGCCGACGCCGCGCCACTATCAGTCTATACCGCCCACGCCGGGCGCCGCTGCTTATGGGCGATGCGGGCCCCGGGCTGTCAGGTCCGGGTAGTGCTCGCGGTATTATCCTCTGCGGGCCGGAACCCTGGAGGATTCCCGTCGTCAATAAGAAGCCCCGACGACGGGCCGGCACGCCGGCAATGCCCACAGGCAAGCCTGCGCCCCGCGGCCCGGTTGCATCGACAAGGAATTTGCCGGACCCGACCAGCAAACGAAATAAGCCGATATAAGCCGACCCATACCGTGCAGCCACTCGATACCGCCCCGACCAAGAATCCCCCGTCCCTTTTTTCCCGAGCTTTCTTTGCCCTCGTGGACATCGTGCACAACGCGATCGCGCGGGCATCCCTGGTTGGGGACCATCCCATCTTCGACAATGCGGCCTTTCCCTGGCTGCCGGGCCTGGAAGCCCAAACCCCCGCCATCCGCGCCGAGTTGCTCGAAATCCTGCGCGACCGCGACCGGCTGCCGGCCTTCCATGAGCTGTCGCCCGATGTCGCTACCATTACCACGGACCGGCAGTGGAAGACCTTCGTCTTCATGGCCTATGGCCTGCGGGCCGAGCGCAACATCGCGCGCTGTCCCGCCACGGCGCGGGCCATCGCGGCGATCCCGGGGATACGCACGGCGTTCTACTCCATCCTGGAGCCAGGCAAGCGCATACCCATGCACCGCGGTCCCTACAACGGCGTGCTGCGGCTGCATCTGGCGCTGGTCGTGCCCGAACCCCGGGACCGCTGCTGGATCGAAGTGGATGGCCAGCGCTACGTCTGGCAAGAGGGGCGCGCCGTGGTGTTCGACGATCTGTATCCGCACCAGGTCCATAACGATACCGACGGGCTGCGGGTGGTGCTCTTCGTCGATTTCGACCGCCCGTGCCGCTGGCCGGTCAGCTGGCTGAACCGCCTGATCCTGGCCGTGGCCCCCATGACGTCCGAAATCCGTCAGTCCAAAGCCAACCACGACGTGTGGGAAAAAGGCTACTACGGGCGGGATTGAAGATAGCACTTGCGCGGGTTGTGCCTTCCGGGCTAGAATTGCTAGCTTTCCCGAAGAACCTCTTCGGATCTTCAAGCGCCAGGGCGGTCAGGCCGCCCCGGGCAGGCGAGATCCAGGCGGGCTTGGGGAAATCCGCAGGATACCAGCTCTGGTTTCGTCCAGATTCAGGATGCGGGTTCGCAGCAGTCGATGTATGGGTTACCCCTTGGGAAAGCGATCCAGGGGCAGTCCCGGGAGACGAAGCCCGGGAGCACCCGGCAAGCGGCCTTGGGAATCCCGTCACGAATCGCCCGGCGGACCGGAGTTATCAAACCCTTACGGGACCAAAACTGACGAAAAGGGCGGTTTTGCCCGCGCCATGGCGGCGGCCTGCAAAGGCTGGCGCCGACGGGGCGGCAGCGGCACTTTTCGTTAAGTTGGAACAGGAAAAATCATGATCCAAATGCAGACCACGCTGGACGTGGCCGACAACACTGGTGCGCGCCGAGTGCGGTGCATCAAGGTGCTCGGCGGATCCAAGCGCCGTTATGCCGGTATCGGCGACATCATCAAAGTCAGCGTCATCGACGCCGCGCCGCGCGGCCGCGTCAAAAAGGGCGAAATCTACAACGCGGTGGTGGTGCGTACCGCCAGCGGTGTGCGCCGCAAGGACGGTTCGTTGATTCGTTTCCCGGGCGTCAACGGCAATGCCGCCGTTCTGCTGAACGCCAAGAAGGAACCGATCGGCACCCGCATCTTCGGACCCGTGACGCGCGAGCTGCGTACCGAGCAGTTCATGAAGATCGTGTCGCTGGCCGCGGAAGTGCTGTAAGGAGCCCACGATGAACAATATTCGCAAAGGTGACGAAGTCATCGTCCTGACCGGTCGCGACAAGAAGCGTCGCGGCACGGTGCTGCAGGTCGTGAGCGCCGACTACGTGCTGGTTGAGGGCGTGAACGTCGTCAAGAAGCACGCCAAGCCGAATCCCATGGCCAACAATCCTGGCGGCATCGTCGAGAAGACCATGCCCATCCATATTTCGAACGTCGCGCTGTTCAACCCGGCAACGGGCAAGGGCGACCGCGTCGGTGTCAAGGAAGTCGATGGCCGCAAGGTGCGCGTCTTCCGTTCCAATGGTGCCGAAGTCGGCGCCAAGGCGTAAGGAGCGTAAGACATGACTCGTCTGCAAGACCTGTATCGCGACAAGATCGTCGGCGACCTCAAGGCCAAGTTCGGCTACCAGAGCTCGATGGAAGTGCCGCGCATCACCAAGATCACGCTGAACATGGGCGTATCCGAAGCCGTGGCCGACAAGAAGGTCATCGAGCACGCCGTGTCGGATCTGACCAAGATCGCCGGCCAGAAGCCTGTGATCACCAAGACCCGCAAGGCTATCGCCGGCTTCAAGATCCGTGAAAACTATCCGATCGGCTGCATGGTGACCCTGCGTGGCGAACGGATGTACGACTTCCTGGATCGCCTGGTCGCCGTGGCCTTCCCGCGCGTGCGTGACTTCCGTGGCGTGTCCGGCCGTGCTTTCGATGGCCGTGGCAACTACAACATCGGGGTGAAAGAGCAAATCATTTTCCCCGAAATCGAGTACGACAAGATCGACGCGTTGCGTGGGCTGAACATCAGCATCACCACCACTGCCAAGACCGACGAAGAAGCCAAGGCGCTGTTGACGGCGTTCAGCTTCCCGTTTCGCAATTAAGGGACGATGACGTGGCCAAACTCTCACTCATCAATCGCGACATCAAGCGTGCCAAGCTGGCTGACAAATTCGCCGCCAAGCGCGCCGCACTGAAGGCGATCATCGACGATCAGTCCAAGACTGACGAAGAACGTTACCAAGCTCGGCTCAAGCTGCAACAGCTGCCGCGCAACGCCAACCCCACCCGCCAGCGCAACCGCTGCACGGTGACGGGTCGTCCGCGTGGCGTGTTCAGCAAGTTCGGCCTCACGCGCCACAAACTTCGCGAAATGGCGATGAAGGGTGAAATCCCCGGCATCACCAAGGCCAGCTGGTAGGAGAACAGATATGAGCATGAGCGATCCGATCGCCGATATGCTGACCCGCATTCGCAATGCGCAGCAAGTTGACAAAGTCACGGTGACCATGCCGTCCTCGAAGCTGAAGGCCGCCATCGCTGCCGTGCTGAAGGACGAGGGCTATATCGATGGTTTCGAGGTCAAGGGCACGCAGGCCAAGCCTGAGCTCGAGATCGCCCTGAAGTACTACGCCGGCCGCCCGGTTATCGAGCGCATCGAACGCGTCTCGCGCCCCGGCCTGCGTATCTACAAGGGCCGTAGCAACATTCCCGAGGTCATGAACGGCCTGGGCGTTGCCATCGTCTCGACCTCGCGTGGCGTGATGACCGACCGCAAGGCTCGCGCCAACGGCGTGGGCGGCGAAGTCCTGTGCTACGTGGCCTAAGGAGAGTCGAATGTCACGTATAGCCAAATACCCGGTCGAAGTGCCGAAGAACGTCGAAGTGGCGTTGAAGGAAGACCAGATCACCGTCAAGGGTCCGCTGGGCACGCTCGTGCAGGCGTTGACCGGAGACGTGGTCGTGAAGCTGGACGAAGGCAAACTGACCTTCGTCGCGGCGAACGACAGCCGTCACGCCAATGCCATGTCCGGCACGGTGCGCGCGCTGGTCGCGAATATGGTGACGGGTGTCAGCAAGGGTTTTGAACGCAAGCTGAACCTGGTGGGCGTGGGTTACCGCGCCCAGGTGCAAGGCGACGTCGTCAAATTGCAACTTGGTTTCTCGCACGATATCGAGCACAAGCTGCCCAAGGGTATCAGCGCGAAATGCCCCACTCCGACGGAAATCATCCTCAGCGGATCGAATCTGCAGGAAGTGGGCGAACAGGCGGCCAAGATCCGCGCCTATCGCAAACCCGAACCCTACAAGGGCAAGGGCGTGCGCTATGCGGATGAACGCGTCGTCATCAAAGAAACCAAGAAGAAGTAACGGCGGACGCAAGGACGAATCATGGACAAGAAAGTATCCCGTTTGCGTCGTGCGGTTCCCACCCGCCGGAAGATCAACGAACTGCGCGTTCATCGCCTGTCGATCTTCCGCTCGAACCTGCACATCTACGCGAACATCATTTCGCCGGAAGGCGACCGCGTTCTGGTCAGCGCTTCCACGTTGGAAGCCGAAGTGCGCAACCAGCTCGCCGGGCAGACCGGCCGTGGCGGCAACAAAGCCGCTGCCGAACTGGTGGGCAAGCGCGTGGCCGAGAAGGCCAAGGCCGCCGGTATCGAACTGGTTGCCTTCGATCGCTCGGGCTTCCGTTACCATGGCCGCGTGAAGGCGCTGGCCGATGCCGCGCGTGAAGCCGGTCTCAAGTTCTAAGCGAGGATCAGTCAAATGGCTAAACCACAAGGCAAAGGCGCCGTGGAAAAAGAGAACGACGACGGCCTGCGCGAAAAGATGATCGCGGTCAACCGCGTCAGCAAGGTGGTCAAGGGCGGCCGCACGATGAGCTTCGCCGCGCTGACCGTGGTCGGTGACGGCGATGGCCGCATCGGCATGGGCAAGGGCAAGGCGCGTGAAGTGCCGGTGTCGGTCCAGAAGGCGATGGAACAGGCCCGCCGCGGCCTGTTCAAGGTCGCCCTGAAGAACGGTACCCTGTATCACAAGGTGATCGGCAAGCATGGCGCCGCCACGGTGATGATCTCCCCGGCTCCCGAAGGTACCGGCGTGATCGCCGGCGGCCCGATGCGTGCTGTCTTCGAAGTGATGGGCGTGCGCAACATCGTCGCCAAGAGCCTGGGTTCCAGCAATCCTTACAACATGGTCCGCGCCACGCTGAACGGCCTGCGCGCTTCCATGACTCCGTCGGAAGTCGCGGCCAAGCGCGGCAAGACCGTCGAAGAGATCCTGGGGTAAGTCATGGCTCAGAAGCAGATCAAAGTCACCCTGGTGCGCTCGGTTATCGGTACCAAGCAATCCCACCGCGATACCGTTCGCGGCCTGGGCCTGCGCCGTATCAATAGCTCGCGCGTCCTGCAAGATACGCCTGAGGTGCGCGGGATGATCCGTACTGTGGATTACCTGGTCACCGTTACGGAAGTCTAAGGAATCGCGATGTCTGAAATTCAACTCAACACGCTGAAGCCCGCCGAAGGCAGCAAGCATGCCAAGCGCCGTGTCGGCCGCGGCATCGGCTCCGGCCTGGGCAAGACCGCCGGGCGCGGCCACAAGGGTCAGAAATCGCGTTCGGGCGGCTTCCACAAAGTCGGCTTCGAAGGCGGTCAGATGCCGCTGCAGCGTCGCCTGCCCAAGCGTGGCTTCACGCCCCTGGGCCAGCACCTGTACGCCGAGGTCCGCCTGTCCGACCTGCAAAAAGTGCCCGTCGACGAAATCGACGTCCAGGTGCTGAAGCAGGCCGGCGTGGTCGGCCAGCAGGTCCGCTACGCGAAGGTCATCAAGTCTGGCGAACTGTCGCGCAAGGTCGTGCTCAAGGGCATTACCGCGACGGCCGGCGCTCGCGCCGCCATCGAGGCCGCGGGCGGCTCGCTCGCCTGAGAGGTGATCAGTGGCTAACGCACAGGCACTGGGCAAGACCGGACCGCGTTACGGCGATCTGAAGCGCCGTTTCGTATTCCTCGTGCTCGCCTTGGTGGTTTACCGCCTGGGCACCCACATCCCCGTGCCGGGCATCAACCCGGACGCGCTTGCTGATCTGTTCCAGCAGAATCAGGGCGGGATCCTGGGCCTGTTCAACATGTTCTCCGGCGGAGCGCTGTCGCGGTTCTCCATTTTTGCCCTGGGGATCATGCCGTATATCTCGGCATCCATCATCATGCAGCTGATGTCGGTGGTGATCCCATCGCTCGAGGCTCTGAAGAAGGAAGGCGAGGCAGGCCGCCGCAAGATCACGCAATACACCCGCTACGGCACGGTCGTGCTGGCGCTGGTGCAGGCGGTGGGGATTTCGGTGGCGCTGGAATCGCAGCCCGGGCTGGTTACGGATCCTGGCTTGCTGTTCCGTTTCACGACGGTGGTCACCCTGCTGACCGGCACCATGTTCATCATGTGGCTGGGCGAGCAGATCACCGAGCGCGGATTGGGCAATGGGATTTCCATCCTGATCTTCGCGGGTATCGTGGCGGGATTGCCCAATGCGCTGGCCGGCCTGCTGGACCTGGTGCGGACGAATTCGATGTCGGTGCTGTCGGCGCTGTTCATCGTGGCATTGGTGATCGTGGTAACGGCTTTCGTGGTGTTCGTGGAACGCGGTCAACGCAAGATCACGGTCAACTACGCCAAGCGCCAGGTCGGGAACAAGATCTATGGCGGCCAGAGCTCGCATCTGCCGCTGAAGCTGAACATGGCCGGCGTGATTCCGCCGATCTTCGCTTCGTCGATCATCCTGTTCCCGGCGACGATCACCAGCTGGTTCTCCAGCAGCGAGCACATGCGCTGGCTGGGTGACCTGGCCGCCGCGCTGTCCCCGCGTCAGCCGCTGTACATCACCCTGTATTCGGCCGCGATCATTTTCTTCTGCTTTTTCTATACGGCCCTGGTTTTCAACAGCCGGGAAACTGCAGACAACCTGAAGAAAAGCGGTGCCTTTGTCCCTGGCATCCGTCCCGGCGAACAGACTGCGCGCTATATCGACAAGATACTGATGCGCCTGACGCTGGCGGGAGCGCTGTACATCACCCTGGTGTGCTTGTTCCCCGAATTTCTGGTCATGCGTTGGAATGTGCCGTTCTACTTCGGCGGCACATCGCTGTTGATTATCGTCGTGGTGACGATGGACTTCATGGCTCAGGTTCAGGCCTACATGATGTCTCACCAGTACGATTCACTGCTCAAGAAGGCCAACTTCAAGGGCTCGAACTCGAACCTGCCGATGCGTTAAGCGAAAAGATGGCGAAGGACGAATTCATACAGATGCAGGGCGAGGTGCTGGAAAACCTCCCCAACGCGACATTCCGCGTCAAGCTTGAAAACGGCCATGTGGTGCTGGGCCATATTTCCGGCAAGATGCGTATGCATTACATCCGGATCCTGCCGGGCGACAAGGTCACAGTGGAGCTCACGCCCTATGACCTGACGCGAGCCAGGATCGTCTTCCGCGCGAAGTAGGCGGACGGGTTTACGGAATAACAGGGAGTCACCCATGAAAGTATTGGCATCGGTTAAGCGGATCTGCCGCAACTGCAAAATCATCAAACGTCACGGCGTGGTGCGTGTCATCTGCACCGACCCGCGGCACAAGCAGCGTCAGGGCTGATCGCTCGGCCTCCACGCAATAGAATATTCAAGGAACAGTCATGGCCCGTATTGCTGGCATCAACATTCCGCCGCATCAGCACGCCGAGATCGGCCTGACCGCCATTTTTGGCATTGGTCGTACGCGCGCCCGCAAGATCTGCGAAGCTGCTAATGTGCCCACTACCAAAAAGGTCAAGGATCTCACCGACGCCGAGCTGGAGCGTATCCGCGAGCACGTTGGTGTGTTTACCGTAGAAGGCGACCTGCGCCGCGAAGTGCAACTGTCGATCAAGCGTCTGATCGACCTGGGCACCTACCGTGGCATGCGTCATAAGCGCGGTCTGCCCGTGCGCGGCCAGCGCACCCGCACCAACGCCCGTACCCGTAAGGGTCCGCGTCGTGCTGCGGCGTCCCTGAAGAAATAATCGAGGAACAGGATTATGGCGAAAGCTTCCACCAGCGGCGCCTCGCGCGTGCGCAAAAAGGTCAAGAAGAACGTTTCGGACGGCATCGCGCACGTCCACGCGTCCTTCAACAACACCATCATCACCATCACGGATCGCCAGGGCAATGCCTTGTCCTGGGCGACGTCGGGTGGCGCTGGCTTCAAGGGCTCGCGCAAGTCGACGCCGTTCGCGGCGCAGGTTGCCGCCGAAACGGCCGGCCGCGTGGCGCTGGAGTACGGCATCAAGACGCTGGAAGTCCGCATCAAGGGCCCCGGCCCCGGCCGTGAGTCGTCGGTCCGTGCGTTGAACGCGCTGGGCATCAAGATCTCGAGCATCGCCGATATCACGCCCGTGCCGCACAACGGCTGCCGTCCGCCCAAGCGTCGTCGTATTTAAGGGGAATCCTCGTGGCTCGTTATATTGGACCCAAATGCAAGCTCTCGCGGCGCGAGGGCACCGACCTGTTTCTGAAGAGCGCCCGCCGTTCGCTGGATTCCAAGTGCAAGCTGGATTCCAAGCCCGGTCAGCATGGCCGCACTTCGGGTGCCCGTACGTCCGACTACGGTCTGCAGCTGCGTGAAAAGCAGAAGCTGAAGCGTATGTACGGCGTGCTGGAAAAGCAGTTCCGCAAGTATTTCCAGGAAGCCGATCGCGTTCGCGGCAATACCGGCGAGAAGCTGATTCAGTTGCTGGAATCGCGTCTGGACAACGTCGTCTACCGCATGGGCTTCGGCTCCACGCGTGCCGAGGCGCGCCAGCTGGTCAGCCACCGCGCGATCGAACTGAACGGCCATACCGCCGACATCGCTTCGATGCTGGTGAAGGCCGGTGACGTGATTTCCGTGCGTGAAAAGGCCAAGAAGCAAGGCCGTATCCGTGAATCTCTGGATCTGGCGACCAGCATCGGCCTGCCCCAGTGGGTCGATGTCGACACCAGCAAGATGACGGGTGTCTTCAAGCAGGCTCCGGACCGCGCCGACGTTGCGCGCGACGTCAACGAATCGATGGTCGTCGAACTGTATTCGCGTTGATAAGGCGCGCCGCGGCAGCGCGGCGCCCTCGACGACGCGACCACCGATCGCACGTGCATCTCCTGTTTTACCCGCTTGCCGACCCGCAAATGCCCGTTTCGGGCATTGCGGGTTTGCGAGTTTTTGTACTTCCATCAGCCTTATCGGTGTAACGAGCCGAGGGTATTGAAAAGGAAACAAGTCAATGTCCACTCAAGGTTTTCTGAAACCGCGCTCCATCGAGGTCGAACCCGTTGGGACCCACCATGCCAAGATCGTCATGGAGCCCTTCGAGCGCGGTTACGGTCATACGCTGGGTAACGCCCTGCGCCGCATCCTGTTGTCGTCCATGACGGGCTATGCGCCGACGGAAGTCCAGATGACCGGCGTCGTGCACGAATACTCGACCATCGCGGGTGTGCGCGAAGATGTCGTGGACATCCTGCTGAATCTGAAGGGCGTCGTCTTCAAGCTGCACAACCGCGACGAAGTCACCCTGGTCCTGCGCAAGCAGGGCGAAGGCGCCGTGCTGGCCAGCGATATCGAGCTGCCGCACGACGTGGAGATCGTCAACCCGAACCACGTGCTGTGCAATCTGACCGAAGCCGGCAAGATCGAGATGCAGATCAAGGTCGAGAAGGGTCGCGGTTACGTGCCGGGTAACGTGCGCGCGTTGTCGGAAGACCGCACACACACTATCGGCCGTATCGTCCTGGACGCTTCGTTCAGCCCCGTGCGCCGTGTCAGCTACGCGGTCGAAAGCGCCCGTGTGGAGCAGCGTACCGACCTGGACAAGCTGGTACTGGATATCGAAACCAACGGCGTGATTTCGCCCGAGGAAGCGGTACGCCAGGCGGCCCGCATCCTGATGGACCAGATCTCGGTGTTCGCGGCGCTCGAAGGCGCGGGCGACTCGTACGAAGCCCCGGTCCGCGGCACGCCGCAGATCGATCCGGTGCTGCTGCGCCCGGTCGACGACCTGGAGCTGACGGTGCGTTCGGCCAACTGCCTGAAGGCCGAAAATATCTACTACATCGGCGACCTGATCCAGCGTACCGAGAACGAACTGCTGAAGACCCCGAACCTGGGTCGCAAGTCCTTGAACGAAATCAAGGAAGTGCTGGCTGCACGCGGTCTGACGCTGGGCATGAAGCTGGAGAACTGGCCCCCGCTGGGTCTCGAGCGTCCGTAGTAGGTTCACCCCCGAAGCGCTGCGCGCTTCCCCGTCAAGGGGGCGACGCTGGCGGACCGGCGGAGCCGGATCCGCGGCGTCCTGGGTGAGGTGAGACCTGGTTTTTGCGTTTGGTTTTTGTTTTTTTCACTACTGGACCGCGGCATGGCTTCATGCCGATAGAAGATCCGGATAACCCGGCGGCCGCGAGGCTGTCTTTAGATTCAAAAGGAAATTGTCATGCGTCACGGTAATGGTTTGCGCAAGCTCAACCGCACCAGCAGCCACCGTCTCGCCATGTTTCGCAACATGGCCGTTTCGTTGATCACCCACGAAGCGATCAAGACCACGCTGCCGAAGGCCAAGGAATTGCGCCGCGTCATCGAACCCCTGATCACGCTGGGCAAGGAGCCCACGCTCGCGAACAAGCGTCTGGCGTTTGCCCGTCTGCGCGATCGCGACGCCGTGGTCAAGCTGTTTGCCGAAATCGGCCCGCGCTATGCCGCCCGCAACGGCGGTTATACCCGTGTGCTGAAGATGGGCTTCCGCCAGGGCGACAACGCTCCCATGGCTTTCATGGAACTGGTTGACCGTCCGGAAGTTGCGGAAACCGAAGAAGGTAGCGCCGAGTAAAACGGCGATATCCGATCGGCGAAAGGCGAGCCCATGGCTCGCCTTTTTGCTTCCGGGGACCGTACCCGGGCGCTGGGCAGCAAGGGGGGCTGGCGCGCCGGGCGCGCGGTGCCCGGCAGGCCGGCATGGGGACCGATAAAATGAGGCATGCCGACCGATAGGGGCGAATGATGGAGACAGGAATGTCCGGCGATGACGATATGCTGCTGGTGATCAGCAATGCCCCCGATCTCCTGTTGGCCAAGCGGATCGCGCATGTGGTGGTGGAGCAAGGCCTGGCGGCCTGTGTGAACCTGGGTGCGCCGACGCTGTCCATCTACACATGGAAGGGGCAGGTGGAGGGCGCCGAGGAAATCCCGATGTGGTTCAAGACCACGGCGGGACGTGTCGAAGCCCTGATGCAGGCGATCGCCCGCATGCATCCCTATGAAGTACCCGAAATCATCGCGGTTCCCGTAACGGCCAGCGCCCAGCCGTATCGGGACTGGGTGCGCGAGCAGACCGCGCCGCAATCCGGCCGGTAAACCCGATTTGAACGAGATGCCAATGCCGCCGTTACATCCGCAGGCCGTCTGGGCCGGTGGTCCCCACGAGCCGTCGGCCCCGCGCCGATCCGTGCGACGGCCTGTACGCGCCCAGCCCTTCGGCACAGGGGACCGGCTGGGCCGCCTGATGTCGGCCCTGGCGCTGGTGCTGGTGTGGCTGGCCTTGGTACTGCCCACCCCCGTCCGGGCCGAGCGCGACTTCCTGACACCGGAGCAGGCATTTCCGTTCGCCGCCACGATGGAAGGTCCGGCCACGGTACGGATCGACTATGCCGTGGCGAGCGGCTACTACATGTACCGGGAGCGCTTCGCCATCGCCGCGGATCCGGCCAGGCCCGGCGTGCTGGGGGACCCGGTATTTCCGCCCGGCGAAGTGAAGTACGACCCGACGTTCGACAAGAATATGGAGGTCTACCACAAGCCGATCTCGATACGCGTGCCGCTGCACCCCGGCGAAGGCGCCTTCACCCTTAATGTGACCGGCCAGGGATGCGCGACTCAGGGGGTGTGCTATCCGCCAATGACGCATACGGTTTCGCTGCAACCGGTGGCGGGCGGGTATCGGATTGCGGGTATCGGGACGGCGGATCCCTCTGTCGCGGCCGCGGTGGTCGCCGCCGGCGCGGGCTCGCCCGGCGGCTTCTCGTCCGCGCCGCCCGTCGGCGCGGCATTGACCGCGGCAACCCCGCCGGGCGCGGGCGGCACGGTGGAACAACCCGGAGCCGCCGCCCCCGCCGCGCGGGCCGGCCTGCCGGACGATTTCAGCGCGCTGGCCCGCAGCGACGATGTCGGCCTGGCGGGTGCGATCGCGGGAATGGGATGGCTGAAGACCGCGGGGGTGTTTTTCCTGCTGGGGGTGCTGCTGTCGCTCACTCCCTGCGTACTGCCCATGATTCCCATTCTTTCATCGGTGATCGTCGGCGCCGGACAGAACCGGCCGGCGACCCGCCGGCGGGGGCTGGGCCTGGCGGCGGCCTACGTGCTGGGCATGTCGCTGGTCTACACGGCCCTGGGCGTCGCGGCGGGCCTGAGCGGCATCGGCCTGGCGGCGTGGCTGCAGACGCCCTGGGTTCTGGGTGTATTCGCGGCGCTGCTGGCGCTGCTGGCCCTGGCCATGTTCGACGTGTTCACGCTGCAGGCGCCGGCCAGTGTGCAGACCGGGCTGAGCAACTGGCTGTCGCGCGTTCCCGGCGGGCGCGGCACAGGCGCGTTCGTGATGGGCGCGGTGTCTTCGCTTATCGTCGGCCCTTGCGTGGCGGCACCCTTGGCGGGGGCGCTGGTGTATATCTCGCAGACCCGGGATGTGGTCCTGGGCGCCGCCGCGCTGTTCGCCATGGCATGGGGCATGGGCGTACCCCTGCTGATCGTCGGCGGTTCCGCGGGCAGCTTGTTACCGAAGGCCGGGCCATGGATGGATGGCGTGAAGCGGCTGTTCGGCATGTTGCTGCTGGCCACCGCATGGTGGATGCTGATCCCGCTGGTGCCGGTGTGGCTGCAAATGGTGGGATGGGCGTTGTTGGGCCTGGTCGCGGCCGTGATGCTGCGGGCGTTCGAACCCCTTCCCGCGGCGGGCGGTACCGGCCGGATGTTCGCCAAGGGCGCCGGCTTGTTGCTGGCGCTGCTTGCCGTCATTTTGCTGGTGGGCGCCGCGAGTGGCGGGCGCGACGTATTGCGGCCTTTGTCGCAGCTTGCCCTTGGCGATCCGGGCGGCGCGCGCGGCATGGCCGGTCGTCCCGCGGACGCGCAATTGCATTTCATGCCCGTGCGTTCGGTGGCCGAGCTGGATGCGGCCATCGCCGGCGCCGGTCGTCCGGTCATGCTCGATTTCTATGCCGATTGGTGCGTGTCCTGCCGCGAGATGGAGCAGTTCACCTTCACCGATCCTGCCGTGGCGGCGCGTATGTCGGGCATGCTGTTGCTGCGCGCGGACGTGACCGCGAACAATGCCGACGATCGGGCGCTGCTGAAGCGCTTCGGCCTGTTCGGCCCGCCCGGCATCGTGTTTTTCGGCGCCGATGGCCAGGAGCTTGGCGATGTGCGCGTCATCGGCTTCCAGGACGCCCGCCGTTTTACGGAGTCCCTGGATCGGGTCGCGACCCGTTAGCAAAATATCCGCGCGCCGCTCGTTTTTGCGCCGAATGCCCGCATCGCGATAATAGTTCGGACACATTTAATGGTGGAAATAATCGTCTATGGCGATTCAGACCAATCCATCATTATGTGGCTGCATCTCGCTCTGTACACTTTCAGTCTCTTGCTGCTTATGGGAGATTGGAATGTCGAATATCGCAAATATACGCAAAGGGAGCGACATCGCGGTCGCTCCGGCTCGTCCATGGTCTTCAACGGTTCGCCCGGTTATACAGGGCCTTGAATCGCTTAAGTCCTTTATCGCAAGACTCGCCCATTATCTGAATATCGTTCCCTATTCTTCCGCGGGCCGCCCGGATCGCGGGAAAGGGCTGGCGGCGAGCAGGAAACCGCGTTTTCATTCCATCGAATATCGCGGCAAGGCAAGCACGGGTTCCACCGGGCGGCTAGAGGGCGGCCCCAGGCTGCGGGCAGTAAGACGGCGGCGAGATTTCTATTACGACAACGACTATTACTCGAACATCGGTCACGCTGCGCCCATACTGAGCCAAAAGCCGGAGCGCCGCCGCAAAGGCAGGCCTGCGCATGGCCAGTATTACGAGGGGTACGATCGGCCTATCGCTACGCTCGCGGGATTTTCAGGACAAGCCGGAAGAGTCGAAATAGAACGGCAGTGGAAAGAAGAAATAGAAAGGTATATCAGGATGGGGGGCGATAAAGACCGCTTCATCGATTTCATCAGCGCGGCGAAAACCGGTTTTCCGAATGAGCGGGATCGGGATGCAAACGAAAAAGTCAGGCTATTCAGGGAAGACTTTATTCGTAAGGCATCCAGGGAAGATATCGTGCATATCATGGCCTTGCACGAGAATATCCGTTCCCGACTGGAACAATCCCGGGCCGCCTGCCTTGCTGAGGGCAAGCTCCGCACATACCGGGAATGCACCGGCCGGGTCAGCAGGCTCGACCGCGGCCTGCGCCAGCTGCAGTTCATCCTGAAACGGAAGTCCGCACGATTCGCGGTTTGACGGTACAAGGCCAGATATGGCCGATAGCAAGGAGGAACCGCGTCTTTGCCTTTCTCCACCAGTGTCCGTACCCGATCATGGAAATTGATACGTATGAACCGCGGCAGGTTTCTGTCACATGGGCGCGGCCGGACGCTGGCGGCGCTGGGCATCTTGCTGGCCGGTGCCTCGTTGGCCTGGGCATCGCCGGAATGCGGCATCGGCCACGCCGCCCCGGCGGGCTGCACGTCCGCCCCCATCCTGCGGCGTCCGGCGAAGCCCGCGCCCCGTGCCGCTGACAGCCCGTATCGCTTGAACACCGGGCCGCGCGGGACGGACGGCGCGGGACCCGGCACCTCCGGCTGGGACGATCGCCGCTCGGCCGCCCCGCTGCCGGGCGGCGCGCGATCGAGCGATGGCGACGGCGCGTCGCTGCGTCCCTACACGCGGATAGAAGAGCTCTCAGGGCGGCGGTATACCGGAACGAAGGTCGAAAGGCCGCTGGGCCCGGACGTTACCGTCTATGGCGTGGCCGAGCGCTCGGATGATGTGCCCGTATCCCGGGCCGGCACGCGCGAGCGGATCGGCGGCGGTGTCCGGGTGCAGTGGTAGCCGCCGCGCGCCGCGGATCGATCAGGACGCGTGGCTCTTGAGCCACCGGGCCGCGTCGATGGCGAAGTAGGTCAGGATGCCGTCGGCACCGGCCCGCTTGAATCCCAGCAGCGCTTCCATCATGACTTTGTCGTGATCCAGCCAGCCGTTGGCCGCGGCGGCTTTCAGCATGGCGTATTCGCCGCTGACCTGGTACGCGAAAGTCGGCACGCGGAAGGCATCCTTTACCCGCCGCAGGACGTCCAGATACGGCATGCCGGGCTTGACCATGACCATATCGGCGCCTTCGGCCAGGTCCGCGGCCACTTCGCGCAGGGCTTCGTCGATATTGCCGGGGTCCATCTGGTAGACGGCCTTGTTCGATCTGCCCAGGTTGGCCGCCGATCCCACCGCGTCGCGGAAGGGGCCGTAGAAGGCGCTCGCGTACTTGGCGGAATAAGCCATGATGCGGGTGTGAATGTGCTGGGCATCTTCCAGCGCCTGGCGTATGGCGCCGATGCGCCCGTCCATCATGTCGCTGGGGGCGACGATGTCCACGCCGGCCTGCGACTGCACCAGCGCCTGTTTCACCAGGATCTCGACCGTGGGTTCGTTCAGCACATACCCGGCTTCGTCGATCAGGCCGTCCTGTCCGTGGCTGGTGTAGGGATCCAGCGCCACGTCGGTCAGCAGGCCCAGTTCGGGAAAGCGTTTTTTCAGTTCGGCGACCACGGTCGGGACGAGGCCGTCCGGGTTGGCCGCCTCGATGCCGTCCGGCGTCTTCAGCGCGCTGTCGATGACCGGAAACAGCGCCATCACCGGGATGCCGAGTTCCATACAGGTTTCCGCGACCGGCAGCAGGGTGTCCAGCGAATAGCGCACCACGCCGGGCATCGACGGCACGTCCTGACGCAAGCCCTTGCCGTCGGCGACGAACACGGGGTAGATCAGGTCGTTGGCGGTCAGCGTGTTTTCGCGGACCAGGCGGCGCGTGAAATCGTCGCGGCGCAGGCGACGGGGCCGGGACGCGGGAAAGCCCGCCGATACGATGTGGTGATTCATGGCACTACCTTCGGAGAGATCCAGTTTTCGATGTGCTCGGTCGCTTCTTCCAGGCCGATGCGGTCCGGCGCCGAGAACGGCACGGTATGCAGCGCGCCGATATCCGCCAGGTCCTTGCGCACGGTGAAGACGGTGCGCATGCGCTGGCCGTAAGGCAGTTTGTCGGCCTTGGTCAGCAGCGCCAGGACCGGGCGGCCCGTGGGCGCGATGAAGTCCGCCAGCCGGCGGTCCAGGTCGGTCACGCCGCGGCGGATGTCGATCAGCAGGACGATGCCCACCAGCGACGCGCGCGTGGCCAGGTAACCGCCGAGCAGTTCGGCCCATTTGTCGCGCTCGCCCTGGCTGATGGCGGCGTAGCCGTAGCCGGGCAGGTCGACCAGGAAGCCCATCGGACGTTCGGGGTCGTAGGGGTCCGGCAGGCCGAACATATTGATCAAGCGCGTCCGTCCCGGCGTCTTGCTGGAAAAGGCCAGGCGGCGCTGGTTGGTCAGGACATTGATGGCCGTGGACTTGCCGGCGTTGGAACGGCCGACGAAACAGACTTCCGGCGCGCCGGGCGGCGGCAGCTGGTCCAGGCGGGCTGCCGAGATGAAAAAGGAGGCGCGATGGAGGAGGGACACGGGGATGGTAAATAGAGGGGTACGAGCCCTATTGTATAATCCGGCGTTTGCAAGGGTGGGCGCCAGTCCGCTGACGGTGTAGCACGCCGCGTCGCATCACAGAACTCGGGGTATACCGGCAGCTCGTGGGCAGGCGAATGGAAAACATAGGCAAATCATAAACGGCGCGTACCAGCGCCGTGAGTCGATGCTGCGAACGTCGAGGTTTTCATGAAGCGTGTGCTGTCCCGGATGTTGGTTGTGGGCGGGTTGGTGTTGGGTACGACCGCCGTTTTTCCGAGTTTCGCGGCCGATGCTTCGGCGCCGGCGGCCAAGCCGGACGCTGGGAAGGGCGAACAGCTCTACACCAACGGCGACCAGGCGCGCGGCATCATCGCCTGTGCGAGCTGTCACGGCGCCGCCGGCAACAGCACCATTCCCACCAATCCCAATCTGGCAGCCCAGGCGCATGAATACCTGGCCAAGCAGTTGGGCGATTTCCAGCTCAAGCAGGGTGCCAAGGTGCCGCTGCGCAACGGTGCGGGCGGCAATCCCACGCCCATGACCGCCATTGTGCAGTCGCTGACGCCGCAGGACATGCAGAACATCGCCCTGTACCTGTCCCAGCAGCAGCTGAAGGAACCCGCCACCGCCGGCCAGAAATCCCTGGTGGATCGCGGCCAGACCATCTGGCGCGCCGGCCTGCCCGACCGCAATGTGCCGGCTTGCGCGTCCTGCCACTCCGCCAACGGGGCTGGCGTTCCGGCGCAGTATCCCCGCCTGTCGGGCCAGTTCCCCTCTTATATCGAAGAGCAGCTGAAGCTTTTCCAGGATGGCAGCCGGAACAACAGCGAGCCCATGCACGAGATCGCCAGCCGCATGACGGCCGACGATATCAAGGCGGTTTCCGACTACGCCGCCGGCCTGCGCTGACGGTGCGGCCCGTGCACGAACCATTGCGCGGGCGCCCTGTCTATACTTGTCCAGATCGGGCCACCCGCCCGGACACGATGAGTGCGAAGCGCTTATGATGGCCCGAAGACCCTAGCAAGGGGGCGCCCGGTCGTTCAGGCGGCCCCCTTTTCCCATGCATCAGAATCCCCCGACCCTACGCCACGATCTGCGCTCCCTGCCCGGGGATATGCTGGAGCTCCTGGGCTCCATGCGTTTCGCCGTCAGCCTGCTGATGTTCATCTGCATTGCCAGCATCGTCGGCACGGTGCTGGTGCAGAACCAGGCATCTTCCGCCTACATCGACCAGTTCGGGCCGTTCTGGTATGGCGTCTTCGACAAGTTTTCCCTCTGGCACGTCTACAACAGCTGGTGGTTCCTGGTCATCATGTCATTCCTGGTGGTTTCCACCGGGGTGTGCCTGACGCGCAATGCGCCCAAGATGCTGCGCGACGCGGTGTCCTTCCGCGAATATGTGCGCGTGTCCAGCCTGCGCGCCTTTCCGCAGCGGGTGGAGTTCGACAGCGGCGCGGCGTCGGCGGATACCCTGGGCCGCACCCGCCAGTTGCTGAAGTCGCTGGGCTATGCGGTCAAGGAGCGCCAGGATGGCGATGGCGTGCTGCTGGCCGCCAAGAAAGGCAGCGCCAACCGGCTCGGCTATATCTTTGCCCACACGGCGATGATCGTGATTTGCGTCGGTGGCCTGCTCGATAGCGAGCTGGCGGTACGCGCGCAGGTGTGGCTGGGCGGCAAGAAGCCCATCGTCGAGAACATGCTGATCAGCGAGGTGCCGCCCAGCGGCCGGCTGTCGGTGAACAACCCGAGCTTCCGCTCCAGCATGATGATTCCGGAAGGCGGACGCGCGAACAACGCGGTCGTCATGGTGGGCGACGGCGCCCTGGTGCAGCCGATCCCCTTTACCCTGACGCTGAAGAAGTTCATCGTCGACTACTACTCGACGGGCATGCCCAGCCGCTTCGCCAGCGAAGTCGAGGTGCGCGACCCCGATACCGGCAAGACCTTCGACAAGACCATCGAAGTCAACGAGCCGCTGCGCTACAAGGGCGTCACGGTGTACCAGTCCAGTTTCGACGATGGCGGCAGTTCCGTGCAGTTGCGCGGCTACCCGCTGCGCGGCGGCGATGCGGCGCCGTTCGAGGTGTCGGGCACCGTGGGCAAGAGCAGCGATACGGGCAAGGATGCCCCGGCCGACGCGCGCGGCCTGAAGGTGGACATCACGGCGCTGCGTCCGATCAACGTCGAGGACCTGTCGGGCGGCGCGCCCAAGCCGGCCCGCGATTTCGTCCAGAACGTCGCGTCGGTGGCCGGCAGCGCGGCGGGCAAGCGCAACGAGCATCTGCGCAACGTGGGCCCGGCGGTCGAATACCGCCTGATCGACGCCAGCGGCCAGGCGCACGAGTTCCGCAATTACATGCTGCCGGTGGTGCTGGACGGCTTTCCGGTATTCCTGGCGGGCGTGCGCAACAATGCCGGCGAGAACTACCGCTACCTGCGGCTGCCGGCGGACGATGACAACTCCGTCGCCGAATTCATGCGCCTGCGCGCCTTGCTGGCCGATCCGCAGGCGCGCAAGGAGGCGGCTCGCCGCTTCGCGGAAAAGAATGCCCCGGCGGGCAGCGACCGCCAGCCGCTGGAGACCGCCGCGGAACGTGCGCTGCAGACCTTCTCCGAAGGCGGCCTGCAGGCGGTGGCGGGTTTCCTGCAGAGCAATGCGCCGGCATCCGAACTGGAGCGCGCGGCCGATATCGTGGTGCGCCTGATTGGCGCCAGCGTGGGCGAGCTGCGCGTCATGGAGCGCGAGCGGGCGGGATTGCCACCGCTGCCGACCGAAGGCCCGGCCGCCGAACGCGCCGAAGTCTGGTCGCGCGTCGCGGTGGCCGCGCTGTCCGATCTGGCGATGTATCCGGCGCCCGTATTCTTCGCGCTGTCGGATTTCAAGCAGGTGCAGGCCAGCGTGTTCCAGGTCAGCCGCACGCCCGGCAAAAGGGCGGTCTATATCGGTTGCCTGCTGCTGATATTGGGCGTGTTCAGCATGTTCTTCATCCGCGATCGCCGTGTCTGGGTGTGGGTGGCCCCTGGCCCGGAAGGCCGCGGCAGCGCCGTGTACGCGGCAATGACATCCCAGCGGCGTACACTGGACTTCCACCGTGAATTCGACCGGCTCAAAGAGGCGCTGCTGCGCCTGAAGCAGTGAGGTAGCAAGCTCATGTCCGAATCCGCAATTTCCTCCGCGCACGAGAATCTGTGGCAGGAAGGTATGGCCGAAAGCGGCGACGCGCGCGTCCGGCGCGGTCGTCCCGACTGGACCGATGCCGTGTTTTTCCTGCTGCTGGCCGTGGGGGCGGGTTATGCGCTGACGCGCTTTGCCGGCTCCATGGATTATTACGAGAAAGTCATCCTGAGCGGCGCCGTGCTGGTGCTGACCTGGCTGGGCTGGCTGTGGCGCCCCCTGCGCCGGCTGATAATCGCCGCGGCGCTGGCCAGCGGACTGGCGGTGATGCTGTACGGGCATGACCTCGGGCGTGCCGAGGACGTGTTTTTCCTGAAGTACCTGCTGTCCTCGCAGTCCGCCATCCTGTGGATGTGCGCGCTGTTCGTGCTGGCGACGGTCTCTTACTGGCTGGGCCTGTTCAGCCCGACGGCCGCCTGGCTGGGCACCGCGCTGACGTGGGGCGCGGTATTCGCCGGCGTGACCGGCATGCTGGTGCGCTGGCGCGAAAGCCATCTGATGGGCCCGGACCTTGGCCATATCCCGGTCAGCAACCTGTACGAAGTGTTCGTGCTGTTTTCGCTGATCACGGCGCTTTTCTACCTGTACTACGAGCGCCGCTACGCAACCCGCGCCCTGGGCGGTTTCGTGCTGCTGGTGATTTCCTCGGCGGTGATGTTCCTGCTGTGGTACGCCTTTACCCGGGATGCCGCGCAGATCCAGCCGCTGGTGCCGGCGCTCAAGAGCTGGTGGATGAAGCTGCACGTGCCGGCGAATTTCATCGGTTATGGCACGTTCTCGCTGTCGGCCATGGTGGGCTTCGCCTACCTGGTGAAAGAGCATGGCGAAACGACGTCCTGGCGCAAGCTGGCCCCCTTGTTCATCCTGGGCGTGCTGCTGTGCGCCGAACCCATGGTGTTCCGCACCAAGGGCTTGTCGGCGGCATGGATGGAGTATTTCGGCGTGGGCGCGGTCATCGTCGGCGGCATCCTGCTGGGCCGGCGCCGCGTGGCGGCGGCATTGCCGCCGCTGGCGGTGCTGGACGACATCATGTATCGCGCCATCACCGTCGGCTTCGCCTTTTTCACCGTGGCGACCATCCTGGGCGCGCTGTGGGCGGCCGACGCCTGGGGTGCCTACTGGCAATGGGATCCGAAGGAAACCTGGGCGCTTATCGTCTGGCTGAACTACGCCGCCTGGCTGCACATGCGCCTGATCAAGGGCTTGCGTGGGGCGATGGCGGCCTACTGGGCTCTGGTCGGACTGTTGATCACCGGGTTCGCCTTCCTGGGCGTGAACATGTTCCTGTCGGGCCTGCATTCCTACGGGCAGCTGTAGTCCGGGCGGCGGGTTTCGCGCATAGGAAAAAAGGCGTTCTTCCCTGGGAAGAACGCCTTTTCGGGTGTCGTGGACCGCTGTGCCGCCCGGCCCCGAGGGGACTCAGGGCAACGTGGTTTCCCCGCGCAGCAGGTCTTGCACCGTTTCGCGTTGGCGGATTACATGGAATTCCGTGCCGTCGACCATGACTTCGGCGGGACGCGGACGCGTGTTGTAGTTGCCGGCCATGACCATGCCGTATGCGCCGGTGGATTCGATGGCCAGTACGTCGCCGCGCTCGACCGCCAGGGCACGCTGCCTGGCCAGCCAATCGCCGCTTTCGCAGACCGGGCCGACGACGTCATATTCCTGCGTGGCGCCGCCGCGCGGCTGCACGGGCAGCACGCCGTGCCAGGCATCGTATAGGGTCGGACGGATGAGGTCGTTCATCGCGGCGTCGACAATGGCGAAATTGCGGGCTTCCGCGTGCTTCAGGAACTGCACGGTCGTCAGCAGGACACCCGCATTGCCCACCAGCGAGCGCCCGGGTTCCATGATCAGCTTCAAATGGCCCCAGCCGCGCGCGTCCAGGCGTTCATAGACCTGGCCCAGCAGCGTGGCCGGCTGCAAGGGCGTTTCGTCGGTATAGCGGATGCCCAGGCCGCCGCCCAGGTCCAGGTGCTCTATCGCGATGCCGGCGGCGCGCAAGCCGTCGATCAGGTCCAGCAGCTTATCGAGGGCGTCCAGGTAGGGCGCGACATCCGTGATCTGGGAGCCGATGTGGCAATCGACGCCGGTGACGTGCAGCCCGGGCAGCGCCGCGGCGGCCCGGTAGACGCGCGGGGCGTCGGCGATGGCGATGCCGAATTTGTTTTCCTTCAGCCCCGTCGAGATATACGGGTGGGTGCCCGCATCCACGTCGGGATTCACGCGCAGGGACACGCGGGCCGTCTTGCCGAGGGAAACCGCCACGTCCGACAGCAAGTGGAGTTCGGCTTCGGATTCGACGTTGAAGCACTTGACGTCCGCCTCGAGCGCCTTGCGCATCTCCCAGGCCTGTTTGCCGACCCCGGAAAATACGACCTTGGCCGGATCCGCCCCCACCGCGAGTACGCGATGCAGTTCGCCACCGGACACGATGTCGAAGCCGGCGCCCAGGCGGGCGAATTCCTTCAGCACCGCCAGGTTGGAATTAGCCTTCATGCCGTAGCACACGAGGACGTCGCGCCCGGCGACGGCGACGCGGTACGATTCCCAGGCGGCCTGCAGCGCCGCGCGCGAATACACGTATAGCGGCGTGCCGAGGCGCTCCGCCAGCATCTGCAGGGGCACGCCTTCCGCGTGCAGGGCGCCGTTCTGGTAATGGAAATGCGGATAGCCGGCCGGCTGCGCCGGCGCGGAAGAGATAGGATTCATTGTTGCGTCGCGGACGGCGGGTAGTCGGGAAGGGCCGGCACCAGGCGAACCCCGGGTGCGGCACGGAATGTCAGTGGCGCCACGACTTTGGGCGGGGGCTTGAGCACGGGCGCCTGCGACGGTGCTATGAGCGGGCCCTTGTAGCCGCAGGCCGCGAGCGACGCGGCGGCAGCCAGCGTGGCTACAATGCGTAGAGCGGTACGGCTGTATGCCGGGTGGGACACTGGGAACTCCGTAATTCTTGCAGATTGGATTATGAACGAAACCGAATTTCTTGCGTTGGCGGAGCAGGTGCTGGACAGCATCGAAAGCCAGGCTGACGACTGGGCCGGGTCGCTCGATGTCGACGTGGAAGCCAACCGCAGCGGCAATGTACTGACCCTGGTCTTCGAAGACGATACGCACGTCGTCATCAACAGCCAGGCCGCCATGCAGGAAATCTGGGTGGCGGCGCGCAGCGGCGGTTTTCACTACCGCTACGACGGCCAGCACTGGCTGGATACGCGCGGCGGGCCGCCCTTGCACGACGCCTTGTCGCAGATCTGTTCTGACGCGGCGGGCGCGCCGATCACCGTCAAGGTGTAGCGCACCCCACGTGCGATAGCCCGTGGCGCGAGCCCGGGGCTATTGCTGTCCGGGCACGGATCCTTCGCCGAAACTGGTCCCGCCGGGCCTGCCGTCGCTGTTGGCCGCGCGCAGCGAATTCAGGAGATCGCCCAGGCTATCCGAGCCCGGCGCCGGCAGCCCCAGGCGCGCCACGGCCTGGCCGGGCGGGAACTCCGAGAAATAATATTCGCCGTTGTCGACAAGCAGCCCATCAGGCCTGGGCCGTTGTTTCTGCTCCGGGACGCCCTTGAGCATTTCCTGCATGTACGTCAGCCAGATCGGCAGGGCCGCGCCGCCGCCGGTCTCGCGCGAACCCAGGGACTTGGGCTGGTCATAACCCAGCCACGCCGTCGCTTCCAGGCTGGGGGTATAGCCGGAGAACCAGGCGTCCACGGATTCGTTGGTGGTGCCGGTCTTGCCCGCGATATCGTTGCGCTTGAGTACGACGCGGGCGCGTGCCGCCGTGCCGTAGGTGGCGACGCCGCGCAGCATGTCGTCCATCACGAAGGCGGTGCGCGGATCGATGGCCCGCGCCGCCGAATCGCCGGCAACCAGCGGTTTGGACTGCATGATGACCTTGCCGCTGCTATCGGTGACCCGGTCGATCAGGTAGGGCGTGATGCGGTAGCCGCCGTTGGCGAATACAGAATAGGCGCCCGCCAGTTGCAGCGGCGTGACCGAACCGGCGCCCAGCGCCAGCGGCAGCACGGCGGGCTGGCGCGATTTGTCGAAACCGAAGCGCGTCAGGTAATCCTGCGCATACGCGGGGCCGATGGCCTGCAGGATGCGGATGGAAACCATGTTCTTGGACTTGTACAAGCCCTGCCGCATGGTCAGCATGGGTTCGTATTCGTTGCCGTAGTTCTTGGGCGCCCATGCCTTGGATCCGGTCTGCGCGGCGCTCAGCGCGAACGGCTGGTCGGAAATCTGCGTGGCCGGCGTCAGCCCGCGTTCCAGGGCAGCCGAATAGACGAACGGCTTGATATTGGAGCCCGGCTGGCGCCACGCCTGCGTGACACGATTGAAGTTGCCGCGGTAGAAATCGAAGCCGCCCACCATGGCGCGGATGCCGCCGTCCTGCGGCGACAGCGAGACGAAGGCCGCCTGCACCGACGGCATGTTCAACACTTCCCAATCGTCCGGCCCGATCTTGTGGATGTACACCACGGAACCGCGGCGGATGCGCTGATCGTCCTTGGCCTTGGGATTCAGGGCGCGCGCGACCACCGACAGCACTTTCTTGTCGTTGATGGTGATGACTTCGCGCGAACTGCGCGCCACTTTGATTTCAGTGGGGCTGGCGGACAGCACCACCGCCACCAGCAGGTCGTCGCTGTCGGAATACTTGTCCAGCACGCCGTCCAGTACATCGTCCAGGGCTTGCGGATCTTTCTCGACGCCGGCGGGCAGGTCCAGCTGCGCTTCGGGGCCGGGGTAAGGCGCGCGGCGGGTGTAGTCCAGCACGCCGTCGCGCACGGCCCGGTAGGCGACTTCCTGGTCCTTGGACTGGACCGTCGTGTAGATATTGATGCCGCGGGAGTAGACGTTGTCCTGGTACACGCCATAGAGCAGCTGGCGCGCCAGTTCGGCCACGTACTCGCCATGGATGGAGTAGCCCCCGGCCGGCGTGCCTTCCGCCGACTTGATGACGATGGGCTGGGCCATCGCCTCTTGGTATTCCGGGTCCGTCAGGTAGCCCAGGCTGCGCATGCGGCCCAGAACGTAGTGCTGGCGCACTTCCGCGCGCGGCAGGTTGGAAATGGGATTGAAGCGCGACGGCGCCTTCGGGATGCCTGCCAGCATCGCGGCTTCCGCCGGTGTGATCTGCGACAGCGGCTTGCCGAAGTAGGTGCGCGACGCCGCGGCGAAGCCATAGGCGCGATGTCCCAGATAGATCTGGTTCATGTATAGCTCGAGGATCTGGTCCTTGCTCAGGCTGGACTCGATCTTGAACGTCAGCAGCAGTTCGTAGAACTTGCGGGTGTAGGTCTTTTCGGACGACAGGTAGAAGTTGCGCGCCACCTGCATCGTGATGGTGCTGGCGCCCTGCGACTTCGACATGCTGATCAGGTTGGTCAGCCCCGCCCGCACCACGCCGGCCCAGTCGATGCCGCCATGCTGGTAGAAACGGTCGTCCTCCGCGGCCAGGACGGCGGACTTCATGACGTCGGGGATTTCGTTGAAGCGCAGCACGTTGCGCCGTTCTTCGCCGAACTCGCCTATCAGCACTTTGTCGGCGGTATAGACCCGCAGCGGGATGCGCGGACGGTAGTCCGTCATCGCGTGCAGGTCGGGCAGGTTCGGCCAGGCCAGGGCGAGGGCCATGCCGCCCAGCAGCAAGCCGCAGCCCGCCAGTCCGGCGCAGAAAATGCCCAGCTTGAAGAAGAAACGGACAAAGGGGGAGCCGCTCGAATCGGGCTTTTCTTTCTTGGAAGTAGGAGTCTGGGGCTTGCTCATCGCCGCGATTTTACGGGGAACCCGCGCCCCCGATCCGGGTGTGCGCGCGGTTTCTGTAACAGCGTGGTTCAGTGTGGCGCGCGGGCAACTGATCCCAATGGGATAATACGCTTTATGAACGCGTCCCAACCCGATTGCGCGGCCGCCGCGCCGGCAGCCGAACCCGAATCCGCCACCTGCGCCGCCAACTGCGCCACGCCGCTGGCCAGCCTGCCTTACGACACGCCGATTTTCCTGGTCGGCATGATGGGCGCGGGCAAGACCACGATCGGCCGGTCGCTGGCGCGCGTGCTGGGCCGCGAGTTCGTCGACCTGGACCACGAACTCGAATCCCGCTGCGGGGTACGCGTGCCGGTGATCTTCGAGATCGAGGGCGAGGCGGGCTTCCGCCGGCGGGAAGCCGCCGCGCTGGCGAACTGCGCCGCGCGGCGGGGCATCGTGCTGGCCACCGGGGGCGGCGCCATCCTGGCCGAAGAAAACCGCGCCGTGTTGCGGCGCCAGGGCATCGTCATCTACCTGCGCGCCAGTGTGGATGAGCTGTATCGCCGCACCTGCCGCGACCGCAACCGGCCGCTGCTGGCCACCGCCGATCCGCGCGCTACGTTGCGCGATCTGCTGGCGCGGCGCGAGCCGCTGTACCAGGAAGTCGCCGACCTGACCATCGAGACCGGCTGCATCCCCGTCAGCACCCTCGTCAAGCACCTGGTGCCCAAACTGCAGGCCTACGAGAAGAAAACATGAATGTCGTCGACGTCGCCGTTCCCGGCGCCCGCTATCCCATACGTATCGCGCCGGGCCGGCTCGATTGCCTGGACGAGGCCATCCCGGCCGACGCCACCGCCATAGGCCTCGTCACCAATCCCACGGTCGCGTCCCTGTATGCCGAGCGCGCCGAGCGTGCCCTGGCCAGGACAGGCCGCAAAGTCGTGCGCATCGAATTGCCCGATGGCGAGGAACACAAGGACTGGCGCACGCTGAACCAGATCTTCGACGCGCTGCTGTCCAACGGCTTCGACCGGCGTTCCGTGCTGGTGGCGCTGGGGGGCGGCGTGATCGGCGATATGACGGGGTTCGCCGCGGCGGTCTATATGCGCGGCATCCGCTTCGTGCAGGTGCCCACCACGCTGCTGGCGCAGGTGGATTCGTCGGTCGGCGGCAAGACCGGCGTGAACCATCCGCTGGGCAAGAACATGGTCGGCGCTTTCCACCAGCCGGTGGCGGTCGAAATCGATACCGACGTGCTGGCCACCCTGCCGGCGCGCGAAGTGTCCGCCGGGCTGGCGGAAGTCATCAAATACGGCATGATCCTGGACGCCGGTTTCTGGGCGTGGTGCGAAGAACATGCCACGTCGCTGCGCGCGCTGGATCGCCGCGTGCTGGGACATGCCATCCAGGTGTCGTGCGAACTGAAGGCCAAGGTCGTGGCGCAGGACGAGCGCGAGTCCGGCCTGCGCGCCATCCTGAACCTGGGCCACACTTTCGGCCACGCGATCGAGTCCGGGCTGGGCTATGGCGCATGGCTGCACGGCGAAGCGGTGGGCTGCGGCATGGTGCAAGCGGCGGAACTGTCGGCGGAAGTGGCCGGTTTCCCCGTGGCGGACGTGGCCCGCGTCAGGAAGCTGGTCGAGGCCATCGGCTGCCCGACCACGGCCCCCGACCTGGGCGCGGAACGCTGGATGGCCTTGATGCGGGTGGACAAAAAAGCGGAAGGCGGCGAGATACGCTTCGTCCTGACGCCACGTATCGGGCAGGCCATTACCCGGGCCGCGCCGGAGGACGCCGTGCGGCGGGTGCTGGCGCGTACCGTCGGCTGATCGTGCCGGCGTGGGTCCGATAGACAGGAATCAACCATGATCGCCCTATGAACACAGTCGCGGACATACTGGCTGCCTACGCCGCCAATCCCCTCCACAGCCGGGGTCGCGCGCATGCCGAACCCCCGCCGCAGAACCGCAGCGAATTCCAGCGCGATCGCGACCGCATCATCCATTGCACGGCGTTCCGCCGCCTGGAATACAAGACCCAGGTCTTCATCAACCACGAGGGCGATCTTTTCCGCACGCGGCTGACGCACAGCCTGGAAGTCGCGCAGATCGCGCGCACGCTGGCCCGCAGCCTGCGCGTGAACGAGGAACTGACCGAGGCCATCTCGTTGGCCCATGACCTGGGCCACACGCCTTTCGGCCACGCCGGCCAGGATGAACTGAACGCCTGCATGCACGAGCTGGCGCCCGGCGCCGGCGGCTTCGAACATAACCTGCAAAGCCTGCGCGTGGTCGATGAGCTGGAAGAACGCTACGCGGCCTTCAATGGCCTGAACCTGTGCTTCGAAACGCGCGAAGGCATACTCAAGCATTGCTCGCTGGCCCATGCGCGGCAGCTGGGTGCCGTCGGCGAGCGCTTCATCCGCAGGCGGCGCCCGTCGCTGGAAGCCCAGCTGGCCAACCTGGCGGATGAAGTCGCCTACAACAACCACGACATCGACGACGGCCTGCGTTCCGGGCTGGTCACCGTGGAGCAGCTGCGGCAGGTCCGCTTCTTCGCGCGCCATTACGACGCGGTTGTCGCGCAGTATCCGGATGTCTCGCAGCGGCGCATGATCGCCGAGACCATCCGGCGCATGATCAATACGCTGATTGTCGACCTGACCACGCACACCGCGGCCCGCATCGCGCAGCATCGGCCCGGGAGCGTGGAGGATGTGCGCGAGGCGCCGGCGCTGGTGGGATTCTCCGAAGAGACCCGCGCCGAAGCGGACGAGTTGAAGCGCTTCCTGTTCGAAAACCTGTACCGGCATTTCCGCGTGATGCGCATGACATCCAAGGCGCGGCGCATCGTGCGGGACCTGTTCACCGCGTTTTTGTCGGATCCCCGTTTGCTGCCGCCCGATTACCAGCGGCGCGACGGACAGGCCCGCGCGATCGCCGACTACATCGCCGGCATGACGGACCGCTACGCGATGCGCGAGCACAAGCGGCTGTTCGATATGTCCTAGCCCGCGTGGGCGCCAGAGGCCCGCCGGGACCGGTGCGTCGTGTCATGTGCGGGTCTGCCCGGGCCTGCGCCGGCTTCCGCGCCTCGGTGTTGCTGCCGGCGCGCTATCGGTGCATCCCGGGTCCCTCAGCGATGCGAGCCGGAACCCTGCGGCAGCGTTTCCGCGGTCGAACCGTGGTCCCCGCGCTCTGCGTGCTCCGCACGTTCGCCGTGATCCGCCTGCAGGCGCGTGCGCAGCCAGCATCCGCCCAGGATCGCGGCCGCCAGCGCAAATGCCGCGCCGCACAGGAAGGCGAGCTGGTATCCCTGGTTCAGCGCGATGGCCGGGGCCGTGCCCGCGGCCTGCGCCATGCCGGTGCGCGCCGCGGCCAGGCTGACCAGTACCGCCAGGCCCAGCGATCCGCCCATCATGAAAGAGGTATTGACGATGCCCGATGCCAGGCCGGATTCGCTGGGCTGCACGTCGCTCATCGCCGCCAGCAGAACGGGATTGAAGGCGATGCCCGCCCCCAGGCCCAGCAATAGCATCCCCGGCAGCACGTGCAGGACGAAACTTCCCTGCGCGGGGGCGTAGCCGAACAGCACCAGGCCGACGGCGGCGATCAGCAGGCCGATGCCCAGCGGCGCCCGGATGCCGAAGCGCATGACCAGCCGTGCCGATAGCCCCAGTGAGAACGCCGCCATGATGAGGTTGGCCGGCAGGAAGGACAGGCCGACCTTCATGGCGTCGTAGCCCAGTACCAATTGCAGATACAGCGCGGAGATAAAAAACCAGGCGAACATCGCGGCCGCCCACAGCACGCCGACGATGTTGGAAATTGCCAGGTTGCGCAGGCGGAACAGGCGCAGCGGCACGAGCGGCGCGCGCACGCGGGATTCGATGACGAGGAACAGCGCCAGAAGGACCACCGCCGATGCCAGCATGGTGATGGATTGCGGGGAGCCCCATCCCGCCGTGTTGCCGTTGACGACGGCATAGACCGCCAGCATCAGGGCCGCCGTGATGGTGACCGCGCCGCCGATGTCCAGCGGACCTTCCGCGGCCAGGCCGCGGCCTCGCGGAATCAGCGCCAGGCACAGCGCGTACACCGCCACGCCGATAGGCAGGTTGACCAGGAAGATCCAGTGCCAGCTGAGGGTGGATGTGAGCAGCCCGCCCAGCAGTACGCCGATGCTGCCGCCGCCCGCGCAAACGAAGCCGTAGATCCCCATGGCCTTGGCGCGCTCCGCCGGTTCGGTGAACAGGTTCATCACCAGCGAGAGGGATACGGCCGACACGACCGCGCCGCCCAATCCCTGCACGGCGCGTGCGCCGATCAGGAATTCGCGCGTGTGCGCCATGCCGCAGGCCAGCGAGGCTACCGTGAAGAATGCCAGGCCGGCCAGGAACATGCGCCGGTGTCCATACAGGTCGCCCAGGCGTCCGCCCAGCAGGAGGAAACCGCCGAAGGTCAGCATATAGGCGTTGACCACCCATACCAGCGAGGTTTCCGTGAAACTCAAATCGGCGCGGATGGAGGGCAGCGCCACGTTCACGATGGTTGTGTCCAGCACGATCATCAGCACGCCCAGGCATAGCACCGTCAGGGCGTACCAACGTTTACGGCCTTCGATGCCGTGTGTCATGGGTTTTCTCCGGTTGTATTGCGCACCGTGTGCCGGCCGGGCACGGTGGATCGATGGCAAGGCGCCGCCCGGCAAACCGGGCGCGTTTCCATGACGACGATCGGTTCGACCGGATTTCGACATCCGGCCGACCTGCGGCGCGTTGCCGCCGCAATTTTCCACCCGCCGGTGCAGGCCCCTGGCCTACCGCTGCGTGCGGTAGGGTTCGTCCTGCGGCACGAACAGCCCTTCCGCCTTTGCCTCGCGTATCCATGCCTGCATGGCGGGCAGGGACAGCACGGCGTCCATGTATTCCCGCACCGGCCCCGCGGCCGCCGTGACACCGTAGGTGATGAAGCGCGAGACGACCGGCGCGAAGAAGGCGTCGGCGATGGTGAAACCGCCGAACAGGAAGGGGCCGCCCTTTCCGTATTCCGCCCGGGTGTCCTGCCAGATGGCCTGCACGCGCGAGATGTCCTGCTGCGCCGCCGGCGTGATGGTCACGCCGGGCAGCAGCGCCTCGATGTTCATGGGCAGGACGTTGCGCAGGTCGCTGAAGCCGCTGTGCATGTGCGCCGCCAGCGCGCGCGCCCGGGCCCGGGCCTTCTGGTCGGCCGGCCACAGCCGCGCCTGCGGATGGCGTTCCGCCACGTATTCGCAGATGGCCAGCGAATCCCAGATCGCGAAGTCGCCGTCCAGCAGCACGGGCACCGTGCCGGCCGGGGTAATGGGGGCCAGGCGCGCCGCGAATTCCGGCGTGTACAGCGCCAGCTTTTCTTCCTTGAACGGAATGCCGCCCGCGCTGAGCGCGAGCCAGGGCCGCAGCGACCACGACGAATAGTTTTTATTGCCGATCAGAAGGGTGTACATAGGCGCTCCAGGATAGTCCGGCTTGTTTGCAGCGACGTGTCCGCCCGCACGGAACGTTCTGGGAAATCCGCTTCGCCCGGCGAGCGCCACGATCGTGCGCCGCGCCGCGTCCGGCGCGCCGGGGCAGGACGCGAAACGGCTTTGCCCGGTGAGTTGGAAGTCTACTTGGCTTTCCGGCGCAGCGGCGTCGCGGCCGGCGGTGTGCCCCGCGCGACGTCCAGCACGCGCCGCAGGTAATGGCCCGTATGGCTGTCCGGGGCCTCGGCGACGGATTCCGGCGTGCCCTGGGCCACCACGCGGCCGCCGCCGTCGCCGCCTTCGGGACCCATATCGATGATCCAGTCCGCGGTCTTGATGACGTCCAGGTTGTGCTCGATGACCAGTACCGTGTTGCCGGCATCGACCAGCTGGTTCAATACTTTCAGCAGCAGTTCGATGTCATGGAAATGCAGCCCGGTCGTCGGTTCGTCCAGGATATATAGCGTGCGTCCGGTGCTGCGTCGCGACAGCTCCTGCGACAGCTTGACCCGCTGGGCTTCGCCGCCGGACAGCGTGGTCGCGCTCTGGCCCAGGCGCAGGTAAGAGAGCCCGACGTCCATCAGCGTGTGGAGCTTGCGCGAGATGGCCGGCACCGAATCGAAATATTCCAGCGCCTGTTCCACCGTCAGGTCCAGCACTTCGCTGACATTGCGCCCCCGGTAGCGGATTTCCAGGGTTTCGCGGTTGTAGCGCTTGCCCTGGCAGACGTCGCAGGGCACGTACATGTCGGGCAGGAAGTGCATTTCCACCTTGACCACGCCGTCGCCCTGGCAGGCTTCGCAGCGGCCGCCCTTGACGTTGAAGCTGAAGCGGCCCGGGTCGTAGCCGCGCGCCCGCGCTTCCGGGACCCCGGCGAACAGTTCGCGGATGGGCGTGAACAGCCCGGTGTAGGTCGCCGGATTGCTGCGTGGCGTGCGGCCGATGGGGCTTTGGTCGACGCTGATGATTTTGTCGAAGTGTTCCAGGCCTTCCAGGGAGACGAAGGGCGCCGGTTCGGTCTGCGCGTGATGCAGCTGGCGCGATACCGCCACCGCCAGCGTGTCGTTGATCAGTGTGGATTTACCCGAGCCGGACACGCCGGTCACGCAGACCAGCCGGCCGGCGGGCACGCGCAGGTCCACGTCCTTCAGGTTGTTGCCGCTGGCGCCCGCCACCACCAGCCAGGGCAATTCGTCGTCCACGGGACGGCGCTGCGGCACCTGGATGGCGCGGCGTCCGCTGAGGTATTGCCCCGTCAACGATTGCGCGTCGTCCTCTACCTGCGCGGGCGTGCCCTGCGCGACGACCTGGCCGCCGTGCTCGCCGGCGCCAGGGCCCATATCCACCACCCAGTCGGCGGAGCGGATCATGTCTTCGTCGTGTTCCACCACGATCACGCTGTTGCCCAGGTCGCGCAGATGCTGCAGGGTGCCGATGAGCCGGTCGTTGTCGCGCTGGTGCAAGCCGATGGAGGGCTCGTCCAGCACGTACATGACGCCCGTCAGGCCCGAACCGATCTGGCTGGCCAGCCGGATGCGTTGGGCCTCGCCGCCCGATATGGTGTCCGCGCTGCGGTCCAGCGACAGGTAGTTCAGGCCCACGTTGTTGAGGAAGCTCAGGCGCGCCTCGATCTCGCGCACGATGCGTTGCGCGATTTCCTGCTTGGCGCCCGTCAGCGAAAGTTCCTGGAACCAGCGCAGGCATTCCGACAGCGGCATGCCTTCCACTTCGTAGATGGCCAGGCCGCGGCGTTCGCTGGTGTCGCGCTTTTCGTCGCCGATCAACACGTGGCGCGCTTCGGCGCGCAGGCGCGAGCCATGGCAGTCCGGGCATACCTTGATGTTGCGGTATTTGCCCAGTTCTTCACGCACCGTGGCGGAATCGGTTTCCTTCCAGCGCCGTTCCAGATTGGGGATGACGCCTTCGAAGACATGCCGCTTGACCGTGCTGCGGCCTTTTTCGTTCAGATAGACGAAGGCGATTTCCTCGTCGCCGGAGCCGTACAGCACCTTGTCGCGCACGGCGTCGGGCAGGCTTTCGAACGGCGCCTCGATATCGAATTCGTAATGCGCCGCCAGGCTGGTCAGCAGCGAATGCGTGAAGGCGTTGCGGCGGTCCCAGCCACGGATGGCGCCCGCCGCCAGGCTGAGTTCCGGAAACGCCACCACCCGTTTGGGATCGAAAAAACCGACCTGGCCGATGCCGTCGCACGAGGGACAGGCACCCATCGGATTGTTGAAGCTGAACAGGCGCGGTTCCAGTTCGGGCAGGCTGTGGCTGCATACCGGACAGGCATAGCGGCTGGAAAACACCTGTTCGCGCTCGTTGTCCATATTCAGCGCCACGACGCGGCCGTCGGCCAGCGCCAGCGCGGTTTCGAAGCTTTCCGCCAGGCGCTGCCCGCTTTCGGCGCGCACGCGCAGGCGGTCGATCACGACATCGATGTCGTGCTTTTCCGTTTTCTTCAGCGGCGGCATGCTGTCGATTTCGACCATTTGCCCGTCCACGCGCAGCCGCACATAACCCTGCGCCTGCAGGCTGGCGACTTCGTCCTCGAAGCTGCCTTTGCGCGCGCGGGCGACCGGCGCGAGTATCGCCAGCCGCGTATCGGCCTGCCAGCCCAGCACGGTGTCGACCATCTGGCTGACGCTTTGCGCCTGCAGCGGCAAGCCGTGATCGGGGCAGTACGGGGTGCCCACGCGGGCGAACAGCAGCCGCAGGTAATCGTGGATTTCCGTGATGGTGCCGACCGTCGAGCGCGGGTTGTGGCCCGCCGCCTTTTGCTCGATGGAAATCGCCGGGGACAGGCCCTCGATCAGATCGACATCCGGCTTGTCCATGAGTTGCAGGAACTGCCGCGCGTAGGCCGAAAGGCTTTCAACGTATCGCCGCTGGCCCTCCGCGTATAGTGTGTCGAACGCGAGCGAAGATTTGCCCGAACCGGACAGACCCGTCATCACCACCAGTTTCTGCCGAGGCAGATCCAGCGAGACATTCTTCAGGTTATGGGTGCGTGCACCCCGAATGCGTATCGCGTCCATCGGGTTTAAGCAGTTTCAAAGGCCAACTTGGTACTATAGCGCGCCGAACTCATCCTTGTTCGGGGTCGTGCCAGGCCATTGGCGAACCCCGCCATCCCACGACTCCTCGAATGCCGTCACGTCCCCGACTTCAGCTGACCCCTTCCGAACGACGTACCAGCATCGCCCTGGCCGGGCTTTTTGCCTGTCGTATGTTGGGCCTGTTCCTGCTTTTGCCAGTGTTCGCCGTCGCCGCGCGCGGCTTGCCGGGCGGTACGGACCCGGCCAAGGTCGGCCTGGCGATGGGCATCTACGGGCTGACGCAGGCGATCCTGCAGATCCCCTTCGGCCTGGCTTCCGACCGCTGGGGCCGCCGTCCCGTGGTGTTGCTGGGCCTGGCGCTGTTCGTGGTCGGCAGCGTGATGTGCGCCCTGTCCCCCAATGTTTTCTGGATCACCATCGGCCGTGCCGTCCAGGGCGCGGGGGCGATTTCCGCCGCCATTACGGCCTGGATTGCCGATGCCACCCGCGATGAGGTGCGCACCCGCGCCATGGCGATGGTGGGGGCCTCCATCGGCGTTTCCTTCGCGGTATCCCTGATCGCCGCGCCGCTGCTGGTGGGCTGGTGGGGCTTGCCGGGGCTGTTCTGGACGATCACCTGCCTGGGCGTGCTCAGTTTCGCCGTGGCGCGCTGGTGGGTGCCGGTGGTGCCCTTGAGCAGCAACCGCACCATGCGCGGGGCCAAACCGTCGCAGGTCTTCCTGCACGGCGACCTGCTGCGGCTGAATTTCGGCGTGTTCTGCCTGCACCTTATCCAGGTGTCGCTGTTCGTCGTCGTTCCCTCCCTGCTGGCCAGGCTGGACGGACTGGATGTGCACGACCTTTGGGAGGTCTATCTGCCGGTCATCCTGGTGTCGTTCGTGCTGATGGTGCCGGTGGTCTTCCTGGCCGAAAGGTACCGGGCGCACCGCGCGGCGCTGATCGGCGCGGTGGCAGGGTTGGTCGTGGTGCTGGGGCTGATGGACTGGGGCAAGGGCAGTTTCCACGCCATGCTGGCGCTGCTGACCTTGTTTTTCGTGATGTTCAACGTGCTGGAAGCCCTGCAGCCGTCGCTGGTGTCGCGTGTCGCGCCGGCCGCGTACAAGGGGCTGGCGCTGGGGTTCTACAACACCTCGCAGGCCGCGGGCCTGTTCTGCGGCGGCGCCGTGGGGGGCATACTGGCGTCCCACTCGGGGCCGGGCGCGGTTTTCCTGGCGGTGGCCGGGTTGTCCGTGGCCTGGCTGGCGGTCAGCTGGGGATTGAAGCCGCTGGCCTGAGGGCCCGGGGCACCGCGTCGTTTTTGTCAGCCATCAGTAAAATTCCGGCCCGCAGGTGCGGTAAGCTTGCCGTATCGCAGCCAAGGCCGGACAGCGCGTCCTTTCCGACGTTCCGATCCCGGCCCGCCACGGCGGCGCGCGGGATGGTCCTGATCCTATCCGGCGCTGCGCGCATTCAAACGAAGTCATCTTGCCAGGGACCAATCCGAGTCCCGGCAGCTTAGGGAAATCAGCACATGGCATCTGTCAACAAAGTCATCCTCGTCGGCAACCTCGGGCGCGATCCCGAAGTGCGCTACAGCCCCGAAGGCAGCGCCATCTGCAACCTGTCCGTCGCCACCACGTCGCAGTGGAAGGACAAGAATTCCGGCGAGAAGCGGGAAGAAACCGAATGGCACCGCGTCGTGATGTACAACCGCCTGGCCGAGATCGCCGGCGAATACCTGAAGAAGGGCCGCTCGGTCTACATCGAAGGCCGCCTGAAGACGCGCAAGTGGCAGGACAAGGACACCGGCGCTGACCGCTACAGCACCGAAATCGTCGCCGACCAGATGCAGATGCTGGGCGGCCGCGAAGGCGGTGGCGAGGGTGGCGGCTATGGCGGTGGCGGCGGCGGTTACGAAGACGCGCCGCAACAGCGCCAGCCGCGCCAGCAGGCCCAGCGCCCCGCACCGCAACGCCCGGCCAGCCAGCCGGCGGGCGGTGGGGCCGCGAATCTGACGGATATGGACGACGATATTCCGTTCTAGGCCCGGCCTTATGTGTTTGTAAGAACCCCCAGCAAGCCTGGCGCTTGCTGGGGGTTTGTCATTGTGCCCATCGGCAGGCGCGCGGGCAGGGGGTATGACCGGCTCCCTATAATCACCCTCTCGTTCTCTCGCCGGCCAACCCGCCACGGCCCATGTCCTTTCCGTCCCCACGCGTGCTGTCCGTCATCCCGCCGATGACGCAGCTGAATACGCCTTATCCGTCCACTGCCTACCTGACCGGTTTTCTGCGGTCGCGCGGGGTGGCGTCGTTCCAGGAGGACCTGGCGCTGGCGCTGGTGTTGCGGCTGTTGTCTGTCGACGGCCTGCGTGCGATCGGCGCGCGCGTCGACGCGATGCCGGCGCCCGAGCATAGTCCGGCGATCCAGGCCTTCGTGGCGCAGCGGGCGCGCTATCTGGCGACGATAGGGCCGGTGATTGCCTTTCTGCAGGGACGCGATTCGACGCTGGCGCACCGTATCGTGGGCCGCAGTTTCCTGCCCGAGGGGCCGCGTTTCAGCTCCCTGGATGTGTATGTGGACGAAGAGGGCGGCGATCCGCTGGGTTGGGCGTTCGGCGCACTGGGCTTGCATGATCGCGCCAAGCATCTGGCGACCCTGTACCTGAACGATCTGGCCGATGTGGTGCGCGACGCCGTCGACGCGCGGTTCGAGTTCGTGCGCTATGCGGAGTCGCTGGCCGGCAGCCAGCCTACCTTCGATCCCCTGGCTCAGGCGCTGGCGGCGCCGCCCAACCTGGTGGACGATACGCTGCGCGAGCTGACGCTGGAAGCGCTGGCGCGCCACGCGCCGACGATGGTGCTGTTGTCGGTGCCATTCCCCGGCGCGGTGTACGCGGCCTTCCGTATCGCGCAAACCATCAAGGCGCGGGATCCGCGCATCGTCACGGTGCTGGGCGGCGGCTTCGTCAATACCGAACTGCGCGAGCTGCAGGACCCGCGCGTGTTCGATTACTTCGACTACGTTACGCTGGATGCCGGCGAGCGCCCCTTGCTGGCCTTGCTGGAGCATGTGCAGGGCAAGCGTTCGCGCCAGCGCCTGGTGCGTACCTTCGTGCGCGATGCCGATACGGGCGCGGTGCGGTACGTGAACATGGTGGAGCCCGACATCGCCTTCGCGGAGGTGGGAACGCCCACGTGGGACGGGCTGCCGCTGGATCGCTATCTGTCGCTGCTGGACATGCTGAACCCGATGCACCGGCTGTGGAGCGACGGGCGCTGGAACAAGCTGACGGTGGCGCACGGCTGCTATTGGAAGAAGTGCAGTTTCTGCGATGTCAGCCTGGACTATATCGGCCGTTACGAAGGCGCATCGGCCGCCGTGCTGGCCGATCGCATCGAGGCCATCGTGCGCGAGACGGGGCAGACGGGGTTTCACTTCGTGGACGAGGCCGCGCCCCCCAAATCGCTGAAGGCATTGGCGACCGAACTGATCGAGCGCAACACCGGTATTTCGTGGTGGGGCAACATCCGCTTCGAAAAAACGTTCACGCCGGAGTTGTGCGAGCTGCTGGCCGATAGCGGTTGCATCGCGGTGTCGGGCGGGCTGGAGGTGGCGTCGGACCGCCTGTTGAACCTGATGAAGAAGGGCGTGTCCGTCGACCAGGTGGCGCGGGTGACGCGCGCGTTCACGGATGCCGGCATCCTGGTGCATGCCTATCTGATGTACGGCTTTCCCACGCAGACCGTGCAGGATACCGTCGATGCCCTGGAGTACGTGCGACAGTTGTTCGAGAACGACTGCATTCAGAGCGGCTTTTTCCACCGCTTTGCCTGTACGGTGCATTCGCCGGTCGGGAAGAACCCCGAGGAATACGGCGTGACGCTGCAGCCCCTGCCGCCGGTTTCGTTCGCGAAGAACGATATCGGGTTTCATGACCCGACGGGCGTGGATCACGACAGCCTGGGCAAAGGGTTGAAGAAGGCGATCTACAACTACATGCACGGCATCGGGCTGGATGAGGACGTACGCGGCTGGTTTCCGTTCAAGGTGCCGCGCACGACGGTGGCGCCGAATCGGATCCGGCGCGCCCTGAGCCGGCGCGACTAGCGCGGGCCGGTGGATGGTCCGGTCCCCGCCGCTTGGGTTGCGTGTGGGTTCGTCGGGCCCGTGCGGGGCTTTCGAGGAAACGTCGCATGGCGTAACAACGCGAAGGCATACACTGTCGGTCTAGCCTGTCCACGGCCTTTCCGCGTACCCCTATTGTGACCAACGCTCCCTTTTCGTCATTGCCCCTTGCCCCCTCCTTGCTGGAGAACCTTCAAGGCCTCGGTTTCACGCAGATGACGCCCATCCAGGCGCAGAGCCTGCCGCTTGTCCTGGAAGGACGCGACCTGATCGCGCAAGCCAAGACAGGTAGCGGCAAGACGGCGGCGTTCGGTTTGGGCGTGCTGCAGAACCTGGACGTCGGCCGCCTGGCGCCGCAAGCGCTGGTGTTGTGCCCTACGCGCGAACTGGCCGACCAGGTCGCGCAGGAACTGCGCCGGCTGGCCCGGCTGATTCCCAATGTGAAGGTGCTGACGCTGTGCGGCGGCGCGGCCGCGCGCCCGCAGGCGGAGTCGCTTGCCCGGGGCGCCCATCTGGTGGTGGGTACGCCGGGCCGCGTCCAGGACCACCTGGAGCGTGGCAGCCTGGATTTGTCCGGCTTGAATACGCTGGTGCTGGACGAGGCCGATCGCATGGTGGATATGGGTTTCTACGACGACATCGTGGCGATCGCCGCGCACTGCCCCGCCAAGCGCCAGACGCTGCTGTTCTCGGCGACCTATCCCGACAACATCCGCAAGCTCAGCGCCCGATTCCTGCGCAACCCGGCGGAAATCAAGGTCGAGTCCCAGCATGATGCCAGCCGCATCGAGCAGGTTTTCTACGAGGTCGATGAAGGCGCAAGGCTGGACGCCGTGGCCGCGTTGCTGGCGCATTTCCAGCCGGTGTCCACGCTGGCATTCTGCAATACCAAGGTCCGCAGCCACGACCTGGTGGAACGCCTGCGGACAAAAGGGATCAGCGCCCAGGCGCTGAACGGTGACCTGGAACAGCGGGATCGCGATGAAATCCTGATCCAGTTCGCCAACCAGAGCTGCGCCGTCCTGGTGGCGACCGATGTGGCGGCTCGCGGGTTGGATATCCAGAACCTGGGCGCCGTCATCAATGTGGACGTGACCAAGGATACCGAGGTTCATGTCCACCGCATCGGCCGTAGCGGCCGTGGCGAGCAGAAGGGGCTGGCGCTGAGCCTGGTATCGCCCGAGGAAATGCGCTGGGCCACCCTGATAGAGCAATACCAGGGCGCGCCGTTGAAATGGGCCGATCTGAAGTCGCTGCGACCGGGATCCGATCGCCCCTTGCACGCGCCCATGGTCACCTTGAACATCCAGGGCGGCAAGAAGGACAAGCTGCGTCCCGGCGACCTGCTGGGCGCGCTAACCGGGGATGGCGGCCTGACGCGCGAGCAGGTTGGCAAGATCAACATCACCGAGTTCAACGCCTATGTGGCCCTGGACCGGCGGATCGCCAAGCAGGCGTTCGGGCGCATCTCGAACAGCAATATCAAGGGCCGCCGGTTCCGCATGCGGTTTCTGGAAGAGTTCTGACTGCGCGCCGGTACCGCATGAAGAGCGCAACCGAACCCCGGTCGGAAGCGCCCAGGATAGGCGTCGGAACGCCTACAGATTGCCCGCCTTCACGATATCCGCGAATTTCTTGCGTTCCTTTTCCACGAAGGCGCGGAATTCCGCGGTAGGCATGCCGCTGGGTTCCGCGCCCTGGGCGACCAGTACCTTGCGCACGTCCGGCATCTGCAGAACCGCGGCGACGTCCTGCTGGATGCGCTGGACGACGTCATCCGGCGTGCCCGCCGGCACGAACACGCCAAACCATTGGGTCAGGTCGAATTTTTCCAGTCCCTGTGTCTGGGCAACGGGGGGAATGCTCGGCGCCGCGGCCGCCGCTGTGGCGCCCGATACCGCCAAAGCCTTCAACTGGCCGGATTGGATGTGCGGCAGGCCGGTGGGCAAACCGACGAAACCGATGTTCACTTCGCCGGCCAGCAGCGCGCTGATGGAAGGCGCGACGCCCTTGTAGGGGATATGCGTCAGCTTCACGCCGCCCAGCTGTTCCAGCAGGACCGCGGCAAGATGCTGCGGCGTGCCGTTGCCCGAGGATGCGTAGGTCAGGGTGTTGGGATGCTTTTTGGCGTAAGCCATCAGCTCCGCCACGTTGGAGTAGGGCGCATTGGGTTGCGTTACCAGCACGAACGGCAGACGGACCGCCAAGGTGACCGGAACCAGATCCTTTTCCGGGTCGTAGGGCATCTGCTGCATGATGTACTGGTTTATCACCACTTCGGCGGTCGCCGACATCATGATGGTCAGCCCATCGGGCTTGGACCGCGCGACATAGGCCGCGCCGATGGAACCGCTGGCGCCAGCCTTGTTCTGCACGATGACGGGCTGGCCCCAGCGTTCGGATAGCTTCTGTCCGATCAGGCGGGCGACAGGATCCACACCGCCGCCAGCCGGGTAGGGCACGATCAGGTTGACCGGCTTATCCGGCCAGTCGGCAGCCTGGGCACCGGAAATCGCGCCCAGGGCCAACAGGCAACTGGCAAACCATGCAGCAATCTTCATTTTGTACATCTCCTCTCAGGATGCCGGTAGGCCTATGCGCGCAGTCTTTGCGCGATGGCGTCCGCGACGGCGTATGACACTCGTACGTTGGACTCGGCCGTGACGCCCGCGATATGGGGCGTCAGGACCAAGTTGGGTATGCCCGCGAAGACGGAGTCCGCGGTCAGGGGTTCGGTTTCGAAAACATCGACGGCTGCGCCGGCGATGCCGCCGCGACGCAGCGTTTCGGCCAGCGCGGCTTCATTGACGACGCCGCCGCGAGCGACGTTGACCAATATGGCGTGGCGCGGCATCAGGGCCAGGCGGCGAGCGTCGATCAGATCGCGCGTCGCATCCATTAGCGGCACGTGCACGGATACGACATCGCTCTCGCGCATCAAGGTGTCGAGGTCGGCATGGCGGATGACGTCCCGCCATGCGTCATGCGCGGCGTCCAGTACGGCATCATGGGCGCATACCTGCATGCCCACCGCGCGCGCCAGCGCGGCGGTGATCCGGCCCACCGAGCCCAGGCCGACGATGCCCAGCGTCTTGCCGGCGATTTCTCGGCCCGCCACCAGGCGTGCGCGAGGCCAGGTCCCCCGGGCGACCTCGTCGGTAGAAAGGTAGGCGTCGCCGCGCAGCAGCATCATGGCGGTGCAGATGACGTATTCGGCGACGGCGCTGGCGTTCGCGCCGACCGCGGGGAATACATCGATGCCCTGTTGTCGGCAATGATTCAGATCGATATTTTCCAAGCCTACGCCCAGGCGGCCGACCGCCTTCAGGCGGGTTTGCCCGGCCAGCAGCGCCGCATTGACCTGCGTACGGTTGCGGACGATCAGCGCGTCGGCATCCGCGAGCAGCGCGGCCAGTTCGTCCGGCCGCTCGCACAGGTCGGGCTGATAGGTGGTGTGGAACGTGGCGGACAGGCGCTTTACGGCGCCTTCATCCATGAATTCCGAAATGACGATCTTTTGCGCGGTCATGGTGTCAGGCCCCGTACGCCGCGACGACGTAGGGCGCCAGCCGATCCAGCGGCGGCGCGACTCCCAGTCCGGGGGTGTCCGGCAATGTCACCTTGCCGTTCTTCACGCCATGTCCTTCCGGCATCAGCAGATCGCGCAACGGGTTGGTGTTGGAGTCCACTTCCACATAGCCCGGCCCGCCGACCGCGGCCTTCAGATGCATGGAGGCGGTCAAGCCGATGCCTCCGCCCAGCCAATGCGGGCAGAACCAGCGATCCTGTTCCAGGACGGCGCGGGCCACGGGCAGGCAGGCGCTGAAGCCTCCCCATTTGCCGAGGTCCGGCTGGATGACCGCCAATCCCCCTTGCTTTATGCCCGCATCGAATGCATCGGCGCCGCGCAGGTTCTCGCCGGCGGCGATGCGCAGGGGCGCCTTATCGGTCAAGGCACGCCAGGTGTCCCAAGGCGTATCCGCGGGCAGGGGTTCTTCCAGCCATTCCAGGCGATAGGCGGCCAGCTTTTGCGCCATCGTTTCGGCTTGCGGCTGCGTCCATGCCTGGTTGGCGTCGACCATCAGGGTGGCATCCGGCCCCATGGCATCGCGCAGTGCGCGAACATTGTCTTCATCGCGCCGATCGCCAAAACCCACCTTCAATTTGAACGCGGTATAGCCTTCACGCGCCTTGGCCTCGGCGACCCGCTCCGGATGTTCCGGATTGATGCCGGAGGTGTACACCGAAATCGTCGCGCCGCCCTGCGGATCGAGCAGCTTCCATAAGGGTAGCCCCGCGCGGCGCGCCGCCATGTCCCAGATCGCCGTGTCGACGCCCGCGATGGCATGAGCGAGCGGGCCCGGTTCGCCGGACTGGATCGCTAAAATGCGCACGCTGTCGCTCAGCGACTGGAAGCATTCGAGCGGCGTCGACCAAGTACGGCCGCACAGCAGGGGGCGTATGCAGGTGTCGACCAGACGCGCGCGGTGTTCGGCGCCGACGGCCGGGAAATTGCACCATACTTCGCCCCAGCCATGATGTCCTTCCGTATCGGTGACGCGCACCAGGACCGCGGGGCGATCGTGCATGATGCCGAAAGAGGTACGCACCGGAGGCTCCGCGGGCGCGCGCAGAACGAAGGTTTCCAGCTTGGCGACTTGGAAGGGACGGTCTTGAATCATGTGCGGCGGATTGATCCTGGATGAAGCGCGGTCGATGGGCGGGCGATTGAAACAATCCGTGCCGGCAGACATCGACCGAAGAAAAATGGCGCAAAATCATTGCCATTAAATCTAAAAGTACATAATACTAGACTTATATATGTCTGTACACCGTCAAACCCTCCCGGCCGGCCCGATTCCACGCTATGTTGCCGTCGCGGACCAATTGCGCCGCCGCATCGAAAAAGGCGAGTGGCCCGCGGGGCACGCCTTACCTTCGCTACAGCAGTTGGCGGAGACTTTCGATGTGGCCCGGCTTACTGCCCGGCAGGCCGTGCAACTGCTGGTCGCCGAAGGGTTGCTGGCCAGCCATCGTGGCCAGGGGACATTTGTGGCCGAGACCGTACGACCCATCCGGACCGCGCCGCTGGAAAGCTCTTTGCGTGAATTGGGGGATACCTACCGCAGCCTGGCGCCGGTGATCCTGGCCATCGATGAAACCCCACGTCCCCTGCCGGTGGGCGGTGGCCGGGAAGAGGGCTACGCCTACATGCGCCGTCTGCACATGAACGATGGCCGTGCGTACTGCGTGATCGCCCTGTATGTGGCGCAATCGGTTTTCACCCTGGCGCCGGAGAAATTCCGCTCGCGTGCAGTGATACCGGTCATGTTGGAGCTGCCGGGCGTGCAAATCGCGCGTGCGCACCAGACCTTGACCATCGGCACGGCGGACGCCGAGACCGCGTCGCTGTTGCACATCGCCAAGGATGCTCCGGTGGCGCATGTGGCTCGCATCTTCCACGACGCGGCGGGCGAGGTCATCTATTACGCGGAGGTGATCTATCGCGGCGACGCGATCCGGCTCGAGATCGATCTGAAGGCTTGAGGTCCCCGCCGACGCGAAGCGTCCCCATATCAGGCTGCCCGTCGAAATTTCGTCGAACCTGAGACGCCGAAAGTGCTTTTTCAGGTAAGTCTTTGATCTGTATGGGTTTTAGTCTCTTGCCGTTGCCATGCTGCGACGGCATACTGAAAGACTATTGTCATATAACGCCGAACGCCGTCAAAATTATCAGATCAATTTGACGAAAATTACATGAGCACACTTCCTTCGGGGTGTCTGGCAGACGCGCCCTCCTTGCAGGATGTCGTCCTCGTTCTCACCGAAAAGATCGGCGCCGGCCATGATCGTGAAGTCTGGCGGCATCCTTTGAATCGCGCGCTGGGCGTCAAGGTTTCCAAGCCGGAGCACGAGCGGGCACAGAACGACATCGACCTGCACTACAGCACGCACCTGGAACGCCTGGGTGTGGCGGGGCCTCATATCCCGCGCGTGCATGGCTGGGTCCAGACGGATCGTGGCCGGGGCCTGGTGGTCGACCTGGTCCAACGGCCGGATGGCACGCCCTGTCCGACCTTGTCGCGGGCCTTGCGCAGCGGCATGATCACTGAACTGGAAGCGGTTGGGCTGATCTACGAAGCCGCCGACTGGCTGGCGCGCGCAGGCGTGATCCTGGCCGACTATGGCGTCGATAACTTCCTGGTGCGGGAAGCGGGCGCCCCCGCGCGCGCGCATCTGGTTTTCGTCGATGGGCTGGGCACGCGGCACTTCGACTTCAAGTACTGGGCCCGGTGCACGTTCACGCCGCTGGAGCACTGGACGGCCAGGCAAAAGGCACAGGCTTTCCGCGACAGAACGCTGGGCTTGCTGCGCGATCGTTCAAGCCGGCTATGGGTTCCCAAGGAAATGCAGCACCTGACGGCCTGATAGCTCGGGTCGGGCGCCCGTATAGCAGAACAAGGTCGATGGGACGCGGCTGCGCCGCACCTGGTCCAGGTACATCTCGTACAGCGCCGCGATGGCCTCCTGCGACATCTCCTGCTTGCGCTGGTGGATGATGGCCGGGGTGCAGGATGCGACGATCAGGCGCCGCGGGCGCGGCGCCAGCGCGGTGCACAGGTCGTAGGCCGCGATACGGCGGAAATCGCCCTGGCTGTTCAGGCGGACGTTGCGTACGAAATAGTCGTAGAAGTAGCGATCGAGGATGAGCGGGCGGCGCCAGCCCGTGAAGAGCTGCATGAGCGAAAAAGCCGCCCACGCGACGGGCAATATCAGCCAAAGCCGTTTTTCGTCGCGCACGTTGCGCGGTTCGCTGCCCCAGTAGAACAGCGGTTTGCGGAAAAGGCGCTTGAAGCGCCTGAAGCGGAATCGCTTGCCCAGGGGGCTGGATTCGATGCCGTCCATCAATGCGGTTTTGCCGCTGCCGTCCGGACCGATCACGGCGGTGGTGTCGCCGGCGGGCCAGTGCAGCACGCGGCGCGCGCGCCACGCCAGGCGCTTGAGCGCGATGGCGGTGGGCGACGTAATCGGTATGCCGCGGGCACGCAGGAAGGCCGTGGCCGCCTGGTGCGCGGCATCCATTTCCATGGTGCCCGCCAACAAACCGTTCATGGCATCGCGCAGCCCCGGTACGGCGCCGACGCGGTCGGCGAAGTAGGCCAGCCTGTCTCTTACCAGGGCGTCACGCAAGTCCTTGCCCTTGTGGTGGAGGTGCAGCAGGAATAACGCCGCCAGCAATTCCTCGCGTCCCCGGGCGTCCAATCGCTCGTAGGCGGTATAGGCGACACCGGCGCGGCTGAGGCGGCCGCGTTCGCCGCGCGTGCGCAATTCCGCGTGCGGCCACATTTCTATCGTTACGCGGCGGCCGCTGTCGTCCAGCAGCTCGACCTGGCGCTTGAAAGGCGCCGACTGGCGCAGGACGAAGCTGACGCCGGCTGCCTGGCATAGCGAAAACACCGCACGCAATATTTCGTCGAAACGGGCTTCATCGATGAGAAAGTCGAAGTCGCCCTGGAATATCCCGTCGCCGGCAGTGTCGCGCGGCCGCAGCATGACGCAGGGGATACGGCCGGCCTGGCCCAGCTCGATGAACTCGCGCAGCGCGCGCGCGCAAGCGGATGAATCGAAAACGGGAGGGGAATCCATCAGTGGGCGCTCATGACGAGGCGCCATAAGAGGCGCGGCGGGCGTTCAAGCGCATATCGATTTGGCGAGAGTAAAGTGCAGCGCCGCAGTGTCGGCGGGCCAGCGTGAAATTTCCATCAAATTGTACGGTAGATACCCCCCTTCGCGATGGTGTTGCCCGCCGCAGGCCGGCGCCTGTCGATGCTGACGGCGACCGGCAACGGCGGCAGCGGCGGTCTATGACGCGCATCTCCTAGGCGGGGCCGGCCATTCGCTCGCAGGCGTCGGCGCAGCGCCGGCACATCGTGGCGCAGTCGTCCATGCCGTCCAGCGCATCGCAGCTGTCCGCGCATTGGCGGCAAATGGACGCGCAGTCGGCGCAGGTGTGCCGATGATGCGGCACGCCGATCAGCATGAAGTGCGCCGCGGTGCGGCACATTTCCGCGCAGGCCATCATCAGGCGGAAGTGGCCGGGCTCCACGTGCGGGCCGCCTTCTTCCAGGCAGTGGTTCATGGCCATTGCGGTGCAGGTCTGGTAGCAGCGCAGGCATTCGTCGATGCAAAGCTGCGCCTCGGGGGGGATGGGTTTCATGGCTGAGTGTTCCTTGGTGAGGCCGCGGTAGTCGCGAGCGGATGACAGGGGCAGCAACCGCTGTGCCGCGCGCCGCGGCAGCACGCCGATACAAAAGGTTATGGCGCCCGTGCGGTTCAGCCCACGACAGCTTTGATAGTGTGGCGACATCCTGCACAGCAGCGAAATAACCCGCACCTGGAACGGTGCTGCGCCAATTGGGAGAATCGCCATGGCCGCCAACCCACTCACCACCGACTGCGATATCCAGATCCGGATCCTGGTCGACGATAACAATGTCCAGGACGGCACCGCGTCCGGGGTATACATCGTGGATAACCGCGTGTCCCTGGGCAGTTCGCCGCAAGGCAGCGCGACCTTGAATACGATAGCCAGGAAAAACGAAAAGATCTGCTGGAGGGTGGAGCCCCTGAATCCCAACTCCAAGTCCAGCTTTGTGATCCAGACCATCGGCGAAATCCCTGCATGGGGATTCAGCGGCGGTCCCAGGATGTCCCCCGACATGGGGGACGCCGCCTTTACGGGAACGGTCGAAGCCGCTTGCGGCGCGACGGCGTACAACATCGATATCTATGCGTCGCTCGAAGACGGCGACGAAGCGACTTTGAGCGTGAAGCCCAGTCTTGCCGCGTCCTGAAACGGGCGGGTCAGGCCACAGGCCGTTGGCCGAAGCAGGCCGGCAACATCTTCAGTCAAGCGCCGCGCCGTGAAACGGCGTCGGCAACTTTTTCCGCTTACTACCGCACCGGAGTTGACTCATGGACACCACAAAGCCTTCCACATCATCGACCCCGAATCCCGCGCTGGTGACGGGCGAGGCACAGTACGGCATCGACAACCCTCAAACCGTCGTTCGCATTCTCGTGGATACCGAGTATGTGGGCTCGACGGCACCCACCAACAACGGCGTCGTCGGCAACGGCGTCTTCATGATGGATAACCGGGCGTCGAACGGCAGCACCGCCGAAGGGAATCTTGAACTGCACACTTTTGCGATGAACGGAGATTTCATCGGGTTCTACATCGAGACCGTCGATCCGAATTCGCAAAACACGGTGATCATTGAAGGTTTCGAGCCTCTTAGCGGCGATGTCTTCACCAGTGCGGGTATGCCTGTACAGGTGGATACCGACGGCAAGATATTCGTCGGCCAAGCGTGCGTCACGGGCAATGCGACATATCGAATCAAATGCAAGATGGTGAGAAACGGCCTGACCCAGGTAAGCATACCGTTCATGTGGGACCCGTTCCTGACAGTCAACTAATGAATCGCCGGATACGCCGGTTCGTTCCGGCCTTCGCAACAAAGCGGTAAAGCGCCGATCGCGCACAGGGATGTGCCATGACAGATCAGGATCAAGCTCCGGATTCAGATTCGGATACAGACGACGATGACACCAAAACCGGAAAGACCGTCCTCGCGAATTTTCCGAAGTATTTTCAGAGGTGCGGCAAGAACAACAACTGGGGCTGGATCGCCACGGCGGTGATGATAGGCAACTTCTTCGGCACCGGTCCCTTGGAGAGCCGCCAGAACAAGAGCTGGACACAGAGCTTCCTGGCAAACCGGATCTGCAACGGCCAGAACGTATCAGGCAACCCCGACACTGCATTGAACAATGTTTTCGCCGATAACCCTGCGATCACCAACGATCCGGCCGCGCAAACGTACGGGATGGCGCGTGCGATGATCAAGCAAGGTTTGCCTGTGGTCATAGCGTGGCTGGATCCCCGGACCAGCAAGGCGCTTCCCGGTTTTGTCGTGGCGGTCTACGGCTACGCCGGGGCCAGGTGGTACTTCGGGGACCCTTCCCGAGTGGCTGTGTCGGAGAATTCAGCGCTTCCCTCGCCCGCGAAAGGCGTTAAAGCCAACCTGAGGTTCTTCTACAGCAGAAAGCCGCCCATGGGAACGCCGCCGACCTGAGCGTTTATGTGCGGCTCATACCGCCATGTCTTATCAATGGACTTCCGAATTATCCGGGTTCATCCCATCAGCGCGATCGGAACTGCAACCTCGATTGCGCGCAGGAGCATGCAATGACCGACGAGAATCAAGATCCGGACACGAACGACGACGAAGATAAAGCGGCGGGATTCGTCATAAATGGGTTCCCGCAATATCTGCAGAAGGAAGAACGTGACAATTGGGGCTGGATCACCGTGGCGGTGATGGTAGGCAACTACTACAAAAGCGGTCCGATAGAGAACCCGGCGAACTTGATGTGGAGGCAGAGCGCGCTGGCCATCAAGGTCTGCAACGGCCAGGATGTTTCGGGCAATCCCGATAGTTCACTGAACGCCGTTTTCTGCGCCAACCTCGCAAGTACGAACGACATGAATGCGCAGAACTTTACGGCGCTGCGTACCGCGATCAGGCAAGAGAAGCCCGTGGTCGTGGCCTGGGTGAATAACAGGACAAAACAGGCCGTGCCGGGTTACGTCGTCGCTTGCTATGGCTTCGGTGGAGGCAACTGGTACTACTGCAATCCATCGAAGACGTCCATAACGATAGCCTCAACGTTTCCGACGCCTCCGCCACCGCAGCGGGCCGGTTGCTCCTTGACGATGTTCTACTCGAAGACGCCGTCCATGGGGAGACGGTGATTCAGCCGGGCGGCAGCGTGTCGTACCTGGGAAGCGCGTCCGTGATGTCGTGCCAGGGCGCCTTCGAGCCGACAAAGATGTGCATCGAAGGACGAATCGCCGGCGTGTCCACCATCGTCCCCATGGTGACGTGGGCATAGGCGCCGCCGCGCACGATGGAATAGAGCAGGGATCCGCAGGTGCCGCAATGGACATCGTGCTCGGCGTCCGGATTGCCGTGGATCATGGTGACGTCCGCGCCATGTTCGATCCTGAGGCGATCGGCGGCGATGCCGGCGAAGCTCTTGTACGCGGCGCCGGTCGCGCGCCGGCACTGCGAGCAATGGCAGTTCATGGCGTATTCGAAGCGGTCTTCGACGGCATACCGGACGGCGCCGCACAGGCAGCTGCCTTTCACGTCATTCCTTGACATGCGCACTCCTCGATTTGCGACAACCATTTTAGTGCGGCGCCAGCCTGCGCATGAACCGGCGATGGGAACCCTTACTGCACCATTTGATTGATCTCTATGATCGGCATCATGACGGCCAGCACAATGACCAGTACGACGCCTCCCATGATCAGGATCATCAGCGGTTCCAGCAATGCGGTCATGGCCATGGCGCGGCGTTCGAGGTCGGCAGAGAGCGTGGTGGCCGCGCGGTCCAGCATGGGCGCCAGTTCGCCCGTGCGTTCGCCGCTGCCGATCAGGTGTATCAGCAGCGGCGGAAAGGCCTTCTGGGTTTGCAGGGATGCGGCCAGGGCCGCGCCCTGGCGCACGCGGTCGGTGGCATCGGCGACGGCCGCGCGCAGGCGGTCGTTCGTCAAGGTCTGTGCCGCGGCCTGCAGGGCGCGCAGCAGCGATACGCCGCTGCCCGTCAGGATCGCCAGCGTGGATGCGAAGCGCGCGGCGTTCATTTCGAGGATGAAGCGGCCGGCCATGGGCAGGCGCAATGCGCGCGCGTGCCAGCGCAGCCGCGCGGGCGGCGCGCGCAGGCTCCAGCGCCATGCGGCAAAGGCGGCGCCGCCGGCCGCCAGGCCCGCCGCGCCCCAGTCGCGCACGATGTCGCTCATCGCCACCATGATGCGGGTGATCAGCGGCAACTGCTGGTGGGTTTGGTTGAAGGCGCCGATGACCTGCGGCACCACGAAGCCGAGCAGGAAGAAGATGATGCCCACCGATACGACGCCGACGATGGCGGGATAGATGAAGGCCGTCAGCACCTTGCCGCGCAGCGCGTTGCGCTGTTCCACGTAGGTGGCGAGCCTTTCCATGACGAGCGACAGGTCGCCGGATTCCTCGCCCGCCGCGACCAGCGCCCGGTAGATGTCGGGGAAGTCTTTGGGCCGCGAGGCCAGCGCGTCGGCCAGGCGGTGGCCGGCGCGCACGTCGGCGCGTACGGCGGATAAGGCTTGGGCGACATGGCGCTTTTCGGCCTGCTCCAGGGTGGCCGTCAATGCCGCGTCCAGGGGCAGCCGCGCCGCCAGCAGGCTGGCGATCTGCCGCGTCAGCCACGCCAGTTCGGTATCGCCCAGGTGCTTGCCCAGCCAGCGCGCGGAGCCGGCGCGGTGATGGCCGGATGCATCGCGCACGCTCAGCGGCGTGAGGCCGCGTGCGCGCAGGGCATTGCGCGCGCCGCGCGGCGAGTCGGCGTCGATCATGCCGCGTTCCAGGTGGCCCGCGGCGTCGGAGGCTTCGAAGGTGTAGGAAGGCATGGGCGTATGGGGCTTGCGGTGAGTTCGCGGCGTCAATCGTCGCGGGTGACGCGCAGGATTTCCTCCGGCGAGGTTTCCCCCGTTTCCACCCAACGCTGGCCGTCGTGGCGCATGTTGCGCATGCCGGCGGCCTCGGCGGCGCGGCGCATGGCCTGTTCGCCCGCGTCGGTATGCATCAGCCCGCGTATCTCGTCGTCGATGACGAAGAGTTCGTGGATGCCCGTGCGGCCGCTATAACCGGTGTGGCTGCACGCGGAACAGCCGACGGCGCGCCATGCCTGCCGTCCGTCGGCCGTCGTGGCCGGCTGCCTGCAATGCGCGCACAGGCGGCGCACCAGCCGCTGCGCCAATACGCCCAGCAGCGACGAGGAAAGCAGGAAGGGTTCGACGCCCATATCGGTCAGGCGCGTGATCGCCGACACGGAATCGTTGGTATGCAGCGTGGCCAGCACCAGGTGCCCGGTCAGCGAGGCCTGCACGGCGATCTGCGCGGTTTCCAGGTCGCGGATTTCGCCGATCATGACGACGTCCGGATCCTGGCGCAGGATGGCGCGCAGGGCGGTGGCGAAGCTGAGGTCGATGCGCGAATTCACCTGGGTCTGGCCGATGCCGGGCAGGTCGTATTCGATGGGATCTTCGACCGTCAGGATGTTGGTGGTGGCGGCATCCAGGCGCGCCAGCGACGCGTACAGCGTGGTGGTTTTGCCGCTGCCGGTCGGGCCGGTGACCAGCACGATGCCGTGCGGCTGGTGTATCAGGCGGTCCAGGCGCTGCAGGACGGCGGGCGCCATGCCCAGGGTTTCCAGGCGCAGGCGTCCCGCCTCCTTGTCCAGCAGGCGCAGTACGGCGCGTTCGCCATGGCCGGTGGGCAAGGTGGAGACACGCACGTCGATGGGCCGGCCGCCGACGCGCAGCGCGATGCGGCCGTCCTGGGGCAGGCGTTTTTCCGCGATGTCGAGGTTGGCCATGATCTTGATGCGGGAGATCAGCGCGTGGTGCAGGGCGCGCCGCGGGCTGACGACGTCGCGCAGCGTGCCGTCGACGCGGTAGCGCACCATGGAGTGCGTTTCGAAGGCTTCGAGATGGATATCGCTGGCGCCGTCGCGCGCGGCCTGGGTGAACAGGGCATTGATCATGCGGATCACCGGCGCGTCGTCCTGGGTATCGAGCAGGTCTTCGATCTCCGGGATATCCTGCATCAGGCGATCCAGGTCGATTTCGTTTTCCGACGCCGCCACCACGCTGGCCGCATCGCCGGCATGGGCGTAGGCGGCGGCCAGCAGCGTTTCCAGCTCGTCGTCGGCGATCTCGCGTTCCTGCGCCAGCGGATGGTGGCGCCGCGCCTCGGCGCGCGCCCACTGCGGCGTGCGCGGGCTGAAGGTCAGCTGCGCGCCCTCCGGGCGGATCGTCAGCAGGGCGCGCAGCGCGCGGGCCCAGGCGTATGGCAGGGATGTCATCGTGCGGTCTCCGATGCCTTTGTCTACCGTATCGTCTCCGGCTGGTAGCCCAGCTTGGTCAATAGTTCGGCCGCGGCGCCCGCCGTTGCCGGGTCGCGCGCGACGCGCGTGCGGACCAGCACGCCAGCCCCGCCCGGCGCCACCTGCGTATAAGCCCGCAGGCCCGAGCCGGCGACCCGTTGCACGATCTGCTGCGCTTGTGCCTGCGAATCGGCGCGCGCGATCTGCAGGACGAGGGCTTGGCCGCCGTTTTCCTCCCTGCGGGCCTGGCTGGCGATGGCGGGCAGCCCGTCGAGCGACGCGGCGGGTTGGGGCAGGCGCGGCGTCGAGGGGTACACGCGCGTGTCGGTGGTCGTCGGTGGCGGGTCCTGGCTCAAGGTCTGGCCGGCGGCGTTGGGCCGCAGGTCCAGCGGGCGCGAGGACAGCGGCTGCGCATCGGTGCCCAGCGGCGGCAGCTGTGGCGAATCGACGTCGGGTAGCGGCCAGCTGTGCGGCGTCCTCGCGTTGTCCTGCACGCGCCGCATGTAGTCGTAGCGGTCCAGGGTCAGGCGGCGGCTGTCCTGGCTGCTGCGCACGATATGCGGCCGCAGGAAGATCATCAGGTTGGTCTTGGTGCGATGCCGGCTGGTGTAGCGGAACAGCGAGCCGATAAGGGGGAGGTCGCCCAGTATGGGCACCGATTGCGTGCCGTCCGTGCCGGAGTCCTCCAGCAGCCCGCCCAGCACGATGATCTGCCCGTCGTCGACCAGGACGCTGGTATCCAGCGCGCGCTTGCGGGTGATGATGCCCGCCGTGCTGGTGGCGGTATCGTCGATGCTGCTGACTTCCTGGTAAAGGTCCAGCTTGACCGTGCCGCCTTCGGAGATCTGCGGCCGCAACTTCAGCGTCAGGCCGACGTCCTCGCGCTCGATGGTCTGGAATGGGTTGCTGGAGCCGTCGCCCGAGCTGGTCACATAAGAGCCGGTGACGAAGGGCACGGTCTGGCCCACGATGATGCTGGCCTGTTCGTTGTCCAGTGTCAGCAGGTTCGGCGTGGACAGGATGTTGGTGCCCTGTATGCCCTGCATGGCGCGCGCCAGCGCGCCCAGGTTGATGATCTGGTGGCCCAGCGCGTCGACCGTGCCCTTGACGATGCCCAGGTTCAGGCCCGTGCCCAGGGCGTCGATCGAGGTGGCGGTGCTGCTGCTCAGGTTCAGGCCGCTGCCGTTAAGGTTGGTGCCGCCGAACACCGTGGTGCCGTTGCCGTTCAGGCCGTTGCCGCCGAACATCCATTGGATGCCGAATTGCGCGGCATCGTCGCTGGAGACTTCCACGATCAGGCTTTCGACCAGGACTTGCGCGCGGCGCTGGTCCAGCTCGTCGATGACCTCGCGCAGGCTGCGATAGAGCGGTTCGGGCGCGGAGATGATCAGCGTGTTGGTGGTCGGGTCGGCCGTGATGGTGGCGCCATTGGCCGAGAACGCGTTGCCCTGCGCATCGCGGTCCGCATTGTCGGCGCCCTGGCCGAAGCGCTGCGAACCGCTTGCGCCGTTCGCGCCGCCGCCCATGGTGTTCTGCGTCGCGCTCGCCTGCGAGGTGTTCACGGCGGACGTGCCGCCGCGAAAGGGACTGCCGCCGTAGTCGCCGCCGGCCGCGTTGCCGCCCCCGCCGGCACCGGCGCCGCCGGATGCGCCACGGTTGTCGGACTGCCCCGTCAGCGCGCCGCGCAGCACGCCAGCCAGCTTGACCGCCTGGGCGTTGCGCAGATAGACCACGTGCAGATTGCCGGCCGAGGCCTGCGGATTGTCCAGACGCGTGACGAGTTGGCGCGCCAGCTGCGCGCGCGCCGGGTTGGATGCGCGCACCAGCACGCTATTGCTGCGCGGGTCCGCGGCGACGGTGACCTGCTGGCTGGCATCGTTGCCGCCACGCGTGTCCATCATTCCGCCCACCACAGACGCGATATCGCTGGCGATCCCGTAGCGCACGGGAATGACGTCGGCCGATAGCGAATCGGGATTGTCGATATCGGCGATCACCTTGGCGATGCGCGCCATGTTGTCGGCGTAGTCGGTGACGACCAGCGTGTTGTTGTTGGGATAGGCGTTGATCGGGTTGTTGGGCGCGATCATGGGGCGCAGCACGGGCAGCAGATTGGTGGCGTTCTCGTACCGCAGGTGGAAGACCCGCGTGACCAGGCCGCCGGCCGTGGCGCCGCCGCCATCGGTGACGGGGGCGCCCTGCAGCTTCGCGTCCGCTTCGGGCACGACGCGGCTGACGCCGTTGACTTCGACCACCGCGACGCCCTGCATGCGCAGCGCGCCCAGCAGCATGTCGTAGGCGGTGTTCGGGTCCACGGGTTTTTCGGAGACCAGCGTGAGCTTGCCCTTGACGCGCGGATCGACGACGAAGTTGCGGCTGGTGTAGCGCGCCAGCGCGCGCACGACCGAGGGCAGGTCGGCATCGACGAAGTTCAGGTTGACGCTGTCGGCGCCGCTCGCGCCCGCGCCGGCCTGGGTGGCCGCCGCCGCGAGATTGGCGTCGGCCGGATCCACGTCGCGGCCGTCCACCTTGACGCGCACATGCAAAGGGCCGAGGTCGCGCGGGGCCGCGGCGGGTGCCGCGGTGGCGTTGCGGGCGCGCGCGACTTCCGGATCGGACAGGCTGGCGCCGGCGCTGATCAGCGGATTGTCCGGCACGGGCGGCCGCGCGGGACGCTGGGCCGGCGCCGCGCATCCGCCCAGCAACAGCAGGGCGGCGAGCACGGTGGGAACCAGGCGCTGGCCCGCCGCGCCGTGTGACCCGCGAGCGGGGCGCCGGGCGGGGCGGGCGGTGGAGTCGATGCGAAAAGCGCGTGCTGCGTTCATTGAAGCTTTACTCGGTGATCATGGAAATCGCAATTGGGAAACGCCGTTCCGGTAAGCGCCCAGCACGCCGAGCAGCGGCTCCAGGGCGTCGCGGGTAGCGGCATCGGTGTCGGGCGCGGGCCTGGCCTGGCCTTCGAAGCGCCAGCGGCCGTCGCGGTCCTGGCCATGGCCCTCGACGCGCAGGGCGCCGCGCACGGTATGCACTTGCAGGTCCAGGCCGCCGGCGCCGTCCGCGGCCAGGGCCGCCTGGTAGTCGCCCAGGGGCTGCACGCGCACCCGCGCGGACGAGGCGTTCGACCAGGTCAGTTGCAGCAGCGCGCCCTTGGATGGCGGGTCGCCCAGATCCAGCGCGGGCCAGGACAGTGCCAGTTGTCCGCCCGGCTCGATGGTGTTCAGCGGCGCGCCGGCGGCGGCCAGCGTGGCGGCGGGCAGGGTCAATGTGCCCTGGCCCAGCCGTGTGCCGCCCGGGCGGGGAGCGATTTCCAAGGGTCCGCGTAGCCAGGGATGCGTGACGCGCGCGGCGGGGCCGATGCCCGCCAGCCAGTGCCAGCTCCAGCTCACGGGCTGCGGCAGGGTGCGGCGCATGCCGGGCGGGCCCACCGCCAGCCGCGCCTGGCCGTTCCACAGCGTGCCGGATGCGTCCACCGGGACCAGTAGCGCGTTCGCGGGTACCGCGAGCAGCAGCCAGCGCGCCGGCAGGGTTGCGACGGCCGCAACCAGGGCCACCAGGACGGCCGCCAGGGGCAGCGGCCAGCGGCGTAGCATCATGATCGGCCCCCGGCGGGACCATCGTCGGCGTTTCTCAGCTGCAGCGTGCCGGAAGCGCGGGCGGGGATGGGGCGCCCCAGCGAATCGCGCGGCCGGACGATGCGCACCTGGGCGACGCGCAGCCGCAGCAGCGCCGGCGCATGGGCCAGCCAATCGAAGAGCGCGGCTGGCGATGCATCCTCGAAGGCGACGCTCCAGGCCTTGCCGTTGTCCGTCTTTTCGACCTGCTGGGTGCCGCCCAGGCCGGCGCGCGCCAGGCTGGCGCGCAAGGCTTCTTCCATGTCGGCGGCGGGTATCTGCCGCCCCTGCTCGCGCTTCAGTGCCTGCGCTTCCTGGACCAGGGCGTCGACCGCGGCGGCCTGGGCGCGCAATCGCGGCAGCTCGTCCTGCCAGCGTTCGATATCGCGCCAGGCCGGCCGCAAGCCGGCCGCGAAGAAGGCGGCGGCGGCCAGGACCCCGCCCATGACGCGTACCAGCCGGCGTTCGCGCGGGGTGAGCTGTTGCCAGTATTGCGATGCCTGTTCCGCCGCTTTGCGCCAGCGGGCAAGCCACGCCGGCGGCAGCAAGGTCCGTTGCGTGGCGAGTGTCACGGCCGCGACCCCGCGGCGACCTGCGCGCGTTCGGACGCATGGAGCCGATCGGCCAGCCGCGCCGGCGCGACCTTCCAGCCCGTCGCGCTGGATGCCAATACCGGTCCCGGGCCATTCTGCGGCCGCGCGCCGGCCTCGCGCGGGACCGTGCCTGGCGCGTTGTCGCCGCGATCGATGGCAAGCACGCCATCCTGGTAGGCAAGGGCCGACAGCTCGAAGCTGCCGGCCGGCAACATCTGCGCGGCGGCCTGCGCCAGCGGCATGAAGTCGCTGTCGCTGGCCACGCTGCGGGCGGCGCGCAGCGCGTCCACCCGTTGTTGCGCCTGCTTCAGCGGGTCCACGATGAGGGGCAGTTCCGGAAACGCGGCGGCCACGCGATCGTGTACCGATCGCTGCAGCGCTTCGCCTTCGGCGGCCAGTTGCGCGGCGTGGATGTTCAGGCCGGCGACCCAGACGGTCAGGGCGGCCGCCGACCATGCCAGGGGACCGCGCCAGCGCGAGCGGCCTTGCGCGGCCGGGCGCAGATCGGGCAGCGCCAGCGACCATGCCGGGCCGGGATGCTGCCAGCGCGCATCGGCCGGCAGGGACAGCGGCGCGTCGGTATGGCCTGCCTGCGGGCCCAGCATGGCGTTGGTCGGGTAAAGCGCGGCGATCTCCAGCCCGGCCTGGGCCAGCGTCGCCCATCCCCGCTCCAGCGCGGCGCGGCTGGCCCATGCCACATGCGCCTGCCCGTCGCCGTCGCGCGGACCGAAGGCGATGGCGAGGTCGTCGGTGGCCGACAGGGTCAGGGGCTCGACCAAGGCTATCGCCGCCGCGTGCAGGCGTGCGCCGCGCAAAGGTGGCAGCGCGATGCGCGTCTCGACCGTGTCCTGCGGATGCAGGATGGCTTCGACGCGGCTGGCCGGCACCGCGGAGGCGAGCTCATGCAGTGCGAGTTCGCCGCTGCGTAAGACGCGCCGGTCCCGGTCCAGCAGGACGAAGGGGATTTCCAGATCGGGGTTTAGCGCGCGCAAGGGCGGCAGGGCCAGGCGCAGGATGGTCTTCAATTCACTTCCCTTATCCAGACGATGCTCGTGGACTGGTCGTCGCGTTCCAGCAGCGCGCGCATGGCGGCCGTGGCGCGGCCCAGCCGCACGATTCCGGCCAGGCTGAACCATTGGCTGTCGGTGGATACGCTGTCCTTGTCCAGCTTGATCCGCGGGTCGGCCAAACGATTGACGAAGTCCGCGGCGTCGTTGAAGTAGCGGCCGCGGTCCCGCTCGGCCACCAGCGCCACGGCCTGCCCCAGGGGTAGCTGCGTCACGACCGCGTACAGGACTTCGGCCGGCGCGGTATTGACGTTGACCGGACTCTGGTCCGGCAGGATGGTGGCGCAGCAGTCCAGGCGCTGTATCGCCTGTTCGTCCAGGCCGGCGAGGCCGCGCAGGTCCGCCAGCGATTGCAGGCCGGGCGCGCGAGGCGGCGTCACCGCCTTGGCGGCGGTCCCGTCGCCTGGGGATTGCGCCGTGCCGTCGACGGCCATGGGCTGGCCGGCGGCGATGCGGCGCGCGATGTCGGGCGCGATCGAGGGGCGCAGGTTCAAGGCCTGGAGCAGGCGTTCGAAGGCCACCAGCTGGCGCGGGTCCACCTGGCCCTGGAACGCGAGGTTCTGCAGATTGAATTTGCCCTGCTCGTCTTCGATGCGGCCCGACAGCACGGCGGGATCGGGCTCGCCGGGCGGATCGAGACGCAGATCGACGATGGGCATGGCCCAGGGCTGGTCCGCGCGGGTGATCGGACTGTGGCGGGCGTCGTCGCGCAGGATCTGCCTGGCCCAGTCGATGCCGCCCAGCAACAGCCATTGCGCCTGTACGCGCGACCGTTCGCTCATCACGAGCTGCGCGCGCTCGCTTTGTCCACGCAGCATGGTGCTGGCGATGACCGCCGCGGCGGCCACGACCAGCAAGGCCGCGATCACGGCCATGCCTTTCTGGTGCCGCGCAGGGTGCGTCATGGCAGCGCCACCACCCTGCGATAGACCTGCGCCGGGCCGGCCGCCGGCGCGGCAAGCCGCAGCTCGATGGCAAGGCCGGTGGCCGTGGAGCCGGCGTCGCTGTCGGGCAGCGGAACCCAGCCGCGGCCGGGTATCCAGGCCTGCATGCTGAAGCCGACGACGCCATCCAGCAGGTCCACGCCGGCACCCGGGCGCGGCAGGGGAAAGGCGTCGCCGCCGGTGCCGGCGGCGCGGCGCAGCGCATCGCCGTCGCGCCACCAGCGCACGCGCTGCCAGCGTCCGCCCGGCGCGGGGCCACGCACGATATCGAGCGCCGCGCCTGCGCGTTCGCCCTCGTGCGCGGCATCGACGCGCAATGCCGCGGGCAGGACTCGCTTCACGACCGCATCGGCCGCGCCGCCGTCCAGAACGGTGTCGGGCGCGCGCATCTGCATGTCCAGCTGCAATTGCCCCAATACGCGCAACAGGGCATCGTCCCGATCGGCATCGCGCTGCACGTGATCGCGGGTGCGCACCACGCTGTCCAGTCCGCGCCATGCCAGGACGCTGACGATGGCCAGTAGCGCGACGGCGACCAGCACTTCGATCAGCGTGAATCCGGCCTGGCCGCCGGCGCGTCCGTCCGGGCGTCCCGCATGGCGGGGAAAGCGGGTGTGGCGCTTCATGGCCGCGCGCTCAGCAGGCCGCGCAATTGCGCCAGTTGCGGCCCCTGGCCTTGCGCCAAGACGCGCACCGTCACTTGCCGCATTTCCTTGTAGGCGGTGGACTCGATATGGCTGATACAGACGAATGCCGAAGGGCCTTGCGGGCAAGGCGTGCGCAGATCGCCCAGCGGCGGGAATGCGCGCTGGGCGCGCAGTTCCGCCAGCGTGTTTTCCGCGGACACCAGCGCCAGCGCGCGGTCGCGCAGCTGCGCCTGGCCGGTGGCGATCTGGCCCGCCGCCCGCACGCAGGCCGCCAGCGCGATGGCGATGATGGCCAGCGCGATCAGGATCTCCAGCAGGGAAAAGCCCGTCTGCGCGCTGCGGGGATTCATGGCTGCAGCGCATAGCGTCCGGCCGCGTCGCGCACGATGGCGATGCGTTGGAAATCGTCGCTCAGTTCGATACGCATGGGCGCGGCGATCCATTCGGGCGGGAACACGCCGGCCTGGTCCGAGTCCGCCTGGACATGCACATCGGATGCCTCCCAGCGGCGCGGCCGCAGGCTGTCGTCGTCGCGGAAATCATCGGGCGGCGGGGCCTCCTTGACCGCCGCCGCCGCGTTGCCCGGATTCCACTGCGGACGGCGCGTGAAGCGATAGCCCTGGCCGTCGGCGTGCCAGGTGACGGCGCGGCCGCCGGCGCGGGCTTCGGTCTGCGCCAGCGCGAACAATAGCGACAGGCGCCGGGCGTCGCGCGCCAGCGGCTGGTCATCGTCGCGCTTGGGAAAGGACAGGCCGACGGCCGTGGTGACGATGGCGATGATCGTCACCACCACCATCATCTCGATCAGCGTGAAGCCGTCCTGCCGCCTGGCGCCGTTGCCGGACGCGGCCGGTTCACAGGTTCCAGGAGCCGATATCCGCATCACTGTCTTCCCCACCGGGTTTGTTGTCCGCGCCCAGGGAAAACACATCGATTTCGCCTTTTACGCCGGGATTCAGGTATTGGTACGGGTGGCCCCAGGGATCGCTCGGAAGGCGGTCCAGGTAGCTATGCCAGCCGGGCAGCTTTTCGTCGGCGGGCTGCTGCACCAGGGCCTGCAGGCCCTGCGTGGCGCTGGGATAGTGCCCGTTGTCCAGTCGATAGAGCTTGAGCGCCTGCATGATGCTGGAGACGTCCTGGCGTGCCGCCACGGCGCGGGCCTGATCGGGGCGCCGCAGCAGATTGGGCACGACGAGCCCGGCCAGGATCCCCATGATCACGACGACGACCATGATCTCGATCAGGGAAAAGCCGCGTTGGCGCGCCCGCCTGCCCGCGCGCCTGCCGGGGTGTCCGATACCGCAGTGTTTCATGTGCTTCATCCTCGGTTCCGGTCCTCCTGTTGCGGGCCGGCCGGGACGCTGGGCGTCTTGCGATTCGCTGTCACAACAAGTTCGGAGTTCTGTCATATGCGGGCCCTATCATCGTGGGTCCGAATGACAGCGATATGTCGATCATCCACCGGAGCTCCTGCCGTTACATGCCGCAACGTGTCGACCCCGCGCGATTCGCGCACAGCGTTGCCGTCCTTGTCCTCGCCGCCGGCGTAGGGGTCTGGGGCGCGGTACTGCTGGCCCCGCGCGCGCGTGCCCTGCCGCCCATGCTCGACACGCCGCGGCCGGCCGCGGGCGATACGGCGGCGCTGGCAGCCTGGTTCGGAACCTCCGCCGCGCCGGTGAAGGTGAACGTGCTGGGCTTGATCGCCGCGGGCACCCACGGCGCCGCCATCCTGGCGATAGACGGCGGCGAGCCGCGCGCCTACCGGGTCGGCCAATCCATCGTGGACGGCGTGACCCTGGCCAGCGTGGAGGCCGCCGGCGTGGTGCTGGAGCAGGGCGGGCAGCGCATCCGCGTGGCCGCGCCGGCGCAGGCGCCCCTGGTTTCGCCAGGCTTCGTGCCGGTTCATCGATAGGAACATCGGGCAGTGGCCGCGGCGTACCGGCGCGGCCGGATATGCCGCGGCCGCGCCGGCACTCGCGCGCCGGCCGGCCCGTTTACAGGTGAGCCGCCATCGCGGGATCCGAGACGCTATCGCGGCCCGTTTCCATCCGGCCGGCGAAGCGCCGTTCGAAGCCGTCCTGGCCCGTCACGGTGAAGTCGTACCAGTGCCCGCTGGCGCTCAGGTCCCAATCCAGCGTGCCTTCTTCCTTTACCTTGACGACCCAGGGGCCGTCGGCGCGATAGGCGTTGGCCCGCACGGTCAACGTGTAGTCCTCCTTGTTGCCGCCTTTGCCGCCATGGTGTTTGGCCATGTTCTTCAGCTTCATGGTCACGCGGCCGGCCCTGGGCTGGTAATGGAACCTGATCACTTCCGGCTGGAAGCCGGCATCCTGGTACGCGCTGGCGTCGCCCGCGAAGGTGCGCACGAAGCCGTTGGTGCTGTAGACCCACAGGTTGTACTTGCCGCTGTCCGCGCTCGTGTCCCATTGGTCCTGTAGCGACTTGCCGGGTTCGACCGTATAGCGGCGCGGGATGCGGTCCAAGTGATTGCGGTCGTAGACATGGAAAACGGCTGCCTGCGCGCCGCTGTTCTCGAACTTCAGCTGCACCGTGCGGCCGTCCTCTTCCACGGTTCCATGCACTTCCAGTTCATAGGGCAGCGCGCGCGAAGGGCGCACGCCTTTTTCCTGGTAAAGCGCGTCCGGCGTGGCGGGCGGGTTGGCGGTGGGCAGGTTGCTTTGCGCCGCCAGCACGGCCTTGTAATTGCTGGTGTCGGGCAGCGTCGGGAAGCTCGGATCGTTGGGCGACTTGAAATCGAAGCAGCTGGTCAGGTCGCCGCAAACGGCGCGATGCCAGGCGCTGACCGCATCGACCTTGATATCGAAGCGCTGCTCCAGGAACAGGCTGATCGAGGTGTGATCGAAAACCTGCGAATTCACCCAGCCGCCCTTGCTCCAGGGCGAGACCACGTACATCGGCACGCGCGCGCTCAAGCCCCAGGGACGCAGGCTGCCGCTCAGCGTATCGAGCTTGTTGCGATAGGCGCCGGCCGGGTCCGAGAAGTACTCGCCGTCCAGCGGCAGCGTCGCCTTGCCGGCCAGCGTGCCGTCGGCGTTGTAGGACGGCGGCGCGGGCGCGGGCACGTGATCGAAAAGGCCGTCGTTCTCGTCGTAGGTCAGGAAGAAGGCGGTCTTGGCCCACACTTCGGGATTGGCCGTCAGCGCGTCCAGCACTTGCGCGGTGTAGTTCGCGCCGATGGCCGGATTGCTGTTGCCGGAATGTTCCGAGTTGGCAGCGGTGCACAGCAGCCAGGACACCTGCGGCAGCCGGTTCGCCACCACGTCCTGCTTGAGGTCGTCGATGGTGTACAGCTTCAGGCCCTTTTCGTAGAGCGGATCGCCGGGCTTGGCATTGCGGAAATCCTCGAACGCCAGGCCGCCGTGCATGGCACCCGTCCAGTTGTCGTTCGGATCCTGGTAGATCTTCCAATCGATGCCCGCGTCCTCCAGCACCTTGGGCAGGGTGTGCCATGTCAGGGCGTTGTCGGGGTAGGTATAGCCGGGCGTGGGCATGGTGCCCGTGATCCAGCAGCGGTTGTTGTTCGGCTCGGACGTGCGATCGTCGCTGTTGATGCCCATCTTTGCCAGGCTGGGGTCGAAGCCCGAACCCGAGAAGAAAACCACGCGGTTGGGGTCGGTGCCGCTGGTGGTCGAACAGTGGTAGCCGTCGCAGATCGTGAAGGCTTCCGCCAGCGCGAAATGGAAGGGGATGTCGTTGCGGCCCAGGTAGCCCATCGTGTACTTGGTCTTGAACTGCGGCCAGTAGCCCGATCGCCCCTGGCCCCAGGCGGCCTGCATGTCGGAGAAGCTGTGCGGCGTGCCGGGCGATTGCAGCGCCTTCACCTTGGTGCCGTCCATGTGATACGGCGGGATCTCCAGGCCCGTGGCGTCCTGCTGGTACCAGACGTCCTTGCCGCTGGGCAGCGGCGTGGGGAAGCGGTCGCCGTAGCCGCGCACGCCGCGCAGGGTACCGAAGTAATGGTCGAAGCCCCGGTTTTCCAGCATCAGGATGACGATGTGCTTGATGTCCTTGATGGTGCCGGTCTCGACCTTGGCGTCGATGGAAAGCGCGCGGGCGATGCTGGGGGGCAGCATGTTCAGCGCCAGGGCGGCGCCGGCCGACTTCGCCGTGCCGGTCAGGAATGTGCGTCGATTGAGCTTGGTCATGGCCTTCAGAGGGTTGTTGGTGGGTGGGTCCGCTGCCGCCCTGGCGCGCTCGCCGGGATGGGAGTCGCGGGCAAGTTTGGTTCGCCAACGTGACAGGCCAATGAACATAGCTCAATGAAAATATTTGTGACATTGAATATTTCTCAAATAGAATGACGCATCCGCAGCGCGCCGCGGTGCGCGCGGCCGGCTTCCTTCCCACTTGCCTGCGAGCGATGCATTCGCCATGACGATCTCTGCCTGCCGCCTCCGGCCCGATGGCCTTGCACCTCTTGCGCCGGACCCTGCCTGCGTGCCCTGGGCCGCCGGCCGTCCCGCGCTGATCCTGGACCTGGACGGCACCCTGATGCGCGAGCGCGAGCCCGTGCCAGGCGCGGCCGACCTGCTGCGCGCCTACCACGACCGCTATGTCGTGGTGTCCAACAATTCGACGCACACGGCCGGCCAGATGGCGCGCCGGTTGCGCTCGGTGGGCCTGCGAGTGGAGCCCGACAGGCTGGTGCTGGCAGGAGAAATGACCATCCGGTACCTGCGCGAGCATCATCCCGACGCGCGCGTGATGTTGTGCGCATCGGTCGGGTTGCGGCGCTACGCGACGCAAAGCGGGTGCCGCCTGGTGCACGACGAGGCCGACATCGTCGTGCTCGCGTTGGACAAGCGCTTCAACTATGCCGCGCTGGAACGGGTCACGCGGCAATTGGCGCACGGCGCCAGGCTGGTCGTCAGCAACACCGACGCCAGCCATCCCGGTCCCGAGGGCTGCATCGTGCCGGAGACGGGCGCGTTGATGCAGGCCGTGGTGTCCAGCTCCGGCCGCCAGCCCATGCATGTGGTGGGCAAGCCCGGTCCCGCCATGTTCGAAGAAGGCCTGCGCCGCCTGGGGCGGTCTCGCGATGAAGTGCTGGTGATCGGCGACAACCCCGATACCGACGCGCTGGGCGCGGTGCGGGCGGGTCTGCGCTATCTATTGGTCGGTGACGGCGTGCATGCCGATGCCCCGACCTTGGCCGGCCTGATGGCGAGTCCGGTGCCCGCGCATGCCGCCTTGCCGGACGCGCGCCGGCCGGCGCTGGCAAGCGTCCGGTAACGCGCGGCGCGATGCGGCGATCAGTAGCGCTTCAGCGACAGCACGTCGAAGGTGCTTTTCAGCGTGGCCACCGAGCGGTCGTAGTCGGCCAGCGCCAGGCAGGCGATCAGCGTATCGATGATCGCCAGTTGCGCCAGCCGGCTGGTCATGGCCTCTGTGCGGAAGCGCGTTTCCTGGGCCATGGTGTACAGCAGGACGTCGGCGAAGGGCTGGATGGGCGACTTGCCGAAGTTGGTCACGCAGATCGTGTGCGCGCCGGCTTCCTTGGCCAGGCGCGTCGCCAGCACGGTTTCGTAGGTACTGCCGGAATGTGAAATCGTCAGCGTGGCGACGTCAGGCCCGGTGCGCGACGCGCTGATCGCCTGGATATGCGAATCGGTGACGGCGACGGCATTCAAGCCGATGCGCAGCATGCGGTAGTAGACGTCTTCGGCGATGGTGGCCGAGCTGCCGATGCCGTAGATCTCGATGCGCTTGGCGCGCTTGATCAGCTTGACGGCGCGCGTCAGGGCCTCGGCGTCGAGCACGGACGCCGTCGCCTGCAGGGTCTGTATATTGCTGTTGAAGATCTTTGCGATGACCGCCTGCACATTGTCGCGCGGCGACAGGTCTTCGTGGATGTACTGCACCGGCTGCACGATTTCCTGCGCCAGCAGGATCTTCAACTGCTGGAAGCCCTTGGCGCCCACCATTTTGCAGAACCCGACGACACTGCCTTCGCTGGACCCGGTGCGTTCGGCGACCTCGCTGACCGACATGTGCACGACCTCGTCGGGATGATCGATCACGAACTCCGCGATGCGTTGGGCGGCCGGTCCCATGGCGGGCAGCAAATTCTGGATGCGCGCGCGCATGGTGGGCACCGACGTCGTGGCCGGCGCGGAAGAGGGGCCGTTGGCGGCGTGCTGTTGGGCTTTGCGGGTGCGGGGCATGGAGCGGTGTCCGGTGGGCGGCCTGTGCGCGGCGTGCGCCGCATTGTAAGCGGGGCGGGGTATCGCCGCATCCCGTTGGCACCGGACAAGGGTGAACACCGTTGCGTTAACGAGGTCACTCCAGCAATTGGAATATGGGACGCACAAGATAGGGATACTGCAGGACCCGCCGTCCCTGTGCCAGGAAGGAAGAACACGTAGCGTCGAGCCGGGCGTCCTTGGCGGTGTGGGCCGCCGAGCAGGAAAGGAGCTGCTTGATCGTGTTGGCTTCAATGTCCGAAGGCTGTATGTCGCTGAGTTTCAGCCGATGCTCCGTGGGCGTCGCGTACATGACGTCGAGCAAATTGTCCGGGCTGCCTATCATGATGGGCCCACTGGCGAAAACGCCGCCCGGTAACCATTCCACGGAGTGCGGGGAATACTCGGGCTCGACGTTGTCTCGCGGATTGCCGACCTCCTCTACGGGGTGCGTCAAGCCTAGCGCATGCCCGAATTCATGGACTATGGTCAGCAGGGCCAGCGCGCGCGCGACCTCTTCGCTGCTCATGCTTGCGTCGAACTTGAGCCTGAGCGCCCTGGCCGCCTCCAGGGAATACGTGATGGGATTTGCCTTGTTGACATAGAGGCCGGGCGCCAGCCCCGTCAGGGTTTCATATCCCTTTGGAATCGCCACGGCTATCGCACTGATACCTTTTTCGGAATGATCGCTATTGATGACGAAATTGGCGGAGGTCAGGTTGGCCGCCGCGATGCTGAAGGAACAGGCGTTGGATTGCAGCTTGCTGTTCCAGATCCTGGCGGCGTCCGCCGCAAGGCTATCCAGGGGAAAAGAGTAGCCGTCGGGACCGAGCTGCACGCCCAGAAAGCCGGTCGCCGCATACTTCAGCGCCTTGTTATATCTGGCGCATGTGTCGTACGGATTATGCGAAGAAGGCAGGCCGTCCGGACCGTCAGGGTCGAGGAATACCCGGACGCTGCGATATCGCGCGGGGACAGGGGCGGCAACAGCCGCCGAGGCTATCACCAGCACCGAAACCAAGGCTATCGACGATAGGATGCCACGCGTCTTCACGATTTCCCTTTATTTATCCAGGCACATGAACGCGTGGCCAGTATAGGGACGTGCCAAAGGACGCGCGGAGTAATTTCGTGTATCGCGGGCGGTACAGCCGTGCCGGACCGCCGAATGCGCGGCTAACGGTCGGGCTTATCGTTTTGCCAGGGCGATCAGATAGGCGCAGGGCTGCTTGCCGGGATTGGCGAATGTGCAGGCGGAAGGCCTGCCCAATTGCAGGCAGTCCCCCGCCTTCAGGGTGTGCGTTTCGGCGCCTTCCTGGAAAACCAGCACGCCTTCCAGTACCCACATCTGCTGATGCTGGAAGGTGAAGGCATCCGGCGGATAGGAAACGCGCGCATTGGGCGGCAGGTCGATGCGCAGCAGCTCCAGCACGCCGCCATTGGGCGGCGAGATGCGGCGGCGCACATAACCGGTTTCGGGATCGGTCCAGACCGGCTGGTCTTCCGCGCGCAGCAGGCGGTCGCTGGATTGTTCGGCCAGCGTCAGCAGCGTGGACAACTGCTGCCCGAAGGCCCCTGACAGCCGGCCCAGGATGGTCGCCGTGGGGCTGGCCTCGCCGCGTTCGATCTTGCTGATCATCGCCTTGGACACGCCCGAGCGCTCGGCCAGTTCCGCCAGCGACCAATTGCGGGCATCGCGTTCCTGCTTGATGCGCTGCGCGATGGCGGCGGACGGGTCGTAGAAGGAGGCGGTCATGGTGGGTGCGGTAAGGCCGATGTGTTGCCGGGGGCGCGAATGGAAATTATAGGGGGCGGTCCGGGGCGCGGCTTGATCTGCGTCAGCGGCGGCTTGCCATCCATCACGATCGCGTGCGCCTTTGGCGTTCCGTCCCGGCCGTCGAAAGACCGCTCGTCAACGCGACGATAAAGTCCAGGAACACGCGGGTCTTGACGGGCGTGTGGTGCCGGGACGGATGGTAGGCGTAGAGCGGGAAGCGCTCATCCGGCCAGTCCGGGAAAAGGTTGACCAGCCGCCCTTCGCGTATCAGCGGCTCCGCGACGAGCGCGAGCATTTGCGCGATGCCGGTGCCCGCCACGCATGCGTTGACGAGGGCCGTCGGATCATTGACGGTAAGCCGTCCCTTGGTTTCCACCACCAGCCGCTTGCGCTTGCGATGGAATTCCCACGGGAAAGGCTTCCCCGTTTCCGGATTCCTGAACTCCAGGCAGGTGTGATGGCCAGCGCCCAGCTCCTGGGGCGCTGCCGGACGCCCCCGCGCCGCGAGGTATGACGGCGCGGCGACCGTGACGATTCCGCTTTCCAGCAGTTTGCGGGCCACCAGGCTGGACGAGCGCGGCTCGCCGAATCGCAAGGCAAGGTCGAAGCCGTCCACGATCAGATCGCCCAGATGATCCCGCGCGATGAATTCGAGCGCCAGCTCGGGATGCGCGTCCATGAATTCATTCAACCGGGGGCCCAGGATGATGCGCGAAAACACCGGATCCAGGTTGATGCGCAGCTTGCCGCGCACGGTGCCGGCGCCGCGCGCCGCCGCCGCGGCCGCTTCCTCCATGCCCCTGAGGTGCGGGATGACCTGTTCGTAGAACGCGCGGCCCTCTTCGGTCAGGGACATGGCGCGGGAGGTCCGATCGAACAGCCGTATCTTCAGGCGCGCTTCCAGCCGCGCGATCGCGCGGCTGACGCCGGGCGGGGACAAGCCCAGCTGTTCGGCGGCAGCCGCGAAGGTACCGGCGTCGACGACGACGGCGAATACGTTGACGCCGCTGGAGAGATTGCCGCTGGACGATTTCATGGCCTGTGGGCTTGCGTGGGAATTCGAAAACATCGGGCCGGCCACGGCCATCAGTGACTATATGTCATTTATGCAATGACATGAATGCCATTTTGTTTCCCCGCACATTTGCACAGAATGCGCTTCATGTCGCGGATGGATTGCGATCCCGATTCCTACCGTTCCACTTCCGGGGAGTACCAAATGAGCGTTTTACTTGGCCGGCGCGATCTGCTGAAGAAGGCCACTTTCACGGCCGTCGCGGCGGCAGGCGGCTTGGCCGGCCGGCGCGCCGGGGCAGCGCCCGCCCAACCGATACGCCAGGCGGCGCCGGCCGGCGGAGCCGCCTTTGCGGCGATCGACCATTCCCTGCGCCAGGCGGTCGACAACGGCACGGTGGCCGGCGTGGTCGCCATGGGCGCCACCCGGCAGGGGTTGGTCTATGAAGGGGCCTTTGGCCACGCGAACCGCCAAACCGGGTCGGCCATCACGCCGGACACGGTGTTCTGGCTGTTGTCGATGACCAAGGCGATTACCGCGACGGCGTGCATGCAGCTCATCGAGCAAGGCAAGCTGGGGCTGGACCAGCCGGCGGGCGATATCCTGCCGGAACTGAAGTCGCCCCAGGTACTCGACGGCTTCGATGCCGCGGGGCAGCCGAAGCTGCGGCCGGCCCGCACCGCGATCACGGTGCGCCACCTGCTGACCCATACATCCGGCTTTACATACAGCATCTGGAGCCAGGACCTTACCCGCTACGAGAAAGCGACCGGCATGCCGGATATCGGCTATTCGTTGAACGGCGCCTTCAAGGCGCCGCTGGAGTTCGAGCCGGGCGAGCGCTGGCAGTACGGCATCGGCATGGACTGGGTGGGCAAGCTGGTCGAAGCCGTCTCCGACCAGTCGCTGGAAATCTACTTTCGCGAACGTATTTTCGCGCCGCTGGGCATGCACGACTCGGGTTTCCTGATCGGTAGCGCGCAGAAGCGCCGCGTGGCGACCCTGCATCACCGGCAGCCCGACGGATCGCTCAAGCCCGAGGCCTTCGAGATCAACCAGCGACCCGAGTTTTTCATGGGCGGCGGTGGCGCCTTCAGCACGCCGCGCGACTACATGGCGCTATTGCAGATGTTGTTGAACGGCGGCACGTACCGGGGCAACCGGATCCTGCGCCCCGATACGGTGGCCGCCATGTTCCGCAATCACATTGGGGATCTCCAGGTCACCGAGATGAAAACCGCGCAGCCCGCGTGGTCGAACAGCTTCGATCAATTCCCCGGGACCCCTCACAAGTGGGGGCTGTCCTTCGATATCAACACACAGCCGGGGCCGCATGGCCGCAGCGCCGGCAGCATCAGCTGGGCCGGACTGCTCAATAGCTATTTCTGGGTCGATCCGGTCAAGCAGGTGGCCGGCACGCTGTTCACCCAGGTCCTGCCGTTCTACGACCCGGGCGTCGTCGACCTCTACGGCAAATTCGAGCAAGGCCTCTATGGCGGGCTGCGGCGCGCCTGAATGTCGATCGCCTTCGCGGCGTATCGATGACCGGTGGGAACACCGCTATCCATGCAAGGAGAACAAACATGTACGCAATTACGGGAATAACAGGAAAGGTCGGCGGCGCCGTTGCGCGCGCGCTGCTCGCGGCGGGCCAGCCGGTGCGCGCGGTGGTGCGGGACGCGGCGCGCGGACAGGCGTGGGTGGCGCGTGGCTGCGAAGTCGCGATGGCCGATATGGAAGACGCGGCATCGCTCGGCGCGGCGTTCCAGGGCGCCAAAGGCGTCTTCATCCTGCCGCCTTCCGAGTTCGACCCCGCGCCGGGCTTCCCGGAAGCGCGCGCCGTCATCGACGCGGTGTGCGCGGCCTTGCAGTCCGCCGCGCCGCGCCAGGTAGTGTGCCTTTCGACCATCGGCGCCCAGGCGCACGAATCCAATCTGCTTACGCAGCGCACGCTGCTGGAGCAAGCCCTGCGCAAGCTGCCGATACCGGTGACCTTCCTGCGTCCCGGCTGGTTCATGGAGAACGCCGCATGGGACGTCGCGGCGGCCCGCGATACGGGCGTGATTTCCAGCTTCCTGCAGCCGCTGGACCAGGCATTCCCCATGGTGGCGACCGCCGACGTCGGCCGTGTCGCCGCGCAATTGTTGCAGCGGGCCTGGAGCGGTGTACGTGTCGTCGAGCTTGAAGGCCCGCGTCGCGTCACCCCGAACGACATCGCCGCTGCGTTCGCCGGCATCCTGGGCCATCCCGTGCGCGCCGAGGTCGTCGCGCGCGACACCTGGGAGGCGCTGTTCCGCTCGCAGGGCATGAAGCATCCCGTGCCGCGCATGCGCATGCTCGACGGTTTCAATGAAGGCTGGATCGCCTTCGAAGGCGATCCGGCCGATGTCATCAAGGGCGAAGTGGAACTGGAAACCGTGCTGCGCGCGCTGGTCGCGGGGGGCAGTTGACGCCATCGGCCGTCCTGGGACCTGCCATGAGAGGGGCCCCGCAGCGCGGATCGGCACTTCGTCGTGGCGGTCCGCACATCCTGGATAGGGACAAACCCGCAAACCCCTTCCAGGGCCTTGTCCGCGCTTTCTGTCGTCCACTATAGTAGACGAAACGGCTACAGCCCTGTGGCATGCACCCGCGCCACAGGGCGTCCCGGACCGCCGTATCGCCTAAGGACGACCCCCGATGTCGCGCGAAATCCGTCTCAATGCCTTCGACATGAATTGTGTCGGGCACATCCAGCAGGGCTTGTGGACGCATCCGCGCGACCAGTCCACGCGCTACACGGATATCCATTACTGGATGGAGCTGGCGCGCAAGCTGGAGGCCGGCCTGTTCGACGGCGTGTTCTTCGCCGACGTGCTGGGCGCCTACGACGTCTACGGCGGCGGGGTCGATGCGACACTGCGCGGCGCCGTGCAACTGCCGGTGAACGATCCCAGCCTGGTCATCCCCGCGATGGCGGCCGCCACGCGCCACCTGGGCTTCGGCGTGACCTGCAACTTGACCTACGAGCCGCCTTTCTCGTTCGCGCGGCGCATGTCGACGCTGGACCATTTGACCGGCGGGCGCATCGGCTGGAACATCGTGACGGGTTACCTGGACAGCGCGGCCAGGGCGACCGGCCTGTCCGGCCAGATGGCGCACGACGACCGCTACGACCTGGCGGACGAGTACATGTCGCTGGTCTACAAATTCTGGGAAGGCAGCTGGGAGGACGGCGCGGTGCGCAAGGATCGCGCGGCCCGCGTCTACGCGGATCCGTCCAAGGTCCATCGCGTCGTGCATGACGGCCGGCAGTACAAGGTCGATGCCTTGCACCTGTGCGAGCCCTCGCCGCAGCGCACGCCGGTGCTCTACCAGGCCGGCGCCTCCACGCGCGGCCGCCAGTTCGCCGCGACGCACGCGGAATGCGTGTTCGTGAATGGGCAGAGCATGAGCGGCGTCAAGGCAATTGTTGACGATATCCGCGCGCTGGCCGTCAAATTCGGCAGGCAGGCGCAGGACGTGAAGGTTTTCATGGGGGCGACGGTGGTGACCGGCCGCACGGAGGCCGAGGCCCGCGAGAAATTCGAGGACTACAAGCGGCACGTGGACGTCGAGGCGGCCCTGGCGCACGCGTCCGCCTCGATGGGTATCGATTTCGCGAAATACGGCATGGACGAACCGGTGCAGACGGACAAGAGCCAGGCCATCGTCTCCAACGTGGAAGCCATGACACGCAGCGCGGGGCCGACCTGGACCAAGCGCAAGCTGATCGAACAGATGGTGCTGGGCAGCCGGCAGCAGCCCATGGTGGGATCGCCCGGGCAGATCGCCGACCAGCTGATCGCCTGGAGCGAGCAGGCCGGTGTCGACGGGTTCAATCTTTCGCGCACGGTCACGCCGGAATGCTTCGAGGATTTCATCGAACTGGTGGTGCCCGTGTTGCAGGAGCGCGGTGTGTACAAGACCGCGTACGCCGATGGCGTCTATCGTGAAAAACTTTTCGGGCGCGCGCGCCTGCCGGCGACGCATGCCGCGGCGGCGTATCGCGCGGGCGCCGGTGTCCCGGGATGCGAGCGAGGCGGAAATGATCGATAAGGCGACGTACCGCGATGCCATGGCCCACCTGGGCGCCGCGGTCAATGTGGTGACCAGCGACGGCCCCGCCGGGCGCTGCGGCTGCACGGCATCGGCGGTGTGCGGGGTGACGGACCAGCCGCCCATGCTGTTGGTCTGCATCAATCGCAGCAGCCGCAACAACGCGGCATTCAAGGAAAACGCCCGGCTGTGCGTGAATGTGCTGGACGCCGGCCAGCAGGCCCTGGCGATGCGGTTTTCCGCCAAGGATCTGGCCGTGGAGGACCGCTTCAGCGTGGGCGAATGGCACGTCCTGGAAACCGGCTCGCCGGTGCTGCGCGGCGCCGCGGTGTCGCTGGACTGCGACATCACGTTCACCGCCGAGGTCGGTACCCACACAGTGTTCTATTGCGCGGTGCGGGCCGCGGCGACGCAGCACGATAGCGAAGCGCTGATCTATTTCGGCCGCGGCTTCCATCGCGTGGGCCGCCTGTCGCAGAACCTGGGCTGCTGACGTCATGGCCGAACCCGCGCTGGGCGCGACGGCGCCGCACACCGGCAAGACGGTCTCGCTGGCCATCCTGTTGCTTTGCCAGGTCTGCGCGATGTCGGTGTGGTTCGCCTCGTCGGCCGCCGTGGCCAGCATCAAGCAAACCGTCGCGCTGACCTCCTGGCAGGAGTCGCTGCTGACCAGTTCGGTACAGGCCGGCTTCGTGGCGGGCACCATCGCCAGCGCCGTGCTGGGGCTGGCGGATCGTTTCGATCCGCGCCGGCTGTTCATGGCCTCGGCGTTGACCGCCGCCCTGGCCACGCTGGCATTGCTGGCCTGCGAGCCGGCGGGCGCGGCGGTCTATGCGCTGCGCTTCGTCACGGGCATGTGCATGGCCGGGGTCTATCCCGTGGGCATGCGCCTGGCCGCGACCTGGGCGGACCGCGACCTGGGCCTGCTGATCGGATTGCTGGTGGGCGCGCTGACGCTCGGCTCGGCCAGTCCGCATCTGTTGGCGGCATTCGGCGGCATGCAATGGCCGCAGATCTACCTGGCCGCCGCGGCGCTGGCCGGCGCCGCCGGGCTGGCCATCAATCTGTGCGGCGTCGGCCCCGCCATGCGCCGCGCGACGCGGTTGAACCCGGCCGCGGTCGCGCAGGCCTGGCGCCATCGGCCGTTGCGGCTGGCCAATTTGGGCTACCTGGGCCACATGTGGGAGCTCTACGCGATGTGGGCATGGCTGGCGGTGTTCCTGCACGAAAGCTTCGCCCGTGGCGGCATGGCGGCGCCGGATCGCGCCGCCGAAAGCCTGACCTTCGCCGCGCTGGGCGCCGGCGCGCTCGGCGCCTGGGCGGGCGGCTGGTTCGCCGACCGCTACGGCCGCACCGCCGTCACCGTGGCGGCGATGGCGGCCAGCGGGGGCTGCGCGCTGGCGATGGGGTGGCTGGCCGATGCGCCGCCGCTGATCGTCGGCGCGGTCGCGGTGGCCTGGGGCATTACGGTGATTGCCGATTCGGCCCAGTTCTCGGCCAGCATCGCGGAGTTGAGCGCGCCGGATTCGATAGGCACCCTGCTGACCGCGCAGACCTGTGCCGGCTTTCTATTGACGCTGGTCAGCATCCATCTGGTGCCGCCCGTGCAGCAGGCGCTGGGCTGGCCCGGCGCGTTCAGCATGTTGGCGCTGGGGCCGTTGTTCGGCTGCGCGATGATGCTGCGGCTGCGTGGGGATCCAGCCTCGCTGCGGCTGGCCAACGGCAAGCGCTGAAGGGTTCACCGCAAGAACGCAGGACCGCTGCCCTGGCAGCACGGCAGTTCGTATGCAGTCCCGGCATCACAGGCGTTAACCAACGAAGAGGGGAAACATCATGAGCTCGATATCCGGCGAGCGGACTGGCGCGGCACCCCCGACGGGCGGCTATCCCGCCATTCGCATGTTGATCGGCGGCGAATGGATCGATGCGCCCGGCGCGCCGGTCATCGATCCCGCCACGGGAGCGTCGATAGGCACCGTACCCTGCGCGACGTCCGCGCATCTGGAAAGCGCGGCGGCGGCGGCGGCGCGCGGTTTCGCGATCTGGCGCCGCGTCGCGCCGGCCGAACGCGCGCGCATCATGCTGCGCGCCGTCCAGCTGGTGCGCGAGCGCGTCGATGCCATTGCGCGCGACATCACGCTGGAGCAGGGCAAGCCGCTGGCGCAATCGCGTGCCGAGGTGCTGCGCGGCTGCGACCTGATCGAATGGGATGCGACCGAGGCGCGCCGTCTCTACGGCCGCGTCATCCCGGCCGAGCCGGGCATGCGCCACACCGTGCTGCGCGAGCCGGTCGGCGTGGTGGCGGCCTTCACGCCATGGAACTTTCCCATGAGTTCGCCGGCCCGCAAGATCGGCGGCGCGCTGGCCGCGGGCTGCGCGATCATCCTGAAGGCGTCGGAAGAAACCCCGGCCGGCGCCATGCACCTGGCGCAGGCCTTCTGCGACGCCGGGCTGCCGGCGGGTGCGCTGAACCTGGTGTTCGGTGATCCCGCCGCGATTTCCGGTTTCCTGATTCCGCACCCCGTGGTGAGCCTGGTCACCTTTACCGGATCGACGGCGGTGGGCAAGCAACTGGCCGGCCTGGCCGGCACGCATATGAAGCCGGTCATCATGGAGCTGGGCGGCCATGCGCCCGTGATCGTCTGCGACGATGCGGACGCGCAGGTCGCCGCGGCCGCCGGCGTGAAGGCAAAACTGAACAATGGCGGCCAGGTCTGCGTGGCCCCCACGCGCTTCATCGTGCACAAGGCGGTCTATGACGACTTCGTCCAGGCCTACATGCATATCGGCCGCGCGGTGCGCCAGGGCAGCGGCCTGGATCCGGACAGCGATATCGGCCCGGTCGCCAACAGCCGCCGGCTGCAGGGCCTGCAACGCCTGACGGAGGATGCGCTGCGGCGCGGGGCGCGCCTGTTGTGCGGCGGCGCGCCCACACCGGGACCGGGGTTTCATTTTCCATTCACGGTATTGGCCGATGTGCCCACGGATGCCCTGGCGATGCGGGAGGAACCCTTCGGCCCCTTGTCGCTGATCACGCGCGTGGATGGCCTCGACGACGCCATCGCCCTGGCCAACAGTCTGCCGTACGGCCTGGCCGGCTATGCCTTTACCGGTTCGGCGCGCAACGCGCGGGTGCTGAGCGACGAACTGGAGGTCGGCAATCTGGCGATCAACCACTTCGTGTCGGCGGTATCGGAAACGCCGTTCGGCGGCGTCAAGGATAGCGGCTACGGCCGCGAGGGCGGCACGGAAGGACTGGAGTGCTATACGCACGCGAAGAGCATTTCGCATTTGACGGTTTGACGCGACGTCCCGGGCGCCGGCCCGGGGCCGGTCGGGCCGATAGAAGCAAGACAAGGGGAATACGCAAGCATGATCGAGCTGCGATCGATACACAAAAGCTACCCGGTCCAGGGAACGGCCGTGGTGGCGCTGAAGGATATCGACCTGACGGTCGCGTCCGGCGAGATATTCGGCATCATCGGCCATTCGGGCGCGGGCAAGTCCACGCTGCTGCGCATGATCAATTTCCTGGAAAGGCCCACCCGCGGCACGGTGCACGTGGACGGCGTCGACCTGCAGGGTCTGGACGATACGGCGCTGCGCCGCTTTCGCCAGGGCGTCGGGATGATCTTCCAGCACTTCAATCTGGTCGGCTCGAAAACCGTCGGCGACAACGTCGCCTTCCCGCTGAAGATCGCGGGACAGGCCGACGCCCGCCGCATCGATGCCCGCGTGGACGAGCTGCTGGACCTGGTGGGCCTGCGCCGCCACAAGGACAAGTATCCGCGCCAGCTGTCCGGCGGGGAAAAACAGCGCGTCGGCATCGCCCGCGCACTGGCCAACCATCCCCGCGTGCTGCTGTGCGACGAGGCCACCAGCGCCCTCGATCCGCAGACCACACGCTCCATCCTGCAACTGCTGCGCCAGATCAACGAGAAGCTGGGCCTGACCATCGTGCTGATCACCCATGAAATGGACGTGATCCGTACCGTATGCGACCGCGTCGCGGTGATCGACTCCGGCACCATCGTGGAAAGCGGGCCGGTCAGCACGGTCTTCCTGCATCCGCAGCATGAGACCACGCGGCGCTTCGTGCAGGAGGCCGAGCATATCCAGGACGAGGACGTCGATGCCGCGCTGGTCCAAAGCGGCGCGCGGACCCTGTGCAGGCTGACCTTTATGCAAGACACCGTGCACCAGCCCATCCTGAGCCAGACCGCGCGCGCGTTCGGTATCGATTTTTCCATCCTGAATGGACGGATCGAACGGATCAAGTCCCTGACGTGCGGCCAGATGACGGTGGCCCTGGAGGGGCCGGACGAACAGGTCAGGAACGCCATGACACGCCTGGCGGCGAAGGGCGTGACGGTCGAGGAGCTGCGGGCATGAGCGCGTTGATCGCCGCGTGGTTCAGCAATGTGGACTGGGCCGATATCGGCTGGGCCTCGGTCGACACCCTATCGATGCTGGGCTGGTCGCTGAGCCTGACCCTGGTGCTGGGCCTGCCCCTGGGCGTGCTGCTATTCCTGACCAGCCCGACACAGCTGCACGACGCGCCGCGCGTCTATGGCGGCGTGTCGCTGGCGGTGAATATCCTGCGCTCCTTGCCCTTCGTGATCCTGCTGATCGCCATGATCCCGCTGACCACGCTGCTGACCGGGACGTCGCTGGGCGTGGCCGGATCGGTGCCCGCGCTGGTGGTGGCCGGCATTCCTTTTTTCGGTCGCCTGGTGGAATCGGCACTGCGCGAAGTCGACCGCGGCATCATCGAGGCATCGCTGGCGATGGGCGCGAATACGCGGCAGATCGTCTTCGGCGCGCTGTTGCCGGAGGCCATGCCCGGCATCCTGGCCGCGGCCACGGTGACCGCGATTGCCCTGGTGTCGTATTCCGCGCTGGCCGGCGTGGTCGGCGGCGGCGGCCTGGGCGACCTGGCCATCCGCTACGGCTACCAGCGTTTCCAGCTGGACGTGATGTTCATCACCATCGTGCTGCTGTTGCTGCTGGTGCAGTTGCTGCAAACCGTGGGCAACCGGCTGGTGCTGCATTACACCCGTTAGATGGCAGGGGCCCGCCGTGCCGGCCCCTGCCGTGTTTCGCCGTATCCCGGCATCGTTGCGCCGGGTGCGTTGTACCGCTGCATTTCACTGTCCCAACGAACGGAGATGACGAAGGTGAACAAACTGATCGCAGTGTTGGCCGTGGCTTGCGCCGCGGCTTTGCAACCGGCGGCCCATGCCGCCGACAAGATCGTCGTGGGCGCCAGTCCCACGCCGCATGCCGAGATACTGGAGAACATCAAGCCCATGCTGGCCAAGGAGGGCGTGGACCTGCAGATCGTGGTTTTCACGGACTACATCCAGCCCAATATGCAGCTGGCGCAGAAGCGGATCGATGCCAACTTCTTCCAGCACAAGCCTTTCATGGACGAGTTCAACCGCAGCCGCGGCACCGACATCGTTGCGGTCAGCGACATCTTCGTCGCGCCGTTCGGCGCGTATTCCAGCAAGATCAAGGACATCAAGCAATTGAAGGATGGCGCGGTGGTGGCCATCCCCAATGACGCCGTGAATGGCGGCCGTGCCCTGCAGCTGCTGGACCAGGCCGGCATCGTGCAGCTGACCGATCCGCGCAACACCAAATCCACGGTGAAGGACATCAAGGCCAATCCCCGGCACATCACGATCAAGCAGCTGGAAGCGCCGATGCTGCCGCGCGTGCTGCCCGAAGTGGACCTGGCGGTGATCAACACGACCTTCGCGCTGGAAGCGAAGCTGGATCCGACCAAGGATGCGCTGTTCCTGGAAGGCGGCCAGTCGTCCTACGCGAACCTGTTGGCCGCGCGGCCGGACGACAAGGATACGCCGGCGATGAAGAAGCTGGTGGCGGCGCTGCGTTCGCCGCAGGCCGCGCAGTTCATGCGCGAGCGCTTCAAGGGCAGCATCGTCCCGGTATTCTGACCGGCCGCCGCGTCACGGTGCCGGCGTGAAAGCCACGACGGCCCTGCCGTGGTCCACGTAGACGCGGTAGTCGCGCGACACCACCACGGCGGGGTCGCGCGGCTCGCCGGCCGGCGGCGACATTTCATGCCTGGTGTCGACGCCGAAGTGCCGCATTTCCTCGTAGGCCCATCCCCAACCTTGCGTCAGGTACACCGGGACGAGCGTACCGATCAACGGGTATTTGCGCATGGTGTGCTGGACCAGTACGGCATGGCCCAGGCTGCCTTGCACGACGTATTCCGAGATGCCCTGCTGCGCGGCTATCCGGCCAAGATCGTCGGATAGCCGCGCGGCGACGCGGTTCTCGAATTCCTTTTGCTGCTTGAGCGAATCGCCGTAGACGAAGCAGAAGGTCAGCAAGGCGTAGACGGGCACGGTCAGGACGACGACCTGCCACGAGGATTTCATGCGCGTGGTTTCCAGCGCGGTCCAGGCGAACAGCAGCCCCACCGCCCCCAGCGCGCCGAAACCGATCATGACGCGAGGCGCGTAGACCGGAAATTCGAGTGCCAGCATGGGGCCCCATGGTGCGATCAGCAGGGCCGGCGGAAGGAGGACGATGCCGGCCACCATTGCGACGCGCGTGGCGGTCGATGCGCTGCGCCAGTTAAGCACCAGGTAACGTACGCTCCAGCAGAGCGCGGCAACCACGCCGATGGCGATGAATACGAACAGGGGCTTGGCCCATAGGCCGGGAAGCTGGTCCGCCGCGTAGCGCCAGAAGGCACCGAGGTTGCGCTGGAAGGTGGCGACGCAGGTGTTGAAGGAAGCGATGGCACCATGCGCAAGGGCATAATGACCTTTGACGGTTTTCGCGATGACGGCTTTGTAGGCCAGCAGCGCGGCGAGAAACTGGCCGGCCCGTATGGCCAGGGTGCGCAGCAACTGCCGCATGGGCTGGCGATCGCGCTGGCCAAGTACGAATTCCGCGATGACGAAGACGAGGAAGACGTTCAGCGCGGGCTGGTAAAGGCAAAGGGTGGCCAGCAAGGCGACGGCCCCGAGGACGCCGCGCCATCCCGTCCTGGGTATGGCGGTAACCGCCATGCAGGATAGGGCAGTGGCGAGCGTCATGGGCAGGACGTCGAATTTGTAGGAGAGGTTCTCCAGGAAGAAGGGGTTGGCGACGAGGGGCGCCATGATGAGGGGCGCGCGCCAGGTGCCGGGGATGTTGAACTTCCTGCTCGCGGTGACGGCGAGGTAGGCGAGCAGCATCAGGGCGAGCAGCTGGGGGAGGGGCGATAGATCGGAGATGGGGGTGCCGAGGTTCATGGTCTCGACGACGAGGTTCGATAGCGGCCTGCCATCCGATGTCCATCCCAGATAACCGGTGCGGGCGCGACCGAGGTCGTCGATGTAGAAGCGATCGGCGTGGATGATGGGCCACATTACCAGGGCGTACAGGAGCAGCGCGGCGATGAAGATGTTCTTGCGTGATGCTGGGGGTGGAGCGGGGGGCAGCATATAAGAATCGGGGACTGGCTTTCGGTGACTTGTCATGGAAGGGCAATATTGGAGCAGTCTGACCGTTTAGTTCTCGTCAAGTTTGTTTGGGGTGGGTGGTTTTTTTGGGTGATTTATCTCGTTTTGTTGCTGGGGGGTGCTGTTTGCTCGTGGCGTTTGTTGGGCGTTGCTGTTGGTGGGTATTTTGCTGATGCCGTCCGTCGGGGGTGGTGCCTGTCGGGGCCAGCCCGGAGGAGCCGGTCCGGCGCCTTCGCGCCGGACTCCCGCGTTGTCATCCTCGTACGGCGGCCGAAGTGGCGGTGGGGTTCTTGTGTTTTTTTTGCCCGGCCGTCCTTCCTTCGGATTCCCTCGCGCGGCTCCAACGGGCTGGCCCCGACAGGCACCACCCCCGACGGACTCCGGTTTGCCTTAATTACGGTCGCCGCGACGGGCTGCGTTCTTGCGCTTCGTGGATGGTGAATGCTGCCGCTGGAAGATTTCGCGGCGCACGTCGATCGCTGGCCGCCCAGCGCGGCCAGCGATCACCTACACGGTGCGTCATGCCACGGGTGCTTTCGTGCGACGGTTTTGCATCCGGAGTGGATGCGGTTGCATGCGCACATTCGTTGCCACCACATGGCACACACAGAATTGCTGACGCCCTCGCGGCCGTAGGTGTGAAGATCCTTGCGTCTGCGACATTCGAGCACGTCGCATTCCACCTCCGCCGCCATCCCCACCGCCATTCGCATGCAGCCCGTCGCATTCAACTACAGCGTAGGCGCAGCGGGGCCGCGCTGGGCGGCCTCGATGCGACGTGCAATGCAGAATCTTCCAGGGACAGCATTCGCCACCCACGAAGCGCAAGAACCCAGCTCGTCGCAGCGATCGTAATTAAGGCAAACCGGAGTCCGGCGGGGGTGATGCCTGTCGGGGCCAGCCCGTTGGAGCCGCGCGAGGGAATCCGAAGGGAGGACGGCCGGGCAAAAAAAAACACAAGAACCCCACCGCCACTTCGGCCGCCGTACGAGGATGACAACGCGGGAGTCCGGCGCGAAGGCGCCGGACCGGCTCCTCCGGGCTGGCCCCGACAGGCATCACCCCCGCCGGACGGGATCAGCAAAATACCTGCGGACAGTAGCGGTCAGCGGACGGCATCAGCAAGCCACCCGCCGACAGCAGCCATCAACGGACGGAATGAACAGGAGACCGGCCTCGCGGAAACGGGCGAGAAACCGCATCGGCATCTCCTCGCCACGTCCCCGGAAGCATCACGAAGGCCCCACCTACTTCCCCCCCGGCCAGATCGGCTTCGCAATCGCCAGGTTCTCCGGATACACCGTCACGGGCACGCCGTTCTGCCACTGGATAATCGTCAGCGACGCCCCCAGCCGATGTCCCGCCTCGTCGAACTTCAATTCACCGCCCGGAAAATACGGCGTAGGCCCTTCGTTCAGATTTCGCATCGCTTGTGCCACCGCCTCGCGGTCCGCCTTGCCTGCTTTCTCCAGTGCCGCCTTGATGATCCACATATCGCCGTAGGTCGAAATGGCGTTCTGTGTCATCCACGGTTCCTTGTATTCCGTCTTCATCCGCTGGATCAACGCCTCCTGCCCCTTCGCGCCCCAGTTTGCCACCGCCGACATCACCCCATTCAGCAACTGCGGGCTTACCGTATTCAGCACGTCTGGCTCCGCGATCGCGATCCCGAAGGAAATCACCGGTATCCGAACATTGGTCTCGTTCATCTTCTCCAGTATCAGCTTCGCATCCGAAATCACCGTCGGCAGGAAGAACACCAGATCCGGCCGCCGCGACCGCACCCGCTGGATCAGCGAAGAGGCATCCGACAACGGCGGCGTGAACGTCTCGTCCACCACGAGTTCCAGATTGTTCTTCTGCAGCAGCCCCTCCTTCATCGCCTTCACCGACGACAGCGATGCTGCCGTGTTGTCGGTCAGGATAGCCACCGTCTTCGGCCGCTTGCCCGATGCCTTCTCCGCCAGCTCCAGAATGATCGGCAATGCGATCTCGGCCTGGCGGCCCGCCGTCGCCGATGTCTGGAAGATGTACTTGAAGCCCCGCGCCGTAATCTGGTCGGAATACGACAGCGTCAGCATGGGCAACTTCGCGCGTTCCGTCACCTCCGTCACGGCCAATGTGAAAGAACTCAGGTACGCGCCCGTGCCCGCCACCAGGTCGGGGTAGTCTGCCACCATGCGCTGCGCGGCGCTCTTGGCTTTCTCCGTCGAATCGCCGGAGTCCACCACCACCAGCTTGAGCGGCGCGCCGCCCAGCGACTTGATGCCACCCTGGACGTTGATATCCTTCACCGCCATCTCCGCGCCCATGCGCATCACCTGGCCCGGGCGGGCATAGAGGCCGGACATCGGCGCGATCAGTCCCACGCTGACGGGCGCCGGATCGGCCGCCCGCGCGGGCGCCGGCGCGCCGGCCGACAGCAAAAGGCCGCACAGGGCCGCGGCGCCCAGCGGGCGCGCGATCTTCAAGGTCTTCATCGTCTCCTCCAGTTGGCCCTGTCTGCGGGCCTATCCAAGTGTGCTTCGAACCGCGGGCGGATGCCCGGGCGCCTGGCTGGCGCGCGGATGTCCGTTTACATGCCCAGGTACGCGCGGCGGATGCGGTCGTCCGCCCGCAGGGTCTCGTGCGTGCCGGCCAGTGCCACGCGTCCGGTCTCCAGCACGTAGGCATGGTCGGCGAACTGCAGCGCTTCGGCCACGCGCTGTTCCACCAGCAGTATCGTCAGTCGCGCCTCGCGGCGGATATCGATCAGACGCTCGAAGATGAAATCGGCGATGGCCGGGGACAGGCCCATCGAGGGTTCGTCGAGCATCAGAAGACGCGGCGACGAAGCCAGGCCGCGCCCGATGGCCAGCATCTGCTGCTCGCCGCCGGACAGCGTGCCCGCCAGTTGCCGCGCGCGTTGCGGCAGTATGGGGAACCACTCGTAGATGCGCGCCAGGTTGCGCCGCCAGTCGCGCCGTCCGGCCGCCGTATAGGCGCCCATTTCCAGGTTCTCCTGGACGGTCATCGAGGCGAAGACCTGGCGGCCTTCCGGCACGTGGGCGATGCCCAGGTGCGGCCGCTGCGCCGGCGCGACCGCCAGCAGGTCCTTGCCGTCGAAACGGATGGTGCCGGACATCGCCGCCACCGTGCCGGAGACGGTCTTGAACAGCGTGCTCTTGCCCGCGCCGTTCGGTCCGACGATGGAGACGAACTCGCCGGCCTCGACCTGGATGGAGACGTCATGCAGCACGGGCAGCGCGGCGTAGCCGGCGACGAGGTTCTGTATCTCAAGCATCCTTGGCGCTCCACTTCTTGCCCAGGTAGGCTTCGACGACGCGGCTGTCGCGGGTGATGGAGGCGGGATCGCCCACCACCAGGACCTCGCCGTGATCCAGCACCACGAATTGGTCGACCAGGCGCACCATGGCTTGCATGGTGTGTTCGATGATGACGATGGTCATGCCGTCGCGCGATAGCGAGCGGATCACCGACAGCACGTCGTCGACTTCGCCATGGCCCAGCCCGGCCAGCGTTTCGTCCAGCAGCAGCAGGTCGGGCTGTCCGGCCAGCGCCCGCGCCAGCTCCATCAGCCGCAGCTGGCGCGTGGTCAGCGTCGAGGCGACCTGCTGCGCGCAATCGGACAGGCCGACGCGGGCCACCGCCCGATGCGCCAGCTCGCGGGCGTGGGCCTCGCTGTTGGCCTTGACGTAGGCACCCACTTGCACGTTCTGCAGCACCGTCAGCCGCATGAAGGGGCGCATCACCTGGAAGGTGCGGCCCATGCCGGCGGCGCAAAGCACATGCGGTTTGCGTCCGGCCATGTCGACGCCGTTGACCAGTACCATGCCGGTATCGGGACGCAGGAAGCCGTTAAGCAGGTTGAACAGCGTCGTCTTGCCCGCGCCGTTGGGACCGATGATGCCCAGTATCATGCCGCGCCGCACGCTGAAGCTGACGTCGCGCACGGCCTGCAGGCCGCCGAAGCGGCGCGAGACGTTGCGCACTTCCAGGATGGGCACCGCGCCGCTTGCCGCCGATGCCGCGCTGCCGCGCGTGTCCGGGCCCTCGGCGCGGCCCGGCGCCTGCGTGGCCGCCGCGATGGTGGCCGCGGCCTCGGATGCCGGCATGGTTTCGAAGGCCATGGGAACGAAGGCGGCGGCGCCGTCGGCCATGCCGCGCAGCGTGGAGGCCATGGCATGGCCGCCGGCCGCTTCCGTCAGCGCGTCGGCGCGCGCCGGCTGGGCCGTCATGGCCGGGGCGCGGTTACCCTGCCGGGAAAGCGGGCCGCGCGCACCGGCGGTGGCCGAGCCGAAGTCCGCGCCTTCAGGGGCCTGGCTGGCCGGCGCGGCCGGTGGCGTGGTGGATGTCGTGGCCGGGGCGCGGCGCCGCAGGCGATCGCGTATCTTCCAGTAGACGCCTTCCGGCGCCGCCAGGATGACCGCGATGATGGCGATGCCCAGGATCACGCCCTGTATGCCGGGATATCGCGCCCCCAGTTCGGCGTGCAGGATTTCTCCCAGCGGTACCAGGATGGCCGCGCCGATGATGGGACCCCATACGGTGCCCACGCCGCCGAACATCGCCACGGTCAGCGCCTGTGCCGACACCAGCATGCCGAACACCGATACCGGCGTCACCACCAGCAGTACGACGGCGTAGAAGGCGCCGGTGGCGCCGGCGATGGCACCGCTCAGCGCGATGGCCTTCAGCTTCCAGCGCAGGGTATCGATGCCCGCGGCTTCGGCCGCCGCCTCGTTTTGCTTGATGGCGATCAGCGCCATGCCGAAGCGCGTGCGCTCCACATACCGCGTCAATGCCACGAACAGCACCAGCATGATCATCGCCACCACGGTGTAGACGCCGGGGTTGGAGAATTGCATGTAGGCGGCCGCGTTCTCCCGCTTCATGGGGAAGGTTACCTCCTGGTAGCCCAGCCATTCGAAGACGTAGAGCAGCGCCAGCGGATAGGCCAGCATGGCCAGCGCGAAGTAATGCCCGCGCAGCCGGAAGGTCGGCAGGCCGACCAGCAGGCCGGCGGCCGCGCCGATGGCGGCCGATACGGGAATCATCAGCCACGGCGTCAGGTTCAGGTAGATCTGTCCCAGCACCGCTGCGTAGGCGCCCAAGCCGAAGAACGCGGCGTGACCGAAGGACACCAGGCCGGTGTAGCCGCTGAGCATGTTCCAGGACAGGCCGAAGCAGGCCCACACCAGCACCAGCGTGAAGATCAGCTGGTGATACGAGTTCTGCACCATCAGCGCGATCGCGGGATAGGCGATGGCCAGCGCGCACAACAGCAGGAGATGGCGGCGCCCGTTCATGTCCGCTCCGACAGGCGGCCGAACAGGCCCTGCGGGCGCAGGGTCACGATCAGCAGGAAGAAGACGAAGATGGCGGCGTTCTGCAGCTGCGTGGGCAGCACCAGCGCCGACAGCTGCTGCACCAGGCCGATGACCATGCCGCCCCAGAAGGCGCCGGAGATACTGCCCATGCCGCCCAGCACCACCCCGGCATACATGATGATGACGAATTCCAGGCCGACGAAGGGATGGAAGGGGAAGTTGGTGGCGAGCAGCCCGCCGGACAACGCGGTCACGCAGGTGCCCAGCGCGAAGGCGACGCGGTAGGCGCGATTGACGTCGATGCCCATGTAGGATGCGGCGACCGGATTGTCCGCCGCCGCGCGCAGCGATTTGCCCAGGCGCGTGCGATTGACCAGGGCGATCAGCAGCAGGATGGTGGCGGCCGAAATCACGGCGGCGATGCCGCGCCCCTTGTTGACGAAAATGCTGACGAAGTCGCCCCACAGCGGGCCGATCTCCCAGGCGGTGCTCGATACCGAGGTCCGTATGGAAACCAGCTGCGGACCGAAGACCATCATGCCGCCGTTCTGCAGGATCAGCGCGATGCCCAGCGTCAGGATCAGTTGCGCGTAATGCCCCTCGCCCTCCAGCGCGGCGGTCCTGCCGCCGGTGACGCGGGAGATCAGCAGGCGATGCGCGAGATAGCCGACGGCGAACATGACCGGCACGGTCAGCAGGATGGACAGATAGGCGCCCAGGGGGGAACCGGCCAGTACGTGCGAACCCAGGGCGATGAAGAAGAAGTAGGCGACGTACATGCCGAGCATCATGAAGTCGCCCTGCGCGAAATTGATGACCCGCATGATCCCGAAGATCATGGCCAGGCCGACGCACATCAGTCCATACAGCGCGCCCACCAGCACGCCGGCCGCCAGGGCCTGGAGGAAGGCCTCCAGCTGTATCTGCAGTTCCGTCATCGCGTCTCCTTGGAGCAACGCGTTGTTATCGATGTCTCCACGTTCTTATCGTGGCGTCGAAGTCCCGCAACTTCGTCGTGCCGCGGCGGCCCGTGCGCGGTAGCGTCGCGCGCCGCGTGGCCGTCAATATCCGCTTATCGTGAGCGCTCCATCGACCTTCAGGGTGACGCCCGCCACGGTGGCGCTTTCGTCGCAGGCCAGGAAAACCGCGGCGGCCGCGATGTCGTCGCCGGTAGGCAGGCGCTTGAGCGGCGTTTTCTGGCGCCGCGTTTCCCAGCCTTGCGCGTCGATGACGGAGCTGGCGCCCGGCGTGACGACCGGGCCCGGGGCCAGGGCATTGACGCGTATGCCGTGGGCGCCCAGTTCGACGGCCTGCTGCCGTGTCAGGGTATCCAGCGCGCCCTTGATCGCGCTGTAGACGGCCGCGTTCCGGATGGCGACGGATACCGCCACGGAGGACAGGTTGATGACCGCGCCGCCGCCGCGCGCGATCAGGTGCGGCGTGGCCGCCTGGAGGCTCCACAGGGCGCCTTTGAGGCCGACGTCGATCATTTTGTCGACGATGGCTTCCGGCATGTCGGTCAAGGGCGCGTAGTGGAAGTACGCCGCGTTGTTGACCAGGATGTCCAGCCCCTGCATGCGCTGGGCGTATCCGCCGATGGCGTTGAGGACGGCGGCGCGGTCGGCCACGTCGCAGGCCAGCGCTTCCGCGCCCGGGATCCCTGCCACCGCCTGGTCCAGCAGGTCGGCATTGTTATCCAGCATGCCGACGCGGGCGCCCTCGCGCGCATAGGCCTGCGCGATTGCCTTGCCAAGTCCCCCTGCCGCGCCCGTGACGATCGCGACCTTGCCTTGAAGTCTGGCCATTGTCCCTCCGTTGCCCTCGATGCTGCCTGGCGTATCGTTATCGTATTAGAGAATGATTGTATTATTGCATTCTCGGTTTTACAACGGCTTCGGGGCTGGGGTTTATCAGGAGAGCGAGGCGCAGCTACCCGCGCGATGTACGCGCAGGCAAGCCGAAGGGGACGGGGCGCCGGGTGGCGCGTTCAGGAGGCGGCGGCGGATTCTTCTTCCGCGGCTTCGTTCGCCTGGCGCAGGATCTCGATCGCCACCTTGGCGGCATTGCGCACGTGCAGGCTGCCGGCGCGGCGGGCGGCCTTGCCGTCGCGGGCGGCGACCGCATCGATGACGTCGGAAAGTTCGGCCAGGCTTTTGCGGGAGCGGCCCGGCGCCTGCATGGACGTGGACCGCAACAGCATGACGCGCGAATTCAGCAGGCGCAGGGTGGTGGTCAGGGCTTCGTTGCCCGCGCCGTCCAGCAGCTGCTGGTAGAAGAAATTCTTGGCGGTCAGGCGTTCCAGCGCGGTGCCGTGGGTCATCGCGCGCTTCAGCGCCTGGAAGGCGTCCTGCAGCGCTTTGCGCTGGGCGTCGTTGGCATGTTCGGCGAAAAGCTGGCAGGCCAGGCCTTCGAGTTCCTCGCGTACCTGGTAGATGCCTTCGGCCTGTTCCGGAGACAGGCGGTCGACCACGGGGCCGCGATGGGGAATGACGTGGATCAGGCCTTCGGATTCCAGCTGGCGCAGCGCTTCGCGTACCAGGGTGCGGCTGACGCCGGTCATTTCGCAGAGTTCGCGCTCTGGCAGCCGCTCGCCCGGCCGGAATCGGCCGACCAGGATGGCGTTGCGTATGCTTTCGGTAACGCTGTGCCGCAGTACGGAAGCGGCACGCGGCACTTTGAAATCGCCCTCGGGCGCGGCAACGGCATTCATGCGTGTGGTTTGGAAAATGGCTGGCCGGATAACGGCAATGGGGGGGATTTTAACTGCTCCCAAGCCGTTGGGTGCCGGATCGCAATATCGTCGCGCATGGTGTTGCGTGGATGCCTAACGCATCACGAAAGGATTCGGGACGTCGCCGCCGGTACTGATCCAGACGCTTTTCTCCTGCAGGTACTCGCGGATGGCCGACAGCCCGCTTTCGCGGCCGATGCCGGATCGCTTGTAGCCGCCGAAGGGCGACAGGTAGCTGGTGGCGCGGTAGGTATTGACCCACACTGTGCCCGCCTCCAGGCGGCGCGAAAGATTCAGCGCGCGGCCCATGTCGCGCGTCCACAGGCCGGCCGCCAGGCCGTAGCGGGTATCGTTGGCGATGCCGATGGCCTCGTCGTCGGTGTCGAATGGAATGACGCACAGGACCGGCCCGAAGACTTCTTCCTGGGCGATGCGCATGTCCGGCGTGACGTCGCAGAAGATGGTCGGCTCCACGAACCAGCCGCGCCCGCATTCGGGGCGGCTGCCCGGGGTGCCGCCCAGGACGCAGCGCGCGCCGCCGGCCCGGGCGACTTCGATGTAGTCCAGGATTTTTGCCAATTGCGGCTGGGTGGTGACCGGTCCGATCTGCGTTTCGGGCAGGGACGGGTCGCCCATGCGGGCGGTGCGGGCGTACGCGACCAGCTTGTCGACGAAGGCGTCGTGGATGTCGCGATGGACCAGGGCGCGCGATCCGGCGATGCAGGTTTGCCCGGTGGCGGCGAAGATCCCCGATACGGTCCCTTTGACGGCGTTGTCCAGGTCGGCGTCGGCGCAGACGATATTGGCCGATTTGCCGCCCAGCTCCAGCGTGACGGGCTTGATGCCGCGCGCGGCCATTTCGTACACGTGCTGCCCGGTCTGGTCGCCGCCGGTGAAGGCGACCTTGGCCACATGCGGATGGGTGACCAGGGCTTCGCCGATGTCGCTGCCCAGGCCGCTGACGATGTTGACGACGCCCGGCGGAAAGCCGGCTTCCTCGAAGAGGCGGCCGAAGGCCAGCGCCGATACGGTGGAATGTTCCGAAGGCTTCCATACGACCGTATTGCCCGCGGCCAGCGCCGGCGCGAGCTTCCAGGTGGCCAGCAGCAGCGGGGAATTCCACGGCGTGATGGCGGCCACCACGCCCAGCGGCTCGTCGCGCGTGAAGTTGAAGCAGTCCGGCTTGTCGATGGGGATGACGCGGCCCTCGATTTTGTCGGCCAGGCCGCCGAAGTAGTAATACCACTGCGGCATGTAGCGCAGCTGGCCGCGCATTTCGGAGATCAGTTTGCCGTTGTCGCGCGTTTCGATGGCGGCCAGCGCGTCGGCGTCGCGCGCCACCAGGTCGCCCAGGCGGCGCAGCAGCGCGCCGCGCGCCGTGGGCGTGAGATCGCGCCAGGTCGGATCGAGAAAGGCGCGGCGGGCCGCCTGCACGGCGCGGTCGACGTCCTCGACGCCGGCCCGGGGCACGCGTGCCCACGGTTCGCCGGTATAAGGGTTGAAGGAATCGATCCATCGGCCGTCCTGGGCGTTTACCCATCGGCCACCGCAAAGCATCTGGAAATCCTGCATGGTTGCTCCTTATCGATTCATGCCGAAGGCCGCGCGCGGCCGCCGGCGTGCCGCGCGGCGGCGTTACTGGACGGCCAGGCGGTTATCGCGCACCACGCCGCCCCATTTGCCGGCTTCGGCCTGGATATAGTCGGCGGCCTGCGCGGGCGGGCTGAGTATGGTGGCGATGCCGTTGCGGTCCATGAACTCGACGAGCGCGGGCTGCTGCATGGCGCGCCTGCTGGCGTCGTAAAGCGTGCGGATGCGGTCAGCGGGCGTGCCCGCCGGGGCGGCCAGCACGAACCAGTTGGCCGCGTCGAAGCCGGGCAGGACTTCGGCCACCGTGGGGGCATTGCCCGCGGCGGCCAGGCGCTGCTGGCCCGTGGTGGCGATCAGCTTGAGCCGGCCGGACTGCACGAACGGCAGCGAGGACGCGGGGTTGTCGAACATGACGTCGACCTGTCCGCTGATGAGGTCCGGAAAGGCCGGCCCCGCGCCCTTGTAGGGCACGCTGGTCCACTTGACGCCGGCCACGCTGCCCATGAGTTCCCCCGCCAGGAAATGGATGCCGCTGTTGCCGGGCGCCGCGAAATTGACCGAGCCGGCCTTGGCGCGCGCCATCGCGATCATCTCCTGCACGGTCGATGCCTTGAAATGGGTGGACGCCACCAGGACGAGCGGATTGGAGGCCAGTATGGTGACCGGCGCGAAATCCTTGCGGATGTCGTAGGGCAGGTCGCGATAGAAGGCCGGTGTGATGGCATAGGCGGCGGAGCTCATCACCACCGTGTAGCCGTCCGGTTCCGCGCGCGCGACTTCGGCCATGCCGATCTGGCCATTGGTGCTGGGTTTGTTTTCGACGATCACGCTCTGGCCCAGGATCTGGCTGAGCTCGCGCGCAAGCGGACGGGCCAGGGCATCCACGCCGCCGCCGGCGCCGAAGGGAACCACCATGCGGATGGGCCGTTCGGGATAGTCGGCCACCGCCGCGGCGCCGTACAGCAGGCCGCAGAGCGCGGCGAGCATCGCAACGAGCTTTCTCATGGTGTCTCCGGCGTATTGTTATGATTGTATGACTGTATCATCGAGCATGATCGGCCTCGGCTAGTAATAACCCTAGCGTGGCGGATGCGTCGGGCGCCGGGGCGGTATGCCGTTCGGCGGGGGCGGGCAGCAGCCTCCCGTCTTCCCGCGATACGCATACGCGATGCGCGTTTCGGCATTTACTATATGATTGCCGGATTGTATGATCGACCATGTCGCGCGCGGCCCGGGTGCCGTTGCGCGGGGCATGCGGCAGCGGCGGGCGCGGGCCGCGCCGATCGAAAAGGAACCAGCGATGGCAAACGACGAGCTCTTCCAGAAAGGCTTCCAGAACCGCAAGGACGTACTGGGCGCCGCCCATGTCGAAAAATCCTGGAATGCGGCCGACGACTTCAATCGGCCCATGCAGAAGCTCGTGACCGAATACTGCTGGGGCGAGATCTGGGGCGACGAAACCCTGCCATTCAAGACGCGCAGCCTGCTTAACCTGGGCATGCTGACGGCGATGAGCCAGCACCACGAGCTGGCCTCGCATGTAAAGGGCGCGTTGCGCAACGGCTGCACGCGGGAAGAGGTACGCGCGGTGCTGATGCAGGCGGCCGTCTATTGCGGCGTGCCGCTGGCGCTGGCGGCCTTTCGCGTGGCCAGCGAGGCCATCGCGGCTTACGAAGCGGAAGCCGCGCGCGCTTAGGTCGCGCGGGGCGTCATCATCCTTACTTACCGCGGCCGCCGCGCGGCGGCCCGCGGTTCCAACAGGCAATGCACAGGAGGCAGGCAATGAAGGTATTTCACGGCAGGGTGTCAGGCGTTCCTTCCGAACAGCGCGGCGCGACGTTTACCGGCGTGGTGTGGGCGGATCCGGTGATGCCGACGATGGACAACGTCGGCATCAACAATGTGTTTTTCTCTCCGGGTGCCCGCACCCATTGGCACACCCATGAGTACGGCCAGGTGCTGCATGTGACGGCGGGCCAGGGCTGGATTTGCCTGGAAGGGCAGGAACCGCAGCTGATCCGCCAGGGCGACGTGGTGTGGATAGGGCCGAACGAACGGCACTGGCACGGCGCGGCGTCGGACACGTACATGATCCACATGGCGACGTCGATGGGCAAGGCGACCTGGCAGGAAGCGGTCACGGACGGGCAGTATCCGACGCAGCGCGCCGCGGCCTGACGCCGCCGCCGCTGCCGGCATTCTTCATCGGGGCGGACGGCGCGATGGAACTACGACAGCTGGAAATGTTCATCGGCATCGCGGATGCCGGCGCGTATTCCCGGGCAGCTATGCGCCTGTCCATCAGCCAGCCCATCCTGAGCCGGCGCGTCAAGGCGCTGGAGCAGGAGCTGGGCGTGGCGCTGTTTCACCGCACCGGACGCGGCGTGTTGCTGACCGAGGCCGGCACGCTGCTGGCGCAATATGCGCGCGGTATCGTCGAAAGCACGCGCAGCGCCGTCAGCGCGGTCAAGGCTTCCGGCGCGGTGCCGGGCGGGCCGGTGGTGATCGGGATGCCGGCGTCGATATCCGCCGTGCTGTCGGTACCGCTGATCCAGGCTTTCCGGCGCGCCGTGCCCGGCGTCTCGCTGAAGTTCATGGAGGGCTATAGCGGCCACGTGCTGGAATGGCTGTGCAACGGCCTGACGGACATCTCCATCCTGTACGACGCGCCGCGGCTGAACATCCCCTCGCTAAGGGCCGAATCCCTGCTGACCGACGAGCTGTTCCTGCTGGGCCCGCGCGACGACCCGGCGGGCGTCGGCGCGGGGCCGGTGCAGGCCGCGCGCTTGAGCTGCCTGCCCATGATCCTGCCCGGCCGGCCGCACGGCGTGCGCGTGCTGGTCGACGAGGCGCTGGCGGCGCTGGGGCTGGAACCTAATGTCGAAATGGAAGTCGACGCCATGCATTCCATGCTGCAACTGGTGGAAAGCGGATTGGGCTATGCCGTGCTGTCCTATTCCTGCGTGGCGCCGCAGATCGCGCAGGGCCGCATGCGCATCTGGCGCATCGCCCGGCCCGGCATCACGCGATCGCTGTTGATCGCCGCGTCGACCCAACGGCCCTCCACCAAGGCCGTGCGCATACTGCGCACGATCCTGCGGCGGCAGATCCAGGACATGATCGCGCGCGGAAACTGGGCGCCGGATCCCGCGGTGCTGTCCTGAAGGTGGCGGCCGCAGGGCCGCACAGCCGCTTCAGCCCTTGCCCTCGCCACGCTGGCGGATCTCCACGCCCGCGATCGTTTCGACCATCCTGGCGATGTGCGTGAAGTCGGCGTCCTCGCCGCACATCGCATGCGTCATGACCAGCATCTCGCGCACAGCGGAGCCCACCACCATGGGGACACCGATGGCCTCGGCCTCGTCCACGCACAGGCGCACGTCCTTGTAGGCCAGCCGCGCGGCGAAGCCGATGTCGAAGGTGCCGGTCAGCACCGCGCGCGGAAACTTATCCTGGCTGGCGGTATTGCGCCCCGAACCGGAATTGATAACGTCCAGCATGGTCTTGGGATCGAGCCCGGCTTTCACGCCCATCGCCATGGCTTCGGATGTGATCGCGACCGCGGCGGCCGACATCAGGTTGTTGGCCAGCTTCATGCTCTGGCCCATGCCGGCCTCGCCGCCAAGGTAGAACACCGGACCGAAGTGCTTGAGTACCGGCTGCAGCGCGTCGTAGTCCGCGCGCGGGCAGGCGGCCATGACGGCCAGCGTGCCGGCGCGCGCGCCGCCCACGCCGCCGCTGACGGGCGCGTCCACATACAGGATGTCGCGCGCGGCAAGCGCGCGGCTGACTTCTCGCGCGGTGCGCGGGCCGATGGTGGACAGGTCGACCACGCGCTTGACGCGGCTGCCCGCCATCAGGCCGTTCGGGTCGGTGGCGACGCGCTGCACGATTTCCGGCGTCGGCAGGCTCAGGAAGATCGTCGTGGCCTGGTCGGCGACCTCGCGCGTGCCGGCGCAGGCCGTCGCGCCCTTGCCCGCAAGGGCCTGGACCGCCGCGGCATTGGTGTCGTACACCGCCAGGCCGTGGCCGGCGTCCAGCAGCCGCCCCGCCATGGGGCCGCCCATATTGCCCAGGCCGATGAATCCGTAAGTCTCCGATTGCATGTTCGCTCCTCGTAAAGCGTCGTGTAGGAAATATTGCGCGCGCCGTGCGCGGCCTATTGCTGCGGCGTCAGGCCGATCTGCTTGGCCAGCGAGGCCACTTCCCGGGTGTCCTTGGCCAGCAGCGCGGAAAACGGCGCCGGCCCGCGTTCGGCCTGGCTGGGCCGGGTGGCCGCGAGCTGGTCGATGCGGTTCTTGAATTCCGGGCTGTCGATGGTCTTGGAGAGCGCCGCGGCCAGCTTATCCACCACCGGCTTGGGCGTATTGCGGGGCGCCACCACGCCATTCCATATGGCCAGGTTGAACGCCGGCAGCCCGCCTTCCGCGAAGGTGGGGACGTCCGGCATCTGCGCCAGGCGTTGCGGCGCCGACACCGCGATGGCGCGGATGCGCTTGTCCTTGTGCAGCGGCATCATGGTGACGGTCTGGTCGATGACGGCATCGATGGTGCCCGCCATCAGGTCGGCGATCGCCGGTCCCGAGCCGCGGTACTGGATCAGCTCGCCCTGCGTTTTGGAGATGTGCAGGAACAGGCCTTCCGCGAGATGGGCGGTGGTGCCGGGGCCGCCCGAGCCGAAATTCAGCTTGGGTCCGCCCGAGCGCATGCGCTTGAGCATCTCCGGCAGGCTCGTGATGCCGCTTTTGTTGCTGACGGAAAGCACCATCGGCACGGTCGCCACGGTGCCGATGGGCGAGAGGTCGCGCACCGGGTCGACCTGGGCGGAGGGATACAGCAGGGGGATGATGGCCAGCGACATATTGCTGAACATCAGGGTGTAGCCGTCGGGATCGGATTTCATCAATCGCTGGTAGCCGATCAGGCCGCCCGCGCCGGTGGTGTTTTCCACGACCACGGATTGGCCCAACTGGGTGGTCAGTCCGCTGGCGATCTGGCGCGCCAGCGTATCCAGCGTGCCGCCGGGCGCCACCGCGACCAGCATGACGATGGGGCGGGAAGGAAAGTTGTCGGCGGCCGCGGCGGGCGCGGCCAGTACCAGGGCGGCGGCACAGCCGATAAGGAATCGCAACATGTCTGTCTCCTCGGTGTTGTCGGCAGGGCGGGCCTGCCTTCTTCGGGCGGGGACTGCCCCACCCTCTTTTGCGGAGGGGCCTGCCTACCGCTATCGGAGGCGCCCCGCCGTGACGCGCGCCGGGCCGCGGTCGCGGACCCATGCGCATGTGAGGCAATACTAGTCACGCCGCGCGGCACGACACGCCACGCCGGCGGCATAGCAGAATGCATGTTTTCGGCATAACGACCTTGTCACCTCAGCATGAGGCCGGCGGCCAGCCGGGCGACATCGTCCAGATGGTCCAGGCCGCGGATCAGCGACAGGGTATGCGCGACCTGCGCGTCCTCCAGCCCGGCGCGCGGCGCCAGCTGGCGGTACTTGGCTTCGATGTCGGCCCACGCGATGCCGCGCGAGCCCGCGCCGCGTGGCGCGCGGCAGGTCGCGCGATGGATGGCGCCATCGTCCATGTGGATGGCAACGCTGCCGCCGTGCCGGTGAGGGAAGCGGTCCGGCAGCGGCGGCGGCTCGCTGGCGTATCGCACCTTGTCCTGCAGCGCCGCGATGCGGGGATCGCGCATCTTGTCCGGCGTCAGGTTGTCCCAGCCGAAGCCGCGGTCGACGACGGACGCGGCCACGAAGTAGGCCACGCTGTGCGCGGCCTCCACCAGGTTGCGGGGATGCGGCGCGCCGCCGAAACTGGTGTGCTGCACGCCCGCCGATACGACGATGCATGCGATGCGCGACGGGTCGATGTCGTGCTCGCGCGCGGCGGTGGCCGCCGCTTCGGCCACCGCATGAAAGGGATGGGCGCCCGGCATCAGCTTGATCGCCATGTCGGTGACGATGTCCCAGGACGCGCCCAGGTCGCGCACGATGTCCTCGACGGCCTGGCCGCCCATGGCCTGCAGGAACCCGCGCGGCGCTTCCAGGATGGCGGGATCGCCCTGGAACCCGGCGCGCGCCGCCTGCGCCGCCTGGATGCCGGCCATCGCGGCCAGGCCCGCGTGGTATTCCCGCGAACAGCTGGTATCGGCCGCCAGCGCCATGCCGCCGATGGAGGTCGCGGCCAGGGCGATGGCGTGGGTCATCGCCGCCTCGTCCAGGCGCAGCAGGCGGCCGGCGGCCACCGCCGCGCCGAACACCGTCGACACGGATCCATGGAAGCCGCGCTGCATGCGGCCGGGCGTCAGCGATTCGTCGATGCGGCCGGCCACCTCGTAGCCCAGCACCATGGCCGCCAGTACCTCGCGACCGGGGCGGTTCAGCCATTCGGCAAGGGCCAGCGCGGTCGTGCTGACGATGGTGCCGATATGGGCGATGCTGCGCAGGTCGCTGTCGTCGGAGGCGGCGGCATCGCTGGCCACGGCATTGACGCGCGCCGCGCGGGAGACGGGCAGCCGCGCGCCGTAGAACCAGAGCGTCGCCTGCGGCGCGCCGCCGTCATCGATCTCCAGGCCGCGCAGGATCGCCGCGGACTCGATGCGGTAGCCCATCGAAGCGCTGGCGATGGTGCTGGCCAGGCTCATCTTGGCATGCTCCAGCGCCAATGGCGGGATCGCGGACAGCGGGGTGTGGACGGCGTGCGCGGCCAGGATTTGCGCGACGGTGCGCGCGTCCGCCGCGCGCATGCCGTTCGCGTTATCTTGGGCATGCGTCGTCATTGCGTGCCCCCGCGCAAGGACTTGAGGACGCGCAGCCATTTCTCCAGGTCGCGCCCGATCAGGGCCGTGAAATCCGCGGACGGCGCCAAGGGGGTCGGCGCCACGTCATAGCCCTGTTCCGTCAGCTTGGCCCGCAAGGCGGGTTGCCGCATGACCGCATCCAGCTCCTTGTGCAGCCGCGCCACGCGATCCGCGGGCACGCCGGCGGGCGCGATGATGCCGAACCACAGGGTGACTTCGTAGCCCTTCAGGCCGCTTTCGTCGAGCGAGGGCACGTCGGGCAGCAATGGCGACCGCCCCCGGCTGGTGACGGCCAGCGGCTTGAGCTTGCCGCCCCGGATCAAGCCGATGGCGGCGGGGATGTTGTACAGCCCCAGGTCGACTTCCTTGCTCATGACGGCGACCAGCCCCTGCGGCGCGCCGGTGTAGGCCACATGCATGAGAGGCTTGCCCAGGGACTGGCCCAGCACCACGCCGGCGATGTGATGGCTGGTCCCCACGCCGCTGGACGAGAAGCTGAACTTGTTGGCGGGCGCGGCCTTGATGGCCTGCATCAATTCCGCGACCGAGGCGTAGGGCGAACCGGGCGCGACGACAAGGACGTTGGCCACATCGGCCAGCACGGCGATGGGCGTGAAGTCCTTGACGGAGTCATAGCCGGGTTTGTCGTACAGGGCCTGGTTGGTGATCAGCGTGCCCTGCGCGGCCAGCCCGATGGTGTAGCCGTCGGCGGGAGCGCGGGCGATGTCCACGGTGCCTATCGTGCCGCCCGCGCCGGCCTTGTTTTCGACGACCACCGCCTGGCCCAGCTGGCTGGCCAGCTGCGTGGCGACGACGCGCGAGAGCGTGTCCGCCGCGCTGCCGGCGGCAAAAGGCACGACCATTTTCAGCGGACGCGACGGATAGTCGTCGCGGGCGTGCGCCGGCGCGGCGCCCAGCAATAGCGCCATGGCCGCGGCTGTTGCGGCGCGGCGAAAGATTGCGATACGCATGATGTCTCCTCCTGGATGTTCCCGATACACCGCCGGGTCCTGTATGTTGAGAATTCTTGTTGTCCCGGATCACGACTATAGGAGGCGGTCCGGCGGGCGTCATGCGAATTTCTTTGGCGACCGTTGAGGATCATTCACGCATCATGCATAAGTTGCGCAATATCCTGGGACCGCTGCGCGTCCTGGACGCAGTCAATCGCGCCGGCGGCGTGGCGCGCGCGGCCCAGACCCTGCACGTCACGCCCGGCGCGGTCAGCCACCAGATCCGCGCCCTGGAGGCGGCGCTGGATACCCGCCTGTGCCGCAAGGAAGGGCGCGAGGCCGTGCTGACGCCCAGCGGCATGCAGCTGGCGTCGCGCGTGGCCGAGCTGTTCGACCGTGTGGAGGAAGCGGTGCACGAGGCGACGTCCCTGGGCCGCCCGCGCCGCGTCCGGCTGAAGGTGATCCCCAGCTTCGCGATCAAATGGCTGATGCCCCGCATGGCGGGTTTCTATGCTTCGCACGGGGATATCGACCTGGAAGTCGCGACGGTCGCCCGGGCGGACGACGTGGGGCTGGGCGACGCGGACTTCGTGGTGCGGCGCGGCCACGGCAAGTGGCCGGGCGTTCATGCGCAAGCGCTCTTCGACGACGTGCTGGCGCTGGCCTGCGCGCCGTCGCTGGCGGCGGAAATCCGCCACCCGCGCGACGTGCTGGAACACAAGCTGCTGCATTCGATGATCGCGCCGGTCAGCTGGGATGCGTGGCTGGCGCAGGCCGGATTGCCGTCGGCCGGGGCGCGGCTGGTGCCCCTGGCCAATGCGGCGCTTTGCCTGCAGGCGGCAGTGCAGGGCGCGGGCATCGCGCTGACGCAGCAGGCTTATATGCGGGATGAGCTCGCGCGCGGGATGCTGGTGCAGCCGCTGGATATCGCCTTGCGTAGCGGCGAAGGCTATTTCCTGGTGAGCGCGCCCGGCACGCTGGACATACGGCCGTGCGCCGAATTCGCGGCCTGGGTGGCGTCGGTGGCGTGAAGCCGCGCGGGCGTCCTTCGTCCCGCGTCGAAAGCCGTTGCGGCCGGCCTGCCGCGCGGCCCTATCCGATGCCGCCCGTGCCGGCGCCATGGCGCCGGCACGCCACCGCGATCAATCCAGGTGGATATTGCCCTTGCGGATGACCTCCGCCCACTTGGCGTCTTCCTTCTTCAGGTAATCCGCGAACTCGGCCGGCGTGGAACCGACCGGCTGCACACCCAGGTCGCTGAAGCGCTTCTTCACATCGTCCTCGGCCAGAGTCTGCACCAGGGCATCGCGCAGCTTGTTCGCGATCGCATCGGGTACGCCGGCCGGCAGGAACACGCCGTTCCATTCGTACACTTCGTAGCCGGGGATCACGGTCTCGGCCACGGTGGGGACGTTCGGCAGGCGCGGCGAGCGTTGCGGCGAGGAAATCGCCAGGGCGCGCAAGCGGCCGGCTTCGACCAGCGGCGAGGAAGCCGCCACCGTGCTGAACATGAAGTCCACCTGGCCGGTCATCACGTCGGTGATCGCCGGGCCGCCGCTCTTGTAGGGCACATGGACCATGTCCAGGCCCAGCTTCTGGCGGAACAATTCCGCCGCCAGGCGCTGGACCGTGCCGCTGCCGCCCGAGGCGAAATTGATCTTGCCGGGGTGGGCCTTGGCCTGCGCGATCAGGCCCTGCACATCCTTGTAGGGCGAATCGCTTTTGACGATCAGGATATTGGGTGCCAGGGACACCAGCGACAAGGGTTTCAGCGCGTCGCTGGCATACGGCATCCGGGGGAACAGATGCGGGTTGATCGAATACGGCGTGGCATCGTAGAGCATGGTGTAGCCGTCCGGCGCCGCCTTGGCGGCGTAGGCCGCGCCGATGGTGCCGCTGGCGCCCGGCCGGTTTTCGACCACGACGCTGGTCCCCAGCCTGACGGCCATTTTCTGCGCCAGCAGGCGGGCGAGCGCATCGGCCGAGCCGCCCGGCGCGTAGGAAACGACGATGGTGATCGGACGGTCGGGGAACTCCGCGTGAGCGGCCGCCGCGCCCGTCAGGGCGAGCGTGGCAGCCAGGACGCGCGCCGCGCGCCGGAAGAATGAGGGCCGAACGGCCGTTGCAACGGACATGGATGTCTCCTTCAAGTGATGGCTACGGTCCCCGCGGGAACCGGTGTTTTGCGGGCGCGCCGTCGCGTCCCGATGTGCGATGCGTGCCTGCCGTCGGAACGCATCGCCGAATGTCTGCTGCGTCTAGCGGCCGGGTCCTGCCGTTTGCAGGCGGTAAAGCGGCACGCCGGGCTGCGGCGCGTGGGCCGTGAGAATGGAACCGGAGACCGATTCCGTGCAGAAAACCGTGCGCCGGTCCGGGCCGCCGAAGGCGATGTTGGTGGTCGACATCCCCTTGGGACTGCGCCAGATCGTGATGGGCTCGGCGCGGGGATTGAGCAGCCAGACATAGCCCAGCCCGGGATTGCAGACCAGCAGGTTGCCTTCGGCGTCCACGGCCAGCCCATCCGGGCCGCTGGGCCCGTAGGAAGTAAAGAACTGGCTGACCTTGCTGACGCTGCCGTCGGCCATCAGCGGCACGCGCCAGACGCAATTGCCGCGCGTGACGGCCAGATACAGCACGCGGCCGTCCGGCGACAGGGCCACGCCGTTGGGGCTGGGCACGTTGTCCAGCAGCAGATCGAGCTGGCCGTTGGCGCGCAGGCGATACAGGCGTCCGTTCGGATCGTGCAGGCCGCTCTGGCCCTGGTCCGTGAAGTACAGATTGCCGTCGCGGTCGAATACCAGGTCGTTCACGCCCCGGAAGCGTTCGCTGTTGCGGCGCTCCAGGTACGGCGTCACGGCGCCGGTACCGACGTCCAGCAGTATCAGCCCGTTCTTGTAGTCGGTGATGAGCAGGTGGCTGGCGTCCAGGAATTTCATGCCGTTCGGCTCGCCGTCGTATTCGGCCACCAGCGTCCAGGCGCCGGCCGGATCGACGCGGAATACGCGGCCCCAGGGGATATCGGTCACATAGAGATTGCCGGCATCGTCGAAGACCGGTCCTTCCAGGAAGGAGTCCGTTATCGCGCCGCCGCGATTGGCGTCGGCCCAGGCGCTGCGCGCCGGCTTGCGGTACGTGTCGGGCATGGGGGACCAGACATCGAAGTCGACGACGGCCGGCGGGTGGATCAGGAACATCGAAGGTTCTCCTTCATTCTGGAATCGGCGTGGAATAGCGGCCTGGCGGGCAGGGCTATTCGGCCTTCAGGCCCAGTTCCTTCGCGAGGGCGCTGTATTCGTCGATCTCGTGCGCCATTTGCGCCTGGAATGCATCGCCGCAGGTATGCCGCGGCTGCATGCCCAGCGCGTCCAGGCTTTTGGCCGTGCCGGCCGCGCCGGAATAGCCCGCCGCCACCTGCTCCAGCCGGCTGCGCACGTCGGCGGGAATGCCGGCCGGCGCCAGGACGCCGTACCAGGCGTCGGCGGCGAATCCATGGACGCCCGCCTGCTCGAAAGTCGGCACGTCCGGCAACTGCGGCAGGCGCTGCGGTGCCGCCACCGCCAGCGCGGTGAGCTTGCCGGATTGCACTTGCGGCAGGACCGAACCCAGGGTCGCGAACGAGCTGTCGACCTGGCCGCCCATCAGGTCGGAGATCGCCTGCGCGGCGCCCTTGTACGGGATATGGTTCATCGAAGTGCCCGTCAGCTTCAGGAACTGCGCGGTCACGAAATGGCCGGAACTGCCGGTACCCGGCGTCGCGTAGGTATGCTTGCCCGGTTCGGCCTTCAGCCGGGCCATGAAATCGCCCAGGGTCTTCGCCGCCATGGACGGGCCGACGACCAGTACGGTGGGGCTGGCCGCGACGGCGCAGATCGGCGTGAACGAGCGCAAGGCATCGAACCTGACGCGGTTGCTGTATAGCGCGGGGATCATCGTGTGATTGGTGGCGCCGAACAGCAGCGTATAGCCGTCGGCCGGGGCCTTGGCGACGGCTTCGGCGGCCAGGATGGTGTTGGCCCCAGGCTTGTTCTCCACCACGAAGGACTGGCCGAGCGCCTGCGCGGCGTACGACGCGAATCCCCGCGCGACCACGTCGGTCGGGCCGCCGGGAGAAAAGCCGACGATGATGCGGACCGGGCGGTCCGGATACGCGGCATGCGCCGCGGCGGCCGAAGCGGCCAGGACGATGGCCGCCGCCAGGCGGGCACGGAATCGGGTCATGATGTCTCCTCGGGATCGCCGCTGGCCGGGCTCTGCATTGCCCGGTCTTTCGGGGCGGGATCCGTCTTGTCGTTGAATAGGTTTTGGTCGGGTCGTCTTCGTAAAGCGCTACACGGTCGCGATGGGCGTGGCGGGCGATCCGACGGCGCCCGGCAGCCGCAGCGGCGGCGCGGTCAGAAGGAAGCGGCTGCGGCCGTGTGTCCGCAGCCAGCGAGCCAGTGGCGTCAGCCACCATAGCTCGCCCAGATGGATGCCGTTCTTGAACAGGCAGTGCTCGTGCAAGGGCAGGCGCGGTCCGCGCAGCGGCTGGCCCGGCCCGCCGAACTTGACCGGCTGGACCAGTTCCACGGCGGGGTTGTCGGAGATCAGGCACGCCAGTCGCGTATCGACGATCCACTGCAGCAGCCGTTCGTCGTGGCCGTCCAGTCCGCTGCCGGTCGCGTGCAGGTGTGCGACGTCGGGCTTGCCGCGCATCGACACCAGCATGTCGCCGAAGCCGGTATGCAGGCAGACCATGTCGCCGGGCTCGACGACGATGCCGTCCGCGTCCATCATGCGCATCAGCGCCTCATACCCCACGGCGCGCCGCTCGCGGCCCACGTGATGTTCCAGGTCGATCAACACCGCGCGCCCCTGGGCGCCATGTTCGGCCAGGTTCTCGATGCCCAGGGCGCGTGCCCGCGGTCCGGGAAAGCGCGCCCAATCCGCCACCGCCTTGGGGTCTTCCGGCGCCGCCTGCAGGTCCTCGCCGGCACGAAAGCCGTTGTAGAAAACGGCCTCGGCGACCCCATCGCCATCGGCATCGAAACGGCTGCCCATATGCGCCAGGCTGTCCCACTGCGTGGAGTACTGCGTGTTCATTAGCAGCACGTCATCGCACACCACGTCGGTCAGCGTGGGGTCCTCGCTGGAGTAGGACCAGCAATAGCCCTGGACACCGGCGCTCTTGCCGTCGCGCAGGGTGGCATAGCGGCGCGGGGGCAGCCGGCGCGGATTCAGCGCCATGCCGCCGGGCAGATCCAGGGGCAGGGACAGGCAGAAGGTCAGTCCTTCGCGTACTTCGGCGATACCCTGCATCACCTTGGCGCGGTCCACCAGATTCATCCGGCCGCGCTGGTCATCGTCGCCGAATTCCCCCCAACTGCTGCCGGGTGGCGCGTGCTTCCATCGTTTGCCCATGGCCTTGCTCCCGTATCAATCGCGCGGCGTCGCCTGCCGCAGGACGGCCAGCGCGTTTTCCGCGGCGGCCACGCCCATCTTCACGTAGGCTTCGCGCGTGACGCCGCCGATGTGAGGACTAAGGATGATGTTGGGCTCGGTCTGGAAGGGATGGCCGGCCCGCATGGGTTCGCTGGCGAAGCTGTCCAGGCCCGCGGCCTTGATCTGGCCGTTGCGCACCGCGCGCAGGAGCGCGTCCTCGTCGATCAGTCCGCCGCGCGCGGTGTTGACGATCACCACGCCCGGCTTGCATTGCGCCAGGGTCCGTTCGTTGAGCAGGCCGCGGTTCTCTTCCGTCAGCGGGCAATGCAGCGAGATCGCATCCGACTCGCGCCAGATCGCCTCCAGGCTCACGCTTTCGATGTAGTCGGGCAGGTCGCGGGCATAGGGGTCGAAGCCGATGACCCGCATGTCCATGCTGGCCGCCATCCGCGCCACGCGGCGGCCGATGGCGCCCAGTCCGATCAGGCCCAGCGTCTTGCCGGCCAGTTCGGTGCTCTTGTGCGTGGCCTTGTCCCAGTGGCCGGCGTGCATGCGGCCGTCCAGCGCCACCACCGATTTGACGCAGGCCAGCAGCAGCGCGATGGCCTGTTCGGCGACGGCCGCCGCATTGGCGCCCGCCGCCGCGACCACCGCGATGCCGCGCGCCTGGGCGGCGGCCTTGTCTATCGTGTCGGTGCCGCTGCCGTGCTTGGAGATCACCTTCAGCGACGGCGCCGCCTGCATGGCGTCCGGGCCTACCTTGCTGTAGCGCACGATGATCGCGACCGGATCGTGCTCGCGGCACAACGCTACGACGTCTTCTTCGCTGGGGGTCTTGCCGGCGTAGACGACGTCGTACGCTTCCAGCAGTGCCAGCGCCTGCGGCGCCAGATCGGCCGCGGTGACCAGGATCGCCGGACGGCCCGATCGTTGCGCGGATGCCTGGATCACAGCGTTTCTCCTTCCTTCAGAACGCCCGCCGCGCGCAGGGCCGAGCCCAGCCACTTGGCCGCGGTGTCGCCGCCCTTGATCGCCGCGATGCGCGCGGCCTCGTCCTTGACCTTCTTGTCGGCGGCCGGCAGCAGGCCTTCGATCTTGTCGCGTTCGACCACCACCACGCCGTCGTTGTCGCCGATGATGAAGTCCCCCGGATGCACCGTCACGCCGCCCACCGTCACGGGGTGGCCGATGCGCCCGCCGATATTCTTGGTCGGTCCGTTGGGGTTGGTGCCGGCGGCGAACACCGGGTAATCCATCTCGATGATTTCAAGGCTGTCGCGCGCGGCGCCGTCCATGACCACGCCGGCCAACCCCAGTTGCTTGCAGGCGGTCATCATGATGGTGCCCATCAACGCGGAGCTCAGATCGCCCTTGCCGTCGATCACCAGCACATCGCCCGGCCGCGCCAGCGAAATCGCCGCGTGGATCATCAGGTTGTCGCCCGGCCGGACTTCCACCGTGAACGCGGCGCCGGCCAGTTTCATGGAGGGATGCAGCGGGCGGATGCGGCCGTGCAGGGCACCCCGGCGTCCGGCCACGTCGGCCAGAATGGCGGGCTGGAAGCGCGCGGCCTGCGCGACGATGTTTGCCGGAACGCGCGGGAAGTCTTTGACGATATCGGGAGTGCTCATGGTGATTCCTGTTGCATGGGATAGGGTGCGGGACCCTTGGGGTTGTGCGAGGAAGGTCAGGCCTTGATATGCGCCTCGCGAATCAGCCGGCCCCACTTCTCGTAGTCGGCGCGGCGCAGCGCGTCGAGCTGCTGCGGTGTGCCGCCGGCGAGGGTGATGCCCAGCTTGTCGGCCAGCTCGGCCACGCCGGGGCTGCGCAGGGCCTGGCCTATCGCGCCGTTCAGGCGATCGATGACCGCGGCCGGTGTGCCGGCCGGGGCGAACACGGCCTGCCACTGTTCGACGACGAAATCCTTGAACCCTTCTTCGGTCATCGTGGGCGTGTCCGGCAGGGCGGGCAGCCGTGCGGCCGAGGTCACGGCCAGCGCGCGCAAGGCGCCGCTTTTGACGTGCGGCAGCGCGGCGGCGGCCGGCGCGAACATGAACTGGACCTGTCCGCCCAGCGTGTCCTGCAGCGCGGGCGTGTCGCCCTTGTAGGGGACGTGCAGGAATTTCGCGCCGCTTTGCCGCTGCAGCAGTTCGCCCTGCATTTGCAGGATGGTGCCCGTGCCGCCGGATGCAAACGCCAGTTTCCCGGGCGCGGCCAGGGCCGCCTGGACCAGGTCCTTGACCGACGCATAGGGCTCGCGGGCGCCGACGACCAGGATGTGCGGGATGGTGCCGATGGTGATGACAGGCGCGAAGGACGCGATCGGGTCATAGGGCAGCTTGCCCATGATGTGCGGCGCGATGGCCTGCGGGCCGATGGACGTACCCAGCAGCGTGTATCCGTCGGGCGCGGCGCGCGCGACCAGCGCGGCGCCGATGGTGCCGGTGGCGCCCGGCCTGTTCTCCACGATGACGTTGGTGGCCAATAGCCCATCCAGTTGTTGGGCGATGCTGCGGCCCAATACGTCGGTGCTGCCACCCGGGGGATAGGGCACGACCCAGGTGATGGGCTTGCCGTCGGGCCATGGCGCGGCGGCGGTCGCGGTGCGGGAAATCGTGGCGGCGCTGGCGGCCAGCATCGCGCTACGGGCAAGAAAGCGCCGGCGGCTCGGCCGCGCGCAGGGGGACGGGGTTTTGTTCATGATGTCTCCCGCCTCAATCGATGTGCGCGCCGGATTCCTTGACGATCTGCCCCCAGCGGATGCGGTCGTCATGGATCAATTTGCCGAAGGCGCCGGGTGTGCTGCTGCGCACGGCGGCGCCCTGTGCCTGGAAGAGCTTGCGCGTCGACGGCGCGTCCAGCGCCTGCACCAGGGCCTTGTTCAGGGTGGCGACGACGTCGGCGGGCAGGCCGGCGGGGCCGGCCAGTCCGAACCAGGTCACCGCATCGAAGTCCTTGAAGCCGGATTCCGCGAAGGTGGGGACGTCGGGCAGGTCGTCGCTGCGCCTGGCGGACGTCACCGCCAGCGCGCGCATCGCACCGCTGCGGATGTGGCCGATCAGCGTGGGCACGGAGGACATGTACATGTCGATCTGTCCGCCGATAAGGTCCGTCGCCCCTTGCGCCGCCCCCTTGTAGGGAATGTGCGTCAGCTTGATCCCGGCGGCCTTCTGGAACATCTCGGTCGCCAGGTGGGCCACGGTGCCGTTGCCGGACGTGGCCACGTCGATCGAACCCGGCTTGGACTTGGACGCGGCTACCACATCGGCCAGGGTCCTGTAGGGCGATTTCGTGGCGACGACCAGCACCAGTGGCGCCTCCGCCACCATGCCGATCGGCGTCAGGTCCTTTTCCGGGTCGTAGGGAAGCTTGGAATACAGGGTGGGATTGATCGCCAGATTGCTGGTCTGGCCGATGACCAGCGTATAGCCGTCGGGCGCCGACTTCGCGGCCTGGTCCACGCCCAGGTTGCCGCCCGCGCCGGGGCGGTTCTCGATCACGAAGTTCCAGCCGTTCATCCTGCCCATCTCGCTGGCGACCTGGCGCGCCAGCGCGTCGGTGCCCCCGCCCGGGGGGAAGGGCACGATCAGGCGGATGGGTTTGTCGGGATAGGCCAGGGCGGCCGTGGCGTGCAAGGCGCAGGCGCCCAGGGCGAGGGCGGCGATGGCATGGCGCAGGAATCTCATCGTTGTCTCCATATGTTTTTATCGAATGCGCGCATTGTGGTCCCGTGTTCCACGCAATACAATGCCATTTCACACAACGAGACGTGTTGCGCAGAATGAACGATATGGAAGATGTTCCGGGCCCCGCGGAGGCAGACGGATCCGCCGAGGACGGTGTGGTGGCGGTGCGCCGCGCGATGCGCATCCTGGAGGCCTTCGGCGTCGACGACGCCTATCTATCGCTGGCGGAGCTCAGCCGCCGTACCGGTTGCCACCGCTCCACGGTGCTGCGGCTGGCGCGCACCCTGGCGATGGACGATTACCTGGCGCAGCGGCCGGACGGTAACTGGCGCCTGGCGCGGGCGGCGGGATGGCTGGGCGCCTGTTATCAGGCGACGTTCAATGTGCTGGAAGTGGTCCAGCCGGTGCTGCGCGAACTATCGGGGGCCACCGGCGAAAGCGCCACGTTCTATGTGCGGGAAGGCAAGCAGCGGATCTGCGTGGCGCGTGTGGAAGGCCCTCGCTCGATACGCCATCACGTACGCGTGGGCGCAGCCCTGCCGCTTGAACTGGGCAGCCCGGGGCGCGTGTTGCTGGCGTTTTCGGGCGAGCCCGGCGAACCCTACGAATCGGTGCGGCGGGCCGGCTACATGATGTCCCTCGGCGAGCGGGACCCGGAGGTCTCCAGCATCTCCGCGCCCGTCTACGGGATCAACTGGAGCCTGGTCGGCGCGATTTGTATTTCCGGTCCGTTGTCGCGCCTGACCGAGGAGGTACTGCTCGGGCACAAGGAACACATTCTGTCGGCTGCCAGCCGCCTGTCCCGGGCGATGGTCGGCGTGCGCCAGGGACAGCCGCGCTAGGCCTGTCTACGCTGGCGGAAGGTCTCTCGCACCGGACCCGGCCGGCCTGAAGGTGAGTACGCAAGCCGGCGCGCGGCCGGCTCAATAGCCGCGCAACCGGTCCACCTGGCCGAGCAGCGGTTCTCCGGCGCGCGCCCGCGCGATGTTGGCGGCGACATGGGCGGCGGCGGTCGCCGGGTGCGTCATGCTCGCGTTGTGCGGCGTGATGGCGATTTCGGGCCGCGTCCAGAATGGGTGTCCCGGCGGCAGCGGCTCGACGCGAAACACGTCCAGGGTGGCGCCCGACAGTTGGCCGGCGTCCAGGGCGGCCAGCAGGTCGGTCTCGACCAGGTGTTCGCCCCGTCCCACGTTGATCAGATACGCGCCCCGCGGCAATTTCGCGAAGGTGCCGGCGCACAGGATGTTTTCCAGTTCCGCCGTCAGCGGCAGCAGGTTCACCAGGATGTCCGTGCGGCCCAGGAACGCATCCAGCGCATCCGCGCCCGCATAGGCCGTGACGCCGGGCAGGGATTTCGGTTGGCGGCTCCAGCCCGCGACATCGAAGCCCAGGCCCTGCAAGGCGCGCGCGCAGGCACTGCCCAGTTCGCCCAGCCCCATGATGCCGACACGGCCGCCGCCCGGCTCTGGCCGCCGCCATGCCTGCTCGTGCTGGAAGGCACGCATGGCGTCCCAGCCGCGATGGCGCTGCAGGACCGCCATGCAGACGTATTGCGCCATGCCGGTTGTGAGCGATGGATCCATCATCCGCGCGACCGGCAGATGCCGCGGGACGGTGGCGTCCTTCAGGATGTGGTCCACGCCCGCGCCCAGCGAGAACACCGCGCGCAGGTTCGGAAAACTGGCGATCACGCCCGGGTCGGCGGCCCAGCTCAGCACGAACTCGACCTCTTCGACGGGACCGGTGTCCGGCCATACGCGCACGTCCACATCGGGACAGGTGCGCCGCAAGACTTCCAGCCATTGCGCCGTGGGTGCGGTTTTGCGTATCAATACCAGGCTCATGCGGCGGGCTCCTTTCATCGTACGCCGTACAGATGGCGCGCCATGCGCCGGTAGTCGGAAGCTTCGGTGCCGATGCGTTCCGCGGACCAGCCCATGGCGCGGCCCAACTCGGCCGCGCTGGCCGCGGCATCGTCCAGTCCCAGGTCCGCGTCCCATAAACGTCCACGGCGGCGCGCCAGGTAGTCTTCCAGCGTGACGACGTGTTCGTCGGCCGGTGTGCGGGGCCAGTCGGCGGGCGGTATTGCCGGCGTGCCGGCCGCCGGCAAATCCAGGCCCGCGCGCAAGGTTTGCAGCAGGTCGGCGCCGGTGCGGCGATGCGCGCCCAGCGATCCATTGCTCAGCGCATAGGCGCCCGGCAGGCCGTCCTCCGCCAGATCGTAGATGCGCCGCGACCGGTGGCCCATGGGCAGCGCGGCGTCGTAGGTCAGCGGCCGCACGCCGGCCCACGTCGAGACGATGTCGTGCCGCGCCAATGCCAGGGCGGGAAAGAGATGGTTGACTTCGCCCAGCAGGAAGTCGACGTCCGCGGCGTCGCAATAGACGTCGTCCAGGTCGCCTTCGTACAGGGTTTCCGTGGGGCCGAAAAAATGCAGGTCGCGCCACGGCATGCAATAGAAAGGGCGGTTGCGCGAGGACATCGCGGCAAAGCCCTGGCCATGGCAGGACGGCGGCAGGCGGAAGACCAGGTGGGCGCCCTTGGTGCCGGTGATCTTGCGCGGCACGGCTTGGCCGGCCAGCGCGTTCACCTGGTCCACCCAGACGCCGCCCAGGTTCAGCACGGCGCGCGCGCGCACGGTGGCCCGCGTGTCGTCGAACGCATCGCGCAGCGTTATCGTCCACAGGCCGTCCCGCACGCGCAGGGAGGTCGCCGCGGTGTAGTTGCGCACGGCCGCGCCCATGGCCTGGGCCTGCATCGCCAGGTCCACGACCGTGCGTTCGGGCCAGTCGAACTGGTATTCGGTGTAGGAGGCGATGCTGGCGATGCGTTCGGGCTGGGCCAGGAAGGGCAGGAAGGGATTGCTCGCGCGCGCCTCGGCCGCCGAGGTGCGGCGGTAATCCAGCGGCACCTTGCCGTCCGAAACCGCGCCCAGGATGCCGAAGGCCACGTCCACCATCCAGGGGGCGTAAGGGCCGTCCTTGAACAGCGGGTAGTGCATGCGCAGCGGCTTCAGGCCGGCCTTGCCCGATCGCACCAGCTCGCTGCGCACCGCCATCGAGCGCTTGATGGTCCGCACCGCGTCCAGGAAGCGGCCCGGGTGGCGCAGAAAGGTAGTGACGGGGCCGCCCGGCATCAGGTAGCGCAGGCCGCAATGCAGCAGGCGGCTGGAGCGCGCGCTGGATCCCGAACCGTAGTCCGCCTTGTCGACCAGCAGGACGCGATAGCCGGCCTGCGTGGCGGCGTGGGCGGCCGCCGCGCCATTGATGCCCGCGCCGATGATGGCGACGTCGAAATCCCGGCCTTCCAGGGTCTGTAGTGCTGGACGCATGATGGGGCGCGCGGTGGCGTGCTTACTTGTTCAGGGAGGTCTTTTCGGTGATCAGCGGGCCGTAGGAAAGCGAGCCCTGCAGGTCGTAGCCGTAGTCCAGGGACTTGCGGCTGGCCCACACGATCTTCTGTTCGAACAGCGGGATGGCGCAGACCGCGTCGACGATTTTTTGCTGCGCCTGCTTCCAGAGCACCTTGCGCTTCTCCGGATCCAGCTCCTTGCCGGCCGCGACGATTTCCGCGTCGGCGGCATTGCAGTGCGAGAAGTTGGCTGCCGCGGCGGGCTGCCCGATGGCGCTGGATGACAGGTAGAACTCTTTAAGATAGTTATCGGCGATGGGAAAGCGCGACGAAGCGTAGATCACCAGGTCGCTCAGGTCTTTGCGGATCTGCTGGTGGTAGGTGGCGTGCTCGACGACGTCCATGTCCATCAGCACGTTGACCTTCTTCAGTTGCGCCTGCATGATCTGCGCCGGTCCCAGGGTGGCGGCGTTCTGGGTCTGGATGACCTTGAACGACAGGCCGTTCGGATAGCCGGCTTCCTTCAGCAGCGCCGCCACCTTGGTTGGGTCATAGCCCGGCAGGTGGACGCTGGGGTCCGCGCCCAGCGTGGCGGTGGGGATGACCGTGGGCGATTCCGCGGCAACCAGCTTGCCTTTGAAGGCGACGATGCGGCTGGGGTCGATGGCGTAGGCGATGGCCTGCCGCACGCGCAGGTCGTTGAAGGGCTTGCGCGAGGTGTTCAGGAAGGCCAGGCCCTGGTAGGCGGGTTCGATAATGTCCAGCTTGGTGTCGGCGCGATCCTTCATGCGCTCCGCCCAGCGCTGGTCCTGCCGGCCGTAGACCAGATCCAGTTCGCCCGATTCATAGGCCAGGTCGCGGCTGGCATCGGAACGGATATAGCGGTAGACGATCTGGTCGATCCTGGGCGCGCCGCGGAAGTATTGCTTGTTCGCCTTGAGGGTGACCGACTGGCTGGCCTGGTAGGCCTCGAATTCGAAAGGCCCGGTGCCCACGGGTTGCAGGCGAAAGTCGTCGCCGCGTTGTTCCACGGCCTTCTTGCTGACGATGAAGCCTCCTTGATAGCCCACCAGCGTATACAGCAGGTCGGCGGATGGCTCCTTCAACGTGATGCGCACGGTGCGCGCATCCACGGCTTCGACCTTGTCGATATTGGCGAAATCCGCCGCGAACGAAGAGGTTTTCGGGCTGCGGGCGCGGTCCAGCGAGAAAACGACGTCTTCGGAGGTCATCTTGCCGAAGCCGGCCTGGAACTGCACATCGTCGCGCAGCGTGAAGGTCCATACCTTTTTATCGGCGGACACTTTCCATGACTCGGCCAGGTCGGGCTCGATGCTTTCCAGCGATACGGAGCCCGGCTTGAAGCGGGTCAGGCCGTTGTACAGCCACGGCATCAGGATCTTTTCCTGCGTCGCCGAAGCGCGGTGCGGGTCCAGGGTGGCCAGGTCGGACGCGGCCATGCCGACGTTCAGTACCTGGGCCGCCCGGACGCCTGCGGGCGCCAGCGTGGCGGCCCCCGCGCCCAGCAGGGCGGCGAACAGCGCGGCGTTCTTGATGCGTGTAATCGACATAACGGCTTCCCCTTGCGTTGGTTGATGCGTGGTGACGCGTGTTGTTATCCGGCCGGCGCCGCCGGCGGAGCGGATTCCTGCAGCGGCACCGCCGCCACGACCCACAGCACTTCGGCCTTCTCCTGGCCGGGATTGCGCCAGCGATGCGGCGCCTTGCTGTGATAGCGGAAGCTGTCGCCCGGCTTCAGCGTGAAACTCTTGTCCTCGATCCACAGCTCCAGCGTGCCGGCCAGCACCAGGCCGACCTGTTCGCCGCGTTCGATGGTGAACAGTTCTTCCCCGGTCGAGCCGCCCGGTTCGATATACGCCCGGTACACATTGATGCCCGCCGACGGCTGCGGCGTGATGATGACTTTCTCGATGCCTTTTTCGGGGGCTTTAAGCGAAGGATGGCTGCCGGCGCGCGCCACCACGCCCTTCTCATCCGCCGGTGGCGAGTTGCCGAATTCCAACAGCGTGGAACTCGGAATGTTCAGGGCATCCGAAATCGCCCGCAGCATGCGCACCGAGGGCGAGCTGATGCCGCGCTCTACCTGGCTGAGCAGGCCCACCGAGACTTGGCATATCTCCGACAGCTTGGATATGGACAGGCCCTGGTTCTTGCGCGCGCGGCGGATCTGCTGACCCAGCCACAGGTCGGCGACGCTGCGGGCTTCATAGGAGGCGGAAAAGGGAGGCATGACGCTTCAGCGGTATTGGGACTGGCGAATTCTTCCATCCGTGATGGAATCATGCAAGTGAAGATTTCATATTGACGATGTGTTCACGTGGATGGCAGTATTCATGAATCCCGGCTTCCCCCGTCCGACGGCCGCGCGCACCCCGCCGCGTCCCGCCGGCCAGCCCTAGTACCGCCCCATGAATTCCAGGAAAGAACCGTGTTGCTGTATGTGCTGAAACGGCTGTTGATGGCGGTGCCCACCCTATTGGGCGTCCTGACCATCGTGTTCGTGGTCGTCCGCATCGCGCCGGGGGATCCCGCGCTGGTCATCCTGGGTGAAAACGCCACCCGGCAGGCCATCGAGCAGTTGCACCAACAGCTGGGACTGGACATGCCGCTGTGGCGGCAGTACCTGGAGTTCATGGGGTCCGTGCTGACCGGCGACCTGGGCCGCTCCATGATCACCAACCGCCCGGTGCTGTCCGAAGTGGCGCGGGTGCTGCCCTACACCATCGAACTGACCGTGGCGGCCATCGTCATCGGCGTCGTCGTGGGGTTGCCGCTGGGCGTGATCGCGGCGCGCTACCGCAATCGCGCGCTGGACTTCATCATCCGCTGCCTGTCCCTGCTGGGCTTGTCCTTCCCGGCGTTCATCTCGGCCATCCTGCTGCTGTTGCTGTTTTCCATCCAGCTCAAGTGGCTGCCCGTCATCGGCGAAGCCAGCTATGCGGATCCCGGCAAGCGCGCCGCCGCGCTGGTGCTGCCGGCGCTGAATCTGGGCCTGATCATGGTGGCCTATATCACCCGCGTGACCCGGTCCAGCATGCTGAACGTCATCGGCGAGGACTACATCCGCACGGCGCGCGCCAAGGGAGTGCCGGCGCGCTTCGTGGTATGGCGCCACACGCTGCGCAACGCGCTGATTCCCATCGTCACGGTCATCGGCCTGTACCTGGGCGTACTGATCGGCAATTCCGTGCTGACCGAAATCGTCTTCAATCGTCCGGGACTGGGCAAGCTGATCGTGATCGCCCTGAATTCGCGGGACTATCCCACGCTGCAGGCCATGCTGGTCATCTATGCCTTCGTCATCGTGCTGGCCAATCTGCTGACCGACCTGCTGTATGGGGTCATCGATCCCAAGGTGCGCAACCAATGAGCGCTGTCGCCGTTTCCTCCCCGTCGCGCGCCGCGCGGCTGTTCGGCCTGTGCTGGCGCCGCAAGGCGGCCAGTGTGGGTGCCATCGTCACGCTGCTGGTGGTGCTGGCGGCCATCTTCGCGCCGTGGCTCACGCATCTGGATCCCAACGAGCAGGACATCGCGGCCCAGTTGCTGGGCCCCTCGGCGGAGCACCTTCTGGGCACGGACACATACGGCCGCGACGTCTGGGCGCGCATCCTGTATGGCGCGCGGGTATCGTTGTTCATCGGCGTGGTCTCGATCGCGCTGGCCATGCTGATCGGCGGCCTGCTGGGGCTCGTGGCGGGCTACAAGGGCGGACGTACCGAGCGCGTCATCATGTCGGTGATGGACATGATGCTGTCTTTTCCCAGCCTGGTCATGGGCCTGCTGGTGGTGGCGGTGCTGGGACCATCGATGGCCAACCTGATCATCGCCATTTCCTTCACCGCGATCGCGCCGTTCGCGCGCATTGCGCGCGCCCCCACGCTGGCGGTGCGGCAGCGCGACTTCGTCGAGGCGGGACGGGCGCTGGGCTATTCCGATCTGCGCCTGATGCTGCGGCACATCCTGCCCAACATCCTGGATGAAATCCTGGTGCTGGGCTCTTTGTGGCTGGCGACTGCCATCCGCACGGAAGCGTCGCTCAGCTTCATCGGACTGGGCGTGCGTCCGCCCACGGCCACCTGGGGCGGCATGATACGCGACGGCTTCGAGAACATGCTGGACGCCCCCTGGCTGGTGATTTTTCCCAGTATCGCCATCCTGATCATCATGATTGCGCTGAACCTGCTGGGCGACGGGTTGCGCGATGCCACCGATCCGAAACTGCGCAATGAATGATTCCCCGCAGGTGGGCGCCGCGCCCATTCTTTCGGTCAGCAAGCTGACCACGGAATTCCGCATCCAGGGGCAGTGGCACCCCGCCATACGCGACCTGAGCTTCGAGGTCGGCCGCAACGAAACGCTGGCCATCGTCGGCGAGTCGGGCTGTGGCAAAAGCATTACCGCGCTGTCCGTCATGCGGCTGATCAATCCCGCGCAGGGGCGGGTGGCCGGCGGCGATATCCGCCTGGATGGCCAGGACCTGCTCGCGCTGTCGGAAACGCGGATGGAAAAGGTGCGGGGTAATGCGATGGCCATGATTTTCCAGGAGCCAATGACATCGCTGAATCCCGTGATGACGATCGGCAGCCAGATCGCCGAATCGGTACGCTTTCACCGGAATGCGTCGCGTGAACAGGCGCGCGGCCGCGCGCTGGAGCTGTTGGATTGGGTGCGCATTCCCGCCGCGGCTCAACGCTACGGCGATTACCCGCACCAGTTCAGCGGCGGCATGCGCCAGCGTGTCATGATCGCCATGGCCCTGGCCTGCGAGCCCAGGCTTTTGCTGGCCGACGAGCCCACCACCGCCCTGGACGTGACCATCCAGGTGCAAATCCTGGCCCTGCTGGCCGAACTGAAGGCCGAGCGCAGCATGGGCATGGTGTTCATCACCCACAATCTGGGCGTGGTGGCATCCATCGCCGACCGCGTGGCGGTGATGTACGGCGGCCGCATCATCGAGCAGGCGGACGTGCAATCCCTTTTCGACCGGCCCACCCATCCCTATACCGAGGCGCTGCTGCGTTCCATGCCGCGCGTGGACCGGCCCCGCGCCGACCTGCGCCCCATTCCCGGCCAGGTGCCGCCCATCACGGCAGAAACCCCCGGCTGCCGCTACGCGGACCGCTGCCCCCTGGTGCAGCCGCGCTGCCGACAGGCGGTGCCGCCGCTGGCGCCAGTCGGCGGTAGCAGCCGGCATCTGGCCCGTTGCTGGGTCCGCGCCGACGCCTCCGGCCCGGAGGCCGCCCTATGACCCCACCCCATATGAACCCGCCCTTGCTGGAAGTCCGCAACCTGTCCAAGCAGTTCGTCGTGAAGCAGGGCTACATGGGTGGCAGGAAGACCGTGCTGCAGGCCGTGCACGATGTGTCCTTCGAGGTGGCGCAAGGCGAAGCCTTCGGTATCGTGGGCGAGTCCGGCTGCGGCAAGTCGACCGCGGGACGCAGTCTGCTGCGCCTGATCGAGCCGACCTCCGGCGAAGTGCGCTACAAGGGCGAAGACATCGTCGGCTTCGATCGCCAGCGCCTGCAGGCCCTGCGCCGCGAGATACAGATCATTTTCCAGGATCCCTATGCGTCGCTGAATCCGCGCATGACCATCGGCGCCACGCTGGAAGAGCCGATGCGGCTGCACGGCCTGGCCACGCGGGCCGACGCCCGGGACAAGGTGGAAGCCGCCCTGCTGGAAGTGGGCCTGCCGGCGCAGGCGATGCACAAGTATCCTCACGAGTTCTCCGGCGGCCAGCGCCAGCGCGTGGGCATCGCCCGCGCCCTGGCGCTGAACCCGCGGCTGATCGTCGCGGACGAGCCGGTCTCTGCGCTCGATGTGTCCATCCAGGCGCAGGTGCTGCTGCTGATGGAGTCCCTGCAGCGCAGCCGCGGCCTGAGCTTCGTCTTTATTTCGCACGATCTGGGCGTCGTGCGGCACTTCTGCGACAACGTCGCCGTGATGTACCTGGGCCGCGTGGTGGAAAAGGGCCCGGTCGACCCCTTGTTCGAGGCGCCGCTGCATCCGTACACGCAGGCATTGCGCGCGGCCTCGCCGGTGCCCGATCCGCGCCAGAAGATTTCCATTGCCAAGATCGAGGGGGATATCGCCTCGCCGCTCTCGCCGCCCTCTGGCTGCCACTTCCATCCGCGCTGCCCCAAGGCGATGCCGGTGTGCCGGGCCGAATATCCCGCGCTGCGCACCGTGGAGGCGGGCCGGCAGGTGGCGTGCCATCTTTATCCGGACGGCCTCCGGTAAGCGGGGCCGGTTCTTACCCCGCCTCGTTTTCCTGCCGCGCAAGCTTGTCCCGCTGCGCGCGCAGGCCCGCGAAAATGGATTCCGCGACGTGGTGCGGGAAACGCGGCGGCAGCATCGCCGCGGCCGCATCGATGGCCGGTTCGGTGGCTTCGATAAGTTCCCGGATGATCGCGTCGACGGTTTGCCTGTCCAGGCCGATCTCTGTCGCATGCGAGTACCAATGCCGGCGGCGGATGTCGGCGATGCGGTAATGCAGGCCGCTCGCGCCCTTCACGCCCATTGCCATTTTGGCGCGCTGCGGTGCGAGTTGCGCGCGTTTGCCGCCGATGATGGGATGCGCCGAAAGGATGTCGTACAGCGGCGTCGCGTGATATCGGCCGCCTGCCAGCAGCGCGATGCTGAAGTTCTTGGCATGGCCGTCGGTGGCGGCGAGCATCCAGAAGAAGATCTGTGCCTTGTAGAAATCACGCACGTCGCGCTCGCGTTGGGAATTATCCAGTACCTTGCTGATGATGTCGGTGATGCCGGGGCCGCCATCGGCCTGGTATTTCCGCAGCGGCGAAACGCCCAATGCCTGGCACATGTCTTCCTGCGGCAGGCGCACGATCGCGCCGGCGTCGGTGAAACGGCGGTCGAAGCGTTCGACGACAAGCGCCTTCTGGTCCTGGAAATGGGCGATGTCGCAATGCGCCACGGCGAGGCCGTAGGCGGCCGCGAGTTTGGAACATAGCCATTCGTTTTCGACGGAGGTATGCATATCCGCCTGCATGGCCCCAACCAGGCCCATGGGCAGTTTCAGGATATGGGTGGTTGGCGTGCTGCCGCGCGGTCGCAGCCACTGTCCCTGGTGGCGCAGCAGTGCGGTTTTTTCCTGTGCGCCGGCGATGGACAGGCGCAGGTCGGCCGTGTGGTCATCGTGACCCAGCGGGGTGCCGCTGACGGCGGATCGCAGGATGGCGGCGATATCGGCCTCGCTGAGCGGGTCGGCTTCGATATGGTCCAGTCCCGTCGGGACGTCGTCTGGCCGCAGCAGCTGTATGGCGCCCACGCAGTCGCGGCCAAGCACGGCCAGCAAGTCGAAGGGCGCGACGCTGTTCGCGCGATGATGCTGCGCCAGCCTGCGCCGGATCGCGTCGCTGTCCGGCAGCAGGTTGTCGAAGAAGTCATGGACGACCGGGCCCTTGTAAGGGGCGTTGTCGTAGCGGAAAGGCAAGGATAGCGACAGCGGCCGGCCGGCTGGATGCTCGATCCACGCGGGGTCGTACGCGAGCGAGCTTTCCCCGGCTTCGTTCGCCCAGCGGCCGACCCGCGAACCGTTCATCCAGATATCCAGCTGGTGCATGCGCCGGGCCATGTCACCACTCCAGCCTGGATGCGGCCGGGTCTTCCTGATCGATGGGCCGCAAGGCCAGTTCGACCCGCAGCAGCTGGAGGATCCGGTATATCCGTTCGAAGCTGGCTTTCGCCGGGGCGGCTTCCAGCTTGGCGTAGCTCTGCTGGCTGATGCCCAGGCGGGCGGCCAGCTGGGCCTGGGTCAGGCCCCGGGATTTGCGGAAACCCTGCAGCACGGGGCGCAGCTGTTGCAGGGTTCGGACGGGGTAGTCCACGGCGGGTCTCCACCTGGGAAGGTCATGCAACAGTCTATAGGTTGTATTCCCGGAAAACAACTTTCAGGTAGTATTTCCGATTAACAACCTGAAGGCTGTAATCGAGAAAAACAGCCTTCAGGTTGTGCTCAGCGGCTCGTCCCGGTTGCCTGCGCCCAGAAAGTGGCTGGGGCGGCGCAGGGCGGGGTCGAAGGGATTGATCTGCGCGCCGATCGCGCGCGCTTCCTTGTGCAGCATTTCGACGATCAGCGGCAGGCGTTCGCCGCTCAGGCGTTCCTGCGGGGCAGCGACGCTGAGCGCCGCGACCGTGTCGCCGTTGCGGTCCTCGATGGGAACGGAAAGCCCGGCGATACCGGGGTAAAGCCCCGGTCCGTCGCTGTACGCATAGCGGGATTCCAGGCATTGCTTGATGCGGACCCGCATCGAGATCTCGTCGATGAAGCCCAGGTGATGCAGGCGCGGGATATTGAAGCGGATGACTTCCTCGCGTTCGGCGGCGGGCAGGCTGGCCAGCAGGACCAGCCCGGCCTGGCCCAGGCCCAGCGGAACCCGGCCGCCGATATCGCCGGTGTGCGAGCGGACCGGGAAGGGGCCGTCGATGCGGTCCAGGCAGATGGCGTCGAAGCCCTGGCGCACCAGGATGAAGATCGTGTCGCTGAGCATGCCGCACAGGCGCAGCATGGAGGGGCGGTAGATCTCGCGCAGGTTGGAGCGGTAGCGGCCGGCGGCCGATCCCAGGGCATAGAAGGCGACGCTCAGCTGGTAGGCCTTGCTGCCGCCCGGCTGTTCCACCGCGTCTTCCTGGATCAGCGCCTGCAGCACCCGATGCGCGGTGGCGGGCGCCAGCCCCGTCCGTTTGGCGATATCGGTCAGGCGCAGCGGCTCGCCCTTGGCGTCGGCCAGGGCGCGCAACACGGTGAAGGCCCGTTGCAATACCCCCGGGCCATTCGAGTCGTTTTCCGGCACTTCAGATGCAGCCATTCTTGATTCCATCCAATTGGATAAAACGGGCGACTACAGACATCATAATTCTATTGTCCGGAATAAAACAAAGAAATTATCAGTTCTACGGAAAAACCCCATTGACCCGCGTTCCCGCGCACTCCTAGACTGCCCTTGCGTTGAACGGGTGGGCCTCCCAGGCCGGGCGGCCACCCATCACGGAAACGGCAGGGTGCGGCATGTCATTTCTTCGCCTGGAAAAGCTATCCAAGGACTACGGCGATCTGCGCGTGGTGCGGGATCTCGACCTGTCCGTGGAGCAGGGGGAGTTCGTTTCCCTGCTCGGCCCGTCGGGTTGCGGCAAGACGACCACGCTGCAGATGATCGCCGGCTTCGCCGATGTGACGCGCGGCCGGGTCGTCCTGGACGGCCGCGACATCACGCATGCGGCGCCGAACACGCGGGGCCTGGGCATCGTGTTCCAGACCTATGCCCTGTTTCCCCACCTGACGGTGCGGGACAACGTCGACTTCGGACTGGCCATGCGCAAGGTGGGCCGCGCCGAACGCCGCGACCGCACGTGCGAGGCACTGGCGCTGGTGAAACTGGACCAGCACGGCGACCGCTATCCGCGCGAACTGTCCGGCGGCCAGCGCCAGCGCGTGGCCCTGGCACGCGCGCTGGTGATACGGCCGCCGGTGCTGCTGCTGGACGAACCGCTGTCCAACCTGGATGCCAAGCTGCGCGAGGACATGCAGTTCGAGCTGCGCGCCATCCAGCGCAAGACCGGCACCACCACGCTGATGGTGACGCACGATCAGGCCGAGGCGCTCTCGATCAGCGATCGTGTCGTGGTCATGCAGGAGGGCCGCGCCACGCAGATCGACCCGCCGTACCGCATGTACGAGCATCCCGGCAGCGAGTTCATCTCGCGATTCGTCGGCAAGACCAATCTGCTGCCGGGCACCGTCACGCGCGCCGGCGAGCGCGCCGAGGTGCGCAGCGGCGACCTGAGCCTGGACGTGGACGGGCAAGGCCTGAGCACGGGCGATGCCGTGCGCGTCTGCCTGCGCCCGGAAAAACTGCGGTCCGTGGCCCCCGGGCAGGGCAGGCTGACCGGCACGGTCGCCACGCGCTACTTCCTGGGCAGCCAATGGATGTACGAGCTGGATACGCCGCTGGGCGTGCTGACAATGCTCACCCCCAATGACGGCCGCGCGCCGCATGGCGACGGCGACCGCATCGGCGTGGACTGGCAAGCCGACGTCGCGCGGGTGCTGCCGGCGCTGGAGGCGTCCGCATGAGCGCCCCCGGCCTGGGCGTTTCCCGCGCGGCGGCAGCCACGCCGCGCCGCAGGATGGACGGATTGCCGGCCATCCTGGGCGCCATTCCGATCGGCGTGGTGTTCCTGGCGCTGGTCCTGACGCCGCTGGGCCTGACCTTCGTCCTGACTTTCCGTCCCTTCGACTACAACACCGGCATACAGCCGGGCATGACGCTGCACCATTACGCCACGGTGTTGAGCGACCCGTATTTCCTGGGCATCTTCTGGCGCACGCTATGGATATCGGTGCTGACCACCGCGATCTGCGTGGCCGTTGGCGTGCCCGAGGCCTACATCCTGAGCCGCATGCGCGCGCCCTGGCGTTCGATTTTCCTGCTGGCGGTCCTGTCGCCGCTGCTGATATCGCTGGTCGTGCGGGCCTTCGGCTGGAGCATGCTGCTGGGCCCCGCGGGCCCGCTGGGGCAGGTCGCCCAGGCGCTGGGGTGGGGATCGCTGCTGTACACGCCCACCGCCATCGTGATCGGCCTGGTGCACATCATGCTGCCCTTCATGATCATCCCGGTGTGGACGTCGCTGCAGAAGCTCGACCCATCGGTCGAGCACGCCGCTTATTCGCTGAACGCCTCGCGCCTGCAGACCCTGCTGCGCGTGGTATTGCCCCAATGCATGCCGGGCGTACTGTCCGGCAGCCTGATCGTCTTCGGCCTGAGCGCCAGTTCCTTCGCCATCCCCGCGCTGCTGGGCGGGCGGCGGCTGAAGATGGTCGCCACGATCGTGTACGACGAATTCCTGACCGAACTGAACTGGCCGCTGGGCGCCACGCTGGCGATCCTGCTGCTGGTGGCCAACGTCATCATCATGATGGCCTACAACCGCGTCATCGAGCGGTCGTATCGCCGCAGCCTGGGATAGCAGACCGCATGCGCACGCACACCAACGGACGTCGACGCGGGGCAGGCCGTCATTCCCGCGCCAAGTTCCATACCCGGGAGCCCGGCGGACATGCTTAAGAACGGCCCTCTCGCGCTTGCCTTCAATGCCCTGGTGGTGGCCTTCGTGCTGGCGCCCCTGGTGGTCGTTTGCCTGGTGGCCTTCACGCCGGCCTCGACCCTGAGCATTCCCACCCATGAATTCTCGCTGCGCTGGTTCCACGCCCTGTTCGCGCACGCCGATTTCATGCAGTCCTTCCGCAACAGCCTGCTGCTGGCGACGCTGTCGGCCACGCTGGCGGTATGCCTGGCGCTGCCGGCGGCCAGCGCCATCACGCGCTACCGTTTTCCCGGCCGCGACGCGCTGAACGGGCTGCTGCTGTCGCCGCTGATGATCCCGCACCTGGTGCTGGGCGTCGCGCTGATGCGCTTTTTCGCCCTGATCGGCAGCAGCGGCAGCTTCTCCTGGCTGGTGGCCAGCCACGTCGTCATCGTCACGCCCTACGTGCTGCGCCTGCTGGTGGGCTCGCTGACGGGCTTCGACCGCTCCATCGAGCACGCGGCGCTCTCGCTCAACGCCAATCGCGCGACGGTCTTCTTCAAGATCACTTTGCCGCTGATCGTGCCGGGCGTCTTCGGCGGTTGGCTGCTTGCCTTCATCAATTGCTTCGACGAACTGACCATGTCGGTGTTCATTACCGCGCCATCCACCGTGACGTTGCCGGTGCGCATGTATATGTATGCCACCGAATCCATCGATCCCATGATGGCGGCGGTATCCGCGACGGTCATCGCCCTGACGGCCGTCGCCATGCTATTGCTGGACCGCATATACGGCCTGGACCGCGTTTTGGTGGGACAGCGATGACGGCCGCAAGCATGCAACCGCTGCTGACGCGCCTGGGCGAGCGGGACCGCGCGCCGGTGGACTTCGTGCTGGACGGCAAGGCCGCGCGCGCCCTGGCCGGCGATACCGTACTGACGGCCGTGCTGGTGCATATGGGCCGCCTGCGCGAGACCGAATTCAGCGGCGCGCCGCGCGCCGGTTTCTGCATGATGGGAGCCTGCCAGGACTGCTGGATGCGGCTGGAAGACGGCACGCGGCTGCGCGCCTGCTCCACCTTCATCGCGTCGGGCATGCGTTTGTTGTCATCCGCGCGCAAGGAGGACGGCCATGCGTGAAGTACGTCCCGTCATTGTCGGAGCGGGGCCGGCCGGCATCCGCGCCGCGCAGGCGCTCGTCGCCGCCGGGCTGCGGCCCGTCGTCCTGGACGAGGCGCAACGGGCGGGCGGACAGATCTATCGCCAGCCGCCCTCGGGTTTCCAGCGTCCGGGACGCGAACTCTACGGATTCGAGCATCGCAAGGCCGCGCGGCTGCACGAAACCATGCAGGCGCTGATGCCGTCCATCGACTACCGTCCCGGCTCGCTGGCATGGAATTGCGAACAAGGTGTGCTGGACGTCCTGCGTGACGGTCGCAACGAGACCGTGGAGTACACCCACGTCATCCTGGCCACCGGTGCGACCGATCGCGTGCTGCCTTTTCCCGGCTGGACCCTGCCCGGCGTCTACACCCTGGGAGGCGCGCAGGTGGCGCTGAAGTTCCAGGGCTGCGGCGTGGGCCAACGCGTGGCCTTCATGGGCACCGGCCCGCTGCTGTACCTGGTGGCGTACCAATATGCCAAGGCCGGCGCCGACGTGGCCGCCGTACTCGATACCGCGACCGCCGCGGACAGGCTGGCTGCCTTGCCGGGCATGCTGCGCACACCCGCGCTGGTGGGCAAAGGCCTGTACACCATGGCCTGGCTGCGGCTGCACGGCATCCCCATGTATGCCGGCGTGCTGCCGGATCATGCCATCGGCTATGAAAGGGTCTCCGGCATCGTCTGCCGCCAGGCCGACGGCGCGGGCGGCGGCAAACCGCTGCGCATCGCTTGCGATGCACTGGCCTACGGCCTGGGGCTGCGCGCGGAGACCCAGCTGGCCGCGGTGGCCGGCTGTCGCTTCGCTTATCACGAACGTGATAGGGCATGGCTGCCCGAACGCGACGACGCCGGAAGGGCGTCGGTGCCCGGCGTATACCTGGCCGGGGACGGTGCCGGTATCGCCGGCGCGGACGCGGCGGAACTGACCGGCGAGCGCGCCGCCCTGGCGATGCTCGAAGACCTGGGCATGCTCGCGGAGCCCGCGCGCGCCGAGGTCTTGCAGCGCGGATTGGCGCGGCAGGAACGCATGCGCGACGCGCTTGAACGCGCGTTTCCCTTTCCGGACGATTGGGCGGCGTCGCTGGACGACGACGTCATCCTGTGCCGCTGCGAGGAAATCACGGTGGGAGCGCTGCGCGCCTCGGCGCAGGTCGATGGCGCGTGCGAACTGAATCGCGGCAAGGCCCTGACCCGCGTCGGCATGGGCCGCTGCCAGGGCCGCATGTGCGGTGCCGCGGCCGCCGAGGTACTGGCGCGCGCCAGCGGGGTGGCGCTGCCCCAGGTAGGCTGGCTGCGCGCGCAGCCGCCCATCAAGCCCATTCCCATCCAGCTGTTCTCCACGGACGCGCGATACGACCCGTCCGTATACGCCGGCGGCACGCTGCACGCGGCCGGCGGCTCGGGGCTGTCCGGGCAGGGCAGGTCCTGATGGAGCGCCTGGACACCGAAGTCGCCATCATCGGCGGCGGCATCGTCGGCGCCAGCGCCGCGCTGTTCCTGCGGCGCCGCGGCGTACCGGTGGTGCTGCTGGACGCGGCCGCCTGCGGCGCCAAGGCCAGCGGCGTCAACTACGGCGGCGTGCGCCGCCAGGGCCGTCCGCCGGCGCAGATGCCCTTGACGCAGCGTGCCCATGCGCTGTGGGGGGACCTGCCCGGCCTGATCGGCATCGACGGCGAGTACCAGCGCAGCGGCCATCTGAAACTCGCCTACACCGACGCCGACCTCGCCGAACTCGAACGCTATCGCGCCAGCACGCGGGGCTTCGGCATGCATCTGCAGATGCTGGATCGTGCCGCGCTGGAGCGCCGCTTCGCGTGGCTCGGAAGCAACGTGGTCGGCGGTTCGTTCTGTCCGGATGACGGGCACGCCAACCCGCGCCTGGTGTCTCCGGCATTCGCCCAGGCCGCGCGGCGCGCCGGTGCCTGCGTGCGCGAGCACACCCGCGTCGACAGCGCGGCGCACGACGGCGAACGTTTCGTGCTGCGCGCCGGCGCGGCGCTGGAAGTCCGCGCCCGCCTCCTGCTGAACTGCGCCGGCGCCTGGGCAGGGCGGTTCGCCGCGGCGTTCGGCGAACCCGTGCCGGAGACTTCCATCCATCCCTTGATGATGGTCACCGAGCCGCTGCCGCGCTTCATGACGGCCAGCCTGGGCGTGCAAGGCGGCGGCGTCTATGCGCGGCAGGTGGACCGCGGCAATTGCGTGATCGGCGGCGGCCGTGGCGTATCGGTCGATGCCGATCTTGCCCGGCCCGGCCGCGCGCAGATCGGTACGCTGATGGCGAAGGCGGCGGCGCTGCTGCCCACGCTGCGCGGCGCGCACATCATCCGCTTCTGGTCCGGCGTGGAGGGCAGCATGCCCGACCACAACCCGGTGCTGGGCCCCAGCCGCACCACGCCCGGGCTGTTTCATGCCTTCGGGTTTTCCGGGGCGGGTTTCCAGGTCGGGCCCGCCGCCGGCGAGGTCCTGGCGGACCTGGCCGCCACCGGACGGACCGCAATTCCCATTGATGCATTCCGCATCGACCGATACGCTGCCGACGCTCATGCGGCCGCGGATCGCACGGAACTTGGCCATGGGCATCCGCTGGAGTCGACATGAGCAACCGCAATCACGATCGCAAATCACGCGCCCTTCGACTGGCCGGGGCCGCCATGCTGGCGGCCCTGTCGGTCCTGCCGGCCGGCGCCTGGGCGCAACAGAAAACTTTGTATGTCGGCATGAACGGCGGCGACATGGAGCGCGCGTTCACGCAATACGTCTTCCCCGATTTCGAAAAGGCCAACAACGTCAAGATCGTCGTGGTCCCCGGCACGTCCACCGAAGTCCTGGCCAAGGCGCAGGCCTACAAGGACTCGCCGCAGATGCACGTGATGTTCCTGGACGACGGCGTGATGGCGCGCGCGGTAACCATGGGACTGTGCGAAAAGCTGCACGACGATCCCGTGCTGAAGGATCTCTATCCCACCGCGGTCATGAAGGACGGCATGGCCGCCGGCATCGACATGGGGATGACGGGCCTGGGCTACAACACGCGGCTGTTCAAGAAAAACGGCTGGGCGGCGCCCACGTCATGGATGGACCTGGCCGATCCCAAGTACAAGGGCAAGGTCGTCTTCCAGTCGGCCTCGAACAGCACCTTCGGCCTGCATGCCTTCCTGATGTACAACCGCATCGAAGGCGGCGACGACCAGCACACGGATCCGGGTTTCGCCAAGTGGCGCGACACGATCGGCCCCAACGTGCTGGAGTACATCCCGAATTCGGCCAAGCTGGCGGAAATGATCCAATCCGACGAGGCGGCCATCTTCCCGCTGACGCCGACCGCCATTGCCCGGCTCAAGAAACGCGACATCCCGGTCGAATACGTCCAGCCCAAGGAAGGCTCGGTCATCCTGATGGTGGGCGAGTGCGTCATCGCCAAGAACAGCGAACCGGACCTCTCGCAGAAGCTGGCGCTGTACCTGCTGTCGCCGCAGGCGCAGGCCAATGCCTTGAAGTACGGCGGGCATTTCCCGTCCAACCGCAAGGTGCAGGCCGACCCCGCCAACCAGGACATGCTCAAGCAGTTCCAGACCTATATGGAAACCGCCAAGGTCCTGGACTGGGATGCCATCAATGCCACCCGTCCCGCCTTCAACGCGCGCTGGAACCGCACCGTCGAACGGTAAGCCGGATGCGCTACGATCCTCGCAACGGCGCTTCGACAGGAAGCGCCGCGCGCGCGGGCAGGAGATTCCTTCAATGAGCAATACGACTTTCGATTTCAAGGGCAAGGTCGCCGTGGTGACCGGCGGCTCGCAAGGCATAGGCGAGGCATGCGTGCGCCGCCTCGCGCAGGCCGGCGCCGCCGTCGCGATATGGGACGTCGCCGATGCGCCGGGCCAGGCCCTGGCCGATGCGCTTTCGCGCGACGGCGGCCGTGTCGGCTACATCCATTGCGACGTCGCCAGCAAGGCATCGGTGGACGCCGCCGTGGCCGCGACGCGGCAGGCCTACGGACGCATCGATCAACTGGTCAGCAACGCCGGCATCGTGCGCACCGCCAACTTCCTGGACATCACGGAAGAGGAATGGGACGCGGTGCTGAATATCAACCTGAAGGGCGCTTTCCTGGTCGGCCAGGCGGTCGCGCGCGTCATGGTGGAGCAGGGCGGCGGCGCCATCGTGCACATGAGTTCGGTGAACGCCGTCATGGCGATCCCGACCATTGCTTCGTATAACGTCAGCAAGGGCGGGCTGGCGCAGCTGACGCGCGTCATGGCGCTGTCGCTGGTCGATCACGGTATCCGCGTCAACGCCGTGGGGCCGGGCACCATCGCCACCGAACTGGCACGCAAGGCCGTGCTGGCGGACGAAACCACGCGCGCGCGCCTGATGAGCCGCACGCCGATGCGCCGCCTGGGCGAACCGTCCGAAGTCGCCGACGCCGTGGCGTATCTGCTAAGCGACGCGTCCAGCTACATCACCGGCGAAACGCTGTATATCGACGGCGGTCGCCTGGCATTGAACTACACGGTTTGACAGGCCCGGTGTGACGGGCCCGGGGCGCGGTGCGGCAGTGCGTGCGCCGGCCCGCGGGATCCGGCGGCGTGCGATCCTGCCGGGTACGATCCGGCGTGCCGGCTCGCCATCGCTCAATAGGAATGTTCCGGGGCCGGGAAGCTGCCGTCCTTCACCGCGCGTACATAGGCCTGGACGGCATCCTGGATGCTGCTCGCGCCGTCCATGAAATTGCGCACGAAGCGCGCCTTGCGTCCCGGGAAGACATTCAGCATATCGTGCAGCACCAGCACCTGTCCCGAGCATCCGGCGCCGGCGCCGATGCCGATGGTGGGGATGTTCACATCGGCCGTGATGTCGGCGGCCAGCGCGGCGGGGACCATCTCGTACAGCAGCATGCTGGCGCCGGCATCGCGCATCACGCGCGCCTGCTGCTTCAGGTGCGCCGCGCCCGCATCGTCCTTGCCCTGCACCCGGTAGCCGCCCAGCGCATGCACGAACTGCGGCGTCAGGCCCATGTGGGCGCACACCGGTATGCCGCGTTCCGTCAGGAAGGCCACGATGTCGGACATCCACGGCGTGCGGCCGTCCATGCCTTCCACCTTTACCATCTGCGCGCCGGCCGCCATCAGCCGCGCCGCGCTGGCATAGGCCTGCCGGGGCGATTCGTGATAGCTGCCCCACGGCAGGTCGGCCAGCACCCAGGCGGTCTTGTTGCCGCGCGCGACGCATTCGGTGTGATACACCATGTGCTCCAGCGTGACGGGCAGCGTCGACGATTGCCCCTGCACGACATTGCCCAGCGAATCGCCGATCAACAGGATGTCGACACCGCTCTGGTCCAGCAGCGAGGCGAAGCTGGCGTCATAGCAGGTAAGCATGGCGATTTTTTCGCCGCGCTGGTGCATGGCAACCAGCGTGGCCAAAGTGATGGGCTTGCGAGGCGCTTGCGCGTCGCCTGCGACGGTCGGATACATGGGCGTGCCTGTAGTGGTGGAACATGGGGCGGCGCATCGCCCCGCGGCGATGCACCAATAAGGCGCATTCTATCGGCTGTGGCCGGCCATGGGGACGCCAACGTAGCGGCCGCGGGCGCCGCGCATCCTGTCGGGTACCCGGGCAGACCGGGGATTCCATGTCCGCGTCATCCTTTTATGCATCGTTTCCGGGATGGGTGCTAAGACTTTCGCCCACTAGAATTTTGCCGAGGCGCGCGGAATGTCCGCGCGGCACCCGGGGGGCGATTCCGCATGCGTTTGTGCCGCAGTCTTGCCGTGGTGGTGCTATGCCTGGCCGCCGCCGGGCGCGTGCCCGCGTGGGCGGCGCCGCCGCTGGACGCGGGCCAGGCGCGCGATATTGCCGCCGACGCCTACGTCTACGCATATCCGCTGGTGCTGATGGATGTCGCCCGTCGCGTGCAGACCAACGTGCAGGTGCCGGACATCGCGTTCGGCGCTGGCGCGCCGGTCAACCGCTTCACGCACATGAGCCGGCCCGCGGACCCGCTGCTGCACGGTCTGCCTTACCCCGACGTCGACACGCTGTGGTCGCTGTTGTGGTTCGACGTATCCAAGGAACCGCTGCTGATCGAGGTGCCCGACGCGCGCGGCCGCTATTACTCGATCACCCTGGCCGATATGTGGTCCGATGTGTTCTCGGCACCGGGCAGCCGCACGGCGCAGGACGGCCTGCGCGTGTATGCGATCGTGGCATCCGACTGGCACGGCAAGCTGCCCAAGCCGGCGGAGGCGCTGCGCGCGCCCACGAATGCCGGCCTGCTGCGTTTGCGCGTGGCGTATCGCGACCTGCGGGACCTGGGCGCCGCGCAGGGTTTCCAGATGGCCGTGGAAGCCACGCCATTGTCGCGCTGGGGCAAGAAGACCGTGCCGCCGGAGGGGCATTTCGACGTGGCGTTGTCGCGGCGCGCGCCGGTCGATCAGGTCGGCGAGATGCCGGCGCAGGAGTTCTTTTCGGCGTTCGCGGAACTGGCCTCGCGCTATCCGCCGCATGCCGGCGATGACCCGGTTCTGCAGCGCATGGCCAGGCTGGGCCTGGCGCCCGGCCAACGTTTCGACCCCTCGCGCCTGCCCGCCGACATACGGGCCGCGGTGGAGGCCGGCGCGCTGCGCGGGCAGGCCAGCGTGCGTTCGCCCATGCAGCCACGGCCGCGCCGCGGGGATGCCTGGCGCATGCCCGACCGGCGGCTGGGCAGCTACGGCACCGACTATGCGCTGCGGGCCCGGGCCGCGCGCGTGCAGCTCGCCACGCCTTTGCCGGAAGATGAAATCGTGCTGCGCGCCGCCGCCGATTCGGAGGGGCGGCTGCTGGATGGCAGCTTCCGCTATGAGGTGCGCTTCGATCGCGGCCAGTTGCCGCCCGCGGACGCGCTCTGGTCGATGACGCTGTACAACGACCGGCGCGAACTGTACGACAACGCGGTCAATCTGTACGCCGTCGGTAGCCGCCATCCCTTGACGCCGGCGGCGGATGGCACGTCCACTGTCTACGTGCAGTACGCACCGCCCGCGGGCGAACAGCTGCGCAACTGGCTGCCCGCGCCCCAGAGCGGCCGCTTCACGCTGATGCTGCGCATGTACCAGCCACGCGAGGACGCCGTCGAGGGATTATGGCGGCCGCCGTCGATACGGCGGATCCAGTAGCGAATCGGCGGGGCGCCGTTCAGCCGGCCAGCCCGCCGAACACCGAAGCGGCCACCAGCATCACGCCCACCCACAGATTGGCCCGGAACAAACCCAGCCCCAGTTCGGGGCGGTCCAGGTCCAGCTTCTTCAGCTGCCAGGCGAGGTGGGCGCCGATCAGCACCATGCCGACCGCGTAGGGCCAGCCCAGGCCGACCGCATAACCGCCCCAGGCCCATAGCGCCAGCGTGGCGATGTAGAAGCCGGCGATCCATGTCTTGCCCGCGGCGCCGAAACGCAGGGCGGTGGAATGCAGGCCCAGCCTGCGGTCGTCGCGCACGTCGATGTACGCGTAGATCGTGTCGTAGCCGATTTGCCACAGGATGGTGCCGACGTAGACCGCGATCGCGCCCAGGGGAACTTCGTTGCGGGTGTCCGACCAGGCCATCAGCATGCCCCAGTTGAAGCACACGCCCAGGACCGCCTGCGGCCAGTAGGTGACGCGCTTGCACAGGGGATAGATCACGACGATGGGCAGCAGGGCCACGGCCAGCCAGCGGCTCATGGGATTGATGGCCAGCAGCAGCGAGGCGCATACCGCCAGCTGCGCGAACAGGAACCACAGCGCCTGCCGCAGTGTCAGCTGGCCGCTGGTCAACGGCCGGTAGCGCGTGCGTTCGACGTGCTTGTCGATGTCGCGGTCGAAGATGTCGTTGATGGTGCAGCCGATGCCGCGCATCAGCAGCGCGCCCAGCGAGAACACCACGACCCGCCAGGGCGTCGGCCAGCCGTCGGCCGCCTGGGCCAGCGCGGCCAGCGCCGGCAGCAGGGTCAGCCACGTGCCGATGGGGCGGTCCAGGCGGCACAGCCGCGCATACGGTCCCCACGACCGGGGCAGCCAGCGGGCCACCCAGTCGTCGAACTCGATATCGTTCAGGTCGATGCGGCCGGTGGGGTGCTGCGTGGACATGCGGCCGCCCTCAGCCCAGCTGCGCCTTGATCAGCCGGCCCAGCGTCGCCATGCCGCTGCGGATTTTTTCTTCCGGCACGGTCACGAAGCTCAGCCGCAGCGTATTGCGCGGCGCCGGCGCATTGGCGTAGAAAGGCTGGCCCGGCACGAAGGCGACCTTTTCCTCGATGGCCTGCTGCAGCAGCTGCGTGGTGTCGATGCCTTCGGGCAGCGTCACCCAGATGAACATGCCGCCCTCCGGCCGCGTCCAGGTGGCCGCGGCGGGGAACTCGCGCTGCAGCGCGTCCAGCATGTAGCCGCATTGCTTGCGATAGAGCTCGCGCACGGTGGGCAGGTGCTGTTCCAGGAAGCCGTCCTTGACGATCTCGTACACCGCCATCTGCGTCAGCGTGGATGTGTGCAGGTCGGTGGCCTGCTTGGCCTGCACCATTTTGTCGATCAGCTTGCGCGACGCGGCGATATAGCCCAGGCGCAGGCCGGGGGCCAGCACCTTGGAAAACGAGCCCATGCGGATGATGTGCGCGCCGACCTCGCCGCCCAGCGACAGCAGGCTGGGCTGGGGCTCGCCGGCATAGCGCAGTTCGCCGTAGGGGTCGTCTTCCACGACGGGCAGGTTCAGCCGCGCGGCCTGCTGCACCAGGGCCTCGCGGCGCTGGCGGCTGAGCGTGCGGCCGGTGGGGTTCTGGAAATTCGGCAGCGCGTACAGGAAGCGCGCGCCCTGGGCGTTGGCCGGCGTCAGGGCTTCCGGGATCAGGCCGCCCTCGTCGGAGGCCACGGATTCGTAGCGCGGCTGGTACAGGCTGAAGGATTGCAGCGCGCCCAGATAGCTGGGCGTTTCCACCATGACCTTGCTGTCTTTGTCGATGAGCACCTTGCCCAGCAGGTCCAGCGCCTGCTGCGAGCCGGAAACGATCAGGATCTGATCAGGCGCGACATGGGCGCCTTTGCGGTTCAGGTCGTCGGCGACCCAGGCGCGCAGGGGGCTGTAGCCCTCGGTGGGGCCGTACTGCAGGGCGGCGCGGCCATTCGAGACCAGTACCTTGTCGAACGCCTGGCGGACGACGTCCACCGGGAAGCCGCCGGGAGCCGGCAGGCCGCCCGCGAAGGAGATGACGTCCGGCCGCTCGGTGACTTTGAGGATTTCGCGGATGGCCGAGCTGGTCAGCTGCAGGGCGCGTTCAGAAAAGGTGCATTCGGGTTCGAAGGGCTTGTCCATGGAAGGTAGGCATCAAAGAACGGGGGAAACGGCCACGCCGGGCGGCCGCCGGAACGCCGTGCCCGGCCAGCGCGGCCGGGGAGGGATCCAGGGCTGGAAACCATTGACGGGAGGGCGGAGGCTAACGAGGGACGGCAAAGCGGTATTCTCCCACTTTTTGCCGGAATGCCCGGGCCGCCGCCGGCCATGTGCGCCGAAAAGCAGACGCCTACGGACTGTCCCCGGTTTTTCCGGCCGCGCGCCGCGCCGGCGCGCGATCCGTTTTGGAGCCATTCGCCATGTTTTCCGCCGTTCCTTCCACCGCCGCCACCAAAGCGGATCGCTATGCCGAACTGGTCGAACAGGCGCGCGGCCTGCTGGCCGGCGAACGCGACCGCATCGCCAATGCCGCGAACTTCTCCGCCCTGGTGTACCTGTCCCTGCCCGACCTGAACTGGGCCGGCTTCTATTTCTACGACGGCACCGAACTGGTGGTCGGGCCTTTCCAGGGCAAGCCCGCCTGCGTGCGCATCGCGCTGGACCGCGGCGTCTGCGGCGCGGCCGCCAGCCAGCGGCGCACGCAGGTCGTGCCCGACGTGCATGCCTTCCCGGGCCACATCGCCTGCGACGCCGCGTCACGTTCCGAGATCGTGGTGCCCTTGGTGCACGAGGGCGCGCTGATCGGCGTGTGGGACGTCGACAGCCCCTTGCCCGGGCGCTTCGACGAGGACGACCGCGCCGGCATGGAAGCGCTGTGCGGGGTTTTCCTGGCCAGTTTGCGGGAGTGAGATCGCACCGGCCGGGCGCTCTGCCTTTTAGGGAGCGTGTCGCGGGACATGCGCTTGCGGGCATGCGTCCGCCAGGCCGGATCGCCGCCAGGGCGGCCATGGGATGTTCACCCCTTCGCCATGCAGGTATGATCACGGCCATGACGATCGCCGCCCACCTTTGCGCCCCTGCCCATGCCGCCGGCATGGCCGGCACGTGCGCGCGCATCGTCAAAGCCAAAAAACAGCCGCTCATCTGACCGGAGCAGCTGTTCCGTCAGAAGAGCGACGGAACAGCGGCAGGGCGGGGTCTTCTTCTACATATCGTCCTTCTCCATACGTATCCGACGCGCTTTTAGCGGACTTCCAGCGGTCTTGCATTGGAGTCGATATGGATACGCCTACTCTCGCCACCGAACCCTTGCCGCTGCGCGCGGCCAGCCGCGCGCCCGCATTCCGCGGTATCTGGGTCCCCCTTGTCACGCCTTTCCGCCACGGCGAAGTCGACCGTGCCGCGCTGCGCCGCCTGGTGCGCCACTACCGCGGCGCGGGCGTGCACGGGCTGGTGGCCTGCGGCAGTACCGGCGAAGCCGCCGCGCTGGATGCCGGCGAGCAGCTTCTGGCGCTGGATACCATCCTGTCCGAAGCCGGCGATCTGCCGGTGGCGATGGGCCTGTCGGGCAATCACCTGGGCCAGGCGCGCGACCGCATTCGCCAGTTCGGCGAACGGCCGCTGGCCGGCGTGCTGGTGTCGGCGCCCGCCTATGTGCGGCCGGCGCAGGATGGCCTGCGCCTGTGGTTCGAGACCCTGGCGGACGCCTCGCGCGTGCCGCTGGTGCTGTACGACATTCCCTACCGCACCGGCGCCACCCTGGAAACCGCCACGCTGCTGGCGCTGGCGGCGCATCCGAATATCGCCGCCATCAAGGATTGCGGCGGCTCGCTGGACAAGACCATCGCCCTGATCGCCGACGGCCGGCTGGCCGTCATGGCGGGCGAGGATTTGCAGGCCCTGTCCACGCTGAGCCTGGGCGGGGCGGGCGCCATCGTCGCTTCCGCCCATGTGCGGCCGGACTTGCACGTGGCGATGTTCGAGGCCGCGCAGGCGGGGGCCTGGGATCGCGCGCGGACCTTGTTCCACGCGCTGGCGCCAGTGATCCGCCTGCTGTACGCGCACCCGAATCCCGGGCCGCTGAAGGCGGCGCTGGGTGCGCTGCACGATTGCGAGGACACGCTGCGTCCGCCGATGACGGCGCCCGGCCCGGACCTGCGCGCGGCGCTTGCCGACGCCATCGCGGCCTTGCCGGCGGCATGCAAGTGATCTAAAACCCCATGACCGGCTCCGACGAGCGGGCACGTATAAATACGCACACATAAGCGGATGCATGGGAGACAGGCGATGACGGTGGCGAGAGGCGGGCAGGCGATGGAGCGGCCGCTGGGACAGGCGGCCGCACGGACAGCCCCGGCGGAGGACACGCCCTCCGGCCGAACCGGCGGCCAGGCGGGCACGCAAGAGGGCATCCAAGCGGGCGGCCAGGCTTCCCGCCAGACGGGCGCCGGCGCGATCGACGGCCCGGCGGACCGCCTGGAATTCGACTACGTCATCGTGGGCGCCGGTTCGGCCGGCTGCCTGCTGGCCAATCGCCTGTCGGCCGATCCGGACACGCGCGTGCTGCTGCTGGAGGCGGGCGGCCCGGACAGCTGGCACTGGATCCATATCCCGGTCGGCTACCTGTACTGCATCGGCAATCCGCGCACCGACTGGTGCTACCGCACGCAGGCGGATCCCGGTCTCAACGGCCGCGACCTGGGGTATCCGCGCGGACGCGTGCTGGGGGGCAGTTCATCCATCAACGGGATGATCTATATGCGCGGCCAGCGCCAGGACTACGACGGCTGGGCGGCGGCGGGCAATCCCGGCTGGGGCTGGGACGACGTGCTGCCGCTGTTCAAGCAGACCGAGGACTACCACGGCGACGCCGGTCCCTATCACGGCAAGGGCGGCGAATGGCGCGTGGAGCGCCAGCGCCTGTCCTGGGACCTGCTGGACGCTTTCCGCCGGGCCGCCGCGCAGGCCGGCATTCCGTCCATCGACGATTTCAACCGGGGCGACAACGAAGGCTGCGATTACTTCGACGTGAACCAGCGGCGCGGCGTACGCTGGAACGCGGCCAGCGCCTTCCTGAAGCCCATCATCAAGCGGCCCAACCTGCGCATCGTCACCGGCGCGCACGTTACCCGCCTGGCCTTCGAAGGCCGGCGCGCGGTGGGCGTGCGCTTTCGCGGCGACGCGGGCGGCGAACAGCTGGCGCGGGCGCGTGCCGAAGTGATCCTGTGCGCGGGCGCCATCGGCTCGCCGCAACTGCTGCAGGTGTCCGGCATCGGCCCGGGCGCCTGGCTGCAATCGCGCGGCGTGTCCGTGCTGCACGACCTGCCGGGCGTCGGCGGCAATCTGCAGGATCACCTGCAGCTGCGCCTGATCTACAAGGTGACCGGCGCGAAGACGCTGAACGCCATCGCCGGCACGCTGTGGGGCAAGGGCATGATGGGGCTGCAGTACCTGTTCATGAAGCGCGGGCCCTTGACCATGGCGCCGTCGCAGCTGGGCGCCTTCGCGCGCTCCGGGCCGGAGCACGCGCGCGCCAACGTGGAATACCACGTCCAGCCCTTGTCGCTGGAAAAATTCGGCGAACCGCTGCATGCCTTTCCGGCCTTCACCGCGTCGGTATGCAATCTGCGGCCCACCAGCCGCGGCCACGTGCGTATCGTCAGCCCGGATGCCGCCGACCATCCCGAGATCCTGTGCAACTACCTGTCCACCGATGAAGACCGCCGCGTGGCCGTGCAGAGCGTGCGCCTGACGCGGCGTATCGTGTCACAGCCGGCGCTTGCCGAATACCAGCCGCAGGAATACCGTCCCGGCCCGGAATTCGAAAGCGACGAAGACCTGGCGCGCCTGGCCGGCGATATCGGCACGACGATTTTTCATCCGGTGGGCACATGCAGGATGGGCGCCGACGCGGGGGCGGTGGTCGACGCGCGCCTGCGCGTGCATGGCGTGGAAGGCTTGCGCGTGATCGATGCCTCCATCATGCCGACCATCACGTCGGGCAATACCAATTCACCGACGATCATGATCGCGGAGAAAGGCGCGCGGATGATATTGGAGGATCGCCGCGCGCCGCGGCGTGGGGGCTTGGCCGCTGAGGTAACAGGCGAACACGCCGACGTGGCGTCCGCATAGCGGCTGCCCCAATCACGGGTCGACAAGGGTTGCATCGCCCTTACGGTCTTGTGCGGTCCCTCGCGCCGGGCAGTCGATCCGCGGATCCGGACCGGACGTTTGTCCCGGAACGCAATGGTTGCCTCGCCTACTCAGGGGCTTCACCAATCGTTCTATGTCCCGAGATGCCAGAGATAAACCCCTCCGCCGCTTCCCACGCAGCACATGCTTTTTTCCCACGGCCGTCCGACGGACTCCAAGGCGACCGCGCGAACGCTCAACATCTGCAAGGTCTATTGGAGGCCACCGCCCGGTATGTCGAAGCGGCCAGTACCGGTGCGTTCGATGCGGCCAAAAAGACGGCGATCGATACCCTGGCCCCGAGCATCCTGCGACAGCCAACGATACAAGGCGACGCCGCGCTGCGCGAAAAGATCGGGATGTGCTGGGCGGAACTTCTTAAGGACGCCCGTCCGGACGCAGCGCAACCACCCGCCAAGCCCGGCTTTCATCCGCCCTTCGATCTTCTGGCTGACCTGGTCGGGCCGTTGGGCATCAAGGCCTTGAAGTGCGACATCTGGCCCCCGCCGCCGCCAGCGCCCGATGCTTGCATGGTGGAGCACTGGCGAAAGCATGTTCTCGATCAATTGTCCGAGGACGGCGCGCTCAAGCTTAGTTGGGACCCAACCCACTGTGAGCCGCCCCGGAACCTGCTCAGGGCAGCGCAGGCCTATCTTAAGAAGCACCCGGAGGAAACGCCAGAGACCTTCTTTAAGCCTATTCGCGACCTGGTGGAGAACGAAATCGCCATCCCGCCCGGCTTGGCGCGCGCCCTTGATTGCGAGTTGATCCCCTTCCATATGTTTCGTACCTGGGTCTCCAGCAGCGTAGAAAAGATCGAAAGACTGCGTGAAGCTCGGGATCAGGCGTACGCTCGCGGACGATGGAATGGTCCCGCTTACAGGGCCCTATCCTGGCAGCATAGCTATATGAAGGAGCATTTTGCCGCGGCGTTTTCCCCGCTGGCCCTGGAGCTGCTCGGTGCCGGGAAGCTCACCCCGGACCGTTTGGGGCAATGGGTACGGCTCGATACCGGAAGCGCCGATGGCAATGCACTGCCGGTCAAGGAGACGAGCCTTGTCGGAAAATACCTGTTGCACGAAGAGATTGCGCACGCCGTGCCCAATGCCGGGGAATTGCACGATCCCGAGATACTGGTCAAGCTGGCGAACGCAGGCGTACCGGCGTCGTACGTCGCGAGCCTGCTTTCGGTGGGGAACGTGGTCGCATGGCCTGAAATCCAAGCCGAGGCGGACCGCATGGTGGAACGCTACAAAGCCGCGAATCTGCACCCCTCATACACCCTGGATCGTCACGCCAACATTCGTATAGGCAAGCTGGACTCGCCGGAGCTCAAGCCCCGGTTGGATGCCGTGCTCGAGGAAACCAAAAGCCGCTTGAATCCGCTGCGCGACCAGGCTGAGGCCCGGATGGCGTCATATGAGCGGCTGGCACGCCTGGCGCCCCTCGCCCACGCTTGGATGGTGTCGGGGCCCGCGGACGGCCCGCTGCTGTGGTCATCGCTGCCTTTCAAGGCGCGTGTGGAAAGGTGGGACGCCGCCGGCCTGTCGGTCGACCAGCAATATGCGGCGGGCCGTTTCCTTGTCAACGGCCTGGACGAAGCCGGCGCGCGTGCGATCGTACAGGCCAATGCCGCTTATCCGGAGCGCTTGCAGGCCTGGCAGGGCTGGGATGCCGGGATGGATCTACGTCCCTGGCTGGACGAGGCGATGAAACAGGCTGTGCAGCGATGGCTGACCGACCCGGATCTTCCCGCGGAAGTACTTGCCTTGCTGCCAGGCATGATTCGCTGCGATCTGAGCCTCGACCAGATCGATGGGCTGATACATTCTTCGGCCTCCATTGCGCGCCTGGATGCGGTCTTCGGCCCGCAAGCCCAAACACCGGCGCGCATCGGCGCCGGCTTGCTGACGGCTGCCGCGCTGTACGAACAGGTGAACGATGGCGACATAGACGAAGAGAAATTACAGGAAGAGGCGCACCAGGCCGAGGAAACTTCCCGGCTGCGGCAGGCAGCGTCCCGTGCGCGCGACCAACTGCGGGCCCGGCTTCATGTCATGGAATCCATTCGTGCACAAATACCGCCCGATGCGCCGGAGGCGAGGCAGTGCGATGGCTGGATCCAGGCGTGGCGCGGCGCCAGCGACGGCTTGCGGGAGTTTCTCCAGTCGCCATTGGAAGACCGTTTGCGAGACAATCCCGCCGAGGTCGAAGCCGAGCTATCCAAGGTGTTCAGCACGCTCGCATTCACATCGGTGGCATCGCCGGATCCGAACAAGATGGGAACCCCGGCCCTGCGTGCTTGAACGGTTTGCCGCCCCGCGCCATTGAACACTTCCGCGCTGCCGGTCTCGCGGCCGGCCGCGGCGCGGGGCCGGCCGGCGTCCCGACGCCTGTTTGCCGTAGGCCGAATCGTCCGCTACGCCGTACCGGCCAGCGGCGCGCGCGGCAGCGCCACCATCGTGGCGGACGCGCAGCTGGACATGTTCGGGCCTCCGGTGCATTGTCGATTTCTGGGCATCCGGTTCGTCGTCAATGCATCCCCACTGTAAGGAATCTTCCATGAAATACCTTGGCCTGGCCTACTTTACCCCCGAAAAATTCGCCGCGATGGCGCCCGACGACGTCAAGGCGTTGGTCAGCCAATGTCCGGCACTGGACGAAAAGATGCGCGCCACCGGCAAGGTTCTGGTTTCCGCGTCGCTGGGCGATGCGGAGACGTGGACGACGCTTCGCCCGCGCAATGGCGGGACGCGCGTCACCGATGGACCTTATACCGAGTCGAAGGAAATGGTGGGCGGCCTGTTCATTATCGAGGCGGACAGCCGTGACGAGGCGCTGCGCATCGCTTCCATGCACCCGGCCGCCACCTTGGGCGAAGAAGGCGGATGGGCCATCGAACTCATTCCCATGGATTTCTACCTGGCCCCATGAGGGTGCGGGCGGTTGGCTCAGGAATGCTGATGCGCGCGCGAAGCCGTAGGGCGAAGCAAACGAAATGGAACGCGACCTCAGTGACGCTGTGATTGAAGATTCTTGAGCACAAGCCACGCGGACACCGTAACCCCGTGCTGTGCGGTCAGCGGCAATGCGTATTGGAAGGAACTGATCTCGTGGAGTCCGGTTCGCGGCGCTCACATGACCTGGGCACTCTGTGAAAATGCGGCGCGCTCGCATTCGCAAGCGGTACGCGAAGGGCAGCGGGTCGTACTCGAACTGGTCCACGAAATCATCGACAGCAATACCTGGCGCGGTGCCGAGGGCCTGATGTAAGCCCCCATCGCACTACAAGGACGCGGGCCAAGGATACCCGCAATGTAGGTCCGAAACAGCTGGGTGCCTTTCGATATAAGCGTCTTGAACTGGCTCGGCCAACCTGTTGAATGCACAACCCAAAGCGGAGAGCGCCTGAGTCTCCATTCCGTGTTGTGAGCCAGTTGTACGGCATTTCTAGTCTGCTGGATCGCTCGCGATGGCGGTGACCTTTACGCCGGGGATGGGGAGGGAGCTTGTTCCTCCGGGGTGGGTTGGGTAATCTGAGCCGCTGGCTTGGAGAACGGATTATGCCCAGCACACTTCCTTCGTTGCACAGAGAGTTCGTAGAACGCGTCCGCAATGGCGTAGTGAACGACCGACGGCTTGCGGCGCTGCTTGCCGGCGGCTCATATATCCACGGCGGGTTCGATAACCACTCCGACCTGGATCTCGTCATCGTCGTAGAAGATGAAAACAACACAGAGGTAATGGCCTCCCGGTATGGGTTTGCGGAGAGCCTCGGCAATCTTCTCGCTGCATTCACCGGGGAGCACGTCGGCGAACCCAGACTACTTATATGCCTTTACGGGCCGCCCCTGATACACGTCGATCTGAAGTTCGTAACGCGGTCTGGCCTGGATCGGCTGGTGGAAAGGCCGGCCGTGTTGTTCGCTCGCGATCCGGAAGAAATCGAGTCGCTTCTCGATCAGGCTGCTATCGAATGGCCGAATGCATCGCCGGACTGGTTTGAGCAAAGAGCATGGATCTGGCTTCACTATGGAGCAACGAAGCTCGCAAGAGGCGAACTGTTCGAAGCGATGGGGATGCTCGGCTTCTTTAGGGAACAGGTACTGGGGCCGATGCTGCATCGTCGATCAGGGAGGCCTCAGCGTGGAGTTCGCAGGATCGAGACGCTGAGCGAGCCCTCTGTCGAGCGGCTTTCAGGAACCGTTCCACTCTTCGAACAAGGCTCGGTGCTCGATGCATATCTCGTCGCGGTAGACATGTATCTGGATCTCCGTGAAGACGCCCCTCCGCTACAGATGACCAAGTACATGCCAGAAGCCATACGTGAGTATCTGGGTTCAAGCAGCTGAGTCAGCGACTGCCAGGACTCACACTTCAGCCTCGTAAAGCAGACCATATTTCCCCTTTGTTCGCGTTATGCGCGCGAAGCCGGCTTCGCCCAAATGCATGCCGGCGATCAGAAGCCGCTCGGAGCTAACCTGGTCCAAAAGCCGGGATCGTGTGGTGGCGGCCATGGACGCATCCTGATCGAATGCGATCGATACGTCTGGCCGCTCAATCTGAATGTGAGGAAAGTGAACTATATCCCCCCAAATCAACAAACCCGTATCGCCGGATTCGACGAGATAACCGGTGTGCCCGTCGGTGTGTCCCGGTAGCGACATTGCCCGGATACCGGGAAGCACTTCTCCATCGTCGAAAGTCCGAAGCGTGTCGCTGTAGCCGTCGAACACTTGGCGCGCAACAAGGAAGTTTCCGCGCGCCCGCTCGCTGGCCCGCGCGAGATTGCCATCGTCCTGCCAAAACTTCACCTCTCGCTCGTGAACGACAAGCTGCGCGTTGGGAAATGCCGTTTCTCCGGCGGCATTCAACAGCCCTCCCACGTGGTCAGGATGGGCGTGTGTGAGCAGGATGGTGTCGATCATGGACGGTTCGATTGCGGCAAGTAATAGATTGGATCTCAGGCGACCGCCCCATTGCTTGATCCCGCCAGCGCCGCTGTCGATGAGCACCGTGCGCCCCCCTCCGCGGACCACGTAGCAGTTGATATGCACGGCAGCGGGCTCCTTCTGGCCTGCGTCGCCTTGCATTCTGGCGGCCTCCGTGGTGTCGATATTCGAAAGGACGTCGAGGCTGGCCGTGAGATAGCCATCGCTGATGGCGGTAATCGTGAAGTCACCAACTTGCTGACTCGGAAACATAAGGCTTCTCCAGACCGATCAATTTCGGGCGTGAATGTTCGATGCGGCGTAGCCGAAACAACGGATACGCGCCATGAGACCTGTGCGGAAAGCGATGGCGTTGTCGAGCGCTTCCATGAACTGGTCCATTACCGCGCGCGTGCGAAGCCTCCCGAGGCGATAGTGGACTTCCACGAAAACCGGATGTCCGTGGCCGTGCCGAACGTCAACATAGACGACGTGAACATTTTTCAGTTCTGCATCGAGGGCAATCGTGCAGAGTTGGACACAGTCGTCGGACAGCTCAGCAAGATGTTTGTCGGACGGCATTTGCCTCGCGTCAATGTAAAACGTGATGTTTGGCATCGCTGACCTATTTCTTTTGCGCAGTCGAAGCCTTTCGAGCGCTGGTCAGTTGTTCCGTCATCGGCGCGTAAAGATGGACGCCCTCAAGGCCTTCGAAAGATAGGGCGTTGCTTAGAGGCAGCTTTCCGAGCCAACGACGCTCCGGAAATTTTTCCAGTGCAACAGCTTGCATGGCCAACGGGTCGAGGCCCATGCGGATCAGGGAGTCGGGGCCGCTTGCACACAGCGCGAGCAGTTCGTCGGCGTTGACCGCGGGCGCAGCACCAATATCGCTGTAGAGATTTCGATGCCAGTCGGTGATGTGTTGCTGCCACCTTGCGAAATTGCCGCCGCCCTTCAGGCGATACTCGTCTCCATTCAGAACGTCGAGGCCGTCGATCGTGTGGACGGCCAGGTACATAGGACAACCATCGCTTATCGCCTTGAAGCGCTGCGATGTGTGAAAGCCGGTCACCGAGATTAGAGCCGGCAGCTTTTCGAGGCTATAGAAGTCGTTCCATTCGGGCTCGCTGCGGGGATCGGCGAAGCTGCATTCCACGGTATAGATCATCGGATTGTCCTTCGCGACGGATGCGGCGTTTTGCTGCAAGCGCCACTTTTGTTGCGGTAAAGTAATCCTAGACCCGTGTTTTCCCTCTGAAAATCGAAATAACGTCAGCCTTCAGTGATATTTAGTCAAGCTGACGTCCACCCAATACTTTTGCCAGATTCCAATGCGACGCAAGATCCCAAGCAACTCCGCGCTCCAGGCCTTCGAGGCAGCGGCGCGACACGGAAGTTTCGCCCGCGCCGCAGAGGAATTGGCGCTCACCGAGGGCGCCATAAGCCGTCAGATTGGCCGGTTGGAGGCATTTTTGGGAGTTGCACTATTTGAGCGAGTCGGAAATCGCGTGCGGCTTGCTCCGAACGGTAAGCGATATGCAGTGCAGGTTCGTGAGGGTCTCGATCGGCTGGAACGCGACAGCCTGTATCTGATGGGGCAGCCCATTGAGGGCGCGAGCATCGATATCGCAGCCATTCCGACCTTCGCAACGCGTTGGCTCATCCCCCGGCTAAAGCGCTTTCAGGACAAGCACCCGAACGTCACCATGCATATCGCAGAACGGATGGACCCCTTCCTTCTTGCAGGTAGCGGTTTCGACGCGGCCATTCATTTCGAGCATCCCGCGTGGGCGGGTATGCATCTGCATCACCTGCTCGAGGAGGTGCTGGTACCCGTCTGCAGCCCAGCGCTCCTCGAGGATGCCGGCACGAACACGCCGTTGGATGAACTGCCACGCCTTCACAGGAGGCAAAACCCGGACGCCTGGCGCTTCTATGCCCAGGAGTCCGGCGTCGCGCTGACCAACCCTGCGGTCGGTGCTCGTTACGATCTTCATTCCATGCTGATTGAGGCGGCGCTCGCCGGCTTGGGCGTGGCATTGGTGCCGCGCCTTTACATCGGGACGGAGCTTGACCAAGGCCGTTTGGTTGCGCCTTGGCCGGAGGTTAAAGCGGTCGCCAAAAACTTCTGCCTCATTCTTCCAGAGCCGATCGAATTGAGTGCGGGGCCGCTGCAGGCATTTGCGACATGGATTCTTGACGAAGCGCGAGGTGTGGCGCTTCAGGCCAGCACCTGAAGCTCATTGTCTTCGCGAATTCGCCAAGGGCCGATCGCCGACGGGTCGCTTCTCTTCGGACTGGTCTCCGATGCCGCGCATCAGATCTGGATACCGCCCGCGACCTCGATGCGCTGCGCATTGACCCATCCGAACTCATCCGAAAGCAGCGCGGCGATAACGGGACCCACGTCTTGAGGCAAGCCGGCACGACCGAGCGCCGTGTGGTCGGCGACCGCCTTGTTGACCTGCGGATTGTCGCGGACGATGCCGCCGCTAAAATCCGTGGCGATCGCACCGGGCGCGACGACATTGACTGCGATGCGGCGAGGTCCCAACTCGAGCGCCATATAACGCGTGAGTGCTTCGACGGCGGCCTTCATGGGGCCGTAGACCGCTCTGTTAGGGAAGGAAAATCGGGCAAGTCCGGACGAGATGTTCACAATCCGTCCACCGTCGCGGATGAGCGGAAGGAGCTTCTGCGACAGCAAAAATACCCCCTTGAAATGCACCGCGAACTGCGCGTCGAGTTCGTCTTCCGTACCCTCGGTGAAGCTGGCAGTGGACGAGATGCCTGCGTTATTGACCAGAAAGTCAAAACGATCGACGCCCATCGTGCCGAGCGCTTCGCGAACGCGCGCAACAAAGCCGTCGAATGAACTGGCTACGCCAGTGTCGAGTTCAAGGGCGATGCCGGGCGCACCCGCCTCGGTCGTCAGGGCAACAACCGAATCCGCTTCTGCCTGGTTCGACTTGAATGTGAAGATCGTGCGTACGCCTCGCGCCGCAAGTCGCAACACGGTATCGCGGCCAATACCGCGACTTCCGCCGGTGATAATCGCTACCTTGTTGGCAACGTCCAGGGTGGTTCGTGACATGTTTTCCTCTCACAACATGGGTGTGAACGGATTTTATGGATGTGAGGGCGACGTGTTGAATGCCGAAACTCGCCTCGTTTTTGCCTAATTGTGCTCCGGCGAAGTAAGCTCGGCCCAGCTCATTGAAAGCCTCGAACCTATGCCAAATCCGTTGGCCAAAGCGATTCTGCGTTACACACGCCGTCAGCCGGGCCCGAGTCCATACGCAACGGCAATCGAGGGCGTCTATATTCTGCGTTCCGACAATCCCAAGCCACCGTCCTATCGGCTCGCGAGCCCGGCCATGTGTATCGTCGCTCAAGGCGCAAAGTGGGCGACATTCGGTGGAAGCCGACTTGAGTACAGGGCAGGTCAGGCCCTTGTCGTAGGGGTGGAAGCGCCTTCGCTCGGGCGCGTCTTCGAAGCCAGGCCTGACAAGCCGTGCCTCGTACTGATTGTCGAACTCGATCTGGGCGTGATGCGCAGTGTCGTCGAACAGATGGCAAGTCCGCCCAAAGCCATTGGGGGAAACTGTCGCGGTGTTCTCGTGACCGACTTCAATGGACCGCTAGCGGACTGCGCGCTGCGACTCGTTCGTCTGCTCGACACTCAAAACGCGATCCCGACGATCGCGCCTCTGGTAATCCGCGAGATGTGCTACTGGCTGCTCGCTGGGCCACATGCCGGTGAGATGGCGCGATTCGCCCTCGCAGACAGTCCATCCCAGCGTGTCATGCAAGCAATCCGATCCCTGCGGCAACGCTATGCCGACCCTGTCAGCGTCGACGAGCTTGCCTCGGTCGCGCAGCTTAGTCGCTCGGCCTTTCATCGCCAGTTCAAAGCACTGACTTCGCTGACGCCTGTTCAGTATCAGAAGCAGCTGCGTCTCCTTGAGGCCCGACGGTTGATGTTGTCGCAGTCGATAGGCGTCGAAGCGGCCGCATTTGCAGTCGGCTACGAAAGCGCTTCGCAATTCAGTCGCGAATATGCACGCATGTTCGGTGCGCCACCGAAGCGGGATGCGATGCATATGAGGGCGATGCTTGAAGGCGGCTAGGCACCAAAGCGAACTGCCGGCGAAAGGGTGAACGACTCGCGCATGTCGCGTGCTTCTTCGACCGGTGTCCGGCCAAACAGGCGCTTGAACTCCCGGCTGAACTGCGACGCGCTTTCGTACCCAACGCGTCCGGCCGCCGCCGCTGCTGTCACGCCATCACGGATCATCATGAGGCGCGCCTGATGAAGGCGGGTGGACTTGATGTACTGGATCGGCGATGTCTGGGTCACGGTACGGAAGTTGGCGTGAAACGCAGGCACGCTCATGCCCGCTTCTTCGGCAAGGCGTGCTACGCTGAGCGGCTCCGCATATTCGGTGTGGATCCGCTTGAGTGCCCGCGCGACGCGACCGAAGCGGCCGTGATGTGCCAGCGCGGCACGCATTGCCGCGCCTTGCTCGCCAGTGAGTACGCGATAACAGATCTCACGCACGATCGCCGGCCCCAGTACCTGCGCATCGAGTGAATCCGTCAACGCTTCCAGCAACCGTATCGTCGCACCCGCCAGGTTGCCGTCAAGAGGTGTGGAGACGATGCCCGCTGGCGCCGCTTCGGGATGCTGCCTGGCCGCACCGATCTGCGCGATCAGTTCGGTCAGTTCGAGCAGGTCCAGCCGGATCGATACGGCGAGCATCGGCTCGTCTGGCGAGGCCTGTGTTTCCGTTGAGAACGGTAGCGGGACGGACAGCACAAGATAGTGTTGCGCATCGTAGACGTAGGCTTCGTTGCCCAGGAATCCAAGCTTACGCCCCTGGCAAACGATCACGATGCTCGGCTCGTACAAAACGGGCGTGCGCCCGAGCGGGCGATCGGATCGCATCAGCCGCACGCTATCGAGCGCCGACTGGGTGTACCCCTCGTTGGGTGCAAGTTTCTCCAGTAGCCGGACCATCCGGATGGAAACCGGATTGCGATTGTTCGGCACCACGCTCTCCCGCAATTTCGACAAACGGCATTCTATTCATCCCCGCCGTACACGCCAACGGTTTCAATAGGATTAGGCAACGATGGCATCGCTCCGTGTATTCGCCTGCGCCGCCGTATTTCCTACCATTCATACACCGGCCGATGAACACATGTCGGTTCAACAGGCCGGGCTCCGGCAAGGTCGTCCTCCGCGCAAAGCAGTAAGGCCGCGGCGGCCAATTCGGACCAACAATAGGAGTATGCAAGATGGCAATCCCATCCAACGCGTCCAAAGTTATTCTGATCACCGGCGCAAGCAGCGGCATTGGCGAAGGCGCCGCCCGTTTGCTCGCGACGCAAGGCCATCGGCTTGTCATCGGGGCACGTCGCACCGACCGCCTCGTCGAGCTGGCGGAGTCGCTGCAGTCAGCCGGCGGCATCGTCCTCCACAGCGAACTCGACGTCACCTCATGCGAGGACGTCGCGGCCTTCGCGCGCTTTGCGCTCGATAGGTTCGGCCGCATTGACGTGCTTGTCAACAATGCGGGGGTGATGCCGCTGTCGCGGTTGAATGCGCTGAAGGTGACCGAGTGGAACCGGATGATAGACGTGAACATCCGGGGCGTACTGCACGGCATTGCGGCGGTCCTGCCCGCCATGGAGCAACAGGGCCAAGGCCAGATCATCAATATTTCCTCCATCGGTGGGCTGTCCGTAACGCCGACCGCAGCCGTCTACTGCGCCACCAAGTTTGCCGTGCGCGCCATTTCCGATGGGCTGCGTCAGGAGACCGACAAGGTCCGCGTGACGGTGATCTGCCCGGGCGTCGTGGAGTCCGAACTGGCCGATTCGATTTCCGACGACACCGCGCGGTCGGCCATGCAAGAGTTCCGCCGCATCGCCATCAGACCCGACGCCATCGCGCGGGCCATCGCCTACGCCATAGAGCAGCCGGCGGATGTCGACGTCAGCGAAATAGTCGTGCGCCCTACCGCAAGCCCGTTCTGAAAGTTGGACACCTATTACTCGATCGATCTGGCAAACCATTAAGGGAAACCATCATGACATCACGCAATCGAGAAACCGGGGCCTTCGCTGGAAAAGTCGCTATCGTTACCGGCGCGGCTAGCGGCATTGGGCTGGCGACCACGGAACTGCTCTATGCCGAGGGAGCAAATGTAATCGCGGTGGGGCGCAGCGCCAATGTCGAGGCGCTTGCCCGCCCCGGTATCGTGCCCCTTATCGCCGACGTGGCGCGCGAGGAAAGCGCCGTGCGGGCCGTCGCAGCCGCGATGGATAAGTTCGGCAAGCTCGACATCCTGGTCAACAATGCCGCGATCATCATCAATAAGCCCGTCGTCGAAATGACGCTTGAAGACTGGAACAGCATTCAGGCAGTCAATTCCACAGGCGCTTTCCTGTTCTCACGGGAAGCCATGCGCGTGATGGTGCCGGCAAAGACCGGCGCTATCGTCAACGTGGGTTCGTACGCGTGCTATCAGGCATTCCCGACGATCGCCGCCTATGCGGCCTCAAAGGGCGCGCTGGCGCAGCTGACGCGCGCCTTGTCGCTGGAAGCCATCGAGCATGGCATTCGCGTCAATGCGGTCGGCTCGGGCGACGTCATTACCAACATCACCAATCACATTCACGCTGACGGTCAGGCATTCCTGGCCGAGCATGGCAAAAAGGCGCCGATCCGCCGCGCGGCCCAGCCGAAGGAAATTGCGGAGGTAATTGCCTTCCTGGCATCGGAAAAGGCCAGCTTCATGGTTGGCGCCGTGGTAATGGCCGACGGCGGCATGAGCGTCGCACTCCCGTAAAGACATAGACATCGCACACCCAAGCTTCAGCTAGTCAAGGACTATCATCATGGAATCAGCATCCCGTACCTGGTTTATCACCGGGGCATCGAAAGGCGTCGGCCAGAAGCTCGTCCATCATCTGCTTGAACAAGGCCACCGCGTGGCCGCGACGTCGCGCACCGCGGCTTCGCTGACGGAAGCGTTCGGCCAGGCATCCGACAACTTCCTTCCGCTAGAAGTGGACCTCACCAACGAGCAGAGCATCCGACATGCTATCGAGAAGTCCCTGCAGACGTTCGGCGCTATCGACGTGGTCGTGAATAACGCCGGTTATGCGCAGCAGGGAACGGTCGAGGCACTGTCCGAAGGCGAGCTTCGTCAGAATTTCGACGTTAACTTCTTTGCCCCGGTGGCTGTACTGCGGCACGCGTTGCCGCATCTGCGCAGGCAGCGCAGCGGACACATCATCAACATCTCGTCAATTGTCGGCTACCAGGGCGGATATGCCGGCTGGGGCAGCTACGTTGCGAGCAAGTTCGCGCTGGCAGGTTTGACGGAGTCGCTAGCCGCCGAAGTTGCCGAGCTCGGCATTCGCGCCACGGTGGTGTATCCGGGCCCGGTTCGCACCGACTTCCTGTCGAGCGGGGCGCTGGCGGTGGCAAAGCGGCAGATCGACGACTATTCGGAGGCGAAGGCGTCGCTGGATCTGCACCTGGACACGCTGCACGGCCATCAAGCGGGGGACCCGGACAAGCTGGCACTTCTGATCATCCAGGCAGCCAGTGTCGAGACGCCGCCCCTGCATCTGTTCGCCGGCCGGATCGCCAATGACCTCGCAGCAGAGAAGGCCAAAGCAGTCGCTCGGGATCTGGACGCGTGGAGAGGCTCCTCCGAAGCCACCGACTTCGCGGAGTGAGTTCTGGCGAAAGCCTCCGGGACTGAAGGAAATGCACTCGCACAATGCCCGGACTTGGCGGCGACATTGTGCGACGACCTGGCGATGAAATCCGCGAGCCAATTCTCGATGCCACCCGCCTGTGCCGGGCCTGCGCCTCGGCCAGTTCTGTCATCGCGATCGCCAACGGCACGATCTTGATTCCCAGGCGAATACGCGCCAATGCTGTCAGCAGCCTTGATGCGCGGATGCCACACCTCCCGTAGCAAAAACAAATAAGAATGATTATCATGCGCGTTTTTACAAAAAAACACGCGGGGTGGGGTTGTGGGTAAAGCAGGGCGAGGCCGTGATGGCGGGCAGAAGGGCGTCGGCAAGGCTGTAAGGCAGGCACTGGCGGGAAGCGCGGCGCTCTATGTCGCGTCGGTTTCGGCGCAGACAGAGACATCGGTTCCGACCGCCATCACTGTCCTGCCCACCGTGACGGTGACCGGTGCGCCGGTCGCCCTGGATGAAGCGCCCGCGCCCATCGCGGGCGGCCTGATCGGTGGGGGCGCGCGCATGGGCATCCTGGGCAACACGTCTGTCATGGACACGCCCTTCAGCGTGACCAGCTATACCGCCCAGACCATCCAGAACGAGCAGGCGCGTTCCGTCGCCGACGTGGCTACCATGGATCCGTCGGTCCGCATGAGCAGCGCACGCTCAAACATCAACGAAGACCTGACCATCCGCGGCTTCAATGTGCCGACCGCGGACTTCGCGTTCAACGGCATGTTCGGGCTGACGCCGTACTGGCGCGCGCCGGTTGAAACCCTGGAACGTGTGGAGATCATCAAAGGGCCGTCGGCTGCGCTCTTCGGCATGACGCCGGGCGGCAGCGTCGGCGGCGTCGTCAACCTGGTGCCCAAGCGCGCCACCGACGACCCCATCACCCGCGTGACCGGCTCCGTCATGTCGGATTCCGTCTTCGGCGTGCACGCCGACGTCGGCCGCCGCTTTGGCCCGGACAATGCGTTCGGCATCCGCGTGAATGCGATGCTGCGCGATGGCGACACGCCCATCAAGGACCAGTCCACGCGCGAAGCGTTAGGATCGGTCGCGCTGGACTATCGCGGTGAAAAACTGCGATCGTCCCTGGACCTGACCTGGCAGAAGGAACGCATCGACAACGTAGTGCGGCAGTTCCAGCTGGGTTCGGACCTGGATTCGATTCCCGAGGCGCCCAGCAACAAGAATCCGTATCCCGGCCTGGGCTGGAGCGACGGCCGCAATACCGCCGGCGTCTTCAAGGTCGAATACGACATCACCGACAACCTCACCGCCTACGCCGGCTATGGCCAGAGCAAGCTCGACTGGGACGCCTTCGCCGCGAACCCCGTGCTGCAGAACACGCAGGGCGACTACTCCTTCTTCGGCGGGTGGCAACGGATGACGGTGGACAGCAAGTCCACTGAAGCCGGCCTGCGCGGCAACTTCAACACCGGCCCCGTCAGCCACAAGGTCGCCCTTGGCTACACCATGCTGGACCAGAAGTCCGATCTGGGCTTCTACACCGGGTTTCCGCCCGGCACCTCGAACATCTACGCGGGCAACATCTTCGACACGCCGTCCATCTCCGGCATCCGCAATCCCTTGAACCGCTATCAGCGCACCAAACTGACCAGCTATGCGCTGGCCGATACCCTGGGATTCGTGGACGACCGGCTGCAGCTGACGGTGGGCGCGCGCCACCAGAACGTGCAGGGCCAGAACTACAACTTTGCCAACGGTGAACCCAGCGGCCCGCGCTACGACAAGAGCGCCATCACACCGCTGGCCGGTGTGGTCTTCAAGATCCTGCCTGACGTGTCGGTCTACGCCAGCTACGTCGAAGGCCTGTCCCAAGGCGATACGGCGCCCACCAGCGCGGCCATCACCAACCCGGGCGAGACCCTGTCGCCGTTCAAATCCAAGCAGAAGGAAATCGGGGTTAAGTACAACCTGAACGACGATATGCTGGCCACCGTCGCGCTCTTCGAGTTGACGCGCCCCAGCTCCGGCATCTCGGGCAACACCTTCGGGGAATTCGGCGAACAGCGCAACCGCGGCGTCGAAGCCAGCTTCGCCGGCGAAGTCACCAGGGGCGTGCGGCTCTTGGGAGGCATCAGCTACATCGACGCCATTATCAACAAGGCCACCACGCCCGACCTGCAGGGCAACCAGGCCGTTGGCGTCCCCGACTGGCAGTTCAACCTGGGCGCCGAGTGGGATACCCCCTTCGTTCCCGGCCTGACGCTGCTTGGCCGCGTCATCTACACCGGCAGGACGTACGCCGACGCCGACAACACCCTGTCGGTGCCAAGCTGGACCCGCGTCGATGCTGGCGCCCGCTACGAGACGAAGATCAGCGGCACCCCCGTCACCTTCCGCTTCAACGTCGAGAACCTGTTCAACCGGAATTACTGGGGCACCGCCACGGCTGGCTATCTGTTCGTAGGCTCGCCGCGCACCTACACGTTGTCGACCAGCATCGCCTTCTGAGAAGGCCACGATGTTGGGTGCACAAGTGGAGCAGCCTGGTCTGCACGGTCTTCATACTGCTGCTGTGCCTGACCGGGCTGCCCCTGATCTTTCACAAAGACATCGAGCACCTGTCGGGCGCGGTCGAAGCCCCGCTCAATGACTGACCCGGGCGCGCGAGCGCCATGCCACGCGCCTGCGGCGCGACACCGCAACAACACACGTGCATCCAACCGCTTTGCTTAGGGCGGACGCACATTCTCTCGCCTATGCCCTAGGGCGTTTGCCCTGACCGCTGGCTGATGCGCGTGCCCCGGGTGGGTCTGCCACCGGGGACGGGCCGCGCCGCCTTCATCCCTCTCTACATCCCGAGTCATGCGGCGCGCGCTCAGCCGCCTTCCCGACGCCTGTTCGCCGTAGGCCGAATCGTCAATTGGTTACGAGTCGATTCAGCCGAATCATGGGCCAGCGCCTCCGCTTGCGCCGCACTACGCCAAGCGGAGGTCCTCCACCGTAGATATGGCAGGCCCGTATATGAATCTGTTCCATAAGACAGTCTGGAACCCGGCCAGGCAGCAATACATCGTCACTTCGGAGATCGCCCGTGGGCGCGGCAAATCGGCGTCCACGTCATCCAGCCGCGCGCGTCGCGCCTTGTCCTCCGTATCCGTGCTATCCCTGGTGACCGCCGGCATGCTGGTCCCCGCGCTTGCGTCGGCATCCAGCTGCAAGACCGGCACGCCCGACCAATCCGCGCCCGCCGGCGGGCAGTGCGCGGTTGCCGACTACAACCCGCCGGGCAGCAACGGCGGCGTGGGCGAGGCCGTGGTGAACAACGGCCAGACCGTGACGCTGCACGGCACGTCGGTCGTGGGTACCGGCTACAACGGAAACACGACCGTGCCGGCCAACACGGTAAACGTCATCTCCGGCACCTTTGGCTCCAGTGCGCTGGTGACCGGGCCGCAGAACGTCGCCGTCAGCGCGCGCAATCCCGCCACGGGTACCAACGTCGTCTTCCGGACCTTCGATTCCGCCGCCATCGCCGACCAGTCGAACCTGGCCACGCCGATCAACCAGTTCGAGGACGTGAACGGCGACATGTACTACAAAGCCTCGCTGGGACGCGTGGAGAACAGCGGCGGTACCTTGGACGTCAACCTCGGCGCGACGCCAACGGCCTCGCCGTCGTCGAACGCCATCCTGATGGTGTCCAAGCAGACCTATCTGACTTCCGCCGACGGTAGCGGCAACGCGGACAGCCGTGTCGTCTGGCGCTCGCGCAACCAGATCGACATGGGCATCGATCCCGGGCTGCCCACGCCCGACGCCAACGGCCGGCTGACGGTGACGGTGCCCGTGACCACCTACGCCGGCACGGTCAACTTCAACGGCGTGGACTATGCGGTCACCAATGCGGCGCAGCTCGCGGCCTATAACAACGTACTGGTGGACGCGCTGAAGAACGGTGTGCTGACGTCGCAGCTGGCCTACGACACGGCCTTCGCGCAGGCTTTCACCACGGTGGATACGCCGGTCACCTACATGACCAACACATCGGACGGCGACCTGACGCGCGTGCCCAACGGCGACCGCTACGCCATACTGGCCAGCGGCGCGCGCGGCAGCGCCACCATCGCCGCGGGCGCGCAGCTGGACATGGTGCGGGCCTCCGGCGCGGTCAAGGCGACGGATGGCGCCACCGTGACCAACCACGGCATCCTGTCCGGCAACGTCATCCAGCAGGTCGCCCAGGTGGAAAGCGGTTCGCATTTCATCAATGCCGCCAACGGCGTGGTGTCCGCGGGCTACCTGGCCGGCGATAAGGCCAACACGGCCACCGATGCCCTGTTCTATTACACCGGCTCCGGCATCATGGCCACCGGGGCCGGCACCACCGTCGAGAACAACGGCGTGGTCAACGTATCGGGGATGAGCTTCAACGGCTACACCACCACCGGTATCGGCCTGGCCAACGGCGCGGCCGGCACCAACAACGGCATGGTCAACGTCGGCGTCAATCCGGGCTATACGGCCAGGGCGGTCGGCGTGAACGTCAGCGGCGGCAGTGCCTTCACCAACAGCGCGACGGGCACCATCTATATCGGCCGGGCCGCCCAGTACGCCACGACGGATGCCGTGCCCGATGTGGAAATCGCCGGGCCTACCTATGGCGTGCGCATCATGGATACCGGCGATACCGCCGTCAACAACGGCCGGATCGTGGTGGGTTCGCAGGCGCAGAATGCGGTCGCCATGTTCTCGACCGCGCCGCTGAATTCGCTATTGCTGAACAACGGCACCATCGATATCAACGGCGCGGCCGGCGGCACGCCCATGGCCAACATCGGCATGCTCGCTGACGATAATGGCGCCGCGGGTACCGGGGCTGTCGTCCGCAACGCCGGCACGATCAACGTCAATGGCGTCAATGGCATCGGCGTGATGGTCAACGCGGATCCCGGCATCGCCGCGAATGCCGAATCCACCGGTACCATCAATGTCAACGGCAATGCCGACCCGGCCAGCGGTACGCGCAACTTCGGCGTCTGGGTGGATGGCGCGCAGGGCGTCGCGTCGGTGAGCGGCGCGATCAACCTGGGCGGCAATGGGGCCATTGGCGTCTTCGCGCAGAACGGCGGCACGGTCAACGTGGCCGCGGGTTCGGTACCGCAATTCGTGGGGGGCAGCGACCAGATCGGCTTCTTTGCGGCCGGAGCCGGTTCCACCATCAACGTGTCGGCCAGCACGATGGCCGTAAGCACCGAACGTGGCACGCTGTTCCGCGTGGCGGATGGCGCGCGCTTCACGGGCGCGTCCGTCGCGGGCGCCTTCGACACGACGGTCTCGGGCACCGATGCGCGCGGCGTGGTCGCCACGGGCGTGGGTACCACGCTGTCCACGGACAGCTCGACGTTCCGCGTCACCGGTGCGGCGGGTTCGGCGGGGGGCGCCGTCGCCATCGTCAACGAGGGCGGCGCCACCGGCACCATCGACGCCGGTACCACCATCCTGCTCTCCAGCGCGGGCGCGACGGCCGGCATCGTCGATGGCCAGGGCCATGACCTGACGGGCGCGGCCTGGGGCGATCTCATCGCCACTACGCTGACCAATAATGCGGCGATCCAGTCCGCCACCGACGGCGCGGTAGGGTTCGTCGCGCGCAACCTGGGCACGCTGGTCAACAACAATGCCGTCACCCTGGCCGGAAGGTCGTCCATCGGCGTGGTCGTCGGCGCGCAGGGCACCGTGCGGAACAACGCCACGATCCAGGTCGCGCACGGCGACGGCGCGCTGGTCCAGGGCGCCAACGCCACCCTGGTCAACAACGGCGTGATACGCGCCGACGACGGCAACGCGGCCGTGCACCTGACGGGCGCCGGCGCATCGGTGGCCTTCTCCGGCACCGGATCGATCCAGGCGCAGGGGACGGCGGACGGCATTCTGCTGGACGAGACCGCGGTCGGCGGCAGCGTGGTCGGCACGGCGGGCAGCATCGTGGTGACCGGCACGGGAATGGCGCTGGATAACCGGGCGCCCGGGGGCGTCATCGCGCTGACGGACACCACCCTGACGACCAGCGGCGCGGGCTCCGCGGGTATCAGCTCATCGGGGGCGAACGGCGACGTAATCGTCACGGGCGGGCGCATCGACACCAGCGCCGCGGGCGCGGCCGGCATCCATATCAGCAGCGCCGGTACGCTGCAGTTGTCCAACGCCACCATCGTCACGGCGGGGGATCTCGCGCCGGGCATCATGCTGGACAGCGGCGCGACGGCAGCCCTGATGGGCGGCTCCGTATCGGCCAGCGGCGCGAACGCCGCCGCCTTGCAGGTGGAAGGGCCGGCGGGGGCCGCCACCGTCAACGGAACGCTGCTGCGCAGCGCGGCCGGCCCGGGGGTCGTGGCCAATGCCGGCGGCACCGTGGCCTTGAGCAACGCCACGGTGCAGGGTGGATCCGCCGCCATCGCGGTAACGGACACGGCGGGCACCGGCAACACCTCCACGATTACCGTGGACGGTGGAACGCTGGCCGCGCAGTTGGGCCATGCCATCGATGTGACGGGCGCCAAGGCCAACATCAGCGTACGCGCGGGTACCGTTATCACCGCGGCCTCCGGCACGCTGCTGAACCTGAGCAACGCCAGCGTCGTCAACCTGGACGCCCAGGGCGTGACCCTGAATGGCGACCTGATCGCGGACGCCAGCAGCACCGGCTCGGTCGCCCTGCGCAACGGCACCCGCCTGACGGGCCGCATCGACCCGCTGTCGGTCAGTATCGACGCCAGCAGCACATGGAACGTCACGGCCAGTTCCGAGGTCGCGGCGCTGTCGAACGCCGGCACCATCGCCTACATGGCGCCGGCAGGGGATCCGACCCAGGCCGGCAGCTACAAGACGATCACGGCCAATAGCTACGTCGGCAACAACGGCACCATTGCGCTCAACACCTATGTGGCCGGCGACGGCGCGCCATCGGACCGCCTTGTGATCGATGGCGGCAGCGCCACGGGGACGACGGGGCTGCGCATCGCCAACACCGGCGGCAAGGGCGCGCGCACCACGGGCGACGGGATCAACCTGGTGGCCGTGACGGGCGGCGGAACGACGGCGCCAGGGGCCTTCCAGCTTGCCGCGCCCGTCCAGGCCGGCGCCTATCAGTACCTGCTGTATCGAGGCGGCAGCACGAGCGCCGACGACTACTTCCTGCGCTCCGCGCTGGGCGGGCCGACGTCGCCGGGCGATACCACGCCCGCCGGCCCGGCGGCCTATCGCCCCGCGGTCTCGGGGTATGCCCAGATGCCCGCCTTGAACCTGGACTACGGCTTCTCCATGCTGGGCCGGCTGCATGAGCGCGTCGGCGATGTGTATGCCGTCGAGCAGACGCAGAAGGGCAACAAGAACGGCTTCTGGGGGCGCATTGGGGGCGACGGCCTGAATGCCGATTCGGGTGACCGCTTCTCGGTGGACCAGCACACCTTCTTCATGCAGTTCGGCAAGGATTGGACCTTGTCGCGGTCGGAGGATGGCGGCAGCACGCATGCGGGCGTGACCGCGACGCTGGGCGTTTCCAGCGCCGACTTCAAGGACAGCAAGCGGGACCTGAACCCGACCCTCTCGGACAAGGCGGGCAGCGCGACGACCCAGGCGCAAAGCCTGGGCGGCTATTACACCAAGTACTGGCGCGATGGCAGCTACTGGGATTCGGTGGCGCAGGTCACCCACTACCGCAACAAGTACGACGACGTGTATGGCAGCGGCGGCAACCAGAACGGCTTCGGCATCGCGCTGTCGCAGGAAGTCGGCAAGCCCTTCACGCTGATGCCCAAGCTGGCCATCGAACCGCAGGCGCAACTGGTCTACCAGTACTTGAAGCTGGACAGCTTCAACGATGGCGTCTCGCGGGTGTCGGGCAATAGCAGCAACGGATTGCGCGGCCGCCTGGGATTCCGGTTGTTCGCGCCCAACGTCAAGACCGAGGACGGGGCGGGGTCCGGGACGCCTTACCTGACCTTCGATGTCCTGCACGATTTCGTGCCGCCGCGCGCCGTGACGGTGGGCGGGACCTCGGTCAACTCCAACTACGGGCGGACGTGGGGGGAAGTGGGCTTCGGGATCACCGAGGCGGTGGGCAAGGGCGGACAGCTGTATGCCAACATCAAACTGGCCAAGAACTTCGGCGGAGAGGAACGCAAGGGGGTGTTCGGGCAGGTTGGGTACCGGTATAGCTGGTAGCGGGTCCGGTACGCTTCAACCGGCCGCTGATGCGAATCGTTCAATCAAGGCCCGGCGGCGGCGCAAATGTTCCGCCTGCTTCAGGTGCGCCATATCCACCAGCACGCCGCCGTCGCCGACCGCTCCCTGGCCGGAACGATTGGTGTCTTCGATAAGGCGGGTGATCCGCGCGGCCCAGTCCAGCTGGGCCTGCGTGGGCGAGAACGCTTCGTTCGCCAGTTCGATCTGGCTGGGATGGATGGCCCATTTGCCTTCGAATCCCAGCGCGGCGGCACGGGATGCCGATGCGCGATAGCCTTCGGCATCGCGGAAGTCGGTGTAGGGGCCATCGATGGGACGCAGCCCATGCGCGCGGCAGGCGTTGGCGATGCGCGCCATGGCGAAGTGCCATTGGTCGTTCCAATGCCGCTGGCGGGGCGCCGCATCGGATGCGCCGGTCAGTACGGCGTACCGTTCGCTGGGCGCGCCGAAGACGTCGTCGTAGGTTCGCATGTCGACGGTGTAGTCGCCGACGCCGAAGATCATCGCCTCCAGCCGTGCCGACGATTGCGCGATCGCTTCGGCGTTGGCGACGCCCAGCGCCGTTTCGATCAGTACTTCGATGCCGGTGCGTTTGGTCCGGCCCGTCTCGCGCTCGATCAGCGTGAGCAGCTGATCGACGAACTGCACGTCGAAGGCGGAGCCCGCCTTGGGAAGCAGGATCAGGTCCAGCCGCGGCGCCAGGCGCGCCACGTCCAGGATGTCGCGGTGCGCCCAGGGCGTGTCCAGCCCGTTGACGCGCACGGCCATGGTCCTGTGACCCCAGTCGATGTCGTTCAGTGCCGCCACCGCGCGCGCCCGCGCCTCGTCCTTCGCCGCGGGCGCGACGGCATCCTCCAGGTCCAGGAAGATCACGTCCGCGCTGCTGGCGGCAGCCTTGGCGAAAAAGCGCGGGTTGGTGGCGGGCACCGCCAGTTCGGAACGCTGCAGCCGTTCCGGCCGGGTGGGTTGCGCGGCCGGCGCGTGGCAGGGATGCGTGGTCATGATCGGTTTCCTGTAGGGGTATCGGCCCGCGTCGCGGATGTCGGAGCGCCTGCCCGTGCGGTGCCTTGCGCGCGCCGCTGTACGGCCTCGGTCAGGCGCAGCAGCCGCCGCGCGGGGGCCACCAGGTCGACGGCCACGAAGACGCCATCGACGACGCCGGTGCCGTGTCCGAGCGCCAGCTGCGCTTCGTATGCCGCCACCAGTTGCCGGGCGTGCGCGATTTCCGCGGGCGAGGGCGAGAACACGTCGTTGACGACGCCAACCTGGTTGGGATGAAACACCACCTTGCCGGAGAACCCCATGGCGCGCGCCACCAGGGCGTCCTCCCGCGTCGCCCCGGCATCCTTCACATCGCGGAAGAACGCCGCGTCGATCGCCTGCAGGCCTGCCGCCGCGGCGGCGGCCGAGATAACCGAGCGTGGGTAATGCAGGGTGGTTTCCGTGACGTCCGCCCCCAGGGCGGCGGTGTAGTCCCCCGAGCCGAAGAACAAGGCGCCCGTGCGCGGCACGGCGTCGGCGATGTCCAGGGCACGCAGCACCCCGCGTGGCGTTTCGATCAGGGCGATCAGTTCGATGGGGCGCGCACGGCCGCGGTCGGCGTGCAGGGCGGCCAGGCGGGCATCGATGTCGCGCAGCATGTCGGCGGACTCGACCTTGGGGACCATGATGGTATCGATGCAATCCAAGGGCAGGGCAGCCAGGTCATCCAGGCCGTAGGGGGTGTCCAGCGCGTTGATACGCACGCAGCGCTCGCATTCGTCGGCATGCCGCCAGCGATGGTGGGGAGCAGCACCCGGGGCAGTATCCATGCGCCCTCCCATCGACGCACGCAGCGCCTTCGCCACGCAGTCGCGGGCGTTGGCCTTCTCCGCCGGGGGCACGCTATCTTCCAGATCGAAAACCACCGCGTCCGCCCCGTAGGCCGCCGCCTTGCTCAGGCGGTCCTCGCGGTTGCCCGGCGTCATCAGCAGCGTGCGGCGCAGGCGTGGATCAGGCATCGAGCGCCTCCGCGTCGTGGGCCGCGGCGACCAGGCGGTCGATTTCCTCCTGGACTTCGCCCAGGAACAGGCGCTGCACGTTGGGGTTGTCCAGGAGCTCGCGCGCCGGGCCGGCATAGACCACCTGGCCGGTGTGCATGACGTAGCCGCTGTCGGCGATCTGCAGGGCGCGCGAGGCTTTCTGCTCGACCATGATGATGGTCAGGCCGGAGGTCGCCAGTTCCACGAGCTTGTCGAAGACGGCATTGACGAACTTCGGCGACAACCCCAGCGACGGTTCGTCCAGGATGATGGCGGTGGGGGTGGTCATCAGCGCGCGGGCGATGGCCAGCATCTGCTGTTCGCCGCCGCTCATCGTGCCGGCCGGCTGCCGCATGCGCTGGCCGATCACCGGGAAGGCGGCCACCACGCGTTCGACGGCCTGCTCGATGCGGGCGCGGTCCTTGCCCAGGATGTAGGCGCCTATGTCCAGGTTCTCGCGGACCGTCATCTCGGGCAGGACGATGCGGCCCTGCGGCACGAAGGCCAGGCCGCGCGACAACCGCTTGTGCGGGGCTTCGGCGGTGACGTCGGCGTCGCCGATCAGCACGCGGCCCTTCCATGCCGGCAATAGGCCGGCCGCTGCCTTGATGGCGGTGGACTTGCCCGCGCCGTTGGATCCGATGACGGCGGTGATGCCGCCACGGACAAAGCGCAGGTTGGCGTTGCGCACCACGGGTACGTCGCCGTAGCCGGTGGTAACGCCCTGCATTTCCAGGAAGACGTTGTCTTGCGCGTTCATGCGGTGCTCCCAAGGCGGACGGGCGGCGGCCGGTGCCGCCGTCCCGCGCCGCGTCAGCGCTTGTTCCAGGGTGGCATGGGGATGACCGCGTCGGTGGTTTTCACATCCAGCGGCATGACGATCTCGCGCTTGCCATCGCGCACCTGCACGAGCAGGCCGGTCACGCCCACCTGCTTGCCGGTCTTGGGGTCGACCTTGTGGTGGCCCATCACCGTGTCGACTTCCAGCGTGGTAAGCACATCGCGCAACTTGTCCTGGTCCAGCGAACCGGCGGCCTTGACCGCCGCTTCCATGACCGTGGCGCCGGCGTAGGAGAAGGCCGAGTAATAGCCGGGCTCGCTCTTGTACGTCTGCTGGTAGGCCTTGACGAACTCCGGATTGCCCTTGGTCTTGAGGGAGGGTTCGTACAGCGACATGCCGAAGGCGTACTCGCCGTCCTTGCCCGATGCCTTCAGGAAGTCGTCGATCGACACGCCGTTATGGATAAAGACCTTGGGCAGGTAATTCGACGCCTTGAACTGGCGCACCATCTCGATGGCCTCGTTGGGGTAGCCGACCGATACCCAGATATCCGGCTGCAGCTGGCGCGCCTGCGCGATCATGGACGAAAAATCGGTGGTGCCGGCGGGGAAAAATTCCGAAGCCACGACTTTCAAATGGCGCTTTTCGGCGATGGTCTTGATGGATTTCTCCATATCGCGCGCCGCCGGATAGTCTCGCCCGAAGAAGGCGATGGTCTTCATCTGGTGCGCCTCGGCCAGCGGACCGATGCTGGCGACGTAGGCGCTGATGGGCGCGGCGGTCTGGAATACGTACTTGTAGCCGCGTTCCTGTATCTGTTCGGAGGCGCCGCCGGAGTTAAAAAACACACGCTTGTGGCGGTTGGCCACGCCCGATGCCGTGGCGGCGGATGCCGAGCCCCACGGGCCGAACAGCAGGTCCACGTTATCGTCGGTGATCAGTTTTTCGTACAGGCGCGCGGCCGTCGCGGGGTCGCTGCGATCGTCATAGACGATCAATTCCACCTTGCGTCCCAGCAGGCCGCCGCGCGCATTGACCTGGTCGCGCCACAGGGCCACGCCCTCCCAATAGTGCTTGGCGCTGTCGGCCAGATTGCCCGATTGCGATAGGGCGACGCCCACGCGTATCGGCTTGCCTTCCTGGGCCAGGGCGGTGCCCGCCACAACGGTCGCGGCCGTCATCGCCAGCATGGCGGCGGCCCTGGCGGCGCGCGGAGCGCGCAGGCGTCGCAGCACGGGCGCCAGGCACATATCCAGCAGCTGTTTTTTCATGTGTTGTCTCCTCCGGTGGGTAGGCCGCCCCTCCGATACGGGCGGCGCGGGCGGACCGAAACCGGTCCTGGCGTGCGGTCAGAAGTACGCCTCCTTGACGCGTTCGTCCGCGCGTATGGCAGCCGCATCGCCGTGCGCGATGACCTGGCCTTCGGCCAGCACATACAGGTCGTCGCAGATCTCCAGCACGATGCGCATTTCATGGTCGATGAAGAACACCGTCATGCCCTGCGCGCGCAGGGCCTGCAAATGTTCGACGATGCGGTTCTGCAGGCGCGGGTTGATGCCGGCGAAGGGTTCGTCCAGCAGCATGACGCGCGGCGCCAGCATCAGGGCGCGGGCGATTTCCACCAGCTTGCGCTGGCCGTAGGAAAGCTCGGCACCCCATTTGTCGCGCAATGCGCCGATCTCCAGGAAGTCCAGCAGTTCGAGCGCGCGCTGCACGGCCTGGGCGTCGGACAGTCCGTGCGCCACGGCGACCAGGTTTTCCAATACCGTCAGTTCGCCGAACAGCCGCGATATCTGGAAGGTGCGCCCCAGGCCGCGCCGGCAGATCTCGGCGGGCGAGGTGTGCGCCAGGTCCTTGCCATCGAACAGGACGCGTCCCGCATCGGGCGGCAACGTGCCGGCAACGATATTGAACAGCGTGGACTTACCCGATCCATTGGGACCGATCACGCCGGTGATCGAGCCGCGCGGGATGCGCAGGCTGGCGCCATCCAGCGCAACCCGGCCGCCGAAGCTCTTGCGTACGTCCTCTACCACCAGGATATCTTCCTGCGTCATGCGAGGCTCCTTCCAGCGTTGACGTGCTCTAGCCCGGCCGCTTGCGCGGCATGCGCGGCGGATCGACGATGGCTTTGCGCGCCGGCCTGGCCGGGGCCGCGCGCCGTTGCGCCAGCCGCCGCAAGTGGCCGCGCGCCACCGGCACCCACCACCACGCGCGCCGCTGCGCGTAGTTGACGATGCCGCGCGGCATGAACAGCACCGCGACCAGGATGATCGCCCCCACCAGGGCCAGGTAGATCTCCGGCAGCCGCGCCCATAGCACTTCGTTGACCACCGACAGCGCCAGGGCACCCACCAGCGGCCCCAGCACCGTGCCCATGCCGCCCAGCAGCACCATGGCGATCACGGTCAGCTCGGTCATGGGCGCGAAGGCGGTGGTGGGGTCGATGAAGCCCAGGTAGCAGGCGTACAGGCAGCCCAGCGCGCCGGGCATGAAGGCCGACGCGATGAAGGTGCAGATTTTCAGGCGGGTGGTGCGCACGCCCAGCGCCGCGGCGGCGGTCTCGTCTTCGCGGATGGTCAGCAGCTGCAGGCCGAGCCGGGAATTGTCCAGGCGCCAGGTGGCCGCCAGCAGGATCAACAGCACCGCGCCGGCCGCGTAGTACACCAGTTCCAGGTCCACGGCCGTCAGGTACAGTCCCGTACCGCCCTGCGTGATGCCGTCCAGGCCCAGCGCCAGCGACTCGCACACGCGGGCGATGCCGAACATGCCGATGGCGAAGAAGGGGCCTTTCAGGCGCAGCATGATGGCACCCAGCAGCGCGGCGCACAGCGCGGCGAATACCGCGGCCATCAGCGTCGCCCACAGCCAGGGAATGTCCTTGCCGATGGCGATCGCGCCGACATAGGCGCCCAGGCCGAAGAACGCGACCTGGCCGAAATGCGTATAGCCGGCATAGCCGCCGATCAGATTCCAGGAATAGGCCAGCCCGACGAAAATGAAGGTCTGCACCAGGAAGGACATCGCATACGATCCGGCGTAGAGCGGCGCGGTCGCGGCGGCCAGCAGAACGATGGCGAGCAGCAGCGTCGATTTCATGCGCGTGCCCCCATGCCGAAGATACCGCGCGGCCGGAAGACCAGCACCACCAGCATCGCCAGGAAAACGGTGGCCGCGCCCAGCACCTGCCCGTACAGATAGCCGGCGAATACCTCCAGCACGCCCATCATCAGGGCGGCCAGCATGGCGCCGGGATAGCTGCCCATGCCGCCGACAATGATGACGGCGAAGGCCTTGATGCCGAAGCGGGCGCCCAGCTGCGCATCGGAGGCGAAGGTGGGCGCCAGCAGCACGCCGGCCAGGCCGGCCATCGCCGCGCCCAGGGCGAAGGTCGCATTGCGCACCTGGTTGATGGAAATGCCCGATATCACCGCCAGTTCCGGTGCCTGCGAAACGGACCGGATGGCCTTGCCGTAGCGCGTGGCCTGCAGGAACCACCACACGCCCAGCGTCGCGGCCATCGCCACCAGGAAGGACACCAGGCGCGACAGCGGGATGTCCATGCCGGCGACGGCGACCGAGCCCCCCAGCACCGTGGGCAGGCCGCGGTAGCCGCCGCCCCAGATCAGGATGGAAATGTTGACGATGATGGTCGACAGGGCGAAGGTGGCCAGCAGCGACATGATCATCGGGCCGTCGGCGATGCGGCGGATGACGATCCATTGCATGGCCAGGCCGAGCGCGGCCGTCAGCAGCGGCACGAGTATCAGCGCGGCGATGTAGGGCAGGTGCATGCCCGCCACCAGCGATACCGTGGTCAGTGCGCCCACCGCCAGCAGGTCGCCATGGGCGAAATTGATGACCCGCATGACGCCGAACACCAGGTTCAGGCCGCAGGCCATCAGCGCGTAGAGTCCGCCCAGCAGGATGCCGGCCACGAACAATTCGATGAAAGGCACGATGACGTCTCCTCCATTGCACCGCCGGCCGCGGCGCTTTCAGGCGTGTCTGCCGCGCTTTGCCGGCGGGGGCCCGGTCGACAGCCGGGTTCGTACGCGGCTTGCCGCGTTCCGCTTGCCGTATCGGCGAACCTTTAGATCACGCCCGCGCGCGTCAGCGCCTCGATGCGTTCCGCCGATAGCCCCAGGCGCTGGCGGTATACCTCGTCGTTATGTTCGCCCAGCGAAGGGCCCAGCCTGTCTATGCCGCCCGGGGTGTCGGTCAGCCGCGGCACCACATTGGGCACCGCGTATTCCCCCACGCGCGGGTCCTGGAAGCGGACGATGTTGCCGCGCGCGGCGTATTGCGGATCCTCGAAGATCTCGTCGATGGCGTACACCGGCCCGCAGGGCACCTGGTGTTCCTCGCAGCGCCGCAGCACCTCGTCGCGGGTGTATTGCGAACTCCAGGCGCCGACGTAGTCGTCGACCTGCGCGCGCTCGGCCTCGCGCTGGGTGATGGTGCCCCACTTGCCCGTGCCGCCGAATTCCGGCACGCCCATGGCGTGCGCCAGGCGTTCGAATATCTTGTCGCTGGTGCAGGCGATGGCCACCCAGCGGCCGTCCTTGGTGGGATAGTGGCTGTGCGGCACCACGTTGACGGTGCCCGGCCCCATGCGCTGGCGTACATAGCCTTTCATCGCATAGGCGGGCGCCAGTTCGTCCAGGATGCGGAATATGGGCTCGTACAGGCCGATATCGACCACCTGCCCGCGGCCGGTCTTGGCCAGGGATTGCAGGGCCAGCAGCACGCCCAGCGCGCCGTACAGGCCGGCCATGTAATCCGGAATGGTGGCCGAGCCCGGCGTCACGGGCGGCCGGTCGGGGTAGCCCGCCAGGTAGGACAGCCCGCCGAAGGCGTTGCCGATCCGGCCGAAGCCGGGGCGTCCGCTGTAGGGGCCGGTCTGGCCGTAGCCGGAAATCCGCACCATGATCAGGCGCGGATTCACTTCCTTCAGCACATCCCAGCCCAGGTTCCACTTTTCCAGGGTGCCGGGCTGGAAGTTTTCCACCAGCACATCGGCATCCTTGATCAGCGCTTTCAGCAGCTCCGCGCCTTCCGGCTTGCGCAGGTCCAGCGTGGCCGATTTCTTGTTGCGGCATTCGGATAGCCAGGGCAGCGAGTCGCCGCTGGGCGTGATGGTGCCGAAGCGCCGCAGCGCATCGCCCACGCCGGGCAGCTCCAGCTTGATGACTTCTGCGCCGAACTCGGCCAGTTGGGTCGAGCAGAACGGTCCGGCCAGGAAACTCGATACGTCGATCACCTTAAGGTGATCCAGGGGCCGGACGGCGGCCGCGGCGTTGTCCATGGATATCTCCTCCCTACCTTTGCGCATGCGCGCGCTGCGTGGCGCGTGCTTTATGGTTGCATCGGGCCGGTGCTCCGGCCCGGGGATATCGATCCGCTGACTTCGATGCTGCGACTTCGGGTCGATTACTTCGATTGCGTCCTTTCCGCCAGCGCCATCACGCGTTGCGCGGCATAGACGATGGGATAGTCGATGAATTGGCCGTCCAGCTGGATGGCCGAAGAACCCTGCGCCTCGGCCTGCGCGAAGGCATCCAGCACCCGCCGGGCGCGTTCGATCTGCGCCGCGGAAGGCGAGAAGGCGGCGTTCACGACGGGGATCTGGTCCGGATGGATGCACAGCTTGCCCTGGAAGCCCAGTTCGCGTGCCTTGCGCGCCGATGCCGCGCAGCCTTCCGGATCCTGCAGGTTCACCCATACGGTGTCCAGCGGCGCCTCGATGCCCGCCGCGCGCGAATGCAGCACGACCTGCGCGCGATAGGCGTTCAGTTCGTCTTCGCCGCGGGTCCAAGTCAGGTCCAGGTCCAGCGTGAAGTCGCCGGCGCCGAAGGCGGCGCGCTTGACGCGCGGGGTGGCGGCCAGGATCGCCGGCAGGGCGGCCAGTCCGCGGGCGGTCTCGATGATGGGGATGAGGTCTACCCCGCCTTCGGGCATGCCGTGTTCGCGCTCCATCTGGCGGATCAGCCAATCCGCGGTATGCAGATCGCTGGCCGACTCCACCTTGGGCAGCACCACGCCATCCAGGCCGGGCCGTACCGTCGCGGTGAGATCCCCGTAGGCGAATTCCGTGGAAAGCGGATTGACCCGCACATAGCCCAGGCAACGCCGCGGCCGCGCCATGGCTTCGTTTACCTTGGGCCGGCTGGCGGCCTTTTCGGAAATGGCGCAGGCGTCTTCCAAATCCAGGATGACCGCGTCGGCCTCCAGCGCCAGGGCTTTTTCGACCCTGCGCGGGTGGTTGGCCGGCGCGAACAGGAATGATCTGAATACCGTCATGCGAACTCCGTCCCTGGCTTCATCCTGATCCGCATCGTCTGTCATAAATGTGCGTTTGTACGTACAATACGTGCCATGCTGGCGCCTGTCAACACGGGACGTCTACCCTCCACCATTTTGCCGATCCGATGCGCTCGACACCTTCATCCGCGGATGCCTTTCCCTATACCGGCGCGCTCACGGGCGGCCGCAATCCGCTGTATGTCTCGCTGGCCAGGACGCTGGCCGACGACATCCATGGCGGCCGCTACGCCATCGGCAGTACCTTGCCCACCGAAGGCGAGCTGGCGCTGCGCTACGGCGTCAGCCGGCATACGGTGCGCCAGGCGCTGCGCGAACTCAAGGACGAAGGCCTGCTGTGGTCGCGGCCCGGCATCGGCACCAAGGTGCGCGCGCGGCCGGAATCGCCGCGCTTTTTCAGCGGCATCCACAATATTTCGGATCTGCTGCAATTCGTCGACGCCACCGAAATGCACGTGAAGTCGCGGCGCGAGATCGTCGCCGACGCCAGCTTCGCGGAACTGCTGCACTGCCCGCCGGGGCAGGCCTGGTCCGAAACCAACATCGTGCGCAAGGTACCCGGCGGGACCACGCCGCTGTGCTATCTGCAGGCGTATCTGCGTCCCGAGTACGCCGGCGCCATCGGGCGCGCGCGCGTGATCAAGCGTCCCATCTATTCGCTGGTGGAAGAACGCTGCGGCGTGCGCATTGTCGAAGTCGTCCAGGAAATCACCGCCGCGCAGCTGACGCCGGAGATGGCGCTTGCCCTGAAGGCCGAAGCCGGCCAGGCCGCGATGCGCATCTCGCGGTACTACCTGGATAAACAGGGCGTCATCGTCGAGGTCGGCATCGGTCATTACCCCAGCGGCCGCTATACCCAGACCACGCGCTTTCGCGCGCACAGCGCCGAAGACTGAAACGCCGGCCCGCGCGCGTGGCGGCCTCGCTGCCTTCGCGGCCATCGCCGCGTTCGCCGTCCCGCCGCCGCCGGCGTTATTCCGGGTGTTCATGCGGATGCTCGCGTCCCCATCGCATGACGGCCTCGCGTGTGCTGCCATGCATGGAATGGCTGCGCGGCGGGATGTCCAGCAGCCCGGCGATGTCGCGCGCGGCCGCCAGGACGGCTTCCGGGTCCAGTCCGGTGTACACGTCCATCAGCGTCATCATGCGTACCATGTCCTCGCTGGGAAAATTGCCCACCGCGCCCAGTGCATCGGGCATGGCGATTCCGCCGCCGATGCCGCAGATCGCGCCTTCCAGCCAGGCCGCGCCGCCGTCCAGCGCCGCGAGCATATTGGCCGTGGCCATGCCTCCCAGGTTATGCACGTGAAAGCCCAGCTCCAGGTCGGGATAGCGGTCGCGCAGGCGCATGAACAGTTCGTTCACGTGCCGGGGGTCTTCCAGGCCGACGGACCCGGCCAGGTACATGCGCCGGATGCCTGCGTCCCGGAACTGCCCCACCAGGGCCGCCACGCGTTCCTGCGGGATCACGCCCTCATACGGGCACCAGAACGCCATGCCGATCGCCAGCACGTAGCGCAGGCCCTTGCCGTCCGCGATGCGAAACGCCTCGATCGCCTGCGCGCCCGCCTGTTCCGGCGTCATGTTCTGGTTCTTCTTCAGGTAGCTGGCGCTGGCGATGGTCAACCCCACGATCTCGTCCACCCGCGCCGCGGCGGCGCGCTCCGCGCCCCGCGCGTTCGGTGCCAGGCCACGGTAGATCACGCCCGGCCGCCGCGCGATGCGTTCGCATACGGCTTCCGCGTCCTGCAGGTTCGGGATGACGCGCGGGTGCACGAAACCCGTGACCTCGATGACGGGAAAGCCCGCTTGCGACAGGCGGTCCACCATCCGTACCTTGTCTTCGGTCGGTATCCATTTGCGCAGGCTTTGCAAGCCGTCGCGCGGGCCGACCTCGACGATATCGATCTGTTCAGGCAGCCGCATCGTCGTCTCCTTCCAGGTGTGGGGCGGCGGGCCCGGTGCCCGCCGAGGTGCGCGTCCGTGTATCGCCGGGGTCGTCCAGGACGATGCCCGCCCGGGCCAGCTCCGCTTCGTCGTAGCCCAGGCGTTCCACCAGGATCTCCCGGTTGTGCTGCCCCAGGCGCGGGCCCGGATGGCGGATCGCGCCCGGCGAGGCCGACAGCTTGCCGACCACGTCCTGCATGCGCAGCTCGCAGCCCAGTTCGTCGTCGTACACCGCGCGGATATTGCCGCGCTCGCGAATATGCGGATCGGCGAAGATCTGCGCCACATCGTTGACCGGCGACATGGTGCAGCGCCGCGCCGCCGAACGCGCCAGCAGATCGTCCAGGTCGAAGCGCGCGATCGCCGCCTGCAGCGCCTCGTCCAATGCCTGCACGTGGCGCAGGCGCTGCCGGTTGTCGGAGAAGCGCGGGTCCCGGACCAGCTCCGGGATCTCCAGCGTCTCGCAGATATTGATGAACGCGGATTGCGCGCTGCCCCCAACGGTGACCCATTTATCGTCGCGCGTGCGGTAGGTATTGCGCGGCGCCGTGAAGGGCAGCCGGCTGCCTTCGCGGCGCTGCACCAGGCCCAGCTGATCGAAGTTGATCACGTGCGGCCCGATCAGCGTCAGCAGCGTTTCATAGATCGCCAGATCGATGTACTGCCCGCGGCCGCTGCGGCGCTTTTCCGCCAGGGCCACCATGGCGAGAAAGGCGGCCATCACTCCGGTCGTGGAATCCGCCAGCCCGAAGCCCGGCAGCAGGGGCGGTCCATCGGGATGGCCGCTGATCTGCGCGTAGCCGGCATAGGCCTCGGCCAGCGTGCCGAAGCCGGGCCGGTCGCGATACGGGCCGGTCTGGCCGAATCCGGTGATGCGCAACATGATCAGGCCGGGATTGAGGTCCTTCAGCGTGTCATAGCCCAGGCCCCATTTCTCCAGCGTGCCGGTGCGGTAGTTTTCGATGACGATGTCCACATCGGCCGCCAGCCGCTTCACCGCCTCGACGCCCAGCGGCGTGTGCAAGTCCAGGGTCACCGATTTCTTGTTGCGGTTGATGACCTTGTAGTAAAGGCCCACCCCCTCTTTGTTCTCGCCCCAGTAGCGCACCTCGTCGCCCTTGCCGGGACGCTCCACTTTCAGCACATCCGCGCCGAAATCCGCCAGGAACATCGCGCTCATGGGCGCCGCGAGAAAGTTGGAAAGATCCAGCACCTTCACGCCCGCCAGCGCGCCTTCCATGTCTGCCAAGCCAGCCATGGTGTCTCCTTAATGTGCGTTTGTACGTACATTATGGCAGTGCGCATGCCGCGTCAATAGGGCGGGCGGCGGACATGCGCGCTTGCGGTATAGTCGGCAGCTTCATGACCTTTCACGAGTCACCACGACATGTCCAGCGCCCGCGATCTGGTGTACGGGGAGTTGCGCCGCCGCCTGATGGCCGGCGCCTTCCTGCCGGGCCAGCGCCTGCGTGAAGAGCACATCGCCAGCGAGTTGTCCGTCAGCCGCACACCGGTGCGCAACGCCATCGAGCGCCTGGCCGCCGACGGGCTGGTCAAGCGCGACGGCCGGCGCGGCACGGTGGTGCTGGGATGGCTGGATCGCGATATCGACGAAGCATTCGAATTGCGGCTCTTGCTCGAACCCTATGCCGCGCGCGCGGCCGCCGCGCGGGCCACGCCGGAACAGATGGACGAGCTGGAGCGGATCAACGACGCCATGCGCGTGGCGGTCGAATCGGACGACCCCGACCGCGTGGAGCGGGTCCAGCAGCACAACAACTGCTTCCACCATGCGCTGATCGACGCGGCGCAGTCCGCGCGCGTGCGCGCGCTGGTGGAACACCTGCTCGATATGCCGATCATCATCGGCTCGTTCTATTTCTATGGCAGGGAGGACATGCTGGCCAGCGTGGAACACCATCGCCAGATCATCGCGGCGCTGCGCGCGCGCGATCCCGCCTGCGCGGAGGCCGCGATGCGGCTGCATCTGGCGGCCACCCATCTGCTGTTCCGCAACCATCGCAAGACGGCCGGCGGCCCGGCGCCGGGCCGCGCCGCCGGGCCGGATGCCGGCGCATGACGCCGGCCGCTTCCCTTATTGTTTCGGGATGCCGGCTTCCTGTACGACCTTGCCGAATACCTCATAGTCGGTGCGATAGCGCCGGGCCAGGTCCTGCGGCGTTCCACCCATGACGCTGTAGCCGGCTTCCTCCAGCTTGCGCACCAGCTCCGGTTTCTGCAGGCTGCGATTCAGCGCGGCGTTCAGGGCGGCGACCACGTCGTCGGGCGTCTTGCCCGGCGCCATCACGCCCCACCAGATGGTCTGGTTGATGGTGGGAAAGCCGCTTTCGGCAAAGGTGGGGACCTGGGGCAGGGCGGGCGAACGTTGGTCCGCCACGACCGCCAGCGCGCGAACCTGGCCGCCTTTTATCTGCGGCAGCAGGGTCGCCACCGATCCCGTGTACAAGGCGATCCGTCCGCTCATCAGGTCCGGAAACGCCTGCCCCCAGCCCCGATAGGGCACATGCATCAGTTCCATGCCGGCCGCCTTGCGCCACAGGTGGCCGATCAAATCGCCGCTGCCGCCGATCCCGGGGATACCCAGCGATACCTGGCCGGGCTTGGCCCGCGCGGCCTTCACGACATCGTCCAGCGTCTTGAACGGCGAGTCGGGCAGCACCACGAAGACGCTGGGCGACGAAGCCACCAGGCCCACCGGCTTGAAGTCCTTGAACGTGTCGTAGGTCAGCTTGCTGTACAGCCAGGGGTTCAGGACGATGTTGTCGGTCTGCGCCATGACCAGCGTATGGCCGTCGGGACGGGCGCGCGCGGTCGCGTCCAGCGCAAGATTGCCGCCGGCGCCGGGTTTGTTTTCCACCACGACGTTCCAGCCGGTGTCCTGGCTGATGGACGTGCCGATCATGCGCGTCAGGGTATCGGTACCGCCGCCGGGCGGGAACGGCGAGATGATGGTGATGGGGGCGCCGCCCAGGTCGGCCGCGCCTGCTGCGGTCGCCGCACCCGGCGCTGCCAGCGCGGCGGCGCCTGTGGCCAGGACCGCCGCGGCGGTCATACGCTTGAACATATTTCGCATTGTCTTCCTCACGATCTTGTTATGGGTGCCGCCCCGGGCGCCGCGTGGCGCCCGCTAGCGACGGGAATCAGGGCTGGCGGGCCAGCGTGGTCAGCCAGGCCAGCCGCGCCGGCAGGGTGTCGGGGATCTCCGGCGGCGCACCGCCGTTGGCCGCGCGCGCGGCTTCGATGCCGCGCGTCGTGCGCGCGAACAGGCGCTCCACGCCATCCAGCACCAGGGGTTGCAGGCCGGCCTTGATCAGCTGTTCGCGGGCTTCCCCGACCTCGGCCAGCCGGCGCGGGGCGTGCAGCACGTGCGAACGCGCGAAAGAATCCATGAAGGCCGTCAGCGGTGTCCGGTCGATATCGGCCAAGACCTCGTACAAGGCGTCGCGCAGGCCCATGCGCTCGGCCGCCACCAGGCATTCGACGGTCAGGCTTTCCATGCCCTTGGTCATGATGCTGCGCAACAGTTTCAGGCGGACCGCGTCGCCGGCTTGTCCGGCAATGGCCCGCGCGGGCGCGCCGCTGTCGCTGGCGAAAGCCGCCGCCGCGGCGGCGCCGGTGCCGGCGCATAGCAAGGGCGTGCGATCGCCCAGCAGCGCGATGGCACCCATGATGGCCACATCGGCGAAGGCGATGGCGCGACCGGCGGCGATCTCCGCCGCGGCGCGCATATCCGCGGCGCTGGCCGTGGTGAAGTCGGCGTACAGGGCATCCGGGCGCAAGTGCGGCAGGGCCTGGCTTGCCACCGCCAGCGCCGCATGTCCGTAGACCGCCGAAACGACGATGTCGGCGTCGGCCAGCCACGGGCCCGGCGCCGCGTGCAGGGCGGCGCCATAGCCGCCCACGGTGGCCTGCATTTCGGCGTCGTCGCGCAGCTCGCCGACGGCGTATATCTCGTGTCCCCGGCCGCGCCACGCCTGCGCGTAGCAACGCCCCACCTCGCCACAACCTATCAGTGCGATTTTCATGTTTATGTACATTAAAAATACAAAATGACTTTATAACCGGCGCTACGCCGGGCATATTACCAGTGTAAACCCGGCAACAGAATACATAATTAGTACATTCCAGGTGCCGTCCGTGGCGGTGGGGGCGCCCTGGACGGTGCCGGTCCAGACGGCGCCGCCGCGGCGGACGGCCCGTGTCCGGGATAGGCAAATTCAACGCGATGCCGTCGAAACCAGCGGGACAAATTATGTATAGTCGCCCAACGCCCGCGCACGAGCACCGGCGACCCCGCGCATCTGGCCGGCCGTCGCAGAACAATACATAAGGGACCCCAACGCATGCCCACCACGATCGAGTTGATCGCCACACTGCTGTTCGCCATCGCCGTCCTGCATACCTTTTCGGTTCCCTTCTTCGCGCGGCTGGCCCATCGCAACGGCCCGCACGCCGGCGTCTGGCATCTGCTGGCCGAAGTCGAGGCCGTGTTCGGCGTGTGGGCCGTGGCGCTGATCGTCAGCATGGCCTTGCTGGGGGGTTCCGGCAAGGCGATCGAGTACATGGACACGCGCAACTTCACCGAGCCGCTGTTCGTGTTCGCCATCATGGTGGTGGCCGCCAGCCGCCCCATCCTGGAATTCGTCGACGCCGTGGTCCGCGGCATCGCCCGCGTCCTGCCGATACGGAATGAACTGAGCACCTATCTCGTGGTGCTGTCGGTGGTCCCGCTGTGCGGCTCCTTCATCACCGAGCCGGCCGCCATGACGCTGGCCGCTATTCTGCTTCGCGATGCCTATTTCCGGGTCAGCGGGCGCGCCGGTTTCAAGTACCTGACGCTCGGCGTCCTGTTCGTCAATGTGTCCATCGGCGGGGTACTGACTTCCTACGCCGCCCCGCCGGTCCTGATGGTGGCCTCCACCTTCGGCTGGGATGCCGCCCACATGGCGGCGCATTTCGGCTGGCGCGCCGCGGTCGCGGTCTTCATCAACGCCGGCGTGCTGACTTTCGTCTGCCGCGACGTGCTGCGCACCGCCGGCCGGGACGCGCCGGCCCGTGACACCGCCCGCCCGCCCGTCCCCCTGCCGGTCATCGCCGTCCATCTGGTCTTCCTGGTCGGCGTCGTGCTCAACGCCCATCATCCCGCCATCTTCCTGGGCCTGCTGATGCTGTTCATCGGCTTCACGGAAGCCTACAAGCGGCACCAGAACCGCCTGATGATCAAGGAAGGCCTGATGGTCGGCTTTTTCCTGGCCGGCCTGGTGGTGCTGGGCGGTCTGCAGCAATGGTGGCTGCAGGATCTGCTGGGCGGCCTGTCCCCCACCGTGCTCTTCTGGGGCGCCACCGCCCTGACGGCCATCACCGACAATGCGGCGCTGACTTATCTGGGCTCCCTGGTGCAGGGCACCAGCGATGTGTGGCGGTACATGCTGGTGGCCGGCGCGGTCACCGGCGGCGGCCTCACCGTCATCGCCAACGCACCCAATCCGGCGGGATTCTCCATCCTGAAGAACCATTTCCCGGACGGCAGCATTGCCGCCGGGCGGCTGTTCGTGTCGGCATTGCTGCCAACGCTCGTGGCGGCCGGCATGTTCCTGTTGCCGATATAGCCAGGCGTCGCCGGCGGTATCCGGACCGGGCAAGCGCCGGCCGGCGCCCGGCCTTCATGGGCCGGCGGCAAAAACCCGCTAAAATTCAAGACTTTCCCATACTTTTGCCGGCCCCGCTCCTGCTGCGTTCCGTTTGTCCTGAACGGCGCCCGTGGGCGGGTTCTTTCGTGCCGGCGGCCAGGGAGTGGATTGAATGCCTATCTACGCTTACAAGTGCAGCAGCTGCGGACACGCCAAGGATGTGCTGCAGAAGATCTCCGACGCTCCGCTCACGGTATGCCCCGAGTGCGGCGCCAGCGCGTTCACCAAGCAAGTGACCGCGGCCGGCTTCCAATTGAAGGGCTCCGGCTGGTACGTCACGGATTTCCGCAACAACGGCAACAGCGCATCGTCCGGCGGTGCCAAGAGCGACGCCAAGAGCGACGCCAAGACGGGCAGCGCCGCCGCCGATAGCGGCGCGGCCAAGACCGGCGACGCGGCGCCCGCGGCGACGCCCGCCGCCACACCCGCCGCGCCCCCCGCGGCGACTTCCTGACGCGGCCGCCATGGCGATGCGAATTTTCAAGAAGTACTTCATCACCGGCCTGCTGATCTGGGTGCCGCTGGTGATCACCGTCTGGGTGCTGGGCGTCCTGATCGCCACCCTGGAAGGCTTCGTCCCGGGTTTCCTGTCCGCCGAATCCCTGTTCGGCATCGATATCCCGGGTTTCCGCTTCGTGCTGGTCATCCTGGTCGTGCTGCTGACCGGCGTCTTTGCCGCCAACCTGCTGGGCCGCACCATGCTCGAGCAGTGGGAAAAGCTGCTCGGCCGCATCCCGCTGGTGCGTTCCATCTACAACTCGGTCAAGCAGGTCAGCGACACCGTGCTGGCGCCGAACGGCCAGGCTTTCCGCCAGGCCGTGCTGGTGCAGTATCCGCGCCAGGGTTCCTGGACGATCGCCTTCCTGACGGGCACGCCCAGCGGCGAAGTGGCGACTCACCTTCCCGGCGACCACGTCAGCGTCTACGTCCCGACCACGCCCAATCCGACCTCAGGGTTCTTTTTGATGATGCCCCGCGCCGAAGTCGTGGACCTGCACATGAGTGTGGATTCCGCTTTGAAGTATGTCGTCTCCATGGGCGTGGTCGGGCCGCCGCCTCCGGCCCCCCCGGACCGGACTACCGAAATCCCCACCGCGCCCGGCGTGCGCCAGCGCAGCGACACCACCCCCTGAAAGAACAATCCGGGCGGGCATGCAGCCCGCTCCTCGATCCATTATCGTGACGCTCCAAGGCGCCCCAACAAAGTAGAAACGGAGTCATCCCGCAATGCGTACCTGCTACACCGGCCAGGTTTGCCGTGACCACCTCGGTCAGACCGTTACCCTGTACGGCTGGGTAAACCGCCGCCGCGACCACGGCGGGGTCATCTTCATCGACCTGCGCGATCGCGCGGGCCTGGCGCAGATCGTTTTCGACCCCGACAACGCCGCCTTCGCGACCGCCGAGCGCCTGCGCAACGAGTTCTGCATCCGCGTCACCGGCCTGGTGCGCCTGCGCCCCGAAGGCACGGCCAATGCCGAACTGGCATCCGGCGAAGTCGAAGTGCTGTGCAAGGAAGTGGAAATCCTCAACCCGTCCGTCACGCCGCCCTTCCAGCTGGATGACGACAACCTGTCGGAAACCACGCGCCTCACGCACCGCGTGCTGGACCTGCGCCGTCCGCAGATGCAGCGCAACCTGATGCTGCGTTATCGCGTCTCCATCGAAGTGCGCAAGTTCCTGGATTCGCTGGGCTTCATCGATATCGAAACGCCGATGCTGACCAAGAGCACGCCCGAAGGCGCGCGCGACTATCTGGTGCCTTCGCGCGTGAACGCCGGCCAGTTCTTCGCGCTGCCGCAGTCGCCGCAGCTGTTCAAGCAGATGCTGATGGTGTCGGGTTTCGACCGCTACTACCAGATCACCAAGTGCTTCCGCGACGAGGACCTGCGCGCCGATCGCCAGCCCGAGTTCACCCAGATCGATTGCGAAACTTCCTTCCTGAACGAAGTGGAGATCCGCGAGATCTTCGAAAGCATGATCCGCCATGTCTTCAAGGTGGTGCAGAACGTCGACCTGCCGCAGCCGTTCCCCAGCATGACCTGGACCGAAGCCATGCGCCGTTATGGGTCGGACAAGCCCGACCTGCGCGTGTCGCTGGAATTCACCGACATCAGCGACATCATGCGCGATGTGGATTTCAAGGTCTTCGCGACCGCCGCGGCCACCCCGGGCAGCCGTGTGGTGGCCCTGCGCGTGCCGGGCGGCGGCTCCCTGTCGCGCAGCGAAATCGACAGCTATACCCAGTTCGTCGGTATCTACGGCGCCAAGGGCCTGGCCTGGATCAAGGTCAACGAAGCCGGCAAGGGCCGCGACGGCCTGCAATCGCCCATCGTCAAGAACATCCACGACGCGGCGCTGGCCGAGCTGATCAAGCGCACGGGCGCCCAGGACGGCGACATCATTTTCTTCGGCGCGGACAAGGAAAAGGTCGTCAACGATTCCATCGGCGCGCTGCGCGTCAAGATCGGCCACAGCGAATTCGGCAAGACCTCCGGGCTGTTCACGCCCGGTTGGCGTCCGCTGTGGGTCATCGACTTCCCGATGTTCGAATACGACGAGGAAGAAGGCCGCTACACCGCCGCCCACCATCCCTTCACCAGCCCCAAGGACGGCCACGAGGACTTCCTCGAAACCGATCCCAGCAAGGCCTACGCCAAGGCCTACGACATGGTGCTGAACGGCTGGGAAATCGGCGGCGGCTCGGTGCGTATCCATCGCGAGGAAGTGCAGAGCAAGGTCTTCCGCGCCCTGAAGATCAACGCGGAAGAAGCGCGGCAGAAGTTCGGCTTCCTGCTGGACGCGCTGCAGTACGGCGCGCCCCCGCACGGCGGCATCGCCTTCGGCCTGGACCGCATCGTCACCATGATGACCGGCGCCGACTCTATCCGCGACGTCATCGCCTTCCCGAAGACGCAGCGCGCGCAGGATCTGCTGACGCAGGCGCCTTCGCCGGTGGACGAAAAGCAATTGCGCGAACTGCACATCCGTTTGCGCAACGCCGAAGCGAAATGACGATGCGGTAAGGTAGGGCCATGTCCATCCTGCGCGTCGTCAGCTACAACATCCACAAGGGCCGTTCCGCGCTCGGCGCGCGGGACTCCCTTAAAGAGCTGCGCCTGGGGTTGTACGGACTGCGCCCGGACCTGGTCTTCCTGCAGGAAGTCCAGGGCCGCAACGAAAGCCGCAACGTGCTGGATGCCCAGCACATGTCGCTGGCCGCGGCGCTGCACATGGACATGTGCTACGGCCGCAACGCCATCCGCAACCAGACCGACCACGGCAACGCGCTGCTATCGCGGTATCCGATCCTCGAACACGAAAACCAGGACATCTCCGATCACCGGCTGGAACAGCGCGGGCTGCTGCACGCCACGGTCGAAGTCGCCGGCCGCGAGGTCCATTGCTTCGTGGTGCACCTGGGCCTGTTTTCCGGCAGCCGCACGCGGCAGATCCAGGCCCTGGTCGACCGCATCGACCGCGTGGTGCCGGCCGGCGCGCCCATGGTGATCGCGGGCGACTTCAACGATTGGGGCGACAGGCTGGCGCCCTTGTTCGTCCAGCGCCTGGGCGTCTACGAAGTGTTTTCCCATGCGCCCAAGCTGGTCGGCGGCGAAGGCCCGCGCCTGCGCGAGAGCATGCGGCGGCTCAGCAACGTGCTGCGCGGCGTGCCGAACAGCCTGGCCATGCTGGAGCGCACCAACCAGCTGACGATGCAGGGCGGTCTGCGCGACGCGCCGCCGCCGCGCACCTTTCCCGCGGTGTTCCCCTGGTTTCGCCTGGACCGCATCTACCAGCGCGGTTTCGGCGTGCGCAGCGCGCGCGTGTTGCGGGGGCGCGCCTGGTCCAAGTTGTCGGACCATTCTCCTTTGCTGGCGGAGCTCGAATTGCCGTGAAGTCCAGGCCGCTGCGATTGCACTGGTCGGAAGGCAATGCGATCCGGCTGCTCAAGAACGGCGCGGAATTCTTCCCCGCCCTGTGCCAGGCCATCGATGCCGCCCGCACGGTGGTCCACCTCGAAACCTATATCTTTACGCTGGACCGCACGGCGCAACAGGTACTGGCCGCGCTGCAGCGCGCCTGCGCGCGCGGCGTGAAGGTGCGCGTGGTCATCGATGGCTTCGGCAGCTGGGAATGGGTGCATGAGGTGCAGCGGCGCTTATTGGAGGCCGGCGCCCAGTGCCGCATCTTCCGGCCGGAACCGGGCTGGCCGCGGCGGCTGCTGTTTTCGCGCAGCCGGCTGCGCCGCCTGCATCGCAAGGTCACGGTGGTCGACGGACGCGTCGCCTTCGTCGGGGGTATCAATATCGTCGACGACTATGACGATCTGGATCCGACCGATGGCATCGACGCCAACCCGCGTTTCGATTTCGCGGTAGAGGTGCAGGGGCCGCTGGTCGCCCACGCCATCCATGCGCAGGATCTGCTCTGGATACGCCTGAACCCGGCCGTCCTGCGCCGCGGCGAAATGGCCGCCGAGCGCCGGCGGCTGCGACGCCCCGAATTCCAGCCGCTGGCCGAGCCGCCCGGACACCTGCGCGCGGCCCTGGTGCTGCGCGACAACCTGCGCTGGCGGCAGACCTTCGAGCGCGCCTATCTCTACGGCATCGCGCGCGCCAACCGCGAAATCCTTATCGCCAACGCCTACTTCTTTCCCGGCCTGCGCTTTCGCCGCGCGCTCAAGCGCGCCGCCGCCCGCGGGGTACGGGTGCGGCTGCTGTTGCAGGGCAAGGTGGAATACCGCCTGCAGTACTACGCCACCCATGTCTTGTACGCTGACCTGCTGAACGCCGGCATCGAGATCTACGAGTACATGCCCGGCTATCTGCACGCCAAGGTGGCGGTGATCGACGACGTCGCCACCGTCGGCTCGTCCAACCTGGACCCTTTCAGCCTGCTGCTGGCGCGCGAGGCCAACGTGGTCGTCGACGATGCCGGTTTCGCGCGCGAGCTGTACGGCAGGCTCGAAGAAGAAATCGCCAAAGGGGGCAGGCTGGTCCGCACGGCCGACCATCAACGGCGCGGCCTGCTGCGGCGGCTGGGCGATAACGTCGCGTACACCTTGCTGCGCCTGGGCGTGGCCCTGACCGGCCAGTCCTCGGGATATTGACCCGCCTCGCTCCTCCAGGGCGCATCGCTCGGCGGCTGGCGGGATGGCGCGAATCGCTACGCATGTGTACGGGGCGATCCGCGAGTCGCGCGGCGCACGCCGGCCCCACGCCGCGGGCCGCGATTGTCGCCTTGCCGCGCATCCCCCACAATCTCGATGGATCCGTCCTGAACGTATAAGCTGGCCAAGGTCGCCCCTTCTCTTAAGGAGACGCTCGTCATGAACACCGCTGCAGAGACCCAACCCGGGCCACATGCCCCCGCGGCGGGACATGCCGCCCCCCCTCGATCCGCCCCGCGCATCCGCCGTGTCGCCATCCTGGGCGCCGGCGTCATGGGCGCGCAGATCGCGGCCCATTGCGTGAACGCGCGCATTCCCGCGGTGCTGTTCGATCTGCCCGCCGATGGCCCCGACCGCAGCGCCACGGCACGGAAGGCCATCGAAGGGCTGGCGCGCCTGAATCCGGCGCCGTTGGCCGCGGCCGAGCTCGCGGCGCACATCCGACCCGCCAACTACGACGAAAACCTGGACCTCCTGGCCGGCTGCGACCTGGTACTGGAGGCCATCGCGGAACGCCTGGACTGGAAGCAGGACCTCTACCGGCGCATCGTTCCCGCGCTCGCCCCGCACGCCATACTGGCAACCAACACGTCCGGCCTGTCCATCGATGCATTGGCCGCGACATTGCCCGAAGCCATGCGCGACCGATTCTGCGGCGTCCACTTCTTCAATCCGCCGCGCTACATGCCGCTGGTCGAATTGATCCCGGCGTCGCGCACGGACGCCGCCCTGCTGGACCGCCTGGAAACCTTCCTGACGACCGACATGGGCAAGCGTGTCGTTCGCGCCAAGGACACGCCGAATTTCATCGGCAATCGCATAGGCGTATTCGGCATCCTGGCCGCCATGATAGAAGCCGAACGCCACGGCCTGGCCTACGATGTCGTCGACGAGTTGACGGGTTCCCGCCTGGGCCGCGCCAAATCCGGCACCTTCCGCACGGCGGACGTGGTCGGCCTGGACACGCTGGCCCACGTCATCCATACGATGCAGACCGGCCTGCCGGACGACCCCTTCCACGCGGCCTTCGCCACCCCGCCCGTGCTGGCGGCGCTGCTGGAGCAGGGCGCGCTCGGGCAGAAGACCGGGGCCGGGTTCTATCGCAAAGAGGGCAAGACCATCCTGCGCCTGGATCCCGCCACCCGCCAATACGTAGCGTCCGATGCACGGCTGGAGGAAGCTACCGTCGCCGCGCTGGCCGAGCGCGACCCGGCGCTCCGGCTGCGCGCCTTGCACGACTCCACCGAGCCCCAGGGCCGATTCCTGTGGGCCTTGCTGCGTGACACCTTCCACTATTCCGCCGTCCATCTCGCCGAGATCGCCCACACCGCGCGCGATGTCGACTTCGCCTTGCGCTGGGGCTTCGGGCACGCGAAAGGGCCTTTCGATATCTGGCAGGCGGCCGGCTGGACCACGGTCGCGGAATGGATACAGGAAGACATCGCCCAAGGCCGCGCCCTGTCGCCGGTGCCGCTGCCCGATTGGGCCATGCGCGGCCCGGTGCCCGAACACGGCGGCGTCCATACCGCCGGCGGCTCCTGGAACGCGGAGGTAAAGGCATTCCAGCCGCGCCGCGAATTGCCCGTCTATCGACGCCAGCTGGCGCCCCCGCGCCTGGTGGGAGAAACGCACGAGGCGCCGGGCCGCACGGTGTACGAGGACGCAGCGATCTGCCTCTGGACCCTGGCGCGGGACGGCCACGACGATATCCTGATCGCATCGTTCAAAACCAAGATGCACACCATCAGCCCTGCCGTCACGCAGGGTCTGCTGCGTGCCGTCGACCTGGCGGAAGAGCGCTACCGCGGCCTCGTGGTGTGGCAGACCGGCCAGCCGTTCTCCGCCGGCGCGGACCTGCAGGCCATGCTGCCTGCCTTCATGCAGGGCGGACCGGCCGCGATCGAACCGATGGAACGCGACCTGCAGCGCGTCGCCCAGCGCTTCCGCAGCGCGCTCGTGCCTACCGTCGTCGCGCTGTCCGGGCTGGCCCTGGGCGGCGGCTGCGAGATCGCCGTGCATGCCTCTGCCCGCGTCGCGCACCTGGAAACCCATATCGGCCTGGTCGAGGTCGGCGTCGGCCTGGTCCCGGGCGCCGGCGGGCTGGCCTATTGCGCCCGGCGCGCCGCCGAACAACGCGCCGCCTGCGCGCCGGACGCGCCCTTGCTGCCGTTCCTGCAGAAATTCGCCGAGGCCGTCGCCACCGCCAAAGTCTCGCGTTCGGCCCTGGAGGCGCGACAGATCGGCTACCTGCGCGAAACCGACCCCATCGTCATGAACGAAGACGAGTTGCTGCACGTCGCCATCGGCCACGCCGCCGCGCTGGCCGATGCCGGGTGGCGGCCGGCGCTGGACGCGCCATTCCCCGTGGCCGGCAGGGACGGCGCCGCCACCTTGTCGGCACAGCTGGTCAACATGCGGGATGGCGGATTCATCTCGGAGTACGACTACGAACTGGGCCGTACCGTCGCCCATGTGATCTGCGGCGGCGACGTGGATCCCGGCACCCTGGTCGACGAGGAATGGATGCTGGCCCTGGAGCGGCGCGCTTTCCTGGGCTTGCTGGAAAATCCCAAGACGCACGAGCGCATCATGGGCATGCTCAAGACAGGCAAGCCGGTACGGAATTAGGCCTGCGGACCGGCGGCCGCCGCGTGCCGGAGCCCGCCGCGGCCGCAAACGAGCGCGCTCCAGGCCGCTGCCTTCGGCGTTGCCGCCTTGGCATGCCGCGAACGGCGATCACTTCAACATAATGATCAGATCGCCGTTCGGCTCGTACAGTTGGTTGAACATGCTCGCGTCCGCTTCCTGGTCGTCGACGTACAGCAGCTGCTGCTTCAGCATGTTGGCGTACTGGAAGGCATTGCCGCATTTGGCGATAAGCAGCGATCCGCGATTTTCAGGGACTGTTTTCCTGGCGAATCGGAACAGTCCCGGCGAATAGATGTTCTTGATGAAGTCCAGGGCTTGCGTGCCGGGCGTGGCGCCATAGAACTTGATCGTGCAAGCGCCCGGGCCCGCAATTTCGAAACGCGTAGGATCGGCGGCGGGAAATGCGAGATTGTCCGCGTAGATTTCGACAGCGGCGGAGTCCCGTACGCTAACGGTCGAATCGAGGAAAACGAGCGGCTGCGCAGTCTGCATCCTGATTTGCATCGTGGACGCATTGGCGCACTGGATGGTGGCGTCTGTCATGCGTACGAGAGGAAAATCGCTCTGCACCGTCTGGGGGATGCATTCCATGAACACGGATGCGCCCGGGGACATGGCATCGGAAGATAGCGATACTTTGCAACTCTCCACCTTCATCACGGGGCTTTTCACCTCCATCCGGGCCGAGTCGATATTGATGAATCCGGCGGCCGCATAGCTTTCGGCGCAATATATCTCTACCGCGCTGCCCGCCTTCAGATTCATCTGATTGGGATGGAGGAACGCACTGGAGTCGTATACCCACAGGTTCGCATTGAAGCGCGCCGCTTGTTGCAGGGTTATATCGGTGCCAACCAGGGACAGTCGGCCATATGCGGTCTCCGGAGCGGGCGCCCCGAAAGTCAGGGTGCCCTCATCGAGCGCGATAGAGGTCCAGCTGTTGCAGGTACCTCCCCAGACATTTGTCCCGTTGCTGCTCACCAGCAGGGATAACTGCTGATTAAGCGCCTGCATGGTGAAAGACTTGCCGCATGTCTTATTGAAGACGCCGGTCAGCTGCTGGCTGCCATCGCTCTCGGTATAGGTCTGGTTCTCATCGGGATTCCACTGGAATGGCGGGTTTGTCATGGCAGGCATCCTTTTCTCGTTGTGTGCCGGGGGCAGGTCCTCAGCACATCGTTACGTCATCACGTTGCTCGCGTCGCGGCCATACGGCAGTGGGATGCTCCAGCCATAGTCAACGGGTATAGGCGTTACGATGGTACCGTCGCGAATATTCCGCCGAACGCGCCGCACCGTACTTTTTCGTGTCGCTTTACTTCGCCCGCGGTACCGCAACGTCCTATCAAGTCCAGGAGATGCCCATGGCCCTACATCAACAAGACGCCTACATCGTGGCGGCCACGCGCGCCCCGGTGGGCAAAGCGCCCAACGGGGCGCTGCGCCATATGCGTCCCGACGATCTGCTCGCGGCCGTCATCAGGGCCGCGCTGGCGCAAGTGCCCACATTGGACCCCGCCTCGATCGAGGACGCGATCATCGGTTGTGCCCGGCCGGAGGCATCGCAGGGCTTGAACGTCGCCCGCATCGCCGTGCTGCTGGCCGGCCTGCCCAATAGTGTCGCGGGCATTACGGTCAACCGGTTCTGCGCGTCCGGCTTAAGCGCCATCGCCATGGCGGCCGATCGCATCCGCCTGGGCGAGGCCGACGTCATGATCGCCGGCGGCACCGAATCGCTCAGCCAGGTGCCGATGATGGGCTACACGCCAACGTTTTCGCCGCAGATATTCGCGGGCGATCAGGACGTGGGCATCGCGTACGGCATGGGCCTGACCGCGGAACGCGTCGCCATTCAATGGAAGGTCTCGCGGGAAGCGCAGGACGCCTTCGCCCTGCGTTCGCATCAGCGCGCCATCGCCGCGCAGGACGCGGGGGAATTCGACGACGAGATATCCCCGCTCGCCCTGGTCGCGCGGCAGGCCGACCTGCGTTCGCGGGAAACCGACGTGCTGCAGCGTGATTTCGCGCGCGACGAGGGACCGCGCCGCGATACCTCCATGCAGGCGCTGGCGCGCCTGAAGCCGGTCTTCGCGGCGCGCGGCAGCGTCACCGCGGGCAACAGCTCGCAGACCTCGGATGGTGCCGGCGTAATCATCCTGGCGTCCGAGCGTGCCGTGCGCGATCACGGCCTGACGCCGCTGGCACGCTTCGTCTCCTTTGCCGTGCGGGGCGTCGCGCCGGAGCTGATGGGTATCGGGCCGAAGGAGGCGATTCCCGCCGCGCTGCGGCAGGCTGGATTGAACCAGCAGGATATGGACTGGATAGAACTGAACGAAGCCTTCGCCGCGCAATCGCTGGCGGTCATCGAAGACCTGGGGTTGGATCCAGATAAAGTGAACCCGCTGGGCGGCGCCATCGCGCTGGGCCATCCGCTGGGCGCCACCGGCGCCATCCGCGCCGCGACGCTCGTGCATGGCCTGCGCCGCCGTCAGGGCAAGTACGGGATGGTGACGATGTGCGTCGGCACCGGGATGGGCGCGGCCGGCGTGTTTGAAAGGGTGTGAGCGCGCGGCGGTGGCCGGTTCTGGCCAACGCGCATGGTGATGGTTTCAAGGGAGCGAAACGCGGCCCGCATGAACGTTCGCCGGACTTCGCCGAACGGGCCTGGAGGCGCCCCGAACGCGGAAGCCGGCGATTTTCCTTCGGAAGGTGCCCTGGTCCGGGCATCTTCCCCGCCGGGGTTTAGGCATTGATCGTCTTTCGCCCCCTGACCAGCCCCAATGACAGCGCCGTGCCCACCAGGATAATCGCGGCGCCCAGCAATATCGTCCCGGTGATCGCTTCGTCCAGCAGCAGCGTGCCCCACAGCACCCCGAACACCGGCACGAGGAACGTCACACTGACAGCCGCCGTGGGCCCCACGCTGGCGATCAGCCGGAAAAACATCACATAGGCGATGGCCGTGCACACCAGCGCAAGCGTGATCGTCGCCCCCCAGGCTTGCATCGATACCGGCTCGACCGGCCAGGTCCAGATCGCGAAGGGCATCAGCAGCAGCGACGCGCTGACCATGCTGCCGGTCGCGCCGCTCAATGCGTCGACGCCGCCCAGATAGCGCTTCGTGCTGTTGGCCGCAATGCCGTAGCACAAGGGCGCCACCAGCGCGGCCAGCACCGGCAGGCCGGTCCCGCCATCGCTGAAATCGAACTTGTCCCACACCAGCACCACAATGCCGGCGAACCCGATGGCCAGACCCAGCACGCGCAGGGCAGGCAGGCGGTCGCGCAGCCACACCCAGCCGATAACGGCACCCCACATCGGGGTCACGGCATTCGATACGGACAGGAAACCGGCGCCCAGCTCTTGGGCGGCATATCCGTACAGCAGGAAGGGCAGCGCCGCGTTGAACGCGCCGACCCAGAGAATGGGTTTCCAATGGCGCAGAATCACGCCCATGCCGCCGCGCCATGCCAGCACCGCCAGCAGGGCCAGCGCGGCCAGGCCCACCCGCAATTCCATCAGGGGAGCGGGTCCCAGCTCCGGCACCGCAATGCGCATGAAGAGGAAAGATCCGCCCCAAACGGCGGACAGCACCAGCAGGTCGGCGAGGTCGCGGCTGCGCATGGATAAACGCGTGTATGCCAATAAGGCGGAGGAGCATACACCGGCCAGCCGCCATGCCACTCCGATTCTTGCGACGCGCAGAGGGGTATGCCGTCCGGCGAACGCGGATATCGCTTCAGGTGAAGAAGGTGTGATAGCCCACGAAGACAAGAATCAGCATTGTCACCACCGCCCAGGACCAGCGGGAATTCCGCAGCCCGTGCGGCTCCGGCGGCGGCGGGGGAGGCGGGGGTGCGAGATGCGGCTGGGCCGCCATGTGGTCGATGAAAGCGGCGAAGAACTTCTGCACGATCTTATCGGCCGCCTTCAGCAGGGTGCCTTCGCCCACCTCGGCCAGTTTGCCGCCGGCCATGGCGGCCAGCGTATAGGAGAGCCGCGTGCCTTCGTCCTTGGGCGTCAGGTTCACCTGGGCCGTACCGATGGCCAACCCCGCGGCGCTGCCCTTGCCTTCGAACACCAGCGTACAGCCGTGAGGGGGGTTGACGTCCGATAGCAGGACTTCCCCCTCGTAGTCCGCCCCCAAGCCGGCGACCTTGGCGCGGACGGTAAAGGCGTACTCGGTCGGCGACCTGCACTCGACGTCCACACAGCCCGGGATGCATTTGCGCAGCACAGCGCAATCGGTCAGCGCTTCCCAGGTCTGATGCTGGGTAGAAGGAATCCATTGGGCATCGGAAATGCGCATGGCTGTCTCCTTTATTTGGACTTCTTTGGACTTATTCTGGACCTGATTGCTGCGAAAGGCTACGGGGTGGATTACCGCATGCGTGGCCATTTGCAACTGACGAATGGCTGAGCGGCAATGCCGCCGGGAAATCGGGTGTTTTTGGACAAACCGACTGCCCGGTAAAGTGTTACGAATTGCTCTTGGCCGGCCGGTGTGGGATGAGCCCCGGGGCGGCGCTGCGTGGTCCGGGATCCGCTTCAACGCGCCGCGCCGAAACTTTGCATTAGATCAGTGACATACGGAAAGCTGCCGCCTCCGGAAGGTCTCATGGAAAAGCAGTAAAATCGGTGCGCCATCAAGTGGGGTAATGATGAGCTGCGCCCGGAAGGTACTTCCGTCCGCATCGACTTAATTTCGTGCAGCCGACCCTAGAAACCGGAAAAGAGTCAAAGGGTAGGTAATCTAATGCTTTATGTGTCCATCGCCTTTATAGCGTCTGCTATATGCACGCTTCTGACGCTCAGGTTCGGACATTGGCATCTGCGTTATACCGGCGATACCGATATGACGGGCGTGCAAAAATATCACGTCCGTCCGGTGCCGAGGGTGGGGGGCATGGCGTTAGTAGTCGGCATGCTGGTGGTGGCCGGTGCCGCCGCATGGCGCGAGCCGAATCTGGTCAAACCCCTCCTGTTGTTGATGCTCTGTGGCATGCCGGCCTTCCTTGGCGGATTGGCGGAGGATGTTACAAAACGCGTCCGAGCGGTCGTACGCTTGCTTCTCGCTATGCTGGCGGGGGGACTGGCCTACTATTTCCTCGGGGCTGCCGTACTGCGCCTGAACATCATTGGGGTGGACTGGCTATTGCAGTTTTGGGTTATTTCCCTCATCTGTACGATGATCGCCGTCGGGGGGGCCTCCAACGCCATTAACATCATTGACGGTTATAACGGCCTGGCGGCGGTGGTATCAGTCATGATTTTGGCGGGTATGGCCTACGTGTCGTACTACCTCGGCGACCGCCTCTTGGTGGTGGCTTCGGTGGGAATGATGGGTGCGATCGGCGGCTTTCTGATCTGGAACTACCCGCGTGGACTGATATTCCTGGGCGATGGTGGGGCCTATTTTATCGGCTACATGATTGGCGAATTGTCCGTGCTGATGCTTTATCGGCATCCGAACGTTTCCGCGTGGTTTCCCTTGTTGCTTTGCATTTATCCCGTATTCGAAACGCTTTTTTCGATATATCGAAAGCGCTGGCTGCGGGGTCGCTCCCCAGGCATGCCGGACGGCGTCCACCTGCATATGCTTGTTTACAAGCGGCTGGTGCGTTGGGCGATTGGATCGACAGAGGTACGCCATAAGATCCAGCGCAACGCTATGACGTCGCCGTATTTGTGGGTGCTGTCTTCACTGGCTGTCATTCCCGCCGTGCTTTTCTGGCAGTACCAGTACGTGCTGATGGGTTTTGTGGCACTGTTCTCCGTTGTGTATCTGACCCTGTACCGCACCTTGGTGCGTTTCGCCACGCCGCGCTGGCTCATGGTAAAGAAAGAGGCTGACGACGTTTGAGTACCGAGTTTTCAAATACGCCGGCGACTCCGCCTGGACCTGTTTTGGCCCTTCCCAAAGTCGCCATATTGCTCTGCTCTTATAACGGGGCTCGGTTTATTCGGGAGCATCTGGATTCCATCCGCGCTCAAACCTACGGCAACTGGAAGGTTTGGGTGTCGGATGACGGATCGCGTGACGGCACGTTGGAAATTCTCTCGGAATATCGCCGCGAGTGGGGGGCAGATCGCCTGGAAATCCTGCACGGCCCCTCACGCGGGTTTGCCGCCAACTTCCTTTCCTTGGTGTGCCGCCCGGAGATCGAGGCAGACTACTTCTCCTACGCGGATCAAGACGATGTCTGGGAGAAGCAGAAGTTGGAACGTGCCGTTGCTCAACTGCAAGTATTGGGGACCGATTTGCCAGCCCTCTACTGCTCACGGACCCAGCTAGTGGACGAGGTTGGCACGCAGCTCGGCCTATCACCTCTCTTTACACAAAAGCCAGACTTCCGAAACGCCCTTGTGCAGAATGTCGGGGGGGGCAACACCATGGTTTTCAATGCGGAGGGGCGCCGCGTATTGCTGAGTGCCGGTCCGGATCTGGATGTTGTCGCACACGATTGGTGGACCTACGTAGCCATTAGCGCCGCAGGCGGCCGAATCGTCTACGATCCCGAGCCTACCTTGCTGTACCGCCAGCATGGTGGCAATCTCATTGGATCCAATCAGGGATTCTCAGCGCGCTTCGTACGCATCCGGTTGCTCATGCAAGGCCAACTGCGGCGCTGGATCGACGCCAACGTCGCGGGTCTGCGCCGGATCGGCGCGCGTCTGCCGGCGCCTCAACGCAGGATTTTCCTGGAATTCGATTCTTCGCGGCAGGGGGGTATTGTCCGCCGCCTTGTGGGTTTGAAGCGTTCCGGAGTCTACCGGCAGACAATTGCCGGAAATATCGGCCTTATTGTGGCGGCCTTTTTCAAGAAGCTATAGCTATGACGATTTTGGTAACGGGTGGTGCGGGTTTTATCGGGGGAAACTTTGTGCTGGATTGGTTCGCCCAAGCCGGCGACGAAGCGCTGGTCAACGTCGACAAATTGACCTATGCAGGCAATTTGGAAACGGTCGCCTCGGTTGCCCAGCGGCCGGGCTACACCTTCGTCAAGGCGGATATCGGTGATCGCACGGTTATCTCCGCGCTGTTGAAAGAACACAAGCCGCGAGCTGTGGTGAATTTCGCCGCCGAATCCCACGTGGACCGATCGATCGACGGCCCGGGGGAATTTATTCATACCAACGTCGTCGGCACCTTCAATCTGCTCGAAAGCGTTCGAGGATATTGGTCGGAACTTCCCGAAGCGGAAAAAGGGGCATTTCGTTTCCTGCATGTGTCTACGGATGAAGTCTACGGTTCGCTCGAAGCCAATGACCCGCCTTTCGCGGAAACCAACGCTTATGAGCCCAACAGTCCCTATTCGGCCAGCAAGGCCGCATCCGATCACTTGGTCCGCGCATGGCACCATACCTACGGCTTGCCGGTAGTCACCACGAACTGCAGCAACAACTACGGTCCGTATCATTTTCCGGAAAAGCTGATTCCGCTCGTCATACTGAACGCGATCAATGGGAAGCCCCTGCCCATCTACGGTGATGGCCAGCAGGTCCGCGATTGGCTGTACGTGAAGGATCACTGTGCCGCGATTCGCACCGTCCTTGCTTCGGGCAAGGTGGGCCAGACCTATAACGTCGGGGGCTGGAACGAAAAGCCCAATATCGACGTTGTCAGGACCATCTGCGCCATCCTGGATGAACTAAAACCTCGCGCCGATGGCCGTTCCTATGCCGAACAAATCACGTTTGTGCGGGATCGCCCCGGGCATGACCGGCGCTACGCGATCGACGCGCGCAAGATAGAGCGCGAGCTCGGCTGGAAGCCCGCCGAAACATTCGACTCGGGTATCCGCAAGACGGTGGCGTGGTACCTGCAAAACACCGGATGGACATCCAACGTCCAGAGCGGTGCCTATAAGCAATGGCTGGAAAAGAACTACACGGGCCGAGACCAGTGAAAATACTCCTGCTAGGCAAGAACGGCCAGGTCGGCTGGGAGCTGCAGCGGTCTTTGGCGCCGTTGGGCGAAATCGTCGCATTGGACAGGACCGGTGCGCCTGGACTGTGCGGCGACCTGGCCGATGCCGCCGGTATCGCGAAGACCGTAGCAACGGTAGCGCCGGACGTTATCGTCAATGCCGCCGCGTATACCGCCGTGGACAAGGCGGAAAGCGAGCCGGACGCCGCGTATGCGATCAATGCGGCCGGGCCTGGCGCATTGGCTGTGGCCGCCGCTGCCAGGGGCACGCTGCTCGTCCACTACTCCACGGACTACGTCTTCGACGGCAGCGGTTCCCGCCCTTGGACGGAGGACGATGCAACCAACCCATTGAGCATCTACGGGCGCACCAAACTGGAAGGGGAACAACGCATACGTGAAAGCGGCTGCGCCCATCTGATCTTCCGCACCAGCTGGGTCTATGCGGCGCGAGGCGGAAACTTCGCCAAGACGATGCTGCGGCTTGCGCGTGAACGCGAAAGTTTGTCCGTCATTGACGACCAGGTCGGAGCGCCGACAGGCGCGGAGCTGATTGCCGATGTGACCGCCCATGCCATCGCGCGGACACGTGCCGCCGCCTCACTGTCAGGCACTTACAACTTGGTCGCCGCCGGCGAGACATCATGGTTCGCCTACGCACGATACGTGCTGGAGACAGCCGCCGCGCACGGTCTGCAATTGAAGGCAGGTCCCGATGCGGTATCGGCTATTCCGTCAAGCGCGTACAAGGTCGCGGCGCAACGGCCGCTGAATTCACGGCTCGATACTACGTCCCTGCGTCGGACATTCGGATTGTTTTTACCTGTGTGGCAATCGGGTGTCGCGCGCATGCTGAACGAAATACTGGAAAGATGAGCACAAACATGCAACGTCAACGTAAAGGGATCATCTTGGCGGGCGGGTCCGGGACCCGGCTCCATCCGGCGACGCTAGCCATTAGCAAGCAGTTGCTGCCGGTTTTCGACAAGCCCATGATCTATTACCCGCTTAGCACCCTGATGCTCGCGGGTATCCGGCAAATCCTGATCATTTCCACGCCACAGGACACGCCGCGGTTCCAGCAACTGCTAGGCGACGGATCGCAGTGGGGCGTTGAACTCGAGTACGCGGTACAGCCGTCGCCCGATGGCCTGGCTCAGGCGTTCGTCATCGGCGAGCACTTCGTTGGGGACCATCCTTCGGCGCTGGTGCTGGGCGACAATATTTTCTACGGTAACGATTTCCATGAGCTCCTGCAGCATGCCGACGCCAGCACGGACGGCGCAACCGTTTTTGCCTATCACGTGCACGACCCCGAGCGTTACGGCGTTGTCGAGTTCGACGAGCGAGGCACTGTGCTGTCGCTGGAAGAAAAGCCGCCCGCACCTAAATCCAATTACGCGGTGACGGGGCTCTATTTCTACGACGCGCAGGTAGTCGAAATTGCCAAGAGCATCAGGCCGTCCGCGAGGGGTGAGTATGAAATCACCGACGTGAACCGTACGTACCTGGAGCAGGGCGGGCTTTCAGTAGAGATCATGGGCCGTGGGTATGCCTGGTTGGATACCGGTACCCACGATTCCCTCCTTGAGGCCAGCCAGTTCATATCGACGCTGGAGAATCGCCAAGGCCTGAAAGTGGCCTGTCCCGAAGAGATTGCATTCCGGCAGAAATGGATCTCCGCCGCGGACCTGGAAAGGCTGGCACAACCGTTGTTGAAGAACGGCTATGGAAAATACCTGCAGCGCATCTTGACGGAGCGTGTTTACTAAAATGAAAGCGACCCGCTTGGCAATCCCTGATGTGATCCTGTTCGAACCCCGCGTGTTCGGCGATGCCCGAGGCTTCTTCTATGAAAGCTTCAATAGGAAGTTATTCAATGAAGCGACGGGACGCGAGGTCGATTTCGTCCAGGACAATCATTCCCGTTCCTCGCGTGGCGTATTGCGTGGCCTGCATTACCAGGTTGCGAATACCCAGGGGAAACTGGTGCGGGTAGTGTCCGGTGCGGTATTCGATGTGGCGGTTGATATCCGGCGGTCTTCTCCCACGTTCGGTCGCTGGGTTGGCGCCACGATCAGCGAGGAAAACAAAGCCCAGCTCTGGGTGCCTGAGGGGTTCGCGCACGGTTTCGTTGTCCTGACTGAAACCGCGGATTTTCTCTACAAGACGACGGACTACTATGCGCCGCAGCACGAGCGCTGTATCCGTTGGAACGATCCCGATCTGGCCATCGAATGGCCGGACGTCGGCACCCCGACGCTATCCGCGAAAGACCTGCAGGGTGCCGCTTTCAAGGACGCGGAAGTATTTGCATGATCAGAGCTTCCGTCATCATACCGACCAAGAACCCGGGGCCTCTATTTCGGAAAGTGCTCGAGACAGTCTGCGCTCAATCTACGGACTTCGACTTTGACGTCCTGGTCGTGGATTCCGGTTCGACGGATGGGACGGTGGACTTTGTTCGCTCGTATCCTGACCCGCGTATCCGCCTGCATCAGATCCCTGCTGGCGAATTCGGGCATGGAAAGACGCGCAACCTTGCCGTTTCCATGTGCCGGGCACCATATGCCGTACTGATCACGCATGACGCCTTGCCGGCCGACAACGGGTGGTTGGCTGCCATGGTACGGGCCGCGGAAAGCGACGACTCGATCGCAGGCGTCTTCGGGCGGCATTTGGCCTACCCGACCGCGAGCCCATTCACCAAGCGCGATCTCGAAGCGCACTTTGCTTCATTCCTTCAACGGCCTGTCGTGTGGCTTGACGACGAGACGCGGTATCGGGCCGATCCCGGGTATCGGCAAATGCTGCATTTCTTCTCGGATAACAACGCTCTTATCCGGCGCAGCGTATGGGAACGGATTCCCTACCCCGACGTCGATTTTGCGGAAGACCAGATCTGGGCGCAACGGGCCATAGAAGCCGGTTGGAAGAAGGCATATTCGCATGAAGGTGCCGTGTATCACTCGCATGACTATGCAGTCGTCGAACGCTTGCAGCGCAGTTTCGACGAGTCCTATGCCTTGCATCGGCTATTCGGTTATGTTTTGTCGCCCACCCTACGCCACGTTGCGCGCTCCTGGGCCGGCCGCACCGTGAATGATTTCCGCTATGCCAGACGGGAGCACCTATTGCGCAATGACTGGCGCGCGGTCGTGCGGGCCCCATTCGATAACCTGATGTTGCCGCTGGGGCACTACCTGGGTGCCCGCGGCGACGCGCTCCCCGCGGCTGTGCGCCGGAGTCTGTCGCGGGACCGGCGCATGATGCTTGGGCTGGCCACTTCTTCCAGCGGAGGGGCAAAACGATGAGCATCCAGGCGTGGAAAAATCGTTTCAGTCGGGCCGTGGCGTTCTCTCGGGACCGTGGTCTCAAGGCCCTGTTCGTCAGGGTTTTTCAAGTCGTCCTGAATCCTGCTGCACTCGATCGGGAGCTCCGCCAAAGCCTTGTCCAGGACGTCAGGAAGCACTATTGGTTTGTCCAGAAGCAGGCGATCGGGCAGACACTGCCGGCGGATGCGATCCGGCCCAACACCGTCAACTGGTTCGTGCCGGATGTCGGACGCGGGTCGGGCGGCCATCTGAACATTTTCCGTTTCATCAGCTACCTGGAAGAACAGGGATTCGAATGCCGGATTGTCGCGATCGGCGATAACTTTCCGAACCTTGCGCCGGAGCAGTTGAAAAAGGACATTGCCAATTGGTACTTCCCGCTGAAGGCGGAAACTTATGTCGGTGCGCACACCGCGCCGCCCGCGGCCATGTCCTTCGCTACCGCATGGCAAACCGCCTACATCGTCCGGAATTTCCAACCGACCTTGCACAAGTGCTACTTCGTGCAGGACTTCGAACCGTGGTTCGCGGCCGCCGGCTCGCAAAGCGCGCTGGCGGAAGAAACCTATCGCTTCGGCTTCATGGGTATTACGGCAGGCTCATGGCTGGCGGACAGGCTCAAGCGGGATTACGGGATGACAACGTACCCCCTGGGATTTTCCTACGCCAGGGATCTGTACGTCCCCCCTCCGGACGAATCCGCCCAGCTGGCAAGCAGGAGGATATTCTTTTATGCCAGGCCGTCTACCCCGCGTCGGGGCTTCGAGCTTGGCATCCTGGTGCTGAGCGAGGTCGCCCGACGCATGCCGGATGTGACCATGGTGATGGCGGGCGGCAGTCTGCGTGCCTACCAGTTTCCTTTCAAGTTTGAGAGCAGGGACATCGTCAAGCTATCCGACTTGCCCCAACTCTACGGCACTTGCTCGGCCGCCCTCGTTCTCTCTTTTTCAAACCTTTCATTGCTGCCCCTGGAGCTTATGGCCTGTGGTGTACCCGTTGTCAGTAACCGAGGGCCAAACACCGAATGGCTGTTGAATGAAAGTAACGCGCGCTTGGAGCCACCCACGGTCGAGGCCCTGGCCGACGCAATATGCGACGTCCTGCAGAATCCTGCGGAAGCGAAGCGTTTGCGGGAAGGTGGGCTGAAGGCTGCCGGCGCAACCGACTGGGCGACCGAAGGGCTCAAGCTGGGGCAAATCCTACAGGCATTGCAGGCGTCGTCCGTGCCGAATTGCGGGGTGGAGCAGCATGGTTGATCTGGCGAATGCCCGATGTGTGGTCCTTGGCGGGGGCGGGTTTCTGGGAACCAATCTATGTGTGGCGCTTTCCGGAAGAGTGGCGTCGCTACGTGCCTTTGGGCGGCGGCAGTCATTCCCGCAAGCGATCCGTCACGTGGAATGGATGCAGGGGGATTTTTCCGATCCGACCAGCGTAGCGTCGGCAATTGCCGATTGCGATGTGGTGTTCCATCTGGTCAATGCCACCACGCCTGCCAGCGCCAATATCGATAAGGTCGCGGACCTGGAAGCCAATGTCGTGCCGACGCTGCGCTTGCTGGAAGCCTGCCGCGCCGAAGGCGTGCAACGTGTCGTGTTCGTATCGTCGGGGGGAACCATTTACGGTGTGCCGGATCAGATACCCACGCCGGAAATAGCTCCGAATGAACCCATCACGGCGTACGGCATATCGAAACTTGCCATTGAAAAGTACCTGGCCTTGTACCGGCGTGCCCACGGCATCGATTACCGCATCCTGCGGGTCGCCAACCCCTATGGTCCGTACCAGACCGCGCTGAAGAGCCAAGGTGTAATTGCGGCATTCCTGCGCAAGGCCCTGGCAGACCAGCCTATCGAGGTCTGGGGGAATGGCTCGGTCGTTCGCGATTACGTGTACGTAGACGATGTGTCCAGAGCGCTTGTCGCGGCGGTAATTCACGAAGGCAAGGAAAGAATTTTCAATATCGGCAGCGGTGAGGGGCAGAGCCTTTTGGCGATTGCCGGTGTCATCGAAGATCTGCTCGGCGCTAAGCTGAATTTGCGGTTCGCCAATGCCCGGCCGGTGGATGTGCCGAAAAGCGTGTTGGATTGCAGCCGCGCCGCGGCCGAACTGGGTTGGCGGCCGGAAATCGAGCTTCGTGAAGGCATTAGAAGAACAATGGCTTGGATGAAGAGCACCGCATTGTCCTGAGCCGCGGCCTATATGCCGCATCGGGCGCAGGATAGCGTACAACCTAGAGCAGATATGAATTCAGCGATTGGCAGTGTTCCTGCCTTAGTAATGGCGCCGGGACAGCACGGCGCTATCGGCGTTACCAATCATGGCGAGGATCATCAATGAATCCCCACGCTACGCAGTCCGCATCATTGCCTCAAATGTGTCGCAGCATATGGGGCCACCGGGGCTTGATCCTGCAAATGACCGTGCGGGAGGTCGCTGGACGATATCGCGGTTCTTTTTTCGGCTTGGCCTGGTCTCTCTTCAATCCTATCCTGATGCTTTCCGTCTATACCTTCGTATTCTCGGTGGTATTCAAGTCCCGCTGGGGGACCAATCCGGCAGGGGAGAACAAGAGCGAATTTGCCGTCATACTGTTCGTCGGTCTGATCGTCTATGGTTTTTTCGCCGAGGTCATCAATCGCGCCCCGGCATTGATCGTCTCGAACGTCAATTACGTAAAGAAAGTGGTTTTCCCGCTGGAGATTCTGCCCGTCGTCACGATGGCCGCCGCACTATTCCATAGCCTGGTCAGTACTTTCGTGCTGCTGGTGGCCTTTGTCCTGTTGAACGGCTTTCTCCATTGGACGGTCATTCTTATCCCTCTCGTCGTATTGCCCCTTATCATCCTGGTGGTCGGCCTGGCGTGGTTGTTGGCCTCTCTGGGCGTTTTCCTGCGTGACCTTGCACAGACCATCAGCATCATCACGATGGTCTTCATGTTCTTGTCCCCGATCTTCTACCCGGTTACCGCATTGCCGGAGAGGTTTCGCACCTGGTTCATGATCAACCCGCTTACCTTCGTTATCGAAGAAACACGCGCGGTGGCGATTTTCGGCCAGATGCCGAATTGGACCGGGCTGGCTTTGTATTTTGTGGGGTCCTGCCTGGTGGCATGGTTCGGGTATGCGTGGTTCCAGAAAACCCGGAAAGGTTTCGCCGATGTCATCTAGTGCTGAATTGAAGGGTGTGGAAGTCGCCGAGCCTTGGACCGGCACATCGTCCCAGCGAGGGAAAGGCGACGTCGCGATACGCGTTTCCGGCCTGGGTAAATGCTTCCACATCTACGATCGCCCACGCGACCGCCTAATGCAGTTCGTCCTGCCCCGGCTGCAGTCGGCTACGGGGCGTCAGCCGCGGCAGTACTTCCGTGAATTCTGGGCGCTGCGGGATGTTTCTTTCGAAATCAGGCGGGGCGAAGCGGTCGGTATCATCGGCCGCAATGGTTCGGGTAAGTCGACCATTCTGCAGATCATTTGCGGCACCTTGTCTCCCACGACGGGCAGTGTCGAAACCTATGGGCGGATCGCGGCGTTGCTTGAACTCGGGTCGGGGTTCAATCCCGAGTTCACAGGGCGTGAGAACGTCTACATGAACGCCGCTGTACTTGGCTTGACGCGGGCCGAGGTCGATCGTCGATTCGACGACATCCTCGACTTCGCGGAAATCGGCGATTTTATCGACCAGCCAACCAAGAATTATTCCAGCGGCATGCAGCTGCGCCTCGCCTTTGCCGTCGCGATCAATGTCGACCCTGAAATACTGGTGGTCGACGAGGCGCTATCCGTTGGCGACGAGCGTTTCCAAAGAAAATGCTTTTCGCGCATAGAAGAGATACGGTCCAGAGGCGCGACGATCCTGTTCGTATCCCATTCGGGAAACACGATAGTGGAATTGTGCGACCGGGCCATCCTGCTGGACAGCGGCGACTGCCTGGTCGTCGGCGAGCCCAAGACGGTCGTAGGGCGCTATCAAAGGCTGCTGTATGCCGCCGATGATGTCCGGGCAAAGATCAGGGTAGAGATCGCGAGCGCGGATGCCGAGTCCGATAGGGACACCAGTTTCCCTCTTGTGGAGGCCGGCCGCGGCGGCTCGGAAGATACCGCCACGTCGGGCAAACCCGTAGAAGAAGTCAAAAACCGGGAACAGGATGAGGGGCCTGAAGAAAGTTATGATCCCGCTTTGCTGCCGTCCAGCACCATAGAGTATGAGATCAACGGCGCGACGATCGAAAACCCGATGGTGTTGACTCCGGATGGACATCAGGTCAACAACGTTCGCCGGGGCCGCCGCTATCAGTACGTTTACACGGTGCGGTTTCACAAAGGAGCGGGCAGCGTCGCCTTCGGCATGCTGATCAAGACTATCAACGGTCTGGAGCTCGGCGGTGCTATTTCCGCCTCCCAGCCGTCGTTGGGCATTGAATATGTGGCAGCCGGATCCGTGATTCGCGTGAGATTCGATTTCCAATGTAACCTTGCGCCCGGTGTCTATTTTCTCAATGCCGGGGTGCAGGGGGATATAGACGGTATGTACACCTATATGCACCGTTTGCTGGACGTCGCCATGTTCCGGGTGCTTCCCGAGCGCAGGCTTGCCATGACGGGGCATATCGACTTCGGCTGCGAGCCGAGCGTGGAATTTTTGAGAGATATAAATGAGTGACGCCATAGAGCGGCCCATGTCTTCCCATAGAAAGATGGCCGTCATTGTCCTAGGGATGCACAGAAGCGGAACCAGCGCGATCACTCGTGGTTTGGAAGTGCTAGGAGTCCAACTGGGGGATAACCTTCATCCGTCAGGTGCTGATAACCCCAAGGGGTTCTGGGAAGATAAGGACTGCCTCGCGCTGAATGAGCACCTGCTTGCCTCCGTGGGCTCTGCCTACGACCGCCTGGGGTTGGTTAACTGGGATTTCCCGACTGACGACCCCATCATTGCGCGATATGCCGCCGAAGCGGAAGCCCTGGTCCGTGCCAAGCTTGGTACTGGCAACTACTGGGGGTTCAAGGACCCACGTACGGCTCGGTTGCTGCCTTTCTGGCTCCGTGTATTGGAACGGGTGGGCTGCGACATTGGCTTCATTATTGCGATCCGTAATCCGCTCAGCGTTATGCAGTCCCTGCAGAAACGCAATGCTTTCGAACCGGAAAAATCCTTCTATCTATGGCTTGAGCACGTCGTACCGGCGGTAATCGGTACACGCGGCAGGAAGCGGATAGTGGTCGATTACGACACGCTGCTGGCGGCTCCGGAGCCTCAACTGGCGCGCATCGCGCGGGCGCTGCAACTGCCTGAGCCGGACGCTGCCGCGCTGCGCGTTTACGAGAGCGAGTTCCTGGAAAGCGGGTTGCGACACACGCATTACACAGCGGAAGACTTGCGGGAAAATCCTGCGGTGCCGATACAGGTACGTATCGCCTATGAGCTTCTGCAGCGTGTCGCTATGGAGGAGCTGTCCGTTGACGATCACGAAGTCGAAGACACGTTTGTGGAGCTGGCCTCGGAACTTGTATCCATCTTGCCCGCGCTGAGTCTTATCGCACGGCAGGAAAGCAAACTCTGGGAACTAGGCACCTCTCTGCGCGATGCGCAGGAAACTGTGAGCGCCAATACCGGCAAGCTTCTAGAGGTCAACCACGCCATATTCGAGAATTCGAAGACGGTGCAGGCGCTGCGGAGCCTGCTCGCGGATTTCTCCAGGCAAAACGCAGAATCGATCAGCGAACTGACCACTTCATTGCAGGAAAGTGCGAAGCTGATCGCTGCGCACGGCGTGACCATCCAGGCTGGCGAACAGCGCCTGGAGAGTCTGGCTCATACGGTGCAAGTGCTGGCGGATCGCGTCGAGGCGATGCGCCGAAGCAGTGCCCGATACTTCGCCAGCCGTATCTATTGGACGGCGCGACGCTTGGCAATGCGGTCGTTCAGGGCTCTATGGCGGCTTATCCCTCTATCCGACCGGCGGAAGGAGGCGATCAAGGGCTATGCATTCACGCGACTCGGGTTCGCCCTGAAGCGCACGTACGCCTATCGCGTATGGCAAGATCACTTGAAGTTCGTGGAAGAGGCCGGGAAGTTCGCGCGCTACCCGGACCAACTGCCGCCTTTTCATGCGCGGTTGCCGGATTATGTGCCGTTGATCGCGGCCCCCCCGCTGCAAAAAAAGGAAGCGCGGCTGATCTGCTTTTATCTTCCGCAGTTCCATCCTATTCCCGAAAATGATGAATGGTGGGGAAAAGGGTTCACTGAGTGGACCAACGTGGTGCCTGCTCGGCCCCAATTTGAAGGACACTATCAGCCACACGTACCTGGTGAACTGGGATACTACGATTTGCGTGATCGTGCGGTACAGCGCCGGCAAGTCGACCTGGCCAAGCTTTACGGCATTGAAGGTTTTTGCTTTTACTTCTATTGGTTCGGCGGAAAGCGCCTGCTCGAAACACCGATAGCGAATTATCTCAATGATTCCAGCCTGGATCTGCCGTTCTGCCTGTGCTGGGCGAATGAGAACTGGAGCCGACGCTGGGATGGCCTGGACAGCGAGATACTGATCGCCCAGGATCATTCGCCTGCTGACGACCTTGCGTTTATTGCCTATATCGCAAAATACCTGCGAGATCCGCGTTATATCCGAATCGACGGTAAACCCCTGCTACTGGTCTATCGGCCCGGCATCCTGCCAGAGCCGGCGGAAACCGTCCAGCGGTGGCGGAAGTGGTGCCGGCAGAACGGCATCGGCGAGATCTACCTGGCGTACACGCAGTCGTTCGAGTCGGTCGACCCGCGCCGCTACGGTTTCGATGCCGCAATCGAGTTTCCCCCCAATAACTCGTCGCTGTTGCCGGCGCGGGATCAGGTCGCGCCACTGCACTCTGATTTCGCGTCCACCGTCTACGACTGGCGTACCTTGGTCAGAAGGTCCAGGCAATATCCCAAGCCCGACTACACATTGTTCCGCGGCGTGTGTCCCTCGTGGGACAACACGGCCAGAAAGAAAACCCGGGGCACCGTGCTGTTGAACAGTTCGCCGCGTGGCTACGAAGAATGGCTTGGAAACGCCATCGCCGACACCGTTACGCGAATCACGTCAAAAGAGGAGCGGCTGGTATTCATCAACGCGTGGAACGAATGGGCGGAAGGCGCGCATCTTGAGCCGGATACCAAATACGGGTATGCCTTCCTGGACGCGACGCGCCGGGCGCTGGAAAACAACGCTGAATCGCAAGGGCTTGGCAGTATCGTTGTCGTGACCCACGACGCGTACCTCCATGGAGCCCAGTATCTTGCCCTGAATATGACCAGGGCGTTGAAAGAGGATTTCCACCTGGACGTCGAAGTCGTCTGCCTTGGCGGCGGCCCTTTGAAATCCGAGTTCGCGAAGTACGGTCAGCTGCATGACATGGAAGGCCAGGACCAACGAGGCGAAAAGGCGGCCCAAATTGCCGCCGACTTGGCCGCACGGGGATATCGCTTCGCGATCGTCAATAGTACGGTGAGCGGCCTTTTCCTGGAAACTTTGGCAGCGCATGGCATCCGGTGCGTTGCGCTGGTGCATGAGCTTAGCGGCATCCTGGCTCATTACAAGCTGGAGGAGCACGCGAGCGTCATCGCGAGGCATGCGGAAAAGGTGATTTTCCCGGCCAACTTGGTCAAGGAGAGCTTCCGAGCCGTCGCGCCGCTGCGAGAAGACGCATTCATCATCCGGCCCCAGGGCCTGCACAAGCGAAACCGGTATCGCGCCAATTTCGCACAGGCACGCCAGGAACTTCGCACGCTGCTCAAACTGCCCAAGGACGCACACATCGTCCTGGGCGCGGGCTACGCCGATCGCCGCAAGGGCGTGGACATGTTCATCGAAGCGGGCCTGGAGGTACTCAAGACCACGCCGGATGCCTATATGGTGTGGTTGGGCCATTGGGAAGCCGAGATGCAGGCGACAGTCGCGTCCATGCTGGACGCCTGCAGCGCCGATATACGCAAGCACTTCGTGTTTCCAGGGCGCAAGGATGACACGGATGTGTTCTACGCCGGCGCGGATGTGCTGGCGTTGACCTCGCGCGAGGATCCCTTCCCCACGGTGGCTCTGGATGCGATGGGGGGCGGTTTGCCGATCGTCTGCTTTGGCGCCACGGGTGGGATTCCCGAACTGGTCCGGCGCGCCGAAAGCGGCCTGGTCGTTCCCGCGTTCAATGTTTCCGCCTATGCCGAAGCGTTGAACAGCATACTGGCGGACAAGACATTTCGGGAAACGTTCGCCGCCAATGCCCTTGCCATTGTCGAATCGGAATTCTCGTTCAGGCGCTATCTTTTCACGGTACTCGAGGCACTCCGGTTCCCCATCCGTCGGGTATCCGTTGTCGTTCCCAACTACAACTATGCGCATTACCTGAAGGAAAGGCTGGACTCCATAGTGCAGCAGCGCTATCCCATCTACGAGCTTATCCTGCTGGACGATTGTTCAACGGATGGCAGCGCACAGATCATCAGGGAGATCGCCGCTGACTTGAACGTCGACACTCGGCTGGAGTGCTCGGAAGCCAATTCGGGCTGCGTCTTTGCCCAATGGGACAAAGGGGTACGGCAAGCCAGCGGTGAGCTCGTCTGGATTGCCGAGGCCGACGATTTGAGCGATCCGGATTTCCTTCTGGAGGTGATGCGGGGTTTCGACTATCCAGACGTGGTCATGAGTTACTGCGAAAGCCGGCAGATCGACTCGGCAGGGCTGGCTATAGGAAAGAATTATCTAGATTATGTGTCGGACGTTGACCCCAATCGTTGGCTTACGCGCTATATCGCTGACGGTACGGAAGAAATCACGGAGGCCTTGAGTGTCAAGAATACGATACCCAACGTAAGCGCGGTCGTCTTCGATCGTACTGCCATGATCAAGGCTTTGGACGCCGCGGGGAGCCTGGCGTCTCATTTCCGCGTGGCGGGAGACTGGCGTGTTTACGTTGAAATATTGTCGCAGGGGCGCATCGCCTATTCGCCGCGCTCGGCCAATCTGCATCGCAGGCATCAACGCAGTGTCACGAACTCGGGCTTGAATATCAGTCAGCTGACCGAGATCGTCCGAATGCAGGCGCTTGTGGCGAGCCGATACAATGTCAGGCCGGAAAAGCAGGCCGACGCGCGCCGATATGCCGAAAGAATATATCTTCAAGTGGGAGCAGGTGGTACTGACGCTCCGTCCATCGAACAAATCCTCAATGCGGCGAAAACCGCGGTCTGAAAGCTATTGGCCTTCGGCCAATCTGTAAACTTTTCGCATGGCCAAGATTGACAATTGCATCGTCGTTGACCTCGATGGCACCCTCGTTATGACGGATATGCTGGTGGAGAATCTATTTCTCTTCCTGCGGACGTACCCGTGGCGGGTGTTCAGCCTGTTCGCCTGGCTGCTGAAGGGCAAAGCCTATTTCAAAAGCAGGCTGGCTGATGCGGTATTGCCGCCTACGGAAAGACTGCCGTATAACGAAGCGCTGTTGGTCTGGCTGGATCAGCGCCGTCGCGCTGGGGCGAGACTGGTATTGGCGACTGCATCTGACCACCGTATCGCCCAAAGGGTGGCAGACCATCTTCGTATCTTCGATACGGTCCTGGGCAGCCAGCCACACGTGAACCTGTCGGCGCGCCGAAAGCGAGAGGCTCTTGTAGGGCTGTATGGCGAGCGTGGCTTCGAGTACATCGGCAATTCGGCCGCGGATCTCAAGGTCTGGGACGCGGCCTCGTTGATCCATGTCGTCAATCCGGAGCGCGGCGTATTGAGCGCCGCCCGCAAGCTGGGTGACATCGGCGAAGTTTTCGATAGTCGGCCTGGATACCTTAAGGCCGTGCTAAAAGCTCTGCGGGTACATCAGTGGGCGAAGAATCTACTTTTGTTTGTCCCGCTGTTGGCGTCGCATCGATTGTTCGAAATGGCTTTGACCATGCGCGGTGCGCTTGGCTTTCTCGCATTTAGTCTATGCGCGTCCAGCGTTTATTTGCTCAATGATCTGCTGGATCTGCAGGATGACCGGCAGCATCGCACCAAACGCTTCCGCCCCCTTGCCGCGGGGACATTGCCCATTGTTCACGGCCTGGTCTTGATGCCTGCGCTGCTAGCCGCGGCGCTGTTGATCGCGCTTCTGTGGTTGCCACTCTCTTTCCTTGCGGTACTTGCAGGCTATTATTTGCTCACCTTGGCATATTCGCTGCGTCTGAAGCGGGTCGTCATGCTGGATGTGGTCACGCTGGCCATGTTGTATACCGTGCGGGTGTTTGCCGGCGCGGCGGCGATGTCGCTGGTTACGACTTTTTGGATTCTGGCGTTTTGCATTTTCATTTTTCTAAGTTTGGCTTTTGTCAAAAGGTATACCGAACTGCGTGAAGCACGCCAGAAGGGAAAGATGGATAAATCGGCTGGGCGCGGCTATTACCCCAGCGATTTCGAACTGCTCGCGTCCTTGGGTGGATCGTCCGGTTATATATCCGTGCTGGTGCTGGCGCTATACATCAACGATGCATCGTTCGGTTCCCTGTACCGCCGTCCGGAATGGATGTGGGCTGCGTGCCCCCTGCTGTTGTACTGGTTGAGCCGAGTTTGGCTGCTTGCGCACCGAGGTGAAATGCACGACGACCCTATCGTATTCGCATTGCGCGACCGAACCAGCCGGTGGGTATGCGTGCTGTTTCTCTTGGCCTTTGCCTTGGCCTCCTTCTGATGCCAAAGCAATTGTCGTGGGGCCGTTATCCGAGACGCCCGCAAACCTTGCATCCGGTCGCTTGGCCGGGTGATGTAACCGCCACGCTGCGGGATTGGAAGGACGGGCCTACCTTGGCTTTCGGCTGCGGCCGCAGCTACGGCGATTCCTGCCTGGCCGCGTCCAACCACGTCATTGCGATGCGCGGCCTGGACCGCTTTGAACATGTGGATTGGGACAGCGGCTTGATTCGCGCCCAAGCGGGTATCACGATCGGTGAGGTGATTGCGCAAGCGTTACGGCGAGGCTGGTTCGTGCCGGTGACGCCAGGGACCAAATTCGTCACGCTGGGCGGGGCGGTCGCCAACGATGTCCATGGAAAGAACCACCATGTCATGGGTACCTTCGGCAGGCATGTGCGGCGCATTGTCCTGTATCGCACCGATGAGGGCGTGGTGGCGTGTTCACCTACCGACCGGCCGGAACTGTTCGCCGCGACGATAGGTGGGCTGGGCCTGACCGGCGTGATATTGAGTGTCGAATTGCAGCTGCGGCCAGTGGCTTCCGGCCTGATCGCGCAGCGCTCTATCCGGTTTGGCGATCTCGATGAGTTTTTCGCCTTGAGCCGCGAACATGACCATGCCCACGAATATACGGTTGCGTGGGTCGATTGCCTTGCGACGGGAAGGAGTGCCGGGCGCGGCCATTACATCTTCGGCGACCACACGGAAGGCGACGATAGGCGGGCTGCTGCGCCAGGTCGTTTGGCCATGCCCATTGACCCGCCGTTCTCGTTGGTCAACGGTCTTTCGCTGCGGATGTTCAATACGCTCTATTACCATCGCCAGCGGGCGCGAGAGGTCAAGCGGGTGGTGGGTTATGACCCCTTCTTCTACCCGTTGGACAAGCTGTGCGCCTGGAACCGAATGTATGGCCGCAAAGGGTTCCAGCAGTACCAGTGCGTTGTGCCTGCCGCCGTGGCAAAAGATGCGATAGGGGCCATGATGGCCGAGATAGCGCGCAGCGGCATGGGTTCTTTTCTGGCCGTGCTCAAGCATTGCGGGGACATCTCGTCGCCGGGCAAGATGTCATTCCCGATGCCCGGTGCGTCGCTGGCATTGGATTTCCCGCAACGCGAACCGGCGATCACGCGGTTGTTCTCCCGCTTGGACAACATCGTCCACGAGTCAGGTGGACGCCTATATCCCGCGAAGGATGCGCACATGAGCGCGTCGCATTTCCGCAGCGCGTACCCCGGTTGGATAGAGGTCGAAGCGTTGCGGGATCCACTCTTGATGTCCCATTTCTGGAAGCGTGTTGCGCTATGAGTCTGCATATTGTCATTTTCGGCGCCACATCCGGTATCGCGCAGGCGGTTGCCCGGCGTTATGCCACCGAGCAGGCTGCCCTGTTCCTGGTCGCTCGCGACTCCGAAAAACTGGCCTTAGTGTCGGCGGACCTGAAGGCGAGGGGGGCAAGCCAGGTTCATGCCTTCAGCATGGACGCGACGGACTATGCGCGCCTCGATGAGCTATGCGACAGCGCGTGGTCGAGTTTGCATCATGTCGACGTCGTGCTTATCGCGCACGGTACGCTACCCGATCAAAAACGCACACAGACCGACCTGGATTATGGTGTGCACGAGTTTCGCGTAAATGGCGAAAGTGCTATTGCCTGCATGACCGTACTCGGCCGGCGTCTCCAGGAACAGGGGCGCGGCGTGCTTGCGGTGATCGGATCGGTGGCGGGAGATCGTGGGCGCGGCAGTAATTATCTTTACGGTGCGGCAAAGGCCGCCGTGGATGCCTTTGCCTCGGGCTTGCGGGCGCGATTATTCAAGGCCGGAGTGCATGTCCTGACCATCAAGCCCGGATTCGTGGCGACCCCGATGACTGCGGGCCTGGACCTCCCGCCGCGACTGACCGCCCAGCCCGACGAGGTGGCCGGCGACATCATCCGCGCTATCTCCAGGCGGAAGGATATGCTGTATACCCCTGGCTTCTGGCGGCTCATCATGGCCATCATCCGGCTGGTGCCCAATTTTATTTTCAAACGCAGCAAGCTCTGAAGCACCATACGCCGCTGCGAACCGCCAGTCGGTTCGCGCAATACAAGTAAGCAAGGAAGCTGAATCATGATCAACGACAAGATCGTCCTCCCTGGCGGTGCGGGACTGGTAGGCCAGAATCTAGTCGCCCGGCTGAAAGCCCGTGGGTATAACAACATCGTCGTGCTGGACAAGCATCGAGCGAACATGAAGGTGCTGCAGGCGGTGCAACCAGACATCACCGTGGAATACGCCGACCTTGCCGAACCGGGAGACTGGCGCCGGCATTTTGATGGCGCGGCAGTCGTGGTGATGCTCCAGGCGCAGATCGGCGGCAACTATTACGAGGAATTCGTTCGCAACAATGTCGAATCGACGCGGGTCATCCTGGATGCCATAAAAGCGCATCACGTATCGTACCTCGTGCATATCAGTTCATCGGTGGTGGAGTCGGTCGCCGACGACTTTTACACGAATACCAAAAAGGAACAGGAAAAGATCGTTTTGGAGAGCGGAATTTCCTGCCCCATCCTTCGCCCGACCTTGATGTTCGGATGGTTCGATCGCAAGCACCTTGGCTGGCTGGCACGCTTCATGAAGCGCGTGCCAGTGTTTCCGATCCCGGGCAATGGCAAATACATGCGCCAACCTTTGTATTCGGGAGACTTCTGCAATGTGATCATCAGCTGCATCGAGCGGCGGATTCCCGGTGGCATCTTCAACATTTCCGGCCAGGAACGCATCGACTATATCGATATCATCCGCGTCATCAAGCGTGCTACCTCCGCGCGTGCCGCCATCGTCAAAATTCCTTATGGTCTTTTTCATTTCCTCTTGAGAATCTGGGGGAGCCTGGACCGTAATCCGCCGTTTACCACGCAGCAGTTGGAAGCCCTGGTTGCGAAGGACGAGTTCGAGGTGATCGACTGGCCAGGGCTCTTCGGCGTGCAGTACACGCCCTTTGCCAAGGCCATCGACGAAACCTTCAACGACCCCAAGTACGGTCGTATCGAACTGGAGTTTTGACATGGTCGATCAGGCGAAAGATCGAATAGCTGTACTGGGCGCGGGTCCCATGGGGCTCGCCGTGGCCTATCAGCTGGCGAAGGACGGCTATAACCCCGTCGTTTTCGAGGCCGATGATCGGGTCGGCGGGATGACCGCGACCTTCGATTTCGGCGGGCTCTCCATCGAGCGCTATTACCACTTCCATTGCATTTCCGACACGGCTTTTCTGGAGATGCTGGAAGAGCTCGGTCTTGCCGACAAGATGCGTTGGACCGAGACCAAGATGGGCTATTACTACCAGCAGCGCCTGCAGCCATGGGGCAACCCCTTGGCTCTGCTGCGGTTCAAGGGACTGGGCATGATGGCTAAGTTCCGTTATGGACTTCATGCCTTCCTATCCACGCGCCGGAAAGACTGGCGCCCGTTGGACAATGTCGAGGCAACCAGCTGGATAAAGAAATGGGTCGGCAAAGAAGCCTATGAGGTCCTTTGGCGCAAGCTGTTCGATCTGAAGTTCTATGACTACGCCGAAGGCCTGTCCGCGGCATGGATCTGGAGCCGCATCCGACGCATTGGTCGATCGCGCTATGACCTGTTCCGGGAAAAGCTGGGTTACCTCGAGGGCGGATCGGACACGCTGTTGCAAGGCATGCGGCGCGCGATCGAGGCGCGTGGCGGTGAGTTCAAGCTGAGCACTCCCGTGTCGAAGGTCGTTATCGCGGACGGCCAGGTACAAGGTATTGAGAGCAAGGGAGAGTTGCATTCCTTCAGCAAGGTCGTTAGCACGGTGCCTTTGCCTTATGTGCCGCGCATCATGCCCGACCTACCGAGGGAAATACTCGAGAAATTCCAGGCGCTGCGGAATATCGCAGTGGTATGCGTGATCGCCAAGCTGCGGAAGCCGGTTACCGAGAACTTCTGGCTGAACACGAATGATCCCGATATGGACATTCCGGGAGTGGTTGAATACACCAACCTGCGCCCCTTGGACTGCCATGTGGTCTACGTGCCTTTCTATATGCCGGGCGAACACCCCAAGTACCAAGAGCCGGATCAGGTCTTTCTCGATAAGGTACGGCGCTACTTGAAGTCGATCAATCCCGTCCTCACGGACGATGATTTCATTGATGTGCGCGCCAGTCGCTATCGTCATGCTCAGCCCATCTGCGGGCCGGGATACTTGGACGGGCTGCCCCCCGTATCCCTGCCGGTACAGGGCTTGTGGGTCGCGGACACCTCGTATTACTACCCGGAAGATCGGGGCATCTCGGAGAGCATTGGCTTCGGCCGCCGCATCGCCAGGATGGCCGAAGGCGTGGAGAGGGCGTGAAGCGCTGGGCGACTGCGGCGGGCATCCGGTGTGTAGTCGGAACTGCAGTGCTGCTTTCCGTGGTTTGCAGGATAGTCCCACTGTCGCCGCACATGCCGGAAGGTGGCCTTGATCCGTCGTGGCGCTATGCACTGAACCAAGCCATGTCGCAAGGGCTTGTCTTCGGAAGAGACATCATCTTCACCTTGGGGCCTTACGCACCCGTTTATACGGCCGCCTACCATCCGGCTACTGATGGGCTGATGGTTGGTGCCGCCCTCTATTTCGCGTTATCGACTGGACTACTGCTCGTCTTCCTGGGCATCCGCCACAGATTATGGATGCCGGTGCTAGTGACGATCGCACTGATGATTTCCGCTTCGTACGCGGGAGATGTTCCTTACCTACTGTATGGGCTATTGGTCGCCCTGGCCGTTACGGAGATTGATGACACTTGCCCTGATCGCCCAATCGCTAGGCGGCGACTCCTGGCGCTAGGCGGAATCTTTCTCCCACTTGGCCTACTGCCGCTAATAAAGGGATCGTTCTTCATTATCAGTGCAGTTGCCGTGCTCCTGACAGCGGGCCTATGGTGTTACCGGGCTCGCTACGTCGAGGCGGTGGCTGTTGTTCTCCTTCCGATAGGAGGATCAATCGCCTTCTGGCTGATCGCGGGACAGCCGATTGGTGGTTTACCCGACTACTTGCGCGCCATTTTCCTCGGTATCTCCGGATATACGGAGGCCATGTCGGTCGAGGGACAAGTACGTGAAATAGCTTTTTACCTGGGCATGGGTGTGATTCTCCTGCTGAGTTTGATTGGAGCCCAGATTGGCCGGACGGCAGTCAAGGTGTATCTGGTGGTCATGCTTGGGATGATTCTTTTCCTGGCATTCAAAATTGGATTTGTGCGTCACGATGGACACGCGAGGGCGGCAACTTCCTTCCTCTTGTTAACCTCGCTTTGCCTAGCGCCGATTATCAAGTTACCTCTGCGTCTCGCCTCTGTTGCCGGAGCTCTTGGATTGGCTGTGCTGTCCGCCAACATTTATTCGCGACTTGACCTGCCTGTGGTCGTTGGAATTTTTTCTGACACCTACACGCGCGCCTTTGCGGGCTTGAAAACCCGGTTATCCGACGGAAATGAGCTGGTGTCCCGATTTAAGGCTGCAAATGGCCGGATAGCCCAGGACTCGACGCTGCCGAAACTGGAGGGTACCGCTGACATATACTCCTATAACCAATCCAGCATCTTTGCTGTCGACAATGATTGGGACCCTCGTCCGGTGTTTCAGAGCTACGCAGCCTATACACCGGCTATGTTGAAATTGAATGCGCGGCATCTACAGGGTGACAAAGCGCCAGATAATATAATTTTCAATATTGAGCCAATTGACGGCCGGATGCCGTCCATGGAGGACGGCGCTAGCTGGCCCGCAATATTGACAAATTATCGGCCAGTAAAGCTGACCGATCGTCTTCTGCTCCTCAAGAAAGTTGCAAGTCCAACCGACATTCGGGAAGGACTTATAAGCACGGGCCGCTACTCTATGGGCGAGAAAGTTGACGTTCCGAAAAATGGCCGGCTGGTCTTTGCGGAAATCGACATCTCCCAAAGCCTTATCGGTCGGGCCGCCAATTTTCTGTTCAAGCCGAGCCCACTGCGCATCGAATTCACCCTGGCAAACGGCCAGACACGCACATACAGACTTATTTCAGGTATGGTCAGAACCGGAATTTTGGTGTCGCCATTGGTTGAGAATACGATGGAATTTTCGCTATTGTATGATCGCCAGAACTTTATGATTAACAACAATGTGCGATCGTTTCGCATATTCCCCGCGTCGCTTGCGGGCGAATGGAACGAGCATTACGATGTCAAATTTAAGGCTCTGTACACGCCTGAGTACGATGGCATAAAAAAGCTGATAAAATTCGATCCCGTATTTTCTGTCCCGGAAAATATTTCCACGAACGAGTACGCCGAGTGCGACGGTGGCATCGACACGGTCAATGGCGTTGCTCCTCAGGCCGGACAGAATCTTGGTCCGCTAGGGTGGTTGGACCTCAAGGGATGGCTGGCCGAGTCTTCAGCCCGGGGGATAGTCCCCCAGGAGAAACTGGTTGTTCTCACAGATAGCACAGGCCGGCGCAGTTTTTTCCAAACCCGATCAGTGACACGCCCGGATGTTGGAGCTTACTTCCATAAGCCTCAGCTTAGTGCTGCGGGCTACGCTGCTATGATCGATATGACCGGTGTGGCTGACAAGTACACTATCGGATTGGCATACATTAAAAAGAACGTTCTGCGGATATGCTCAGGAGTCCGGATATCGGTGCAAGGGGCGAGAGCCCCGTAACTTCAGAATCGTTCAATTATGTGTATTGACTTGACGTGAGAAAATTTGGCGGATTTCGACAGTGTTGAAGCTTTTGTTCACCAAGCAGTTTCTCGGGTTTCTTGCGGCAGGTGCGTTAGCGGCCTTTCTGCATTGGCTCGCCCGGTTAGTGTTGAGCGAATGGTTTTCATTTCCCGTCGCGGTGGCGGTGGCTTACGCGGTTGGTATGTCAGTGGCATTTACGCTGAATAGTATTTTCGTGTTCCCGCATTCAGTCAAGCCTCGCCGAAAACAGGCCCGGGACTTTGTGATTGTTAACGCCCTTTTTTTTCCGGTGGTTTGGGGTGCGTCTGTGAGTATGGACCATTTGTTTAGGAAAGTTGGTGTGGGAGTCTATTCCGAGGCAGCCGCGCACGCGATCGCAGTTGCATTGCCTACATTCCTCACATTCTTTATTTATAAATTCTTTGCATTCAAGGACGCCTAGCATGGACGGTAAGGACCTGGCCGAACTATACCGTGTGCGGTTTTCGCAGGATCAGCTGCCCAGAAAGCGAGCAATCTGGGGTGTGATATGTCGGGATTGGCTGCAGAAGTTTGTCCAGCCTGGCGCGACAGTCGTCGATGTTGCGTGCGGCTATGGCGAGTTCATTAACAATATCGAAGCCAAGCGTAAAATTGCCATCGACCTGAATCCGGATGCCCGAAGTTTCCTCGGTGACGAGGTCGAGTTCCATCAGTGCCTGGCAACGGAGCTAGGATCAGCCGTGAGGGGGGAAGCCGACGTGATATTCACGTCCAACTTCCTCGAGCATTTGCCCGATAAACAGGTACTGAACGCGTTTCTGGATCAGGTAATGCTGGCCCTAAAGCCCGGTGGGAAATACATTATTCTTGGGCCAAATCTACGTTATTTGCCTGGCGAATATTGGGATTTTTTCGATCATCATCTGGGCTTGACTCACTTGTCTCTAAGCGAGGCCCTGCAATTGAAGGGGTTCAGTATAGACACGTGCATCGATCGTTTCCTGCCGTATACGACGCAGGGGGCCTTGCCGACACATCCCGGACTGGTAAAGGCTTACCTAAAATTACCCTTTGCGTGGCGGTTCCTGGGCAAACAATTCTTTATTATCGCTAAAAAGCCCTTAGCTTGACCGTTGACTGCCCTTTTCATAGTCAGCGGTTTAATTTCTACCAAGGGTATATCCCGTAATTACGAAGCGTGACAATGCATTGAAAGGAGTAGACGACAAGCGTGAGTACCTCACGCCCAGTATGCAACTAACTTACGAGATAGGTGATGCTGATGTCAGAAAACTTGAGCTTGTCCACACACCCTGAGTACGTAGCATGGCATGCGGGTACGCATCGTCTTCAGTATCTGAACAAGTGCATCGAGCATTACTATTCGACGCCGTTGATTCCCGATATTTCGACAGCGGATACCATGTATAACGAGTGGTATTTGCAAGTCGGCCACAGCGCGGCTGCGAATGTAATGCACGCCTTCCAATGCAGTTGGCTCATGCGGGTCAATCGGGCGCTTGACATGGCGTGCGGCCATGGCAGGGTGTTGCGGCATCTCGTTAATTTGTTCCCCGATGCCGAGTTTCATGCTTGCGACTTGGATCGAGAAGGAGTGGACTTCTGTCAGGAGACTTTCGGGATTAAGGGCATTTATTCCGTGGAGGATTTAACGAAAGTCGACTTCGTAACCAAATACGATCTGATTTGGGTCGGCTCGCTTTTTACCCATACGTCACAGGAAATCACTAAAAAGTGGTTGTCGCACCTGACACAGTTCCTCACCGAAACCGGAATCATGATCGCGACCTTCCATGGGCGTTGGAGCGAAACTGTTGCAGCGCAGGCGCCCTATATAAATCCCCAGGCGTGGTCCGAAATTCTCTCCGAGTATCGGGCTACAGGGTATGGATACCGGGACTATGAGCGGTCGGAGAACCACCAGTATATTCAAGGAAGCTACGGGATCTCTCTGTCCAGCGCCTCCGCAATTGCGAAGATCGTCGAGGCTGTGGAAGGAGTCAGGATTTTTTCATATCAAGAGCGGGCCTGGGCAGACCATCAGGACGTGATGGTCATTGGAAAGCCTGCACACAATATGGCGTGGAAGTAGCCGTCTTCCAGCGAGTATTACGTTATAGGCTCTCAGACGAGAGCCGCGATAGCGCCTCCGAGCGCTTTGTGGGTGAATGCAGGAATCAGCGGCAGCGTCAGCTCGTTGGGCGTAGCGTCACCTGTGCAGGTTTGTTAAGTTCACATTGTTTGACGCCATCATCCTCGCGAGATAACACGACCGCATCATAAGTGCCCGCCAATCCAGTTGTGTCAAGCATCGCGGAAAATCCCTGCCTTGGTATTCCCGTAATGGCAGGTGGGATGATCAACGCTCTTCCCGAGCGTACGATCACGCCGTTGCGGGCAAGTGCTAAAAGTACCCTGGGGATGTCTCGGGGGGCCGTAGCCGTCCTGCTTATCGAACCGTTCGCAATGACTATCCGCTCGGAGCCATCCGTCGCGCTATGCGGAAAGGCGTCCGTTGCGTCAATCCGGGCCTGGCAATCTCCCACGGGTGGAACTGGGTCGCCCCGCTTTATCGTCGCTGAGTCGGTTCCGTCGTCTCGCACCAAGACCGTACAAGATTCCGTTCTGCCGGCATAATAGCCTTGGTGCGCAAGAAACCTGTTTGCCACTTGGTGCGGGGTGGGCGTGTCAATGTTGTTGCACACCGCAATGGCACCGAGTGGGCTTGTGCCCAGGAAGCGCTGGGGATCATTCCAAACCTCGGTAAGCTTCCCCGGCCACTTTGGAACAGTGAATGTCCGCCGCTGGGTTAGATAAGCCATCTGGGAGGACCAATCATAGCCGTAAAGGACAAGCGCAGCATTACTGCTGGTGGATGCCTCAAGGGTACGTGCGACGGTTAGTTCTGGCAGGCGGGCCACACGGTCACGATATTGAGCTTCGGATTGATATACTTTCCGAAATTGGTATACCCCATGGCCTACGAAGGCCATGAGTAACACCAGTGATGTCAAGCGGGCTACATTGCCGGCCCTGGCCCACTGGCCAATCGCGAGTGCCAAGGCGGCGATCAGGAAGATAACACAGGCAGTAGGATAGTAGTCGTGAACGATATATAGATTGGTGAAGGTGAAGAAGGGCAACAACCCAAGAAGGAGCGTGACTAGCATTAGCTTGCGACGCACACCGAGCCTGCCAATACACAGGGCTGCTGCAATTACCCCCACTCCGAGAACGCCGGCAAGGTTTCGTTCGAATAGTCGTCCCCAGAGCACCTCTCGCCAGAATTGAGCGGAAACACGTTGGTGCATGGTGCCCCAATTCCATGTTGTCAATCCTGCGTTGGTTAAGTAGGCGCCCAGCGTGTTCTCCATGCGTACTTGGTTGGTGTATTCGGTCCACGCGAAGGCTAGAATGACAGGTGCGGCGAAAGCCAGTGCGTCGACCCAGTTGCCACGTAAAATGGAACGAAACCCGTGGCCGCGCCACACTCGCCCTGCGTTAATCAGCCAAACGGTTCCCAGGATCGCGACGACAGGCAACCCCGTTGTGACTTTTTGGAGCAGACTGAGACAGGTCCATAGCGAAAAGAATATCGCTGCCTTCGTTTTTCCCGGACCTTGTAGCATGTCTACAAAGTGCGGAAGTGAAGCAAATACAAAGAATAGTGCCGCAGTTTCGATCATGAATGTGCGCCCCCAATACATGTAGATAGGCGCGGAGAACAGCAAGCAGCAAAATACGAAAAATGCTTCCGGCGACAGCTGGAGTCGCCGTTGCAGCTTCAGCGCGGGGACAACACAGGCGGTTAGGAATCCAAAGGTCACCATCCGTCCGACGGGATCCATGGGCCAGTTGAACGCCCATGATATGCCGGCCACGATAGCTTGATAGACCGGGAATTCGAACGGAATCGCCCACGGCGCGCCCCCAATCGGGGTCTCGTATGCAAGTCGCCAACCATCCTGAATCATCCAATACGATGTGAGAGCGGTCTGCGCTTGCCGGAAATTAAAAAGATCTACAAGAGGCTGCGAGCGGTAGTGAATTGCATAGGTGGCCGCGATGCCATAGATGACGATGGCAGTGAACATCAACACTGCCTTGAGGGCTCTACTCGTTAGCATAGGAAGGGATATAAATTCATAGCCGGACGGCGTCGTCCGGCTATCTTAGTAAAAATGCCCAGCTTGTATCGGCATCAAAATTGGCGGACTGGCTTCGGCGTCCGGCCACCGAGCGGCCCCGCGATAGGAAGTGCTTCCGACCTGCTGTGTGGAGGCGTCTGCGGGGCGTCCGGACGCCGGGTGTACACATATATAGTTGTATCGAAGATGCGCGTACTACACGAAGAAACCGCCGTGCGTACCGCTCATGGCCGCTATTTTGGCCGGAGGAAGACCATGGTTTGATAGGCGTCTTGCAACAGAACATCCTGACCAATTACTTCCCACTCCGTCCAATTGCGCTGGATGTAATCCAAGGAGATTGAAGTGTCGCCGTATGTAATATCGCCATCCACGGATTCCCGCTTATGAGGGCGAAACGCGATACCCTTCTCATGATGGTCAGCATGAAGGCGGGACACGTCGATAGGGTTTATGTTCGCATGATGGTATTCCCAGTACGACAACGGCCGGATGGTCACCATCATTATGCCGTCACTTTTAATGGATTTTCTGCAGGCAGCCATGGCCGCTGATGCGGCGCGTTCCGACAAGTGTGTGAAGACCGAGAACGCGTAGATGAAGTCGAAATTTCCATCCTCGAAAGGCAGAGCCGATGGTAAATAGTCCGACTGCGCCAGATTCGCGCGGAGGCCTGCCTGTTTGCATAGTTCCAGTGACTTGTCCCAAGGATCGCAGCCATATATTTCGGATGGGTCGGTAAATCTATACATTAGTCGAATCAGACGTCCCCACCCGCATCCAAAATCCAGCACCCGAGCGCCGTCTAACCGCTTATTGGCAAACCGATACAGTCCGTTTTCCATGGCCCGTGCAATAGCACAAGTTTGAAAAAGCAGCGGATAACCGCTTGCCCCTGTCCATTGGATCTGGGTTTCTTCCGACGCCATGGCGGGTAGCGCCGCGCGCAGCTCGCTGTATTCGGGAGGGATGTGGAACAAGACGTCGGCGACGACGTCCGTAGGCAGGCTTCGCAACTTGCGGTACAGGGTCTCTCGGTCATGCGCAACTTCGGCCAATGCAATGTAAACCGCGTTTCGATCCATTTTGCACTCCGTTGACTGAACCAATATTCAGGGGAAGATTGAGCGCCATACGGCGCCGTGCCTATTTTTGTCTGCTGGGCCGCGGCAGGCTAGAGGGGCACGTGAGGCTGCCGGGTAATGTTACCCTACGCGGAACCGGTTTATATGTACCACCACTTTCATAGCCGTGAGTCCCTTTGAGTCTATAATTCTGCGCCTATCGATTTATAGTTCGTGCGGAGTCACCGCATCGTCGATCGCGCTGTCAATGGGTCTCGCTACGATGTCCTGTCTGTCAGCATGGGCGTTCTGACGGCTTCATACTGGATCCCGCAATTGAATACTGGCGCGTTCAACGAAAATTCTTCGCCCTCCGGCTCTCCGGATCGTGGTCAGCTAGGCGGTTCGTCTCGATCGGTCTCCGCAGCTGACGGCATTGCGTGGGTCATATTCGCCTTCGCCTTATGCCAATTTCTGTTCTTCACGATGAGGACACTCAACCAGCCCATCGTGGATATGTGGGGTTTTCGGCCTGCACAGACTGCGATCAGCGTTCAATACATGCTGAAGGGCTTGGGCTGGTTTGACAACATCGTGCCAGTGTTCGGCGAGCCCTGGAGCGTGCCTCTGGAGTTCCCGCTCTATCAGTGGTGCGTGACCGGGCTCGTGTGGTTAACCGGCAGCTCCATCGACGCGTGCGGAAGGGTCATCAGTGCCTTCTTCACTATCGTGGTTCTATGGCCGATTTGGATGTTTGCGAAGGACACGTTGGGCCAAAAGGGGCGACGCGTCGCGCTGCTTGTTGGCGCCATTTGGCTCTTATCGCCGGTAGTCGTGTTCTGGGGACGCTCATTTCTTATGGAGACGATGAGCGTCTTCCTGGCGGCTTGCTGGCTCGTTTTTTATGTCCGGTTCCTCCGCACACGCCGGCTGTCATGCTATGTCGCTTGCGCGGCGTTCGGCATGCTGGCAGCAGCCGTGAAGGTAACGACCTTTGCCGGGTTCGCGGTTGCAGGTTTCATGTATACCTGTGTATACCTGTGGGAAGTAAGACACGATATTAGCCGGCACATAGTGAAAGTCCTGATAGCCGGATCAAGTGTTGCCCTTTCCGCGATAGCGCTATTCGCATGGAATTCGCACACCAACTCCATTCTCGTGCAAAACCCGATTTCGGCGACGATCACTGTCTCGAGTAATCCCGGATGGTATTTCGGCTCCTGGCACGATCGGGTAAGCAAAGAGCTGTGGGACTGGACGATTCGTCTTCGGGAGCTGCCGGAAGCATTGGGCAATGGCTGGTGGGTCCTTGGAATTCCGCTGCTTTATCTAACCTTCACTAGCGTGAGGTTCGCTGTCGTTGCGGCTATGGCGCTTATCTCGTATCTCAGCGTCTATCTGATGTTCCCGCGGCTGCATATGTACAACGGGTACTACCAAGTCGAGAATGTGATTTTTCTTTGTGTGGCGGCAGTTGCCGTCATAGAGGCTTTTCTCCGGAGAAAACAAACCTTTCTCGCCTGCGCTGCTTTGGTGGTGGTCGTAGGCAGTCAGATTTCAGGACTATACGGGGGCCACTACGGTCCATTGCTGTTCGATGACCTTCACAAGCACCCTTATTACGAAGCCGGGCTAGAAGTCAAAGAGGTAACACCGCCCGATTCCGTAATTGTCGTTTTTGGAACGGGATGGGGGGCTGACCTGCCATATTTCGCAGAACGGCGGGGGCTTGTATTGACAAGCCCATTCGCGTCGCCCGCCCTGGTTCGCCGCATGCTATTCGAGGAGAGAAGCCGATGGTTGGGCGGAAGAAAAATAGGCGCGGTCATTGACTGCGCCGTCTTCGAGAATCAACGGATCGACCCGGGGCTAAAGCCGATTCTTGAGGAGCTGAAGCAAGAGATGGGGGGGCGGGTGATCCAGGTCTCCGGCTCCTTCCATGGGGCGTCGGTGAATCCGCCGGAGTGCACTATCTATCTGCCGCGCTAAGTGCTTAATTCAGATCAACAGCGCTTTTGGTCGACATTGGTCCTGTCCCGGCTTTGCAAACGTTCCGCAAGCGCCACGGCATCCCGTCGGCACTCCGGTACCGCGGTGCATTCCCAGAAGCTGCCTTTCACCGGAGGGCCGAGGGAAAAGAATTCCTTGGCCTGATCGGCGCCTACGGTCAACGCCAACTCAGAATCGGCTCCCAGCCCCATGCCGAGTAAGTCCAGTGGGATGGTCTCGTCGGCGGACATATGCTTTACAAGGCGCGAAGCACCGTCAAGATGCCCAGGACCTATGCAATTGACCACGTCCCGCGCCGCAATGGGCCCGCTTTGCCGGGCCTGATCCCGTAGCCATAGTTGGATCTCGCCTTCGGCATGCTGGGGCGGCACACATCGCTCTATCCGGCCTTTGTGGACGATAACCTGTCCCGAAGCCGCCATGCCGTCGAATATGTCCCGTACGACGGGCGCAACCCTGTGCCGGTGGTGGTCCCAGTAGGGGCGGACGTGTCGGAGAAAACGCCGGCGCTCGAAGGTGCCCAGTTGCTGCCACACCTTGGCTGTATGGGGCCGCAACAGGTCAAACAAACTTTGCCAGTCGATTCCTCGCTCCGCGGCCGATCGGGCGGCCTGCCGGAACTCGCGCATCGCTGTTCGTACATCCGCGGCCGCTAGCGTTATCGCTTCGGGCGACACCGCTGGCGGCATAGATTGCCCATTGTGCGCTAGGGGCACCAGCCCGCGCCGCGATATTACATGTATGGTTCCCGCATAATTTCGGTGGTGGAGCGCCATAACAATGTCGAGCATAGTCAGGCCTGACCCGACCAGGACGCAGGAATCGCCCTGCAGCAATGTGGAGACTACCCCTTCGGACCAAGGGTTGGCGTGGTAGCCCGGTGCTCCAATCAAGTCCCTTGCCCATGGGCCGGGCGATTCCGGCGGCGTATTGCCCAACGCCAGTACACAGGCCCGGCTATGCCAGTGGATCCCTGATTTGGTGCGTATGCGGATACCGTCAGCGTCCCGTTCCGCCGCGATGGCTTCGTCGGCGATGATTTCCACGTCGTGCCAAGAGGCTTCCCGTATCGTGTCCTGCAGAAGCTCGGCCAGGTAATCGCCATAGCAACCGCGCGGCAGATAGGCCTGCGCTCCTACCGAGTGAACCCAGGGTGGCTCTATGATCTGCGCTTCATGCCGTCTTGCCCACCGCACGAAATGGTCCGGGTCTTCGGGCAGCGCACTCATTCGGCCCGCTGGAACATTCAATAAATGGCAGGGCTCCGTGGTGCTATAAGCGATGCCGCGAGCAAGGCGCTGCCACGACTGCTCCACGAGCCTTAAGCGCATCGGCTGTTTGGCTCGCCGCAATAGTTGTACAGCGGTCATCGCGCCGCAGAAGCCGCCGCCGATGATCGTGATGTCGTCACACCCGTGGAATTCTGGCTGGGGGTGAGCTGATGCCGAAGTCGACTGCGATCTTGCCGTCATGGTGCGCTCCTACACCGAGACGTGCCCGTTGCTGGCGATAAAGGGTGGATTCAGCACGCCTGCTTTGCCATAGCGCAGGGGCGTGCCATCCAGGCACAGCACCTGTCCTCCGGCCGCCTCGAGAATCGCGTGTGCCGCGGCGACATCCCATTCGCAGGTCGGACCGAACCGTGGATAAAGATCCGCCGCGCCCTCGGCGATGCGGCAGAATTTCAACGAGCTGCCTGCTTGCACGAGCGAATGAGGGCCCAGCCGTCGAAGATAATCCTGGGTGGCGCTGTCCAGATGGCTGCGGCTGGCGATCACACGGGGCAAGGAAGCGGCGCAGGGGGTGCAAACGCTTAATTGCGACGGTCCCGTGCCTGTATCGCGCCAGGCTCCCAGGCCAGTCGCCCCCCAATATTCCAGGCCTAATGCGGGGGCGACGACGACGCCGGCAACCGCGGTCCCGTTGTCGATCAGGGCGATGTTGACCGTGAATTCGCCATTGCGATCCAGGAATTCCTTTGTGCCGTCCAAGGGATCCACCAGCCAGTAGCGCCCTTTGCGCGTGCGATGGGCATGCGAATCGGTGTCCTCTTCCGAAACCACGGGCAAGGCCTCGTCCAGCGCCGCCAATCCCGCGACGATGATACGGTGCGAGTCCATATCGGCTTCGGTCACCGGGCTGTCGTCGGCTTTCCGGGACACCTCAGGGGAAGCGCCGCGCGAGCATGCGTCGTAGACGGCCATGACCGCATGGCCGGCGTCACGTGCTACCTGGAGAACCGACGTGAGTTGTGAAGCGCTCAGCATTGTCGCAATTTATTAATGTGGTGATGAATTCACGCAATGCTACCTGAAACGTTCAGGCGTTGATGTAAAATTCAGCCATAACTGCAAATTGCGACACGCTTACATGGATGAATCCCCCTTGCATGGCCTGGACGCGTCTCGCGTCTGGGATACATCGACTGCTTTCGAGCACCTGCAGCGCGTAGCCGACGTAGGCACCAAGCGCACGGCGGAGCGCCGCCTGCAGGAGCTACTTGCCTTTCCTGCCCCCCTGGATGAGGACACTCTGGAGGATGACGGGGGACGCAAGCCCGTCACCCAGGTCATACAGCAAGTGGCGGAAGACGCGCGGTCGAAGCGGCACTTGGTTGTATTCGCGCAACTGGCGCCCTTGCCCGGAGGCCGTCCCTGCCTGCATTTGAATGACGCACGCGGCGGCCGCTATTGGATGCCGCTGTCCGATGACCTAAATGGACCGGTCGTCGCCCAGGCCCTGGGCGCCATGCAGAAGCATATCGGCAAACCCTTGACGGTGTTTCCGCATGGTGCGCTGGTCCCTCTGGTGCAATCCATGGAAGCCATTCCGCAAGTCGAGGCGCCTACCTTCGGCTATCCGCCCCGGCTGTCGTTCGCAGGGGCCACGGCCCGCGCCGCGGCGGGCCGGCACACCAGGACGCCGCACCTGGACCGCCTGGAGGCCGAAAGCATCCATATCATCCGGGAAGCCGTCGCGGAAGCCGACAACCCGGCGATGCTTTATTCGGTGGGGAAGGACAGTTCGGTCATGCTGCACCTGGCCAGGAAGGCGTTTTATCCCGCGCCGCCGCCGTTTCCGCTCGTCCATGTGGATACCCGGTGGAAGTTCCAGGAAATGTATCTGTTCCGCGACCGTATGGCACGGGACAGTGGCATGGATCTGCTCGTCCATGTGAACCCGGAGGCGATTGCACGGAACATCAATCCATTCGACCACGGTTCCTCGCTGCATACCGACATCACCAAAACCCAGGGTTTGAAGCAGGTCCTGGATGAGCGCCGCTTCGATATCGTCTTCGGCGGCGCGCGGCGCGACGAGGAAAAATCCCGTGCAAAGGAACGCATATTTTCTTTTCGGACGGCGGCGCATCGTTGGGATCCGAAGAACCAGCGACCGGAGCTCTGGAACCTTTACAACGCCCGTAAACGGCCCGGCGAAAGTATTCGCGCCTTTCCCTTGTCCAACTGGACGGAGCTGGATATCTGGCAATACATCTACAGCGAAGACATCCCGGTCGTGCCGCTGTATTTCGCCAAGGAGCGGCCGGTTATCGTGCGCGACGGCATGATCCTCATGGTGGACGATGACCGGATGCGGTTGGCTCCAGGCGAACGTATCCAGTTTCGCAAGGTCAGATTCAGGACGCTAGGGTGCTATCCATTGACGGGCGCGGTCGAATCCAATGCCGCGACGGTTCCGGAGATCATCCTGGAACTGATCGGCGCTCGCAGTTCGGAACGGCAGGGGCGTGCGATAGACACCGACGCCGCCGGCAGCATGGAAAAGAAGAAGCAAGAGGGTTATTTCTGATGGTTCGCAAGCAGAAAGCGGTGGTTGATCAGCACGGCGCCATGACGCGCGCGGTGCCCCCCGCGAGCATTGAAGCATTCATCGAGCAGCAGCAACAGCAAGATCTGCTGCGTTTCATCACCTGTGGCAGCGTGGACGATGGCAAAAGCACGCTGATCGGACGCATGCTCTGGGATGCCCAGACGTTGTTCGACGACCAGCTCGCCTCGTTGAAGGTGGAGTCGCGCAAGTACGGTACGCAGGGCGACGATATCGATTTCGCCCTTCTTGTCGACGGCCTGGCCGCCGAACGGGAACAGGGCATAACCATCGACGTGGCTTACCGGTTTTTCGCGACAAGCCGGCGCAAGTTCATCGTGGCGGATACGCCGGGCCATGAGCAGTACACCCGCAATATGGTCACGGGCGCCTCCACGGCGGATGTCGCCGTTTTGCTGGTCGATGCGCGGCAGGGCATCCTCACGCAAACGCGGCGGCACGCCTTCCTGGTATCGCTGGTGGGTATACGGCATGTGGTGGTAGCCGTGAACAAGATGGACCTCGTCGGCTATGACAAAGAAACGTTCAAGCGCATCGACGAGGCATTCCGGGCTTTCGCGGCGCCTCTTGGTTTCAAATCGATCACGGTCATCCCGGTGTCGGCGCTGAAGGGGGATAACATTACGTCCCGCTCGGCCCATACGCATTGGTATAGCGGTCCGACCCTGATGGCGTATCTGGAAACCGTGCAACCCGCGGCTGCCGTATCGAACCGTTTTATTTTCCCGGTCCAGTGGGTCAATCGCCCCGATTCGTCGTTCAGGGGGTTTGCCGGCACGGTGGCGGAGGGCGGTATTGCCGTGGGTGAAGAGATCAGGGTCACCTTGTCTGGACAGACAGCCAAGGTTGCCGACATCGTGACGATGGACGGTTCCCTGCAAGAAGCCACGGCAGGGCAGGCCGTTACCTTGCGGCTGGACCGTGAAATCGATGTTTCGCGCGGTGACGTCCTGGCGCGTTCCGCCCAGCCCCTGGATACCACGGACCAGCTGGAAGCCACCCTGGTATGGATGCACGAGGACACGGGACTGACCGGCCGCACGTATGACATCAAGCTCGCGACGCAGTGGGCTACCTGCACGTTGACCACCATCAAGTACAGGACGGACGTCAATACCCTTGCGCACGAGGCGACGAGGTCGCTGGGCCTGAACGACATCGGGGTATGCAATATCGCGATCAGCCGGCCGATGGCCTACGACACCTACGAGCATTCGCGCAGCCTGGGCAGCTTTATCCTGGTTGACCGATATACCAAGGCCACGGTCGCCGCCGGTATGATCCGCCATACCTTGCGGCGGGCGGAAAACGTACATCGCCAGGCGTTGACCGTGGACCGCGCCGCGCGCGAACGCCTGAACGGACACAAAGGCAGGGTGGTGTGGTTTACGGGGCTGTCGGGATCCGGCAAGTCGACCATCGCGAACGCGCTGGAATTCGCGTTGCACGCGCGAGGCCAGCGCACTTATCTGCTGGACGGCGATAACTTGCGGCAGGGGCTGAACAAGGATCTGGGATTCACGGATGCCGATCGGGTTGAAAATATCCGTCGCGTCGCGGAGGTGGCCCGCTTGATGATGGATGCCGGCCTGGTGGTGTTGACTGCCTTCATATCGCCCTTCCAACGGGAACGGCAAATGGCGCGCGAAGTCATCGGTGAGGAAAATTTTGTCGAGGTTTACGTCAGCACGCCGCTCGAAGTATGCGAATCCCGTGATCCCAAGGGACTGTACAAAAAGGCACGCGCGGGTAAGCTCCCCAATATGTCGGGAATCGGCAGTGCGTACGAGGCCCCGGAGACCCCGGATATTGTTGTCGACGCTTCCACCGAGCCGGTCAACGAGCTGGTCGATAAATTGTTGGCGAAGATAAGCACCTAAGGGCAGGCCGAGTCGCTTGACGCCAAGGGTGGAAAGCCTCCGGGGCCGAACTGTTTAGGCTTTAGAATACGGCGGCACATCCATCTTTGCGGTCCGTAACTTGCAAATTCTTATTGTTCGCACCTCGTCGCTAGGCGATCTTGTCCACATGCTGCCGGCCATTTCGGATATCGCGCGGCATGTGCCGGATGCTCATATCGACTGGATCGCCGAAGAGGCATTCGCGGAAATTCCCTCCTGGCATCCGGCCGTGGAAAGTGTTATCAAGGTCGCGCACCGGCGCTGGCGCAAGGCATGGTGGTCCGCGCAGGTCAGGGCCGAGCGCCGGGCGTTGCACGAAAGTTTGCGCGAAAAGCGATACGACGTGGTGCTCGATATGCAGGCTTTGCTGAAGTCCGCGTGGCTGGTCCGGCAGGCCCGGGGTGTACGCCATGGCCTGGATTGGAAGTCCGCGCGCGAGCCGCTGGCTTCGCTTTTCTATGACGTGCGGCACCGGGTGGAATTCTGGCAGCCGGCGGTGATCCGGCAGCGTACCCTGGCGGCATTGACCTTTGGTTATACGCCTGCTGGGCGCCCTGATTTTGGCCTTCAAGATTTTGTCCGGCAGGCCCAGACCGGTGCAAAAGATCGCGGTGCGGCGGCCGGCAACGGTGCCGACTATGCGGTGATCATGCCCAGCGCAAGCCGGCCGGACAAGTTGTGGCCCGACGAGGACTGGCGCGCGGTCTTCGGCCGTCTGCGCGACGCGGGATGCCGGCTGCGCCTGCTCGCGGGAAATGACGAAGAAGCCAAGCGGGCGGACACCCTGATCGCCGGGTTGGATGGTGCGGAAGTGGTGCCCCGTATGAATCTGACGTCCATTGCCCAGATGCTGGCGGGCGCAAGGTTGATGGTAGGCCTGGATAGTGGCCTGACGCATTTATCGGCCGCGCTTGGTCGCCCCACGGTAGGGATATACCGCGCATCGACACCGGTGCGCACGCCCTTGGTCGGGGACTCGTATACGGCCAGTCTTGGCGACCGCGGGGCGCCGCCTTCGCGAGACGTTGTCCTGGCCGCCGTCGAGCAGGCATTGGCGGCATAGCGCGCTTCATAAACGGAATTGGCGGCCGGCTTGCGACTCTATGACGAGATTTTTTTATACCCTTTTGCTACGTCTGTTTGCGCCGGTTATCTGGCTCTGGATGTACCTACGCGCCGGCGCGGGTAGGGAGGATTGGGAGATTTTTGCGCCGGCCCGTTTCGGCCGGTACCAGGATAAAGACTCACGTCCAGGGGTGGCGGGGCGTGTCTGGATACATGCGGTCAGCCTGGGTGAAACGCGCGCGGCGCAGCCCTTGATCAAGGCTGTGCTGGATCGGGGCCTGGCGGTCCTGCTGACCCACACAACCCCAACGGGCCGCGCGGAAGGCGCGCGTCTGTTTGCCGAAGCGATCGCCAGCGGGCAACTGCGGCAAACCTGGCTGCCCTATGATTTTCCCGGTTCGACAAGGCGGTTCCTCAGATTCTTCAAGCCGCGTTGCGGGATACTGATCGAACGGGAGGTCTGGCCCAACTTGATCCATGAGGCGGTGCGGGAAGGCGTGTCTGTCATCCTCGTCAGTGCGCGTTTGTCCGAAGGCGGGCTGCATCGGTCTCGGTGGGCCAGACGGGCGCTATTTCGAGCCTACTCGGCACTGGACCTGGTACTTGCTCAAACCCCGGCTGATGCCGACCGTTTGCGTAAGGTGGGCGCTTTCGGTCCGCATGTCGTCGGCAATCTGAAGTTCGATGTCAACTTGTCCCAGGCACAGCTGGCGGATGGGCGTCGATGGAAGGACGCGCTAGCGCGTCCGGTGATCGCCATCGCCAGTACACGGGATGGAGAGGAAGACTTGTTCGCTGCTGCCATCCAGCAGGCGGCAGCAGAGCTCGCTCCGGCCGGTGTGCTGCACATGCTGATTCCGCGCCATCCACAGCGGTTCGGCGATGTGGCAGCCGTTCTGCAGAAGTATCGTCTGGACTTCACGCGGCGGTCTATCGATGTGGAAATTCCGCCGCCACGTATGGCCGTGCTGTTGGGCGATACGCTGGGCGAGATGGCTTTTTATTACGCGGCAGCCGATGTCGCGATCATCGGTGGCGGGTTCGCGCCGTTCGGTGGCCAGAACCTGATCGAAGCCTGTGCGGCCGGGACGCCAGTGATTGTCGGGCCGCACATGCAGAATTTTTCTCAGGCGACTCAGGATGCCATTGCGGCGGGGGCGGCAATACAGGCCACCGATCCGGGCGATGCGCTGCGTATCGCCTATGCATTGTTGCGCGATCGTCGGCGTCTGGAAGCCATGCGGCAGGCAGCGCTGGACTGGACGGCCGCCCATACGGGTGCGACGAAGCGCATGATGGAAGCAATGCGGCCCTGGCTTGGCGCGGAGCTGGCAACCGACCGGGCCGGAATCCAAGGCGGTCGTTGACGGTTCTGGGCTACTTACCCACCACCACCTTATCCGCATTCAACTGCTGCTGCAGCTTCAGCGGGTCCCTGCCTTCGTCCTCCGGCTGCACGCCGAGCCAGCCCTGGCCCATCCCGTAGACGACGATATTTGCCAGCACGATCAGGATGAAAAGTATGCGCATTACGTCTGGTCCAGGTTTGCGGTTGCGGCGATACGTGCCAGGCCATGCAGAACGGGATTCTCGATCACGGAGATGATCGGCGGCAAGCGTCCCATGGCGGTGGCCGCATCGGCCAGTAAACGCCGGGTTTCCGCCTCGACTTCCGGCCATCCGCCGCCGGCCACGTAGAGGTGCGGTGCATCGCCGTAGCGCCGCAAACCCGCCAGCCATTGTCGCAGCACTGCACCGGCCTGCGCGGCCGCGATGCCGGAGGCAATCGCGTGCCGGGTGTCGGTGGGGTAGGCCATCGCATCGCCGTGGGCCAGGGGCAGGTTGGCGGTGCCGGAAGCCAGGGAGTCGCGCATCAGTGCGGGGCCAGGCAAAATCAAACCGCCTTCGAAGACATTGTCCCCGCTGACCGTGTCCAGCGTGGTCGCGGTGCCGAAGCTGGCAAGTAGAAAAGGCGGAACCGGACTCGCCGCAGCCGGGCGGCCTTTCATGCCGTGCCCCGCGTCGCCGGGACCGGCAGCAGCCGGGTCCGATGCGTGAGATGCGTCGGATGACCCGTTCTTAACGGCATCGCGTCTGGCCAGCACGCCCAGCATCGACACCCATCGGTCCGCGCCCAGTTGTCCTGGCTGCGTATAGCGCGAGGTCAATCCATAGGCGTGTGCCTGCGGCACGATCCAGCGCACGGGGCAGTGGATGTCGCCCAAGGCCGCTTCGATAGCGGCGGCGCGCGCCGGGCCCGCGACGTTGGTGCCCAACGCGGCGACAGGCGCGCCGGATAGCGTGCCGAGCCAGTTCTTCAAGCCGCGGATGTCGTCGTTGTCCAGCGCGTGGGCGTGGAGGTTCGCGTCGCAAGTACCTCCGACAACCCCCACCTTCAGCCGCGTATTCCCCGAGTCGATTAAGACGATGGTTTTCATGCCGGCCGCACCGAAATCTCGCCCACCGACACCGGCAGTTCGCCTTCCCACGTGCGGATCCGCAGGCGTCCTTGCGCGTCCACGCCGCACCCCAGGCCGTGGTGCAGGACAGTTCCCTTGTCCAGCACCTGGATGTCGCGCCCCTCCAGGGCATCCAATCGCCTGAATCGCCCGACGAATCCCGCGAATCCGTCGCGTTCGACTTCGGCCAGGGCGTCGCGCCACGCCAGGGCGACTTCGCAGACGACGTCGCTAAGCGCGACGTCGCTGCCCGTCGAGGTCCAGTCCGCGATCTGGCGCTCCAGCGTACGGGACAATTCTTCGGCGTCGCACAGGTTCATGCCCATGCCGATGACCACGGTGTGGCCGGCGTGCCGGCCAGCCGGATTGCGCGTGGTTTCAACCAATACGCCCGCGAGCTTGGCGTCGCCCCATTGCACGTCATTGGGCCATTTGACGCACAGGCGTTCGCCGACCGCCCCGGCGATGGCGCGCAGGGCTTCGCACGCCACCAGGCCGGCCAGTGGAGAGAGAACTGGCAGGTGGGAAGGGGACAGGACGGTATCGAACGCGCAGGAAAACATCAGCGCCGCGCCCGGCCGGTTCTGCCATGCCCGTCCAGCGCGGCCGCGTCCGGTTTGTTGCAAATGGGCGCCGAGAAGCCACGGTTTGGGGGTGTCGGAGCCGTGGACGGCGTCCGCGCCGGGGCCGCGTTGGCGCGCGCGCGCCAGCAGATCGGCATTGGTCGAGCCGGTCTGCGCTGTCCAGTCGACCTGGCCGAAGGGCGTGCGGGCGCCGTCCATCAACCGTGCACGCAAGGCGGCGGCCATATGGTCTGGCGAAGGAAGTCCGGGCAAATCGGGCATGAGGAACGTCGAGGGCTGGGACAGCGCAGGGTGTAGAGAATGTTCGCGGGGCGGCAATGGCCGGATTTCGGCGTGCGATGAGCGGATTTTATAGCCCTCCGTTGCGTGGCGCGTTCCCGCGCCCGGCTTGGCGCACGGTGAATCGGGGCATAAGGGGGCTTAAGGCCGGTCCGAACCGTCGGGCGGCGCAAACTTTGGGGAATGGCGGCGAAAGGCCGTCGAGTCGCGGTGGACCCGTCCGGACGGGCTACTCCGCGTATCATTACTCCTGTTCGCGTCCAGGAGGGCCGGCGCCAGACCGGTCCCATCGATACTCCATGGTCCAGACCCACCCGAATCCGCCGACCGCCGCCGTGTCGCCTTTCCGGCTTTCCGGCGGCGTTTGCTATGTGAGCGGCGACTGGAGCGTTCATGCCCTGGCGCGGCCGGGCGAGGTCCAGTCCCGCTGCCGCGCCCTGGAGCAGGCCGCGCGCGATGCGCGCTGGGACCTGACCGGCATCGTCCGCCTGGATACCGTCGGTGCCAACCTGATCTGGCATGCCTGGGGCGACAGGATGCCGGAACGGCTGCGGGTGTCCGCCGGGTTGAAGGAAGTGTTCGACGCCCTGGCTGCCCATCCGCACGAAGTCGTCGCGCCACCCCCGCCGCCGGAAGACCGCCTGGCTCCGCTCGTGACACTGGGCGAGGCCATTCTGGTGGGCGCGCGCCATGGCTACGCGATGATCATCATGCTGGGCCAGCTGATACTGGATCTGGGCGCGATGCTGCGCAATCCCGCCCGCGCGCCGTGGCGCGAGATCTCCGCGCAGATCTATCGCGCGGGCGCGCAGGCGCTGGGCATTACCGCGTTGGTGGGGTTCCTGATCGGGGTGGTGATTTCGTATCTGTCGTCGCAGCAGTTGCAGACCTACGGCGCCGAGCGCTTTATCGTGCGCTTGCTGGGGACGTCCATCGTGCGCGAGCTGGGGCCGGTGCTGGCGGCCATCCTGGTCGCCGGCCGGTCGGGGTCCGCCTTCACGGCGCAGATCGGCGTGATGCGCGTCACGCAGGAGCTGGACGCCATGGCGGTGATGGGCATTTCGTATAGCCAGCGGCTGATCCTGCCGCGCGTGGTCGCGCTGGCGGTGTCGATGCCGCTGCTGGTGGTGTGGACGGATGCGATGGCGCTGCTGGGCGGCATGCTGGCCGCGCGCGCGCAGTTGGGCGTGTCGCTGGGCTGGTTCCTGAATACGCTGCCGGACGCGGTGAGCCTGTCGAACTACGGCATCGGCTTGGTCAAAGGGGCGACCTTCGGTGTGGTGATCGCGCTGGTCGCGTGCTATTTCGGGCTGAACATCGAACCGAATACGGAAAGCCTCGGCCGCCGCACGACGACGTCCGTGGTGACTTCCATCACCGGTGTGATCCTGGTCGACGCCTTGTACGCCGTGATGCTGAGCGGGGTGGCTTTATGAAAGACGATATCTCTCAACAGCGGCATTTGTTCAAGGATGAAGCGCTGACCGTGGCGCCCATCATCTCGGTGGTGGGCCTGAAGACGGCGTTCGGCGACCATGTCGTGCACGAGGACCTGGACCTGACGGTCTATCCCGGCGAGATCCTGACGCTGGTGGGCGGGTCCGGCTCCGGCAAGACGGTGTTGCTGCGGCAGATCATGGGCCTGGAAACGCCGGCCGCGGGCAAGGTTACCGTCATGGGCATGCCGGTCTCGGAAATGAGCTCGATGGAATGCGGCAAGCTGGCGCGGCGATGGGGCGTGCTTTTCCAGGCCGGCGCCTTGTTCTCGGCGTTGTCGGTGTTCGACAACGTCGCCCTGCCGCTGCGCGAATTGCGCACGATCCCGGAAGCGCTGGTGCAGGACGTGGTGATGTGCCGGCTGGAGATGGTGGGTCTGTCGGCCGACGATGCGCACAAGCGGCCCGCCGATCTTTCCGGCGGGATGGTCAAGCGCGTGGCGCTGGCGCGTGCCTTGTCGCTGGATCCGCAGTTGCTGTTCCTGGACGAGCCGACGGCCGGCCTGGATCCGCAGCGGTCCGATGAGTTCGTCGACCTGGTGCGCAATCTGCACAAGCAGCTGCATTTCACGGTACTGATGGTGACCCATGACCTCGATACGCTGGTGGAGCTGTCCTCGCGCGTCGCGGTCCTGGCCGACAAGCATGTCATTGCCTGCGATACCTTGCAGGAAATCCTGCAAGTGAATCATCCCTTTATCCAAGCTTTCTTCCTGGGCGAGCGAGGCCGCCGGGCGCTTGGTGACCTGGCTCCAAAGGAGTTGATGTATGGAAAGCCGTAGCCATGCGCTGCTGGCGGGTGCGTTTACGCTGGTGCTGCTGGCGGCCGTGCTGTTGATTGCCCTGGTGATCAACCGTGATCGCGCCACCTTGACCGAGTACGAGATCATTTCCAATACGGCGGTGAGCGGGCTGTCGGCGCAATCGCCGGTGCGCTACCAGGGCGTGCCCGCGGGCAAGGTCCAGGGGTTGAGCTTCGATCCCAACGTGCCGGGCCGTGTGCGCATCCGCATCGGCGTGGCGCCCAGTGTGCCGATTACCGAGGCGACCTGGGCGGAGCTGGGCGTGCAGGGGATTACGGGCCTGGCCAATATCGATCTGCGCGACGACGGCAGTTCGCGGGTGCGGCTGGAGCGCCAGGGCGATGCCTTGCCAGTCATTCCGCTGCGTCCTGGCCTGTTCGAGCGGCTTTCGCTCGGCGGCGGCAATATCGTCGGCAACCTGGAAAAGATCTCGGGCCAGCTGGCTGTCCTCCTTAACGACCAGAACCTGCAGGCCTTGCAGTCCGCCTTGCGGGATGCGGCCACGGTGTCGGCCTCGCTGAAGGACGCGAGCGCGCAGCTGCGTCCGCTGGTGGCGAAGGTCGGGCCCCTGATCGACAACCTGGGCGAAACGTCGAGGCAGGCGCAAGGGGCGGCGCGCGATATTTCGGCGCTGGCGCAGCAGGCGCGCGTCGCGGTTGCGCGCCTGGATGCGCCGGATGGGCCGCTGGTGATGGCCACGCGCAGCCTGCGCGAGATCGCCTATGCCGCTTCGCGCCTGTCCAACGACACCCTGCCGGCCGTCAGCGGCATGGCGAACCAGGTCAGCGCCACCGCGCGCGGCGTGTCCACCACCGTGCGGCGCGTCGGCGATACGCCGCAGTCGATTATTTTCGGGGCGCCGCCGCCGCGGCCCGGACCGGGCGAGGCCGGCTTCGAAGGATTTGGGAGAGGACAATGAACCCGCAGATGACCCGCCATGCCCGACGATGGGGTGCCTGGCGTTCGCTGCCCGCGGTGCTGGGCCTGGCCGTGGCGCTGGGCGGATGCAGCCTGGGGCGCACGAGCCCGCCGGCGCAGTTGTTCGATCTGGGTCCGGCGCCAGGCGCGTCCGCGGCGCTGCCGTCCGGGGCCTCGGCGTCGGCGGGCGGCGCGATGCCGCCAGGCAGCCTGGCGGGATCGTCAGGCACTTCCACGGAGTCGTCCGGCGGCCAGGCCACGCGCCGCGAGGCCGTGGCGGTCAGTTTTTCCGCCGCGCAGATGCTGACGGATACCGGTGTGATCTGGCGCGTCGGCGATAGCGCCAGTCCGCATTCCTATGCGACGTATCGCTGGGCCGCGCCGCCGTCGCAGCTCGTGCAGCAGCGTGTGATCGACCGGCTGTCCGCGGTGGGGCCGGTGGTGCAGGATGGCGTCGATCCCCGCGCGCCCGTGCTGCAGGTGACGTTGACCCGCTTCGAGCAGGTCTACACGCCGGACGGCAAGTCCAGTTCGGGACAGGTCGCGCTTCAGGCGGTCCTGGTGCGGGACCGGCGCGTAGTCGATTCTCTTCGCTTGGCACGCGCGGCGACCGCGCCCAGCCAGGACGCGCAAGGGGGCGTGCAAGCCCTGCGTACCGCGACGGACATGGCGGCGGGCGATCTTTCCGTCTGGCTGGAACGAAGCCTGGCGGCATCGACCTCGACCTCGACATCGGCCCTGGCGCCGGCGGCCGGTGCGGCCGGTTTAACATCGCGTTCTTTGCCCTGACGAGTGCCCCGCAATGTCCGCCCGTACCGAGATTGTCCAGTTCAATGGCCTGGCCGGCCCCATCGATTGCGCCGTGGATTGGCCGGACGGCGCGCCGTCCGGCTGGGCGCTGGTGCTGCACCCGCATCCGTTGCACGAGGGCACGCGCGATAACAAGGTCGTGACGACGATTGCGCGGGCGTGCGTGCAGCAGGGATTGGTGGCGCTACGGCCGGATTTTCGCGGCGTGCGCGCGTCGGCGGGGGAATTCGACAAGGCGCGCGGCGAAACCGAAGATATGCGCGAGCTGGTCGCGCAATGGCTGGAACGGGAGCCCGGGCTGGCCGCCGCGCCCTGGGCCCTGGCCGGCTTTTCCTTCGGTACCGCGGTTGCCGCGCAGTTGGATGCCGCATTGGCCGATAGCGGCATGGCGCGGCCGTCGGCGCTGGTTTTGGCGGGCGCCGCGGTGTGGCGCTTCCAATTCCGCGACGTGGCGCTGCCGGACGACACGCTGATCGTCCATGGGGAGCAGGACGAGGTCGTGCCCCTGGTCGAGCTCTTCGATTGGACGCGGGACCGTTCCGTGCCGGTGGTGGTCATCCCGGGCGCCACGCACTTCTTCCACGGCAAGCTGCTGCTATTACGACAGCTGGTGCTGACCCGGCTCGCGCGCGCCTGGCCGTGAGGCCGCGGACGCACGGGGTGCGGCGGCGATATCGCGCAGGACGCGGTCGAGGATATCCAGTCCTTCATCGAGTTGTGTTTCGGTGCTGACCATGGGCGGGGCCACGCGGACGATGCGGTCCGAATCGTCGCCGGCCGGCTCGCGCAGCAGCAATCCCTTGTCGCGGCATGCCTGTACCACTTCCTGGCCGAGCTGGTGCACGTGGTTTCCGGCGGCCCAGCCGGCCGATAGCTCGATCGCATACATCGCTCCCCGGCCGTGGACCGCGGCGATCATCGGCTTATCGGCCGCCATCGTGCCCAGGCGTGTCTTCAGGTATTCGCCTATCGCCGCCGCGCGCGAGACCAGTTCCTCTTCCCGCACGATGTCGATCGTCGTGACGGCCGCGATGCAGGCAACGGGATCGTGCCACGCAAGGTCCAGTACCCCGTTGTCGCAGGCGCGTACCTGTTCCGCGATATCGGGTGCGGTGCAGACCACATCGATGGACTGGCCTGCCCCGAAGCGCGCCGATGCGATAAGGATGTCCGGGACGACATCGTCATGCTGGTGCCCCCACATTCGCCCTGTCCTGCCGTAGCCCGTCGCGGTCTCGTCGACGATCAACAGCATGCCGTACTGATGGCAAAGGCGCCGCAGGACGGGCGCCCAGCCAGCCCCCGCACCGAACGCGCCGCCGGCGAAGGATTTCATAAGCAGCGCGGCGGGGCGCCGTTCGCACGCGGCCACCGTGGCCTCGAATGCCGCCCACGGGCACGGTTGCAGGCCACCTTGCGCGCCGCAGGCGCATTGCGCGGGGTCGGGACAGACGCCAGCCGTGCCATGCGCTTCGGATACGCCCGTAACCGGGAGGTTGCCCGGATGCGATGCAGCCGTGGCCGGCCGCGTGAAGCACACCGCGCCGTCATGCGTGGCGGATACCGCGATGATATCGGCGCCTCCGGTGACGGCGCGGGCCATGCCGGCCGCGACGCGCAAAGCGGCGTCCCCATGCGGGACAAGCAGCGATTTCTGCAGCGGCGGTGTCAGGATTTCTCCCAGGCGGCAGTGCAGCAGCAATGCGTCCTGGTCGAGGAAGGTATCGTCGCCGACTGTATGCAGGCGCCGTCGCACCGCCTCGATATAACGGGGATGGTTGTGGCCGAGGATCGCGCCCGTCGGGTTGGAGCCGAAGTCCAGATAGCGTGCACCGGCGGTGTCGTGAATGATCGGGCCCTGCGCGTGCGCGATCGGCGGGCGTGCCGTCCGGCGCGCTGCCCCCGGCGGATAGCGTATCGTCCAGCGATCGATCGCATCCTGCACGTCATACGCGTCCATAGGGCCCCTCCCGGTCAGGTCCGTGGTGCGTTTGTTTCTTTGTCCTCGCAATCGTACAAATAAATTGACGCAGCGTCCCTTAAGGAGAAACCCGTGGAATGGAATTCCCCGCCGCCTCGCGACGGGCAATGCCCCCGAACGATGTCAGGGGCGAGCGGGCAGGCCGCCTTCCAGCGATGTACCGAGCGCCGGGACAGGGTTGCACAGGCTTTCGAGGAAAAATTCAAAAGCCGCGAGCGGCATGGGGCGCTTCAGGAGATAGCCTTGCATTTGGTCGCAAGAGAGTGCCCGCAGGGCGTTCAATTGCGTCGTGGTTTCGACGCCTTCCGCGACGACTTCCATGTTCAGCGTGTGCGCCATGGCCAGAATGGCCGCCACGATGGCGCGCCCTTCCTCGCCGTGGGTGTCCAGCCCTTGCGTGAAGAATCGGTCGATCTTCAATTGCTGCGCGCGGAACTGCTGTAGATAGGCCAGGCTGGAATAGCCGGTGCCGAAATCGTCGATGGCGATGCCGAAGCCGTGTCCGCGGAAAGCGCGGATGACGCGCGAACTGAGCTCCGCATCCTGCATGGCGACGGATTCCGTGATCTCGAAGACCAGGCGGGTCGGCGGTACGCCTTCCTCGTGCGCGATGGCGACCATGCGCTCGACGAAGTCTGGATGCGACAACTGCTTGGTCGATAGATTGATCGACACCTTCAAGGAGGGCAGGCCGCGGGCGTCCCAGCGCTTCATATGCCGACATACCGTGCGCATGACCCAGAATCCGATTTCGATGATTTGGCCCGAGCGTTCCGCGACGGGAATGAATTCGCCCGGCGGCACGGCGCCCAGGCGCGGATGGCTCCAGCGCAGCAGCGCTTCGGCGGCGGTCACGCGGTGGCCGCCGTCGGCGAATTCCGGCTGGTAGTCCAGGCTGAGCTGTTCGCTGATAAGCGCATCGTTCAGCCCCTGCTGCATCATCAGCATGCGCCGGTAGCTTTCGCCCATGTGCGGTTCGTAGAAGCGAAAGCCGTTGCGGCCATGTTCCTTCGCGCCGTACATCGCGATGTCGGCGTTCTTCATCAGCGTTTCGACGTCTTCGCCGTCGTGCGGGAACATGGCGATGCCGATGCTGGCGGTAAGCCGCAGCGTCATGCCCTGGAATGTCAGATCGTCGCGCATGGCCGTATTGACGGCCTGCGCCACGCGGGCGGCGCCCTCGCGGCTGTTCAGGCCTTCGACGAGGACGACGAACTCGTCACCGCCCAGGCGCCCGACGGTGTCTTCGCCCCGCACGCAGGCACGCAGCCGCCGCGCGAAGGATTGCAGCATGCCATCGCCGATGCTGTGGCCCAGCGAATCGTTGATGTGCTTGAAGCCATCCAGGTCCATCAGCAGCAGCGCGAATTCATTGCCCGTATGGCGCGCGCGCGTAATGGCCATGTCGGTGGACCCGGCCAGCGCGGTGCGGTTGGGCAGTTCGGTCAGCATGTCCGTGGTGGCCAGGCGCTGCAAGGCGATGCTGACCTCGCGCAGCGAGCCGTCCAGCGAACGCCGCGATGCCGCGTACCGCGAGGCCAATACGGCGGTATACGCGGCCAGCGCCACGACGATAAGGGACAAAAGAACCGTCCCAACGAGATAGGTGCCGCTCATGAATGGTCGACTGCAGGATGTGAAACTGCACTGGGGCCGAAGTCGGCCGGCTGACGGAAACGGCTTAGGTCGGTTGGCTCAGCATAGTAACAAGAATGTATCTATTCCAATACAAGTGTCGCGCGCCGCACACGCGCGCGTTTCTTGCGCGCGACACCCCGCTACCTTCTTCCGGCAGTGTCGCGCGCCGCCGCACGGGCGATCGTACTGTAAGGCTTCCGGTTGTAAATGTTTGTTTTGGAAGTTGCATGGCGTTGCATGTTCGACGGCATGCAGACAGGCTTTCCCGGGTATTCCGTTTACCCGGCCTGCCTATAATTGTGCGGTTTCCACGCCCATCCCCCGACCCTCCCGACTTTGCCGATGACGATTCCGCGTTTGCCCCGTTTTTCCTCTTCAACCGTTGGACGGCGCCTCGTCGCCGGCACGTTGACCGCGGCGCTGGCGATGGGAGCGCCGGCAACCTGGGCGCAGACAGCGGGCAAACCGGCGGCCAAGGCGGCGGCGCCTGCCCCGGCAACCAATCCCACCCAGGCGGCGACGACGCCATCGGGGGCGTCCCCCTCGCAGGTGGCCAACGCGGACGCCAATGGCATCTCGCCGGTCTCCGCGGTGTCTCCGGTGCCCGCCCCGGCAATCGCCGCGCGGGCCTGGATTTCCGTGGACGTCAATAGCGGCCAGGTGCTGGCGGGGTCCAACCCCGACCAGCAAGTCGAACCGGCATCCCTGACCAAGATCATGACCGCGTATGTGGTCTTCAATGCCCTCGACGAAAAGCGCCTGACGCTGGACCAGCAGGTGCCGGTGTCCGAGCATGCCTGGCGCACGGGCGGTTCGCGCATGTTCATCGAGCCGCGCAAGCCCGTCACGGTGGACGAGCTGCTGCAGGGCGTGATCGTCCAGTCCGGCAACGATGCCTCGGTGGCACTGGCCGAGGCCGTGGCCGGCAGCGAAAGCGCCTTCGCGACCTTGATGAACCAGGAAGCCGAACGCCTGGGCATGAAGGGCTCGCATTTCGTCAACGCCACCGGCCTGCCGGATCCCCAGCACACCACGACGGTACGCGACCTGGCGACGATCGCCACGCACCTGATCACCGATCATCCCGATTACTTCCACTACTACAAGCAGCGGGCCTTCACCTACAACAAGATCAACCAGCCCAATCGCAACCGGCTGTTGTGGGCCGATCCCTCGGTGGACGGCATGAAGACCGGGCACACCGAATCGGCGGGCTATTGCCTGGTCGCCACCGCCCTGCGCGGCGACCGCCGCGTGCTGACGGTGATGGTCGGGGCCGATAGCGAGTCCACGCGGGCGGAGGAAAGCCTCAAGCTGCTGAACTGGAGCTTCCAGAACTTCGATACCGTCAAGCTGTTCGACAACAACCAGCCGGCGCTGGACGCGCGCGTCTGGGAAGGCAAGGTCGAGACCGCCAAGCTGGGTCCTCCGGCCCCGGTCTGGATCGCCGTGCCGCGCGGCAAGGCCGCGGACGTCAAGCCGGTGGCCGAGCGCACCGATCCGCTCGTCGCGCCGCTGGAAAAAGGCCAGCGCGTGGGCACGCTGCGCCTGACCCTGGACGGCAAGACCCTGCGCACCGAGCCGCTGGTCGTGCGCGAATCCGTGGAACGCGCGGGCTTTTTCGGCCGCATGGTCGATATCGTGAAGCGCTGGCTGCAGTAGGCGGCCCAGGCGGTGTAAGCTGGCGGCCATCCCGCGGACGGCCGCCGGGCCGGCTGGACAGGGCGGACGGAGGTCCGCCTTTTTCATTGCGGCGCGGTTTCTCATGGCGGTCGGCCGCGTGCCAATTCTTCCTTGCAAGGAGCACTCATGATTCCGGGCGTGCCGGGCGATAGCCTGGCGTATCTGAATGGCGAATTCCTGCGGTTGCAGGACGCGAAAATCTCGGTCCTGGACCGCGGGTTCATTTTCGGCGATGGCATTTATGAAGTCGTGCCGGTGTACGAAGGCCGTCCTTTCCGCATGGCCGAACACCTCGCGCGGCTGGAGCGCAGCCTGGCCAGCATCCGCATCGAATCGCCCTTCGATCGCGCCGGCTGGAATGAAGTCGTCCAGGGGCTGATCGAGCGGTCATTGACGCCTTCCTGCGTGGTGTACCTGCAGGTTACGCGTGGCGTGGCCAAGCGCGACCACGGGTTTCCGGCGGAACGCCTGACGCCCACGGTGTTCGGCATGACTTCGCCTTTCACCCGGCCCGGGGCCGAGCTGCGCGAGCAGGGCGTATCGCTGGTGTCGATTTCCGACGAGCGTTGGCTGCACTGCGATATCAAGTCGGTTTCCCTGCTGGGCAATGTGCTGGCCAAGCAGCGCGCGGTGGACGAGGGCGCCGATGAAGTCGTGCAGTTTCGCGACGGCATCCTTACCGAAGGCGCGACCTGCAATGTCTGGGCGGTGGCGGGCGGCAAGCTGCTGGGCGCGCCCAAGAACCATCTGGTGCTGGAGGGCATACGCTACGGGTTGATGGCCGAGCTCGCGCAGGAAGCCGGCATCCCCTTCGAGATGCGCCCCATCGCGCGCGCCGAAGTCGAGAATGCCGACGAGTTGCTGGTCTCTTCCGCTACCCGGGAGATCCTGCCGGTCGCGGCGCTGGACGGCAAACCGGTGGGCGCGGGCCGACCCGGCCCGGTTTATGCGGCCCTGCGCCGGGGGTATGATGCCCGTATCGCCGCGCTGCTTGGAAAAGCCCCTGGCGTCCCCATGTAATACGCATGATGAATATCCCGCCCGAACAATCCCTGATCGAATACCCCAGCGATTTCCCCATCAAGGTGATGGGGAAGCGTCATCCGGATTTCGCCCAGGTATTGACCGAAGTCGTATTGCAGTTCGATCCCGGCTTCGATCCCGCCACCGTCGAAATGCGGCCGAGCAAGGGCGGCAATTACATCGGCCTGACCTTCACGGTGCGCGCCACCTCGCGCGAGCAGCTGGACGGGCTATACCGTGCGCTGCACGGCCATCCGCTGGTCGCCGTCGTGCTCTAGGGCCTGTCAACGCCGGAACACCCCTCGCATGAGTACGCAAACAGGCCCTGGGCGGGCGCCATACGGCCCACCGGGAAGGGGCGCCCGCGCATGATCAAGTGGTTGAACCGGCCCGCCGACTATGCGGCGGTATGGCAGGCAATGCAGGCCTTCACGGAGGCCCGCACGCCCGCCACCGCCGACGAGATCTGGCTGTGCGAGCATGGGCCGGTCTATACCCTGGGGCAGGCGGGCAAGCCTGAGCATGTGCTGAATCCCCACGATATCCCCGTGGTGCGTACCGATCGCGGCGGCCAGGTCACCTATCACGGTCCCGGCCAGGTGGTGGCCTATGCCCTGATCGACCTGCGGCGCGCCGGGATCTATGTGAAGGAATACGTGGCCTTCCTGGAAGACGCCGTCATCGCCACCCTGGCCGGCTACGGTATCCAGGCCTGCCGCAAGCCCGGCGCCCCGGGCGTCTATGTGCCCGTCCCGTCCGCCGATGGCGAACTGGCCAAGATCGCCGCGCTGGGCATCAAGATCCGCTCTGGCTGCGCCTATCACGGCGTGGCCTTGAACGTCGACATGGACCTCGCGCCTTTCCTGGGCATCAATCCATGCGGGTACGAGAACCTGGCGACCACGGACATGGCATCGTGTGGCGTGGCGGCCAGCCTGCGGGATGTGGGCGAAAGCCTGGCGTCGCGCATCGCGCGCATCGCGGCGCGAGACGCTGGCGCCGCATGAGGCCTGGTGCCGGTCGCGCGCACTGGCCGCCGGATTCGGCCGGATGGCCGACATGCCGGCGCGCACCGTGCGTTCAGCCAACTGTTGGCATATCCTCCGCGTAGGGACTGCGATCCCGGGCACCGTCCCGTTGGCGGCCGCCATTCCGCGCGAACAAGAGGGGGATTCCATCATGAGCGACAGCACCGCGCCCGTGGGCGACGCCATTCACATCGGCCAATTGACCATTCGATACCTGATCGATGGCGCCGCCAGCGGCGGCATGGGTGTTTTCGAACTGACCGTGGCACCGGGCTCGCAGGTGCCTCCGCCGCACAGCCATACGCATAACGAAGAGTGCGCGTATGTCCTGGAAGGGGTGCTTCGTTATTCGGTGGATGGCATCGCGCGCGATCTCAAGCCCGGCGAGTGGATGCACACGCCGCCAGGATCGGTGCATCACTTCAGCAACCCGCACGCCGAGACGGCCCGCGCCCTGATCGTTTTGACCCCCGACATCGGCGCCCAGTATTTCCGCGATGTGCGGGAGGTCGTCAGTGCCGGCGGGCCACCGGATCGGGCCAGGCTGATGGAAGTCATGTCCCGGTATGGGCTGGTGCCCGCACCGCCCCGGTAAGCACCTGCCTTTCCATGCCGATCGGGCCGCGAACCGCGGTATGAACGCGGATCGCCCTTCCGGAACGGCGCGAGGCCCCCGCGCCATCGGGGTCTTGCGCCGGCCGTGCCGCCGGCCGGGAGTAAACTAGGGTTTTTCCCGAAGACGGCGCCTCGGGCGCCGCGCGCAGCCGACTCATGTCCACGCCCGCAGATCATTCCTTCGCCGAGGCCACCCAGGCCGACGGCTCCCGTACCCAGCCCGTGCCGGCCGTCCCGCACGCCGCGCCAGCCGATTCCGTCCAGCCTTACGATCCGACCGCGAAGCAGAAGTCGCAGGCCAAGACGGCCCGCATTCCGATCAAGGTGGTGCAGGCCGAGCGGCTGAAGAAGCCGGAATGGATACGCGTGCGCGCCGCCGCGCCAGGCTCGCGCTTCTACGACATCAAGCGCATTCTGCGCGAACATAATCTGCATACCGTTTGCGAAGAGGCGTCGTGTCCGAATATCGGCGAGTGCTTCGGCAAGGGCACGGCGACCTTCATGATCATGGGCGACAAGTGCACTCGCCGTTGCCCGTTCTGTGATGTGGGGCATGGCCGCCCGGACCCGCTGGATGCCGACGAGCCGCAGAACCTGGCACGCACGATCGCGGCGCTGAAGCTGTCCTATGTGGTGATCACTTCCGTGGACCGCGACGACCTGCGCGATGGCGGCGCCGGCCATTTCGTCGAGTGCATCCGGCAGGTGCGCGAGCAGTCGCCGTCCACTCGCATCGAAGTCCTGGTTCCGGATTTCCGTGGCCGCCTGGACCGTGCGCTGGAAATCCTCAACGCCGGTCCGCCGGATGTCATGAATCACAACCTGGAAACGGTGCCGCGCTTGTACAAGCAGGCCCGTCCCGGTTCCGATTACGCGCATTCGCTGAAGCTGCTGCAGGAGTTCAAGCGCCTGCACCCGGATGTTCCGACCAAATCCGGCCTGATGCTGGGCCTGGGCGAAACGGACGACGAAATCCTGCAGGTGATGCGCGACATGCGCGCGCACGGCGTCGACATGCTGACCATCGGCCAGTATCTGCAACCTTCGGAGCACCATCTGCCGGTGCTGCGCTACGTCCATCCCGATACCTTCGCGATGTTCGAGCGCGAAGCCTATGAAATGGGTTTCTCGCACGCGGCGGTGGGCGCGATGGTGCGTTCCTCCTACCACGCGGACCAGCAGGCGCACGCGGCCGGCGTGAACTGATACGACAGCGCCGCCATGCGGACGCTGTTCGTCGCCGCGCTGTCCTGCCTGGCGGGGATGACGGATGCGATCGGCCTGATCGCGGCGGGCAGCTTCGTATCGTTCATGAGCGGCAACACCACCAACCTGGGGCTGGCCGTGGCCGCCCTGGACACGCGGCACGCCGGCCGGCTGGCGGCCGTGCTGCTGCTGTTCGTGCTGGGAAGCGCGCTGGGCGAGGCCCTCGCGCAGCGCGCCCGGCATCCGCGCCCGGCCGTGCTGGGCGCCGTCGCGATGCTGCTGACGGCCGCCTGCGCCGGGCTTTACCTGGCCGATCATGGCCTGGGTCCTGCGGAGGCATGGCGCCAGGCGGCGCGCCTGGTTGCGGTGCTGGCGATGGGCGTCCTGAATGCCGCATTCGAAAAAGTCGACGGCCAGTCCGTGGGCCTGACCTACGTGACGGGCGCGCTGGCGCGTCTGGGGCAGGCCCTGGGCCGTTACGCCGCCACCCGCCAGACGCAGCGCGCGGGGCCACATCTCGCGGCTTTTTTCGGGCTGCTTGCGGGCGCGGTCGGCGGCGCGCTATTGCAGTACCGCTGGCCGGCGCAGGCCTTGTTCGCGCCGGCCGCGGCTGCGTGGTTGCTTTGCCTTGCAGCGTGGCGGCTGTCCGCGCGGCTTGCGGGCGATCGGACGTCCGCATGAAGCCATCGCGCGGATGCGGCCGGCGCGGCCGATGACCGCGCCGATGCCTGCTTACGCTTACTCGATGCCCGCTTACTTCTTGGCCTTGGTCTCGGTATCGACCTTCTGGTGCAGCGCGTTGGCCATGTCCAGGTGATGCTGCAGCGTGGGCAGCGTCTTGGCGGCCCAGGCCTTGATGTCCGGGTCCTTGGCTTCGGCGGCGGCCTTCTTGAAGAGCTTGACGGTGTCCTCGTGCGCGGCCACGCCGATCCGGCTTACATACATCTTGTCGAAGGTTTCGCCGCTGGTGGCGCTAAGCGCCTTCAGCTCGGTGCGCTGCATGATCGACGGCTTATCGGGCGGCGTGTAGCCCTTCTGCGCGGCCAGCGCCATCAGTTCCTCGTTCGCCTTCGTATGGTCCTGGACCATCTGGTCCGCGAACTGCTTCACATCGGCATTGCTGCTCTTGGTCTGGGCCATTTTGCTGCCTTCGATCTCGGCATGTCCGCCCTGCGCGGCGTTCTCCAGAAAATCCTTGTCGGCACTGGCGAGCGTGCTGCGCTGTTCCGTTTTCTTGTTCGGGGCAGGCGAGGTGGGGGCGGGCTGGGCCCAGGCGCCTGTCGTGAAGGCAAGGACTCCGGCGGCCAAAAGCCCGCGGGTGATGGATCGTGCAGTCATGGAATTCTCCTTGGAATTGCGCCAATTCGGCGTCATCCAAGCAAGAGCAATTTGCGCGCCCGGCAATGTCGCCAGGCGATCCCTTCTGCAGGGAAACTTCGCTATCCTGGGCGAGGTGCTGCTGAGCAGGGTCGCGAACCTCGTTCAAGCACAGCGCATCACGGCTTGCCGGGTGCGTCCCTGGACGGGTTGCGCCAGTACACGTCGCCCGTTCCGGCGGAACGGTTGACCGCCCGCGCCATGACGAAGAGCAGGTCTGAGAGCCGGTTCAAGTACTGCACGACCGGTTTATTGACCGTTTCCATGCGCTGCAGCGCGACCACGGCGCGTTCCGCGCGGCGGCACACCGTGCGGGCGACGTGCAGCAGCGCCGCCGCCCGCGAGCCGCCGGGCAGGATGAATTCGCGCAGCGGCGGCAGCGTGGCGTTGTAGTGGGCGAGCCGGCCGTCGAGGTGGGTGACGTGGTTGCCGTCCAGCTTGGCGTAGCCCGGTATGCAGAGCTCCGCCCCCATGTCGAAGAGTGCATGCTGCACATCGCGCAGGTCGGCCGCCACGCCGGCATCCAGCTGCGGTTCGGCCAGTACCACCCCCAGCGCGCTGTTGAGTTCGTCGACGTCGCCCAGCGCCGCGACGCGCGCGCTGTCTTTCGCGACCCGGCTGCCGTCGCCCAGCCCGGTGGTGCCGTCGTCGCCGGCACGCGTGGCGATGACGGTCAGGCGGTTAGCCATGCTGGCCGGCTCCGGCCTGCGCCGCAATCGAAGCCCGCCCCATTTTGTCCAGCGCGTCGCCGGTGACCCGGACGATGCGCCATTCCGGTAGGATTTCGGCGCCCAGGCTTTCATAGAAATCGATGGCCGGCTGGTTCCAATCCAGCACCGTCCATTCGAATCGTCCGCAACCGCGTTCGACCGCGATGCCGGCGAGTTGCCGCAGCAGCGCGCGCCCGATACCGTTGCCGCGCTGGTCGGCGCGGACGTAAACGTCTTCCAGGTACAGGCCGCGCCGGCACAGGAAGGTCGAATAGTTGTGAAACCAGACCGCATACGCGAGCAGCGCGGGGTCCTGCTCATCGGTGCGCTGGGCGACCAGGCATTCGGCCGCCGGGGTGCGGCCGAACAGCGAGGCGCGCAGGCTGTCCTCGGTGGCGGCGAAGATGGCCGTCAGCTTCTCGTACTCGGCCAATTCGCGCATCAGCGCCAGGATGCCAGGGATGTCGCGCGGCGTCGCGGGACGGATGATGTAGGGGGTGGTAGCGGACAATGTCGTCTTCCGTGGAGCGAGTGGCGCTATGCTAGTTGCAGGCCGAAACGGCCGCAAGGAGCAGCGATGTTGGAAGACGGGCAAGGGTCGGCCTCGCCACGGGCGTCGGGCGACCTGGCGATGGATGGGCGCAGGCGCGCGACGCTGCGGGCGGCCGCCATGTTGGGTATGGCCATCGCCGCGGGCATCGCCGGGACGGCGGGCGCGGAGCAGGGCAAAGGCCCGGCCACCGCCACGGGCGAGGTGCGGCGCATCGACATCCAGCAGGGGACGGTGGTGTTGCGCCACGGGGAGATCAAGGAACTGGGGTTGCCTGCCGCGACGCTGGTGTATCACGTGGCGCCGGCCTTGCTGCGGGATATCAAGCCTGGCGACAAGGTCCGCTTCACCGCCATCCGGCAGGACGGCAGGTATGTGGTGACCGCGATCGACAAGAACATGCTTCCCTAGCGGAATGGGGCGGCCGCCCTGGACACAAGGCCAGCGCGCCCTTCCGCAAGGACGGGCGACGCTTCGCCAGCGCAGCGGACGTGCCGGGGCAGCAAGCGGGCCGCGGCTCGCGGCATGTCGCCCCCTTAATGCATCGGGCCTACAACACGTAGCGCGCCAGGTCCTGGCTGCCCGCCACTTCAGCCAGTTTGTCGTTCACATAGGCGGCGTCGATGCGCACCACGTCGCCCGAACTGGCGGTTGCATCGAAGGACAAGTCCTCCAGCAGTTTTTCCATGACGGTGTACAGGCGCCGCGCGCCGATGTTCTCGGTCTTTTCGTTGACGGTGAACGCCAGCTCGGCCAGGCGCTCGATGCCATCGTCGGTGAACTCCAGCTTGACGTCCTCCGTGGCCATCAGGGCGGTGTACTGCTTGGTCAGCGAGGCGTCGGTATCCGACAGGATGCGCACGAAGTCCGCGGCGGTCAGGGAATCGAGCTCTACCCGGATGGGAAAGCGCCCCTGCAATTCAGGAATCAGGTCGGACGGCTTGGCCAGGTGAAAGGCCCCGGAGGCGATGAACAGGATATGGTCGGTGCGGACCATTCCGTAGCGCGTATTGACCGTCGTGCCTTCGACCAGCGGCAGCAGGTCGCGCTGTACGCCCTGGCGGGAGACTTCGGCCCCGCCGGTCTCCTGGCGCGCGGCGATCTTGTCGATCTCGTCCAGGAATACGATGCCGTTCTGTTCGACGTTGGCGATGGCCGCGCTGCGCAGATCGTCTTCGTTGACGCGCTTGGCGGCTTCTTCCTCGACCAGCAGCTTGAAGGCTTCCTTGACCTTGAGCTTGCGCGATTTCTTTTTGTCGCGGCTCAGGCCGGCGAACATGCCGCGCAGCTGTTCCGTCATTTCTTCCATGCCGGGCGGGCCCATGATGTCCATCTGGGGCACGGGCTGCGCGACTTCGATTTCCACTTCCAGGTCGTCGATCTTCCCTTCGCGCAGGCGCTTGCGGAAAGTCTGGCGGGCGCTGCTTTCGTCGTTGCGGTCCGGCTCGCCGCTGGCGGTGCGCGGCGGGGGCACCAGCGCATCCAGGATCAGGTCTTCCGCCGCGTCCTCGGCTTGCGACCGGACCCGCCGCATTTCCAGCTCGCGGGTCTGCTTGATCGAATATTCGGTAAGGTCGCGGATGATGGTGTCGACGTCGCGGCCGACATAGCCGACCTCGGTGAACTTGGTGGCTTCGATCTTGATGAAAGGCGCATTGGCCAGCTTGGCCAGGCGGCGCGCGATCTCGGTCTTGCCCACGCCGGTCGGCCCGATCATCAGGATATTCTTGGGATGGATCTCGTTGCGCAGCGGCTCGGCGACTTGCTGGCGGCGCCAGCGGTTGCGCAGGGCGACCGCGACGGATCGCTTGGCGCGATTCTGGCCGACGATGTATTTGTCGAGTTCGGAGACGATTTCCCCGGGGGTCATGGTGGAGGCGGACATGCTTGGATCCTTGGGCACACGGAGGCGGGCGGACGGTACGCGGCGCACATGGGCGCGGGCGCTTATTCGCCCAGCGTTTCGATCAGGTGGTTCTGGTTGGTGTAGATGCACAGGTCGCCGGCGATCTCCAGCGACTTCTTGACGATGTCTTCGGGCGACAGGTCGGTGTGGTCCAGCAGGGCGCGCGCCGCCGATTGCGCATAGGCGCCGCCCGAACCGATGGCGGCCAGGCCATGTTCCGGCTCCAGGACGTCACCGTTGCCGGTCAGGACCAGCGTGTGGTCGCGGTCGGCGACGATAAGCATTGCCTCCAGGCGGCGCAGCACGCGGTCGGTGCGCCAGTCGCGGGTCAGCTCGACCGCCGCGCGCATCAGATGGCCCTGGTGCTTTTCCAGCTTGGCCTCGAAGCGTTCCTGCAGGGTGAAGGCATCGGCCGTCGCGCCGGCAAAGCCGGCCAGGATCCTGTCGTGATAAAGGCGGCGGATTTTGCGCGCCGTGCCCTTGATGATGATGTTGCCGAGCGTGACCTGGCCATCGCCGCCCAGCGCGACGCGGTTGCCGCGCCGCACGCTGACGATGGTGGTGCCGTGATATTGATCCATGATGCTTTTCCTTCGCGCCGACGCGGGCAGCTCCCATTCCTGTAAGCGGGGAGCCTGTAACCATGGCATATGGGGGCGCCGGCGTGGAGATCAAGATCGGGCGGGCTACCGCGCCGGTCCCTGCCCGGCGCCGGCCCGCGTGCATGGCGATCCGGCCCGCGCGGATATCGATGTAACCGCGCGCGGCGCAAAGAAAAAGGGCCGGACCTGTGCCGGTCCGGCCCTGCTTGCGGACTTGCGCGCCTTGCGGGCGTATCAGTCGCCGTAGAGCTTTTGGCGCATCTCGCGGCGTTCCTGCGCTTCCAGCGACAGGGTGGCCGTGGGGCGCGCCAGCAGGCGGGGGATGCCGATGGGCTCGCCCGTTTCCTCGCACCAGCCGTATTCGCCGCTGTCGATGCGGGCGATGGACTGCTGCACCTTTTTCAGCAGCTTGCGCTCGCGGTCGCGCGTGCGCAGCTCGAGCGCGTGTTCTTCTTCGATCGTGGCGCGGTCGGCGGGGTCGGGAACGAACTGCGTTTCGCGCAGATGCTCCGTGGTTTCACCCGCGTTGTTCAGGATGTCCTGCTCCAGCTGCTTCAACCGATCCTTGAAGAACGCCAGCTGGCGTTCGTTCATGTAGTCGGATTCGGGCATGGCCAGCAATTCCTCTTCGCTGGGCAGATCAACCGGCGTCTCGTTTGTCGACTTGCTTGATTTTTTCGTTGCTGCCTTGGTAGCCATGAAAGTACTCCACACTATGAATCGGACCTGGCGATGGTGTCCCGTGCTTCAGGACGCCCCCGCCAGGCACTGCTCCAGTCCCCGGGTAAATATCTCCTGGGGCAGTTTGCGGCCGATGAAGACCATTTTGGTGGCCGGCTTTTCGCTGGCCGTCCAGGGTTTGCCCGGCTCGGCTCCCATCATCATGTGCACACCCTGGAAGAGCATGCGCCGGTTTACCCCTTTCATGTAGAGGATGCCTTTGTAGCGCAGCAGATCCGGGCCGTATACCTGCACCACGCCGCCGAGGAATTCTTCCAGGCGGACGGGATCGAACGGTTTGCTGGACCGGAACACGAAGGCGCCGATCTCGTCGCTGTGATGCGCGTGATGATGGTGGTGATGGCCGTGGCCGCATTCCGGCCCGCAGTCGCCTTCGTGATCATGGTCGTGGTCATGATCATGATCGTGCTGGGCGTCGGGATGCTCGTCCGCGAGGAAGTCGGGGTCGATGTCCAGGATCGAATTCAGGTTGAACCCGCTGATGTCGATGATGGACTTGAGGTCGACTTCGCCGAAGTTGACCGGCGTGACGGGCGCGCGCGGATTGATGCGCACGATGCGGGCGCGCAGCGCTTCGTAGTCGGCCTCGTTCACGAGGTCGCGCTTGGAAATCAGGATGCGGTCGGCGAAGCCGATCTGCTTCTGGGATTCTTCCTGGGCGTCCAGGGTGGCCATGCCATGCTTGGCGTCGACGACCGTGATGACGGCATCCAGCCGATAGTATTCGGCGATGTCGTCGTCCATGAAAAAGGTCTGGCACACCGGGCCGGGGTTGGCCATGCCGGTGGTTTCCAGGATGACGCGTTCGAAGTTCAGCTGGCCGTTCTGGCGCTTGGCCTTCAGTTCGCCCAGCGTGCGCATCAGATCGCCGCGCACGGTGCAGCAGACGCAGCCGTTGCTGAGTTCGACGATTTCTTCATCGCTGTCCTGCACCAGCAGATCGTTGTCGATGCTCTCGGGGCCGAATTCGTTTTCGATGACCGCGACGCGGCGGCCATGGTATTCGGATAGGACGCGTTTGAGCAGTGTAGTCTTGCCCGCACCGAGGAAGCCGGTGAGGATCGTGACGGGGACCATTTCGTCCAGACTGCGCGAGGTATTCATAATGACTGCCGAATAGAGGCCTCGGCGAAATGCCCCGGCGTGTTTGCCTGGGCGTTGCGCGAAGCGCGGGGGGCAAGGATATGTCGGGCCGCCATCTCAAGGGCCGCGTTCCCGCCCGGACGCAGGATTACAGCACAGTCGGCGACGCCGGGCAAACCCCGGGCCTACCCTGGTTTAAAGGGGAGATTGCGGCCAAATGGGGGCAGATACGGGGATTTCAATACCCGGCTCGGAATATTCCGACATACGTATTAGTGCGCATGGGCGGGTCCGTGGCCGCCATGGCCCGCGGGCGCGCCCGCAGCCGCACGTTTTTGCTGGCAGGCCGGACACAGCGCGCGGATTTCCGTTTCGTGGGAGTTCAGGGCGAAGCCCGTGCGCGCGACGCGTTCTTCCAGCTGGCGGCTCATCGCCGGATCGCTGACCTCCGCCACGGCCCCGCAGCCGGTGCAGACCACGAGCAGGTCGTGATGCGCGCCACCGGCGTCGTGGCATGCGATCCAGGCATTGACCGCGTCCAGGCGATGGACCAGCCCTTCATCCATCAGGAAGTCCAGTGCCCGGTACACCGTCGGCGGCGCCGCGCCGGGGTGGACGGCCCGCATGGCTTCGAGCAGGTCATAGGCCTTCAGGCTGCGGCCATGCCGCAACAGCAGTTCCAGGACCTTGCGGCGTATCGGCGTCAGCCGGCGACCGCGTTGCGCGCACAGCGCTTCGGCGACGTCCAGTTGGGCGCCGATGCCATCGGGTCGGGCGGATCGGGGGGAGGTGGGCATAACGCGAGCGGGGCCGGCAGGCTTGCGGACGTAGGATGGGGTAGAGGATACCCGACCGGGCCCGCGCGCGGCGGGCGTCAGGTCAGCCTCAGTTTGTTATGATATAACAATGCGCGGCCGGGGGACGTCGCCGGCTCCGGTCCTGCCCATCCGTGGCGCGCGCCCAGCGCGTGGCGGTGGCGCGCGGAATGGCGGGATGTTTCCGCCGCCGATGCTGTCCCGCCGTGCCCCGCGCTGCATTTCTTCCTTTTCCATGACTTCCGATCCCTTCCACGCCAACTCGTCCGACCCGGCCGGTGCGCCCGTGTCCCCACCCGCCGCCGGGCATCGCGATGTCGCCCACGCCGAAGCGCGCGCGCGGCGGTACGGCGCCGGTCAAGGTTCGTGGTTGCTCGCGTCGGCGGCGCAACGCATGGGGGCTGCCGCATTGGTATGCGCGGCGCTGTGGGGCTTGACCGGATGGGCCATGGGATGGTGGTAGATGGCCAGCGCGCGCCGGCGCGCATTTCATTGGAGCAGGCGTCGTTCGGCTGGCGCGGCCGGCGCGCGGTCAGCGATGTCAGCGGGGTTTTCCTGCCAGGATCCATGACGGCCATCGTCGGCCCGAACGGCGCCGGCAAATCGACGCTGATCAAAGGGGTGATGGGCGTGCTGCGGCCCATGGCGGGCCGGGTGGTCCTGGACGGCACGGGCCGCCGCGGCCTGGCCTGGCTGCCGCAGGCGGCCGAACTGGATCGGGGATTTCCCATCACCGTGCATGAATTGGTGGCGATGGGGGCCTGGCGGCGGGTCGGTGCCTGGCGGCGCTATAGCGCATCGGAACGCGAACGCGTGCGTCAGGCCCTGGAAGCGGTAGGGCTGGCAGGAGCGGGCGACCGCATCGTCGGCACGTTGTCGGGCGGGCAATTGCAGCGCGCGCTGTTCGCGCGCCTGCTGTTGCAGGACGCGGATGCGTTGTTGCTGGACGAACCGTTCGCCGCCGTGGATTCCCACACGGTCGAAGACCTGATGCGCCTGCTGGGCCAGTGCCACGGCGAGGGCCGCACGGTGATCGCCGTGCTGCACGACCTGGATCTGGTTCGCGCGCATTTCCCGCGCACCCTGCTGCTGTCCGGCCACGTCGTGGCCTGGGGCGACACCGCCGACGTCCTGACCGACGCCAATCTGCGTGCCGCCCGCCAGCTGCGTGACCGGGAGCTCGCATGAATACCGGATCGCGCAACGACAGGACGAGGACGCGACGGCCATGAGCATGATGGAGTGGGTGGTGTCGCCCTTTATGGACTACGGCTTTATGCGCCGGGCGCTTGCCGGCGCGTTCGCCTTGTCCTTCGGCGCGGCGCCGCTGGGTGTCTTCCTGGTCCTGCGGCGCATGAGCCTGATGGGCGACGCCATGTCGCACGCGATCCTGCCCGGTGTCGCGGCGGGCTTCCTGTTATCGGGGCTGTCGCTGACCGCGATGCTGTTGGGCGGCATCATCACCGGCCTGGCGGTGGCGCTGCTGGCGGGGCTGGTGTCGCGCCTGACGCCGTTGCGCGAAGACGCCAGTTTCGCCGCTTTCTACCTGATCTCCCTGGGCCTGGGCGTGCTCCTGGTGTCCCTGCGCGGGTCGAACATGGACCTGCTGCATGTGTTGTTCGGCACGGTGCTGGGCCTGGACGACAACGCGCTGCTGCTGGTGACGGCCTGCGCCACCATTACCCTGCTGTCGCTGGGCGCCCTGCACCGGCTGCTGGTGGCCGAATGCATGGACCCGGGATTCCTGCGCGCCGCGGGCGGTGGCGGATCGCGCGTGCACATGGCTTTCCTGATGCTGGTTGTATTCAACCTGGTGTCGGGATTCCAGGTCCTGGGAACATTGATGGTCGTGGGCATCATGATGCTGCCGGCCGCGTCCGCGCGGTTCTGGTCGCGGAGCGCCGCGGGGCAGATTCCGCTGGCGGCGCTGTTCGGCGCGCTGGCTTCGCTGTCGGGCCTGCTGGTTTCGTACCACGGCAACGTGCCCGCCTCGCCGGCCATCATCCTTAGCGCGGGCGTCATCTATCTGGTTTCGGTGGCATGCGGCCCGCAGGGCGGCTTGCTGGATCTGTCGCGCCGCGCCCGTGGCGCGGCGCATTGAGCTGTCTGGGGGTTCAGGTATGGCAATCGGGATATCACCCCGCCGTGGGTCGTCGAGGCTGGCCGTCTGGCTGGGAGCGCTGTCGCTGGCCGTCTGCGCGCCACTGGCCAGGGCGGCCGATGCGCCGCCCGCCGGTCCCTTGCGCGTCGTCGCGAGTTTTTCCATTCTGGGCGATATGGTCAGGCAGATCGGCGGCGGTGACGTAAAGGTCGATACGCTGGTGGGCCCGGATGGCGATGCGCATGAATACGAGCCGACACCGGGCGACGCGCGGGCACTCAACGCGGCACGGCTTTTGGTGGTGAACGGTTTGAACTTCGAAACCTGGATGAACCGCCTGGTGAAGACGGCCAACTTCAAGGGCACCATCGCGGTTGCTTCCGATGGGGTGACGCCGCGCCATTTCGATGACGATGACATCGGCGGCGTGGTCGGTTCGGATGCCGGGCAGCACGCTTCGGCCCATGCCGGCCACGGCGCGGCGGCGCACGCGGGCCATGCGACGAGCCTGGATCCCCATGCATGGCAGAGCCTGGCCAATGGCGTCCTGTACGCGCGCAATATCGGCGCGGCGCTGGCCAAGGCGGATCCGGCCCATGCCGACGCGTATCGCCAGCGCACGGATGCCTACGTCGCCAAAATCGAAGCGCTGGACCAGCGTGTCAAGCAGGCATTCGCGGCCTTGCCGCCCGACCGCAAGCGCGTGGTGACGTCGCATGATGCCTTCGGGTATTTCGGCCAGGCGTATGGCGTCACTTTCATTTCCACCATGGGCATTTCCACGGACGCCGAGCCTTCGGCCGCGGATGTGGCGCGCATCATCGACCAGGTCAAGCGCGAAAAGGTGCCCGCCGTGTTTCTGGAGAATGTCAGCAACCCGCGATTGGGCCAGCGTATTGCCCATGACACCGGCGCCAAGCTGGGCGGGACGCTGTATTCGGACGCGCTGGCCAAGCCCGGCCTGCCGGCCTCGACCTATCTTGGCATGTTCGAATGGAACCTGTCCGCCTTCATGGCCGCACTGAAGCCTTGAAGCCTTGAAGCCTTGAGGTTTTGAGGCCTTGAAGGTGTCGCCGGGCGCGGGCGGCAAGGCCTGGCATCGCCGGCGCTTTGCCGGGCCGGCGGAATATCAGGACTTGCGGCCGGCGCGCGGGTGCGCCTTGTCGTAGACCTGCGCCAGATGCTGGAAATCCAGCCGCGTGTAGACCTGGGTGGTCGAGATGTTGGCGTGGCCCAGCATTTCCTGTACGGCGCGCAGGTCTTGCGCGGACTGCAGTACGTGGCTGGCGAAGCTGTGGCGCAGCACGTGCGGGTGCACGTGTACCGGCAGCCCCGCGCCGCGCGCCAGCCGCGCCAGCTGCGATTGCACCACGCGCGGCGAGATGCGGTGGCCGCGCGCGCCCAGGAACAGGGCGGCGGCGTCGGCCGGCGTGGAACGCGGCCCCAGCAGCGCCTCGCGCGCCGGCAGCCATTCGCGCAAGGCTTTCACCGCGGCGGCACCGACGGGCACGGAGCGCTGCTTGCCGCCCTTGCCCAGCACCACCACTTCGCGTTCATCCAGGTTGAGCCAGCTTGCCGAGGTATGGTCGGACCCGCGTTCATAGCGCCAGTCCAGGCTGGTGAGCTCTGATAGCCGCAGTCCGCTGGAATACAGCAATTCCACCATGGCCTGGTCGCGCAGGGCGACGGGGTCATGCCCGCCGCCAGCGGCGGGGCGGTCCAGCAGCGCCTGCGCCTGTTCCACCGACAGCGCCTTGGGCAGCGGGCGCGGCGCCTTGGGCGCGCGCACGCCGGCTACCGGGTTGCCGGCCAAACCGGCCTGCGGCGCCCACCATTGATAGAAGCCGCGCCATGCCGCCAAGGCCCGCGCCAGGCTGCGCGGGCCCAGGTCGCGCGCGTGCAGGCGCGCCACGAATTGCCGTATATGGCCATTGGCCAGGCGGTCGAGCGGGATATCGCCCGCCAGTTCCGCCAGGTGGCGCAGGTCGCGCCCGTAGCCGTCCAGGGTGTGCGCGGAGTAGCGGCGGTTGGCGGCCAGGTGCGCCAGCCACGCTTGCATCGGCGCGGGCAGCGGGCGATCCATGGCGCGCGCCTCCGCTTGTCTCAGGCCAGCCGCCGCAGCGCTGCCGATGCCAGCTTGCCGACGGTATCCAGGAAGGTCGTCGACATATCGGGCGCGAAGCGTTCCGGGTCGTTGGACCCCAGCACCAGCAGGCCCACCGTGGGCGCATCGGCGCCCGGACGCAGCGGGATCAGGGCCAGCGAGCGTGGCTTGGCGCTAAGCCAGCTGGCGGCTTCGAATTCCGTGTCGGTGCCGCAGTAAGGGGATTTCAGGCTATCCGCGAAGGTACGCACGTCGTCGGAAACAGGCTCCCCGTAGCCGGTTTGCGGCACCTGGGCCAGGCGCCACAGGCGCAGGCCGACCTCGTTCAGATCGAATTCGCGAGCCAGCCCCAGCGCGATCTCGCCGGGGATGCGGTCGACCTGGGTTTCCGCCAGCAGCCGGGCGCACCATTGCCCCAGCCGGGTGCTGATGCCTTCGTTGGCGTTCGCGTTGTGGATCAGCTCGTTCAGCCGCCATTCCTGTTCGCGATTGCGTTCGCGCAGCATCAGGATTTGCCGTTCTCCCAGCGATATCGTGCCCATGCCGTGAGGATGCGGCACCTGCATGGCGGCGAAGACATCGGCGTGCGAGGTGAAGAAATCCGGATTGTCACGCAGGAAATCGGCGACATGCTGCGGACTGAGGGCGTTATCGGTCATGTGTGGGGTACGGTGCGCTTAACGGTTCAGGGCCATGGAAAAGACGAGCTTGTCGATATCGACCGTGCCGGTGTAGACGGACGTCGCGGGGCCGGTCATGCGCAGCGCCTGGCCGTCCCAGTCCACCGTCAGCATGCCGCCGCGTGCCTGGACGCGGACCGGCGTGTCCAGCAGGCCGCGGCGGATGCCGGCGGCGACCGCCGCGCAGGCGCCGGTGCCGCAGGCCAGGGTTTCGCCCGCGCCGCGTTCGTAGACGCGCAGGCGGATGTCGTGGCGGTCGATGACCTGCATGAAGCCGGCGTTCACGCGGCGCGCGAAGCGCGGATGCGATTCGACGGCCGGTCCGACCAGGTGTACGGGTGCGCGGTCGACGTCTTCCACCAATTGCACCGCATGTGGATTCGAGATCGCGACCACGGAAATTTCCACGCTGGCCGGCAATCCGGCCGGGGCATCGTCCCCGGCCGCGAGGGGCAGCGTATAGAGGGTGTCCTGGCCTTGCGTGCGCGATGCCAGGCCGGCGGCATCGAAAGGCAGGTCGGCGGGACTGAAGCGGGTGCTGCCCATGTCCACCGTGACCTGTTCGTCGTCGCCTTCGTCCAGGACCAGGATGCCGGTGGCAATCTGGGCGCGCAGCGGATTGCGGTCGGACAGGCCGTTTTCGTGCACGAAGCGCACGAAGCAGCGGGCGCCGTTGCCGCAGTGTTCGACTTCGCTGCCGTCGGAATTGAAGATGCGATAGCGGAAATCGGCGTCCGGTACCGTGGCGGGCTCGACCAGGAGGATCTGATCCGCGCCGATGCCGAAGTGACGGTCGCCCAGCGCCCGGGCGCGTTCGGGCGTCATGTCGATGGACTGCCGCACACCGTCAAGGACGACGAAGTCGTTGCCGGCGCCGTGCATTTTGGTGAAGTGCCAGATCATCGTCGCATTATCGCCCAATCCGGAAGCCCACGCGTCGATGGCCCCTGGACGGACATTGGCGGCGATCCCGCCGTCGCCGGGAGTCGCTAGTAGAACTTTTTTTCGCCGGCCGGCCGCGTCTTGAACCGCCGATGCACCCAATAGTATTGGCTGGGGCAGCGGCGCACCCATTGCTCCAGTTCGCGATTCAGGCGCGCGGTCGCCTCTTCCAGCGTGTCCTCGCCCGGAAAGTCCTTCAGCGCGGGCAGGACCTCGACGTGATAGCGCCCGGTGCGCGGGTCCCAGAATTCGATGACCGGGATGACCGGCGTATTCCACTTGCGCGCGATCTGGGCGGTGGCCGGAATGGTGGCCGCCTGCACCCCGAAGAAGGGCACGAAGATGGCGCCGTCGCGCCCGAAATCCATGTCCGGCAGGTAGTAGACCGGCCGGGCCTCGCGCAGGTGCCGGATCAGGCCACGGACGCCATCCTTGCGGCTGACCAGGTGGACCTCGTTGAATCGCGTGCGCCCCGCGCGCACGATGGCGTCGACGGCCGGATCGCGCTGGGGCGTGTACATGGTCGCGCCGGTGGGGGATTCCATGGTCAGCCGGGTGGCCGCCACGTCCAGCCCGATGAAATGCGGCGCCAGGAGGATCAGCGGCTGCTTTTCCCGACCCAGGCGCAGGAATTCCTCATGGCCGGAGACCGTGACCATGTCGCGGATGGCCTCGGGCGTGCCGTACCACAGCACGCCGCGGTCCACCACCGACTGGCACAGCGCGCGGAAGTGCTCGCGCAGCCAGCGTTCGCGCGTTTCCCTGCTTTCCTCGGGAAAGCAGAGGTCCAGGTTGATGCGGACGATGCGGCGCCGGCGGCGCGCGAACACCAGCGTGAACCAGGTCAGGATGGCGCCGGCGCGCAGGCGCGTGGCGGGCCGGACGCGGCCGAACCAGGAGAACAGGGCGACCAGGGCGCGATGCTTGATGCTGCTCATCCGGCGCGATCCCCGGCGGTGCTGCCCAGGTTGCCGCCCAGGGCGCCGCTTTCCTTGCCCGCGTCGTTGCCCCGGACCGGCGCCGCGACGTCAAGCGTGTCGGGCGCCGGCGGCGCTCCGCGCGGGGCCTTGTAGCGGTTGTAGCTCCACAGGTATTGCTCGGGGAAGCGGCGGATCAGGGTTTCCATGGTCGCATTGAAGAGCGCGGCTTGCGCCTCGGCCGTGGCGGGCAGGGGGCCCGGCACGCGGATATAGTGGACGCGCCAGCCGCGTCCGCGCGGCAGGCGTTCGCCCGCGGTCAGGATGACCGGCACATCGTTGGCCGCGGCCAGCTTGCCGGGAAGGGTCACGGTGTAGGCCATGCGGCCGAAGAAGGGCGCCCATACGCCGTCGCCTTCCTTCGGTGCCTGGTCCGGCAGCATGCCGACGCCTTCGCCGCGCCGCAGGGCGCGCACGAATTCCCGCACGCCCTGCATCGTGGCGGGCACCGCGCGCAGCCTGGAGGTGTTGCGCGCGGCGTCGAGCAGGGGCGCGAGGGCCGGTTTGCGGGGCGGGCGGAACATCACCGTCAGCGGCAACTGGCGGGTCAGATGCCGGGCCATGATCTCGAAGCACCCCAGGTGGGGCGTCATGAACAGGACGCCGCGCTGCTCGGCGCGCGCGGCGTCCACGATGGCTTCGTCGTCCGAGTGCACGCGCCCCAGGCAGCGCTCGGTCTGGAACCAGACCTTGGGCATTTCGAAAATCATGGCGCCCGCCTGGGCGGCGGCTTCCCGGGCGAAGGCGGCGTCGGGATAGCCCGCCTGCGCGGCATTGGCGCGCAGGCGCTGGCGGTATTTGCCCGGCCAGAGATAGGCCAGTACGCCGAAAAAGCGCCCCATGCCATGCAGCACGGATAGCGGCAGGCGGGCCAACAGGCGGAACAGGGCGACGAGCAGCATGCGACGGGGACGAATGAAAGCCGCCATTTTCGCTTAAAATAGGAAAGGTCGCCGAGTTAACCGACAACTTGCGGGGCGACGCGCGCCGGGTCCGACGGTATCCAAACCGACGGCTCCGCGCACGCAAAATCCGCTAAAGCGTCGCGCCATGGTCAAGGTCTTGCCGATTGCGATCCCAGGTGCAACGCACCTTTCGTCAATCCGGCCGCGGGTCGTTCGCGTCCCGCCGGCCCAGCAAGGAAGCCTAACCGTGGCACATAGCGATTATCTTTTCACCTCCGAATCCGTCTCCGAAGGCCATCCGGACAAGGTCGCCGACCAGATCTCCGATGCCGTCCTGGACGCCATCTTCACGCAGGACCCCAATGCCCGTGTCGCCGCGGAAACGCTGTGCAATACCGGCCTGGTGGTGCTCGCCGGTGAAATCAGCACTTCCGCCACCGTCGACTACATCCAGGTCGCGCGCGACACGATCCGGCGCATCGGCTACGACAATACCGAATACGGCATCGACTACAAGGGCTGCGCGGTCCTGGTCGCATACGACAAGCAATCGCCGGATATCGCGCAGGGCGTGGACCGTACCTCGGAAGACTATCTGAACCAGGGCGCCGGCGACCAGGGCCTGATGTTCGGCTACGCGTGCGACGAAACGCCCGACCTGATGCCCGCGCCGATCTGGTATTCGCACCGCCTGGTGCAGCGCCAGAGCGAACTGCGCAAGGACGGCCGCCTGCCGTGGCTGCGTCCGGACGCCAAGTCCCAGGTGACCTTCCGCTACGTCGACGGCCGTCCCGTCGAAGTCGACACGGTGGTGCTGTCCACCCAGCATGCGCCTGAAGTGTCGCAGGAAACCATCCGTGAAGCGGTCATCGAAGACATCATCAAGCCGTCCTTCCCGGCCGGCCTGATCACCTCCAAGACCCGTTTCCTCGTCAACCCGACCGGGCGCTTCGTCATCGGCGGTCCGCAGGGCGATTGCGGGCTGACCGGCCGCAAGATCATCGTCGACACCTACGGCGGCGCCTGCCGCCACGGCGGCGGCGCGTTCTCGGGCAAGGACCCGTCCAAGGTCGACCGTTCCGCCGCCTATGGCGCGCGCTACGTGGCCAAGAACATCGTCGCGGCCGGCCTGGCGCGGCAGTGCGAAGTGCAGGTCAGCTACGCCATCGGCGTGGCCGAACCCATCAACATCACGGTCTACACCGCCGGTACCGGCGTGATCCCGGACGAGCAGCTGTCCAAGCTGGTCCGCGAGCACTTCGACCTGCGGCCCAAGGGCATCGTGAACATGCTGGACCTGTTGCGTCCGATCTATTCGAAGACGGCCGCCTACGGCCACTTCGGCCGCTCGGAGCCCGAGTTCACGTGGGAAGCCACGGACAAGGCCGCGGCGCTGAAAAAGGCCGCTTGACGAACACGGATGCCGGGACGGTTGCCGTCCCGGCCCGGTTCGCGTGAAGCCGCGACGGCAACGTTCGCGGCTTTTATTTCGCCCGCGGTCTCGGGTGGTGGACCGCGGCATGCCCGTGGAGGCCGGGTGCTGCACGCGCCTGGCTGGGAGATCCGCCGCGCGGTATGCTGGCCTCGCCCATGGGCGAGGCCAGGGCACCGCCAGGACGCAGTGTCCGAGGGCATGAAGGAGAATCATCGATGACATCGCTTTTCGACGTGCCGGTGCGCCGGTTCGAGGTCCCGGGTACGCATATCGCCGCACGGGTTGCGGGCGAGGGGCCGCCATTGCTGCTGTTGCACGGCCATCCGCAGACGAATGCGATATGGCATCGGCTGTGGCCGGCGTTGACGGCGCGCTATACCTGCGTGGCGGCCGATCTGCGCGGCTACGGCGACAGCGGCAAGCCGGAGGCGACGCCGGACCACGCCGCGCACTCCAAGCGCGTCATGGCCGCCGACATGGTCGAGGTGATGCGCCAGCTGGGGCACGAGCGTTTCCAGGTGCTGGCGCACGACCGCGGGGCGCGCGTGGCCCATCGCCTGGCTCTGGACCACGAGGATCGCGTGACCCGCATGATGCTGCTGGATATCGCGCCCACGCTGGACATGTACGAGAACACGACGCGCGCCTTCGCGCAGGCCTATTACCACTGGTTCTGGCTGATCCAGCCGGCACCGATGCCGGAAACCATGATCGGCCGCGACCCGGTGTTCTACGTGCGTTCCATCATGGGCGGGCGCCCTGGCGGCCTGGCGATTTTCGATCCGCGCGCCCTGGCGGAGTACGAACGCTGCGCCGCCTTGCCGGGCCTGCCGACAGGCATATGCGAGGACTACCGCGCCTCGGCCACGATAGACCTGGAACACGACCGCGAGGACCGCGCCGCCGGCCGGCGGCTGCGCTGCCCGGTGCTGGCCCTGTGGGGCGCGCGCGGCGCGGTGGGACGCAACTTCGACGTCCTGGCCTTGTGGCAAAACGTGGCGCAGGATGTCCGGGGCCACGCCGTGGACGGCGCCCATTATCTGGCGGAAGAGCTGCCCGAGGAAATCGGCCAAGAGGCGCTGCGCTTCCTGGCCTAGGCAGGGGGCCTGGGCCGTCCAGCCGAGGCGCATGCCGGATGCTATTCTCCGATCATGCCTGACCCGATACCCGATCTTTGCCCCCCGTCCGCCACGCAAACCGACCGTGTCTTCGCCGCCACCGACTCCCCCTGCGTGGCGGTGTGCTCGACGCTGTTCGACGAGGTCTGCCGCGGTTGCGGCCGGACCGCCATGGAAGTGGCGAATTGGGTATCCATGAGCGATGAAGAAAAACAGGCCGTCTGGCGCCGCATCAAGGCGCAGGGGTACCCGCGCCGATAGGGCGTCGTAGGGTGTCATTCCCGCCTGGCCGCGCGGTGTCCCCACACCCCCTCCCGCCCGGCATCCGTACCGCTTCATGACTGTCTCGCTGGTGTCATAAACCCGGTGCCAAATAGGGGCTTTCTGGCTACTCCTGGAAAAGCCCATGCTGATCGCGCTGGTAACGGATGCGTGGCATCCGCAAGTGAACGGGGTCGTCCGCACCTGGACGACCATGCTGAAGATCCTGGCCGGATGGGGGCACGAAGTAATCGTCATCAGCCCCGAGGGCAGCCGCACGGTACCGGCCCCTTCAGAGCCGGACCTTAGGTTGTGCATCCAGCCCGCCAGGCAACTGAAGCGCCTGCTCGGCGACGTGGTGCCGGACGCCCTGCATATCGCCACGGAAGGCCCGCTGGGCCTGGCCGCGCGCCGCATGGCGCTGCGCCGCGGATGGCGCTTCACCACCTCGTTCCACACGATGTTTCCCGATTACCTGCAGGCAAGGATGGGCATACCCGCCTGGCTGCCCTGGCGCTACATGCAGTGGTTCCACAAGCCCTCGCAGCGGGTGCTGGTGCCCACCCCCACGGTGCGCGATACCGTGGGCCGCCACGGCCTGAAGAACCTGCAGGTCTGGTCGCGCGGCGTGGACGCCCAGCGCTTCCAGCCCGGCGCCGACGAGGTCTTCGCCGACCTGCCCCGGCCGGTGTTCCTGAGCGTGGGCCGCGTGGCGCGCGAGAAAAACCTGGACGCCTTCCTGTCGCTGGACCTGCCGGGCAGCAAGGTCGTCGTGGGCGGTGGACCGGATGAGGACAGGCTGCGCCGGAAGTACCCGGACGCGCGCTTCACCGGCATGCAGTCGGACGACGTTCTGCCCGGCTACTACGCCGCGGCCGATGTCTTCGTCTTCCCCAGCCTGACCGACACCTTCGGCCTGGTCATGCTGGAGGCGCTGGCCTGCGGTACGCCGGTGGCGGCTTTCCGCACCGATGCGCCGATGGCGGTGATCGAGGACGGCGTCACCGGCTGCCTGCGCGACGACCTGCGCCAGGCCTGCCTGCAGGCGCGTGCCCTGGATCGCGCCGTGGTGCGCCAGCACGCGCTGACCCGGACCTGGGACGCCATCGCCACGGATCTGCTGAATGCGCTGGTTCCGCTGACTCCGGCGACCCGCTACAATATCGCCCACGCCTGAGGAGCGTTGCGACGGGAAGGCAGCCGATGTGCAGACGAATGCGCATGGCATGCCCCGCCAGGCTCAGGCTCAAGTTCGGCTGCCCGCGTATCGCGTGGCGGCATGCAACGGCGCTCACCTTTGTCGCATACGTGGCAGAGGCGGGCGCGCCAAATCATCTGGTGTCATTCCGGCCAAGGAGCGGCCAGGATGTTGCGCACGTTTCGGGCCGCGGTGTGGCGCCGTCCGTTTATACGTGGAGCCAACCCATGAACACCGTTTCCGATAAATCCGTTTCCGACTACATCGTCGCCGATATCGGCCTGGCCGGCTGGGGCCGCCGCGAAATCGCCATCGCGGAAACCGAAATGCCCGGCCTGATGGCCACGCGTGAAGAATACGCCGCCGCGCAGCCGCTCAAGGGCGCGCGCATCGCCGGCAGCCTGCACATGACCATCCAGACGGCCGTGCTGATCGAAACGCTGAAGGCCCTGGGCGCCGACGTGCGCTGGGCCTCGTGCAACATCTTCTCGACGCAGGATCATGCCGCCGCCGCCATCGCGCAAGGCGGCACGCCGGTCTTCGCGGTCAAGGGCGAAACCCTGACCGAGTACTGGGACTACACCCACAAGATTTTCGAATGGCCCAACGGCCAGCACGCCAACATGATCCTGGACGACGGCGGCGATGCCACGCTGCTGCTGCACCTGGGCGCCAAGGCCGAGTCCGATCTTTCCGTCCTGGCCAAGCCGGCCAGCGAGGAAGAACGCGTGCTGTTCGCCGCCATCAAGGCCACCCTGGCGCGCGATCCGAAGTGGTATTCGACCCGCCTGGCGCAGATCCGCGGCGTGACCGAGGAAACCACCACCGGCGTGCACCGCCTGTACCAGATGTCCCAGCGCGGCGAACTCGCCTTCGCGGCCATCAACGTCAACGACTCGGTCACCAAGTCCAAGTTCGACAACCTGTACGGCTGCCGCGAGTCGCTGGTGGACGGCATCAAGCGCGCGACCGACGTGATGGTGGCGGGCAAGATCGCCGTCGTGGCCGGCTACGGCGACGTCGGCAAGGGCTGCGCGCAGGCCCTGCAAGCGCTGCGTGCCCAGGTCTGGGTCACGGAAATCGATCCCATCTGCGCCCTGCAGGCGGCGATGGAAGGCTACAAGGTCGTGACCATGGAAGAGGCCGTCGACAAGGCCGATATCTTCGTCACCGCGACCGGCAACTACAACGTCATCACGCGTGCCCACATGGACCGCATGAAGGACCAGGCCATCGTTTGCAACATCGGCCACTTCGACAACGAAATCGATGTCGCGTCGCTGGAAGGCTGCAAGTGGGAAGAAATCAAGCCGCAGGTCGACCACGTGATCTTCCCGGACGGCAAGCGCATCATCCTGCTGGCCAAGGGCCGCCTGGTGAACCTGGGCTGCGCGACGGGCCATCCGTCCTTCGTGATGTCCTCGTCGTTCACCAACCAGACGATCGCGCAGATCGAGCTGTTCACGCGCAACGATGCCTACGAAAAGGGCCAGGTCTACGTCCTGCCCAAGCAGCTGGACGAAAAAGTCGCCCGCCTGCACCTGAAGAAGCTCGGCGCCAACCTGACGACGCTGCGTCCCGACCAGGCGGACTACATCGGCGTGCCGGTGGACGGCCCCTTCAAGAGCAATCACTACCGCTATTGATGGTGTAGTCTTGCGGGGACGGCCACGCCGCGTGGCCGTCCCTTTCAACCAATCGATGCGGGAGATTCCAACATGACCTTGATCCTCGTCTGGATCCTGAATGCGGTGGCCTTGCTGGTGGTGGCATACCTGCTGCCGGGGATTGCCGTGGCCAGTTTCGGATCGGCCTTGATCGCCGCCCTGGTCCTGGGCCTGTTGAACATGCTGGTCAAGCCGGTGCTGGTGTTGCTGACCCTGCCGATCACCATCGTCACGCTCGGTCTCTTTCTCATCGTCCTTAACGCGCTGTTGTTCTGGTTCGCCGGGTCCATCCTGAAGGGCTTCCAGGTCAATGGCTTCTGGTGGGCGGTAATCGGTGCGATTCTCTACAGCATCATCTCCTACCTGCTGTCTTCGCTGCTTGTCTCATGACCGATACCTCTACGCCGGCGTATAGCCTGGAATTCTTTCCTCCGCGCGATATCGCCGCGCAGGAACGCCTGCTGCGCGCGGCCAAGCAGATGCTGGCCATCCATCCGCGCTATGTCAGCGTGACCTTCGGCGCGGGCGGTTCGACGCGCGAAGGCACCGCCGGCACCGTGCGCATGCTGCGCAACCTGGGCGTGGACGCCGCGCCGCATCTTTCCTGCGTGGGCGCCACGCGCGAGAACCTGCGCGCCATCCTGGCGTCCTATCGCGACGAGGGCGTGCGACAGGTGGTTGCCTTGCGTGGCGACCTGCCGTCCGGCATGGGCGGCGATGCCGGCGAACTGAAGTACGCGCGCGATCTGGTCGCTTTCATCCGCCAGGAAACCGGCGACTGGTTCCACATCGAGGTCGCCGCCTATCCCGAAATGCATCCGCAGGCGGACAGCCCGTCCAGCGACCTGGACCATTTCATCGAGAAAGTACGCGCGGGCGCCGACAGCGCGATCACCCAGTATTTCTTCAATCCCGACGCGTATTTCGATTTCATCGAACGCGTGGCGGCCAAGGGCGTTTCCGTACCGGTCGTGCCGGGCATCATGCCCATCACCAACCATACGCAGCTGGCCAGGTTTTCGCAGATGTGCGGCGCGGAAATCCCGCGCTGGATCCGCCTGCGCCTGGCCGAATTCGGCGACGACAAGGCGTCCATCCGCGCTTTCGGCGTGGACGTGGTGACCGACCTTTGCCGCAAGCTGCTGGAGGGCGGCGCGCCTGGCCTGCATTTCTACACGCTGAACAGCGCCGAAGCCCCGATGGCCATCTGGAAGAACCTGGCCGGGGCCTGATCTTCATCCCCCGGAAAGCGGCCCGCCGCGCACCGGCGCCCGCGGGATTGCCGCGCAAAGAATCGCGTGGCGCGAAGATTCCGACCGGATTCCATCATCCGGTCATTTCCCCCCGATACCATGGCGCCCGGCATCCTTTGCGGATGGTGGGCGATAGCGATGGGACGGACGGTGCGGCCGCGCAATATTTCAATCGTGCTGGCGTTGGCGTTGGCGTTGGCATTGACGCTCGCTGCTGCCATGGACCTCGCCGTGGCGGGAGCATCGGCGCCGCGCGCCGAGGCGCGTCCCTTGCCGGGCGCGACGTGGACGGTGACGGAACGGCGCGGCATCTTGTGGGAAGTTGTCCGGCACTGCCTTCGGGCCGCGTTGACGCGGCGTGGCGCGGGCGGCGCTGAGGGCAGCGATCGGCCGGGCGCGACCGGCGCCGATGACGACGTGTCGCGGCCCAATGCCTGCGCCCGTGTCGATGTGGACGGCGGCTATGTGGTCCTGAAGGACAACAGCCCGGCCAAGCCCTATGCCTTTCTGCTATTGCCCACGGACCGGCTGACAGGTATCGAGGACGCGCGGCTGTGGATCGTCGCGGGCGTCAACTACTGGCGCGCCGCCTACGAGAACTGGCGATACGTGGAAAAGGTGCTGAAGCTGCCGCTGTTGCGGACCCAGGTCGGTTTCGCCGCCAACTCCATCTATGGCCGTACGCAGGACCAGCTGCATATCCATATCACTTGCATCCGTCCCGACGTCGCGGCCACGCTGGCCGAGCGTATCGGCACGCTGAGCGACAAGCGGTGGACGTGGCTGCCGCCGATGGCCGGCAGCTCATATGCCTATCGGGCCATCCTGACGGACGACGCCGCGCTGGCGCGGACGGATCCGGTCCGCCTGTTGGCGCGCGACGTGTATCCCGACGGCTCCATGCTGCCCCACACGTTGTTCATGGCCCCCGTGACGTTGCCCGACGGCCGGCCGGGTTTTGCCATTCTGGACAGCGAAGCCGGCCAGGACGTCAGGCATGGCCAGGGAACGGCCGCCAGCAACCGCGGCGCCTCGGAGGAATTGCTCGACGATACCTGCGCAATCGCCAAAAGCGGTATCGCCGACCGATCCGCAAACTAGCCGCGCCGCCTCGTGTCGATCCGTCGGCGGCGCCTGATGGCGGGCGGACACGCCGCCTGTCGGGGGCGCGACGCATTGACGACGGATTGGGGCACCTTCAGGTGCGCGCCGCGCCGGCCGTCCGCTTGCGCCGGCGCGAGGTCAGCTCCGCTGCGAGGGGTCCCGTCCCTCGGCCAAGGCCTGCACGGGCGCGACGTCCGTGGGCTCGCAGCTGCCGGGCAGTACCCGCACCGGCTGGTGCGTGCGCCCGGCCGGCACCAGGCTGTCCGGAGACGCCGGATTGGTCCAGGCCGGGTCGTCGATTTCCGCGAATACCTGGCGCAGCTTTTCGCCCCAGCTGTTGCGGATCATGCGGAAGTAGGCATTGTTCTCGTCGATGTTCGCGAAGCGGGTGACCCGCAGCGTATCGGCTTCGTAGACGAGCAGGTCCAGCGGCAGCCCGACAGAGATATTCGAGCGCAGCGTGGAATCCATTGAGATCAGCGCGCATTTGGCCGCTTCGTCCAGCGTCGTGCCGGGCTCCAGTACCCGGTCCAGGATGGGCTTGCCGTACTTGGATTCGCCGATCTGGAAGTAGGGGCATTCGGCATGTGCTTCGATGAAGTTGCCCGCCGCATAGACCTGGAACAGCCGGCAGCGCTCGCGGCCGATCTGGCCGCCGAAGATCAGTGTGACGTTGAATTCCACGCCCTGTTCGTGCAGTGCCTCGGCATCGCGCCGATGCACTTCGCGGATGGCCTCGCCAACGATGCGGGTGGCCTCGAACATATTGGGCGCGTTCCAGATGGAACCGGGATCCGCGCTGTCGTGCATGGACAGCATGGTCATGATGGACTGGCTGATGGCCAGATTGCCGGAGGTCATCAGCACCATGACGCGTTCGCCCGGACGTTCGAAAACGTTCAGTTTACGAAACACGCTGATCTGGTCCACGCCGGCATTGGTGCGTGAGTCCGCGAGAAAAACCAGGCCCTCGTGCAAATGGGCCGCGACACAGTAAGTCATGGATGCTCGACAAGAGGCAATCCCGATATTTTAGTTATCCCCGGCATGCCACGCCAATCACCCCCCTTGAACTGCCGATAACCCATCGCCAGCAAACAACACCCGCACCTATCCCGCCCCGCAGCGCGCCGCCCAGCGCCTCAACCCTCCCCAGCCCACGCAAAAAACAGGTGTCCCCAGAGCAGTGACGCCGAGGACCCGACTCCGCCGGTCCCCAGCGCCACCCAGCGCCTCAATCCTCCCCACCCCACGCAAAAAACAGGTGCCCCCAGAGCGGGGACGCCGAGGATCCGGCTCCGCCGGTCCTCCAGCGGCGCCCCCCTGGGGGGGAAGCGCGCAGCGCTTCGGGGGGGAGCCTGCTTCAGGGGGAGCCTGCTTCAGGGGGCCTACTGCTGGACTTGCACCGTAACCACCATCGACTCATTGCCGCCGCCGTGGCGCACGCCGCGTACCGGGCTGGCGGAATCGTAGTCGCGCGCGACGGCCAGCCTGCAGTGACAGTCGGAAGCGAACTGGCGGTTGGTGATGTCGACGCTGCACCAGGCTCCGCCGGGCAGCCAGACGTCGGCCCAGGCGTGGCTGGCGGCATGGTCGGTAACGGTGTACAGATAGCCGCTGACATAGCGCGCGGGTACGCCCAGCGCGCGCGCGCAGGCCAGGAACAGGTGGGCATGGTCCTGGCATACGCCATGGCCGAGCGCCAGTACCTGGGAAGCGACGGTGGTGACGTCCGTGATGCCCGGCTCGTAGGCGACATGGTCGGAGATCGCCTGTGCCAGCTTCAGTACATCGGCCGGCTCGCGCAATCCGCCCGGCAGGACCCGCGCGCAGAAATCCAGGATCGTGGCGTCGGGCAGCGTCAACGGCGTGGGCACGCGGTAGGCATCCACGGGCAGCCGGTTTTCCTCGCTGGTGAGCAGGCCGTCGGTCAGCGGGTCGATTTCCACCTGGCCCGTGACCAGCAGGTCGATTTCGTCGTGCTGGCGGTTCAGCGTCAACGTATGGGTGGTGTTGCCGTAGGCGTCCACCTGTTCGGCCAGGTCGCCCGGCGCGTAGATGTGCCAGCGCAGCGAGCGCTGGTGGTCCTCGCCGCGCGGCGTCAGGCGCAAGGTCTGGATGCTGTAGCTGACGGGCGCGGTGTAGCGGTACTGGGTAACGTGTTTGATGAAGTGTCTCATGGCCGTTTTCCTGTGGCGGACGTGCCGCCTCGCTATGCCGAAAGCGGCAGCAGAAAGTCCTGGCTGATGCGATTGCCCAGGTCCTTGATCCTTTCCAGGAATCGTTCCAGGAAGTCGTGCAGGCCCGCTGCCATGATGTCCTCCACCTTGCCATAGCGCAGTTCGGAACACAGCATGCCGGCGCGGCGTTCGGTTTCGGCCGAACGGTCGTTGGACACCAGCGCCAGGTCGTCCCGGACGGATTGCACCGAGCTGAGCAGCGAGCGCGGCATATCGCCGTGCAGGATCAGCAGTTCGGCCACGCGATCCGGCGTGACCACGTCGCGGTACACCTTGCGATAGACCTCCAGCCCGGAGACCGAACCCAGGATCGCGGCCCAGCGGTAGAACTCCTCGCGCACCGCCATGCCGCGCTGCGCCCCGGTGCGGCCCGCTTCGGCATCGTCGGATTCGTGGAATTTGACGTCCAGCATGCGCGCGGTATTGTCGGCGCGCTCCAGGTTCATGCCCAGGCGCATGAAGTACAGCGCCTCGTCCTCCAGCATGGTGCCCAGCGTCACGCCGCGCGCCACATGCGAACGGAATTTGACCCATTCGAAGAACTCTCCCGGGTTGCGTTCGGGAAGCTCCGAGCGCAGGTGGCGCAGCAGCTCCAGCCAGGTGGTGTTGTAGGTCTCCCAGAGTTCGGTCGTCAGGCTGCCGCGCACCGCGCGGGCGTTCTCGCGGGCGGCGTGCAGGCAGGCGTAGATGGAGGACGGGTTGTCCGGCTCGCGCATCATGAAGCGCAGCACGTCGCGCGCGCTGCCCTCCGGATAGCGCTCGTCGAACAGGGTTTGCAGTTCGGAGATGCGCATCAGCGCGTGCCAGGACCGTTCGCGCGTGGCGGGGTCCTGCGGCAGCAGCGACATTTGCATGCTCACATCCAGCATGCGGGCCATGTTCTCCGCGCGCTCCATGTAACGGCACATCCAGAACAGATTATCGGCAGTGCGGCTCAGCATGGTCATTCCTCCAGCACCCAGGTGTCCTTGGTACCGCCGCCCTGGCTGCTGTTGACCACCAGCGAGCCCTCGGTCAGCGCGACGCGGCACAAGCCGCCCGGCACGGTATGGATTTCCTTGCCGCACAGCACATAGGGGCGCAGATCGACGTGGCGCGGCGCGACGCCGCTTTCGACGTAGGTGGGCACGGTGGACAAAGCCAGCGTGGGCTGCGCGATGTAGGCCGCGGGATTGGCCCGCACGCGTTCGCGGAAGGCATCGACCTGGGCGCGCGTGGACGCCGGTCCCACCAGCATGCCGTAGCCGCCCGCTCCATGTACCTCCTTGACCACCAGTTCATGCATATTGGCCAGGACATGGGACAGCTCGTCGGACCGCGCGCAGCGCCAGGTGGGAACGTTCTGCAGCAGCGGTTCCTCGCCCAGGTAGAAGCGGATCATGTCCGGGACGTACAGGTAGGTCGATTTGTCGTCGGCGATGCCCGTGCCGACGGCGTTGGCCAGCGTGATGCGGCCGGCGCGATAGACCGACATCAGCCCCGGCACGCCCAGCGCGGAATCGGCGCGGAAGGAGAGCGGGTCCATGAAATCATCGTCGACGCGGCGGTAGATGACATCCACGCGGCGCGGGCCGCGCGTCGTGCGCATATAGACGGTGTTGTGGTCGACGAACAGGTCGCGGCCCTCGACGAGCTCGACGCCCATCTGCTGCGCCAGGAAGGCATGTTCGAAGTACGCGGGGTTGTACATGCCGGGCGTCAGCACGACCACCGTGGGATCGTCGTTGCCGCGCGGCGCCACTTCCCGCAGGTTGTCCAGCAGCAGGTCCGGATAGTGCGCCACCGGCCCCACCTTCAGGCGGCTGAAGGCATCGGGCAGCAGGCGCATGGACATCTTGCGGTTTTCCAGCATGTAGGACACGCCGGACGGGACGCGCAGATTGTCCTCCAGGACATAGAAATCGCCCGCGCCGGTCCGCACCACGTCCACGCCGGCAATATGGCAGTAGATGTTCTCGGCGACATCGACGTCCTGCATTTCCGGGCGGTATTGCGCGTTCAGGAAGACCTGTTCGGCCGGGACGATGCCGGCGCGCACGATGTCGTGGCCATGATAGATGTCGTGAATGAACATGTTCAGCGCGCGCACGCGCTGCTTCAGTCCCGCGTCCAGGTGGCGCCATTCGGCGGCCGGGATAATGCGCGGAATCAGGTCGAAGGGAATCAGGCGCTCGGTGCCGGCTTCGTCGCCGGCCACGGAAAACGTGATGCCCACCCGGCGGAAATTGAAATCGGCTTCCAGGCGGCGGGCGGCCATGACCTCGTCGGTCTGGGTCGCGAGCCATTGCCCGAGGGCGCTGTAATGCGGACGCACTTCGCCCGCGCTGTCGTACATCTCGTCGTAGGCGCGGATAGTGCCGGACGGTTGGTCCATGGTTGCGCTCCTCCTGTCAGGGGCGGCCGGTCTCGCCCTTTGCCTGGGGCGATGGCCGGCATCGCTTGTTACACCGCAATGGAAGCAACACTTGTGCCAATTTTGCGGTTATGGGGGAAAGCGCATGGGGCGCCGACCTGGTGCGTCGCCGGCGTTCCGCCGGCGCCGGGCGGTGCACCGTGATGGTGCGGCGCCCGGCGGGGTGGCGGACGCCGGTTTGGTTGTGTCTGCGTTGCTCAGGGCGCCTTGGGCACCCAGCCGTCGGGAGTCAGGACGGCATCCAGCCGGACGTCGTGGGCCTCGGGTATGTGAGTATCCTCCAGTCGCCCTACCGTCCAGGCGATGCCGATCGTCGTGAATGCATGTCCCGCCGTTTTCAACGCCGACAGCGTGCGGTCGTAGTACCCGCCACCGTAGCCGACCCGGTCGGCCTGCCCGCTGTACCCCAACGTGGGTACCAGGATCAGATCGGGGATGACGGTGGCGCCGGGCAGCGGTTCCTGGATGCCGTAAGCCCCTTCCTGCATGGGCGCGTCGGGCACCCAGGGGCGGAATTCCAGGGGCTGGCCGGCGCCGCGCACGGCGGGCAGGGCTACGGTGATACCCGCTTCCGCCCATTGTGCCAGCAAAGGCCGCAGATCCGGCTCGTCCTGCAGCGGCCAGTAGGCGGCGATGACGGAAGGTCCCGGGCGGCCCGCGTTGCGCGCCGCTTCGCGCGCCAGCGCCACCCAGGTGAAAAGGCGGCCACGCATGAGCAGGCCACCGCGTTGACGCTGTGCCTCGTTCAACGATGCGCGCGCCTCCCGCAATCGCTTGCGCAGCGGTACTGCGTTATCCTTCAACGTGTTTTTGGTGGTCATTCGGGTCCAGGCGTTAAGGAGAACTGATGCGTAGGGGGGAATCGGGACGTTATCAGAAATCGCCCGGGGGCGATGGCGGGCGCTTGTTGCGTCGCGCATTGCCGCTGCTGGCGCTGCTGACGTCCGCCTGCGCGCCGGTGGATGCGCAGCAGCGCGCCGGCCAGGATTCGCCGGCGATCGCGGCGCCGGCCGGTACGTCCGCCGCCGCGATCGCGACGGATGCTCCGCTTACCACCCTGGCCGACGATCCCTCCGCCAGCGCGCGCCCCGAAGACGTGTCGATATCGAGCAACGAGCCACCGACCCCGGCGCGACAGGCGGTCATGACCGCGCGCGACGCCATGCTGCGCAAGCAGTGGTCGGCCCTGGCCGTGGTCGTGCCGCAGGCGCGCGACGATATCCTCGGCATGTATCCCGAGTACTGGCTGCTGCGCTACCAGGTGTGGAACATGCCGCGCGCGCAATGGCCGGTGGACCAGTTGCGGCGCTTCATCGAACGCAATCCGGACGCCTACCTGGCCGACAAGCTGCGGGCCGACTGGCTGCTGGCGGCGGCGCGTTCGGGCGACTACGACACCGTCAACAAGCTCGCGCCCGTCAAGAATGGCAACGCGCAGACCGAGTGCGCGACGCTGGAAGCCCGCTACATGACCGGCAGGAAAGTCGGCGGCGCCGAAGCAATGCGCGCCTTTGCCCCGGGGGTGTGGTGCTGGTCGCTGTATGACGACCTGGTCGCCAACCACATCCTGGGCTGGAACGACCTGCAGCCCAGGCTGCGCGATGCGATCGAGGACAACAAGCTGGCCGACGCGCGCAAGTACGCGGGTTATCTGTTCGAGCCCCCCGAACAGAAAGCCTACGACGCCATGATCAAGGACCCGATGAAGTGGCTGGTGCGGCAGTCCAAGCCGCCACGCACGCAGGCGGAGACGGAACTGGTAACCATCGCGCTGGCGCGCCTGGCGCGCGGCAACCTGGACGTGGCCGATGCCTATGTCCGGCGGGAATGGGCGCGCGCCTTGCCGCGCCAGGACCTGGCGTGGGTGCGGGCGCAGCTGGCGCTGGTGGCGGTGCTGAACCAGGATCCACGCGCCCACGACTGGTATGTCGAAGCCGGCCATATCCGGCTGACGCAGTACAACGAGGAATGGAAGGTACGCGCCGCCCTGCGGCAGCAGCGCATCGACTGGAAATGGGTGATCGCGTCCATCGAGGCCATGTCGCCGCAGGCGCGCGACGAACCCGCGTGGATCTATTGGCACGCGCGCGGACTGGCTGCGACCGGCCGGCGCGAACGGGCGCAGCAGGAATACGAACAGATCGCCGGGCAGTTCACCTTTTATGGCCAGTTGGCGGCCGAAGAGCTGGGCCGCACGATCACCGTGCCGCCGCGTGCCGCCCCGCCCACACCGCAGGAAATGGCGAGCGCGCGCGCCGACGCCGGCCTGCAGCGGGCGATCGCGCTGTTCCGCCTGGGCTGGCGCGGCGACGCTGTGCCGGAATGGAATTTCGCCCTGCGCGGCATGGACGACCGCCGATTGCTGGCAGCCGCCGAACTCGCGCGCCGCGAGAATATCTACGACCGGGTGGTGAATACCTCGGACCGTACCGAAAAACAGTTCGATTTCACGCAACGCTATATCGCGCCTTTCGAAGGCCGCGTGGCGGCCAAGGCCAGCCAGGTGGCGCTGGACCCGGCCTGGGTCTATGGCCTGATCCGCCAGGAGTCGCGCTTCATCATGGACGCGCGTTCCTCGGTGGGCGCGTCCGGGCTGATGCAGCTGATGCCGGGCACGGCCAAATGGGTGGCCGGCAAGATCGGGTTGAGCAATTTCACGCCGGGCCAGGTCAACGACTTCGATACCAATACCCTCCTGGGCACTTCCTACCTGAGCATGGTGCTGCAGGACCTGGACGGATCGCAGGTGCTGGCCAGCGCCGGCTATAACGCGGGCCCGCGCCGCCCCATCCGCTGGCGCGCCACGCTGACCCATCCGGTGGAGGGCGCGATCTTCGCGGAAACCATCCCCTTTACCGAAACCCGCACCTACGTGAAGAACGTCATGGCCAACGCCACGTATTACGCGGCGATGTTTACCGGCCAGCCGCAATCGCTCAAGCAGCGGCTGGGCGAGATCGCGCCGCAGCCGCCGGAACGGACGGATCTGCCGTGAACGGGGCCGGTGGCTGCTTCCCGGGAGTGTCCTGGTGACCGACCCGGTGCTGGAAGGTTTGCAGGCCTATATCGTCGGGGGCGCCGTCCGCGACGAGCTGTTGGGCCTGCCGGCGGGCGACCGCGACTGGGTGGTGGTGGGCGCGACGCCGGAAGCCATGACGCGACGTGGCTTCGTGCCCGTCGGCGGTGATTTCCCGGTGTTCCTGCATCCGCGGACCCACGAGGAGTACGCGCTGGCGCGCACCGAGCGCAAGTCCGGGCGCGGCTACAAGGGCTTTACGTTCTACACGGGCAGCGACGTCACGCTGGAGGAAGACCTGGCGCGGCGCGACCTGACCATCAATGCCATCGCGCGCGATGCCGACGGCCGGCTTATCGACCCCCTGGGCGGCGTGCGCGACCTGCGCGCACGGATTCTGCGCCATGTCGGCGAGGCCTTTGCCGAAGACCCTGTGCGTATCCTGCGCCTGGCGCGCTTCGCCGCGCGCTTCGACGATTTCGAGGTGGCGCCGGAAACCCTGGCACTGTGCCGCGCCATGGTCGATGCCGGGGAAGCGGACGCGCTGGTGCCCGAGCGGGTGTGGAAAGAGTTGTCGCGCGGCCTGATGACCGCGCGTCCCTCGCGCATGTTGGACGTGCTGGCGCAGGCTCAGGCCCTGCCGCGCATCCTGCCCGGCCTGCTCGTGGACGAGGCCGTCAAGGCCGACGTGGACGAGGCCGCGCGGCGCGGCTTGCCGCTGCCCGGGCGCTATGCCCTGTTGTGCCTGGCCTCGCCGCAACGCGCGGATCTGTCGGCGCGCTTGCGGGTGCCGACCGAATGCGCGGACCATGCGCGGCTGCTGCCTATCGTGCTGGACGATCCGCGCGTCCTGGCGGCGGGACCTGCCATCGCGGATGGCGCGGCTTCCGACGACGCCGCTCCCACGGGCGGCGCTGCCGACGCCCCTGACGCCGCCGATGCACGGCTGGCGCTGATGGAGCGTTGCGATGCCCTGCGCAAGCCCGATCGCTTCCTCGATCTGCTGCACGTGGCCAGCGTGCGGCAAGAGGTGGACCTGCCGGCGTGGCAGCGCGCGTTGGCAGCCATACGGGGGCTGGACGCCGGCGCCATCGCGCGGCGGTACCCGGGCCAGCCGCGGCAGATCCAGCAGGCGCTGCGCGCCGCGCGCCTCCAGGCGGTGCGGGCGGCCGCCGCGCAATAGCCGCGCAAACTGCTTCTACAGCATGGCGCGCCGGTCGCCGCGCCGGAAACCGAGCAGCGGCGGGTCCACGTCCCGGCCCACGGCCAGCACCTTGAACAATTCCCCCATCTCGGCCTCGGAGAGCAGTTTCTGCACCGGCGCCACGGCACGCGCATAGGCCGCGGCGTCGGCCGGGTCCAGGCTTCCCACGCGTTCCACCAGGCCGGCGTTCACCAGGAAATTCGCCTGCGACAGATAGCCCAGCACATCCAGGCCGCCGGCCAGCGCGGCGTCGGCCATGGCCGTGAAATCGACGTGCGCGGTGATGTCCTGCAGCCCGGGTGCCAGGAAAGGGTCGGCGTGGGCGTGATGGCGCAGGTGGCACATCAACGTGCCGGCGGCGCGCTGCGGATGGTAGTACTCGTGGCGGGGAAAGCCGTAATCGATGATCAGCGCCGCGCCGCGCCGCAGCCATTGCCCCATGCCGCGCAGCCAGGCCTCGCCTTGCAGATTGACTTCCGAGACATAGCCCTCCAGCGGGGGCATGCGCTCGCTCATGACTTGCAGCAGCCGCGGCGGCGCGGGCCGGTCCGACCAGGCAAAACCACCTTCGGCCGTGGCCACGACGCCCCGTTCAAGCAGGGCGCCGGTCTCGTCCCAGCGAAACACCTGCACCGGCATGGCGTCCAGCACTTCGTTGGCCAGCACGCACCCTTCGAAGGCGTCGGGCAAGCGGTCCAGCCAGGCGACGCGGTCGCCATGCGGCGCCAGCCGCGCCTGCTGGCGCGCGCGCAGGTCGGCGGAGACTTCGACGATGCGATAGCGCGCGTCCAGGCCCTCCGCGTCCAGCGCGGCCAGGACCTGTTCGGCCAGGGCCCCGGTTCCCGCGCCGAACTCCAGTACGTCCAGGGTGCCGGTCTGCCGCAGCACTTGCGCGGCCTGCGCCGCCAGCGTCGCGCCGAACAAGGGGGTCAGCTCCGGCGCGGTCACGAAATCGCCCGCGATCCCCGTGCCGCCGGCCGGCTGGGCCAGCTTGGCGCTGCCCGCGGCGTAGTAACCCAGGCCGGGCGCGTACAGGGCGTCGGCCATCCAGTGTTCGAACGACAACCACCCGCCGGCCTGGGCAATCGCCAGGCGCAGATGCGCGGCCATGCGCTCGGCGTGGGCGCGGGATGCGTCATCGAGTGGCGGGGGGAAGGTCTGTGGCATGAAAACCGGGGCGGAAAACGTCGAAACCGCCATTGTTTCAGGAAATCCGGCGGGTCGGAAATCGCGCCGCGGTCGGCAGCGGAACCCGGGCACCCGGGCCGTATCCCCGCCTGACGACGCGGTACTTCACGAACGGGATCGTTGCGGAAGCGGAAAAGAACACGGCGCGGTCATGCCGCGCCGTGTTCCAGCTACATACAGGTCAAGCCACTATCCGCCATGGGGCCGATAGCGGCTTGCGCGCCAGGTCAGTCCCGGCGGCCGGCGTAAGCCGGCTTGAAGGACTTGGCCGGACGGGCGGGGCGCTTGTCGAAGGCGGGCCGGGCGGCCCGTTCGGCAGAATGGCCACCCGCGCCGCCGCCTTCGCGAACAGCCTTGTCCGCGCGCAGGCCACCTTCCGAACGCGCCGCCCGGAAAGCACCTTCGGTGCGCTGTGGACGGTCGCCATGGGTGAAGCCGCGTTCGGGACGGGCCGCGCCTTCGGCACGAAAACCGCGATCGGCCGGACGGAAACCGCCTTCGGTGCGCGCAGCGCCCTCGGGCTTGCGGAAGCCGCCTTCCGACCGGAAGCCTTCGGCCGGCTTGCGATACCCGCCTTCCGGACGGAAGCCACGCTCGGCGCCACGGAATTCACCGTCGGCGCGGAAAGGGCGGTCGCCTTGCGGGCGGGCCGGGCGATCGCCGGCGGCCGGGCCGCTGTATTGCGGGCCGGCGCCTTCACGGCGCGGACGATCTTCGAAGGGGCGTCCGCCGGCGTACGAGCCGCGGTTGTCGCGGTTGAACGGCCGCTTGCCGAAAGACGGCTTGCCGCCGGTGCGCTCGTAGGCGGGGCGCGCCGCGCGCTTGGGTTCCAGGCCGGCGATGACCTGAGGGGTCAGCGTCTGGCCGGTGAAATGCTCGATACGGCGGACCTTATGGCGTTCGGCATGCGTGGCCAGCGTGAAAGCCAGGCCGTCGCGGCCCGCGCGGCCGGTGCGGCCGATGCGGTGCACGTAGTCCTCGGCCTGCATGGGCAGATCGAAGTTCACGGCGTGGCTGATGCCCTGCACGTCGATGCCGCGGGCGGCCACGTCGGTGGCCACCAGCACCTTCAACTGGCCACGCTGCAGCATGCCCAGCGTGCGGGTACGCTGGCGCTGGTTCATGTCGCCATGCAGCGCCGCCGCGGCGAAACCCTGGTCGGTCAGGCGATCGGCCAGGTCATCGGCGCCGCGCTTGGTGGCCGTGAAGACGATGGCCTGGTCCAGGGCGGCGTCGCGCAGCACGTGATCCAGCAATTGCATCTTGTGCGCGGCATCGTCGGCGTACAGCAGGCTCTGCGTGATATTGGAATGCTTTTCCTTGTGGCCGGCGATCTCGATGCGCTGCGGATCGCGCATCATCTTCGCGGCCAGCTTGGCGACCGTGCCGTCCAGCGTCGCCGAGAACAGCAGCGTCTGGCGTTCGGCCGGCAGGCGGCTGATGATGGTCTCGATATCCTCGATGAAGCCCATGTCCAGCATGCGGTCGGCTTCGTCCAGCACCAGCGTATGCACCGTGTTCATCTTGACGCGGCCGGCCTGCAAATGGTCGATCAGGCGGCCCGGGGTGGCGACCAGCACGTCGACGCGGCGCGACAAGGCCTTCAGCTGCGCGCCGTAGGGCATGCCGCCAACGACCGTGGCGGTCCGCAGGTCGCGCAGATTCTTGCCGTACAGGCGCGTCGCATCGTTGACCTGCAGGGCCAGTTCGCGCGTCGGCGTCAGAACCAGCACCTGCACGCCGGTGCCCTTGTTGGCGGGCATTTGCGCGATGCGATTCAACGCCGGCAGCATGAAGGCCGCGGTCTTGCCGCTACCCGTCTGCGAAGAGACCATCAGGTCCTGGCCGGCGATGGCTTGCGGAATCGCGGCGGCTTGTACGGAGGTGGGAGTGGTGAAGCCCGCTTCTTGCAGGGCGGACAACAGGGTGGGAGCGAGTCCCAGTGTTTCGAAAGACATGACTTTCCCTTGCCGCTTTTGGCGGCGAGTTTCTAGGCCGGGCCGGGGTGTGTGTGCCGGATCCAGCGCAGGTTGATGGAGCATCGACGCCGACCGGATCAACCATGCGCATGTCGCGTCCCAGTTTGGGACGCTGGCGAAAGGAAAGGGGTCAGGAAGCGATGAAGACCGGCATCACCGGGTTTGTTCTACCCGGGAAAGCTGCAGACACCGTGACTTGTTTCGAGGCCGCCAGGAGCGCTGGCGGCGGACTAACAGTAATGCCGAAAAATGCCGTTCTTTTTGTGCAGCGCAGAAATCATAACCTGAATTCCTGTTGCCGCGCCAGTGTTTTCTCGGGCAAACCCCAATCGACAATTTCCTGGCCGTGCGTCAGAAGCCACTCGTTGGCCTGGCGGAAATGGCCGCAGCCCAGGAAGGGCACTGGGGGGCGCGATGCCGACAGCGGCGAGGGATGGTTGGCCATGAGCACCAGCGTGTTGTGGTCATCGGGCAACAGCGCGCGCTTGGACTGGGCATGCGCGCCCCACAGCATGAAGACCTTGGGCTGGGGCTGGCGGGCCACCAGGGAGATCAGCGCGTCCGTGATGGCTTCCCAGCCGCGCTTGGCATGCGAGGCGGGCTGCCCGTCCTCTACCGTAAGCGAGGTATTCAGCAGGAGCACGCCTTGAGCCACCCAGGGCGTCAGGTCGTTGCCCGTGGGGATGCCCTTGTCCGGATACTCGGCGGCGATCTCCTTGAAGATATTGCGCAGGCTGGGCGGTCGCTTGCACTGGTCCGGCACGGAAAACGCCAGGCCCTGCGCCTGTCCCGGCCCGTGGTAGGGGTCCTGCCCCAGGATCACCACCTTGACCTCGCCGGGGCGCAGCATTTCCAGGGCACGGAACGGGGTGCACGGGTAGACGATGGCGCCGGCCTCGATGCGGCGGTCGACGTGGCCGCAGATTTCCGGCAGCGCCCGCGCGGCGGCGGGAATGGCCAGGGCCGGGGCCCAGTCCCGCGGCAGTTGGGCAACCAGGGCCGACAGGGACGTGCGAAGACGGTTTTCCATTCAGTAACAGACCACTTGCACCGCGCCGCCGGGCCGGCGTCGATCGGCCAGGTATTGCATCATGTCGCACTGGCTGATGTTGTCCGCGAGCTTGCGCACGGCCAGCAGGTTCGTATCCGTATAGCTGCACCCGATCCAGTAGCCCTGCTCGTCCGGCTGGAAATGCCAGGTCGAGGCGTAGCCGCGGACGGACCGCTTTTCGGTGTCCGGCGCCAGCGCGACCATATTGCGCGGGTCGCCGGCGAAGAAGGTAATGCCTTGCAGGTGATGATCGGTATCGCGCCGGGGGTCCGGCATCACCGACCACCCGCCCGGGGTATTGACCGGCGTCTGCGTGATTTGCAGCAGGGCGGGGCAGGGCGTGGTGACAGGCCGGGCGGCCAGGCATGCCGGCGCGGCGGCCGCCAGGCCGAGCGCGGCGACCAGCTGCTGGACGGAATGGACCGGAAAGCGGGATCTCATGGCACGCGTAATCATGTATTCAACGGCGATCGATCAATGGCGCGGCAGTGCGTTCAGGGTTTCGAGCAGCCGGTTGCGATAGCGCTGCATCACGGCCTGCAGGGCGGCCATGCGCGGCGCCCATTCGGGTGGTTCCTGGCCGCGCGGGATCCGCGGGGGCGCCCAGACGGCGTCCGGAAAATGCCGGTCGCCGCGCCAGCGCGGGATGATGTGCCAGTGCAAGTGCGGCACCATGTTGCCCAGCGAGGCGACATTGATCTTGTCCGGATGCAGTATCTCTCGCTGCGTTTCTTCCACGCGCCAGACCGCCTCCATCATCAGTTCGCGGCCGTGGCGCGACAGGCTGGTCATCTCCGCCATGTGCGCGTTCCAGATTACCCGGGTGTAGCCGGGATAGTCCGCGTCCTCGACTTCCACCACGCGCAGATGCGTACCCTGCCACAGCAGGGCGCCGCCGGGCTGCTGACAGAGCGGACAGTCGGGAAGCAGAGTGGCCATGGGCAGTCGGTCCAGGCGCCGTTCGGCGTCGATATGCGGAAAAGGCCATGATAGTAGGCCGTTTTGGCGACTCTTTGTAGGGGGCGGGCCGCGGCCATCCGGCCGCGGGTTCGCCGGTGCTATCCTTTTGCGGCTTCCCTGGAGATTTCTCATGACCCAAGACGCAAGCGCCGGCGCGGCCCCGCGCCTGACTTCGCTTTCGCACGGCGGCGGCTGCGGTTGCAAGATCGCGCCCGGCGTGCTGGCCGATCTGCTGGCCCGTTTCGCCCCCACGCAGGCCTTCCCGGGCTTGATGGTCGGCACCGAAACCGCCGATGACGCGGCGGTGTACCGCCTGAACGACGAGCAGGCGCTGATCGCCACCACCGACTTCTTCATGCCCATCGTCGACGATCCCTACGATTTCGGCCGGATCGCCGCCACCAATGCGCTGTCCGATGTCTACGCCATGGGCGGCACGCCCATCATGGCGCTGGCTATCGTCGGCATGCCCATCAACGTGCTGCCGCGTGAAGTCATCGCGGAAATCCTGCGCGGCGGCCAGGACGTCTGCGCGCAGGCCGGCATTCCCGTGGCCGGCGGCCACACCATCGATTCCGTCGAGCCCATCTACGGCCTCGCCGCCATGGGCCTGGTGCATCCGGCGCGCGTCAAGCGCAACGCCGACGCGCGCGCCGGCGACGTGCTGATCCTGAGCAAGCCGCTGGGCGTGGGCATCCTGTCCGCCGCGCTGAAGAAGAACCAGCTGGACGCCGCCGGCTACGACGCGATGATTGCCAGCACCACCCGGCTGAATACGCCGGGGCCGGCGCTGGCCGCCCTGCCGGGGGTGCATGCCCTGACCGACGTCACCGGCTTCGGCCTGTTGGGCCACGCCCTGGAAATGAGCCGCGGCGCCGGCCTGCGCGCGCGCATCGACCTGGCGGCGCTGCCCTGGTTGCCGGGCGTGCGGCAGATGGCGCAGGCGGGCATGATCACCGGCGCGTCGGGGCGCAACTGGGCATCCTACGGCGACGCGATTTCGCTGGCGCCCGGCGTGGACGAGGTGTCGCGCGCGCTGCTGACCGATCCGCAGACCTCCGGCGGCCTGCTGGTGTCCTGCGATCGCGAAACCGCGGCGCAGGTGCTGGCCGTGCTGGCCGAACAAGGGTTCACGCAGGCTGCCATCGTGGGCGGGATGGTGGCCGGCGAAGCGGGTGTGGAAGTCGTGGCAGGCTGACCGGACGGGAACAAGAACGCGTCGCGCGGCATACCGGCGCACGGTTCGATCGCGCGGAAGACAGCAGGCCGGTCGCTGGCCGGACCGGCCGTGGACAGGGCCCAGGCCCAGAGTAAGGGAGACAGCATGACCCAAGCGAACGGCGCATCCAATGGCGCGAAGCGGCTGGAAATCTGGTTCGACTTCGCCAGTCCCTATAGTTTCCTGGCGATCGAACGCATCGAAGCCATCGCCGCCGCGCAGGGCGTGACGGTGGACTACCGGCCCTTCCTGCTGGGCCCGATTTTCAAGGCGCGCGGCTGGGACGACTCTCCGTTCCGCCTGTTTCCCGACAAGGGCGAATACATGATGCGCGAGGTCGCGCGCCTGGCCGCCAAGTATGGCGTGCGCTATCGCCGTCCCACCGTCTTCCCGCGCGTGGGCGTGTTGCCCTCGCGGGTGGCGCTGATCGGGCTGGAAGCGGATTGGGGCAAGGCATTCTGCCTGTCCATGTATCGCGCCAATTTCGTCGACGATCTCGATATCCAGCAGCCCGGCGTTGTGCGCGAGCGTCTCGCGGCCCTGGGCGTGGATGCCGATGCCGTACTCGCGCGCGCCGGCAGCGACGAGATCAAGCAGGCATTCCGCGCGCAGGTCGATCGCGCGCAGTCGCTGGGAATATTCGGCGCCCCCATGATGTTCGCCGGTAGTGAAATGTTCTGGGGCAACGACCGGGTCGAAGACGCCGTACAGTGGGCGCGCGACGGCGGCGGCCGCGCTGCCGGGTGACCGCTGGCGCCCCCGGCCCGGGCAATCCCGGGGCGCGCGGGCGCTGACCTTTGCCTATGCGCCCGGTCCTGGCGTGGCCGTCTGCCACGTCCATGCGCCAGGGCATTCCGCCGATCAGGTGGAATTGATGCTTAAAGGCGGGCAAATGGGCCCCCTGGCCTGTTCGTGGACCTGCTCGCCGGTCCAGGATGATGCCCCGCGCCCGGGCGGAATGTTCCGTCCGCGCGCCTTGCTTATGGGACTGGTCCGAATATTGCCTCTGTGCTTGGCGATTTCGGGACGTTTGCCGGCTATCACGCACATACGCGGCCTCTTCAACCGGTAGGCCTTATGCAGACGCCTTTCCCTGTATTTTCGTCGCTGGCGGCCTCTGATGTCGCCGTTGCGATGGAACCCGCATCCGGTCGCATATCCGGTACCGCGGCCGCCCGTGATTCAGCGGCCTTGCACGCCGCTTGGCAATTCGAAAAAGCACAAGCGTCGCGCCCCGCCGTTGGCGGCGCCACGCCGCCGGACCGCTCGTCGCCCGCGATGGATGCGATAAGCAGCGTGCCGCCTGGCGGCGCACCGTTTATCGGAGACGACCCTCTCTATCGCTATCAATGGCACCTGAAGAACACCGGACAGCGCGTCTTTGCCGATGGCCTGCCCAAGCCCGGGATCGACTTGAATATCGGTACCCTGCATGACGACGGCGTAACGGGCAAGGGCGTGGTCGTGGGGCTGTCGGAATTCGGACGGCCCGATGCGACACACGAGGACCTTGCCGCCAATATGGCGCGGCCGGGCACCGGCGACAATGTGTCGGCGCATGCCACCATGACGGCGGGGCTGATCGCCGCCGTGGGCTGGAACGGCATCGGAGCGCGAGGCGTCGCGCCGCAGGCCCGCATTCTGGATATGACCGACGTCGATGACGAAAACGCCGAGGTTATCCCGCGGGTGATCAACACCAGCACCGGTTTTGCCGAACGCACGCTGGAGCCCTACCGCAGCGACCACGATCCGGTCGAATGGACCAGGCGCTGGACGACATACAACGGCCCGGTGCTGATCAAGAGCGCCGGCAACGATTTCCTGAGCGATCCGGATATCGGCGCGACCGAGCAGGTGTGCCAGGCGGCCACCCTCGATAGCGGCAGCGGTTGCGTGTCGCCCCAGACGGATAGGCAGAACGGCAATCCCAACACCGTTACGGTAGCCGCGGTAAACGCGATGGGCGTCAAGGCGTCGTATTCATCCGTCGGGTCGGTGATTTGGGTGTCCGGGCTGGGGGGTGAAACCGGGCTGGAACGGGCGTCGTCACCGGACGGCGTGACGCAGGTGCCCGTCGGCAGCGTGCCCGGTTTCGCGTTCGAACCGGCATTGGTGTCCCTGGACGTATCGGGCTGCGGAAACGGCATCGACCAGATGCTGCCCGCGAACACCTGGCCCAATCGCCTGGACCGGCCGGGCGGTTCGCCGCTGAACCGGGATTGCAGCTATACGGCGCTGGCGAACGGCACCTCGGCCGCCGCGCCGACGGTCGCGGGGGTGGTCGCCCTGATGCTGCAGGTCAATCCGGATCTGACGTGGCGCGATATCAAGTACATCCTGGCCGTCACGGCAAGAAAGATCGATCCCGGCCTGGCCCCCCGGCAACACAACGGCGTGCGTGTCGACGATGGCTGGGTGGTCAATGCCGCCGGTCGGCCTTTCAGCAACTGGTATGGCTTCGGCCTGGTCGATGCGACGCGCGCCGTGGAGCGGGCGCGCAACTTCACCACGCTGCCCGCGTTGCGAAGCACCGGCCAGTTGGCATCGCGGAGCGAGCCTATACCGATTACGTACGGGAAGGAAAGCGGCGGCTACGCGGAGATCGATGTTCCGGTCGATATGCGAACCGAAATGGCCTATGTGCGCCTGCGCACCACGCACAAGGAGCCGCAGTATCTGCGCATTGCGCTGACATCGCCGTCCGGTACGCGCAGCATCGTGCTGCCGCCGCTGACTTACCTGCGTAGCGAAGGCGGCGGCGACTTCACCACGGATGCGCTCTTGAGCAATGCCTTCCTGGACGAGAACGCCAAGGGAAAATGGAAGTTGCAGGTCGTCGATGTCCGCGAGCCTTGCGCCGACAAGGCCGCCTTGCTGTCCTGGGAATTGCAGGTACTGGGGCATTGAAACCGGCAAGTGCCCCGAATGCCGGGCGCTGCTATGCCGGCAGCGCCACCGTCGCGGGCTTGCCCTCGGCGCAGGCGTGCAGCGCCTGGCGCAGCCGTACGATGCCGGTGCGGATCTGTTCTTCGTTCATGGTGGCGAAGGACAGCCGCATCGCCTGCATGTCGGCCTGTGCCGGGTCGATATAGAACGCCTTGCCCGGCACATAGACCACTTCATGGTCGATGGCGTAGGGCAACAGCCGCGTGCTGTCGATGCCGCCGTTCAGGCGGGCCCAGCAGAACATGCCGCCTTGCGGTTTGCGAAAAGACAGCTGGTCGCCCAATTCCTCCGATAGCGCCCGGGCAAGGGCGTCGGCGCGCGCGGCATACGAGGCACGGATGCGCGGGACGTGGACGTGGTAGCGGCCGTCCTCGACGTACTGCGCGACGATTTCCTGTATCCATGCGGAGGACGCCATATCGTCGGATGCCTTGGCGCTGACGCAGCGCCGGCGCACCTCGGCCGGCGCGATCATCCAGCCTATGCGCAGCGCCGGCGCCATGGTCTTGGACATGCTGGAGATATACACCACCCAGTGGCGGGCGTCTCCTTCGGCCAGCGCCAGCAGCGGCGGGACGGTTTCGCCTTCGAAGCGCAGCTCGCCGTAGGGGTCGTCCTCGACCAGCAGGAAACGATAGCGCGCCGCCAGTTCGACCAGGCGCCGGCGGCGTTCGAGGCTTAACGTGGCGCCGCAGGGATTGGAGAACGTGGCGACCACGCTGACCAGCTTGGGCCTGACCCGCTCGACCAGTTCCTCCAGTGCATCGACGTCCACGCCGTCCGGCCCCGACGGCGCGGTGTACAGGGTGGCCCCGGTGTAGTGCAGGGCCTGGCGCGAGTTGGGAAAACAGGGACTCTCGATCACAGCGGCGTCGCCCGGTTGCAGCATCACCCGGGCCAGCAACGCCAGCGACTGCTGGGAACCGCCGGTCACGGCCAGTTCGGTATCGGGATCGCAGCGTATGCCGCGTTCCTCGGACAGCCGCGCCAGCTGCGCGCGCAGCGACGCCTGGCCGTCGATATTCGAGTACTGCAGGCAGTCGGACAGCCGCGCGCCCACCTTGGCCGACGCGGCGTTCAGGCCTTCTACGTCGAATAGGTCCGTGGCGGGATAGCCGCCCGACATGCTGATCGTGCCGGGGCGGTTGGCGTAGACTGCCAGCGAGCGGATGGGGGAAATGGCGGGAACGCGAAAAGGCGCCGCGAACGCGTAGTCGGGCACGGAGGATGGCGACATGGTGGTGTGTGCTGGGCCAGGAACGGGATGCCGCCGATGGCGGTCCGGATGCGGGAAGATTCTAAACTAGCGGCTTAATAACCGCTAATTTTCGTTCACAAACCTTTGTGCTGCATGTCCTGCCGCACACCTTGCCGATTTCCGTCATGTCCACCCCCGATACCTTCGCGGCCCGCCTGGCCGACCTGCAATCCCGCATCGCCGCCGCCTGCGGCCGCGCCGGCCGCGATCCCGGCGAGGTCGCCCTGCTGCCGGTCAGCAAGACCTTCGGCGCGGATCGCATCCGCGCGGCCGCCGCGCTGGGGCTGCGACGCTTCGGCGAAAGCAAAATGCAGGAGATCCGCGAAAAAGCCGAGGCCCTTGCCGATTGCGCCATCGACTGGGTGGTCATCGGCTATTTGCAGACCAACAAGGCCAAGGATGCCGCGCGGCTGGCCGCGGAGGTCCAATCGCTGGATCGCCTGGACCTGGCGCAGGCCCTGGACCGGCGCCTGCAGCAGGAAGGGCGGACGCTGGACGTGCTGGTGCAGGTCAAGACCTCCGACGAACCCAGCAAATACGGCCTGGATCCGGCGGGCCTGCCGGCGTTCGTCCGCGCGCTGGCGCGCGACTATCCCAGCCTGCGGGTGCGCGGCCTGATGACGCTGGCGGTCAATTCGGACGATACGGAGGCAGTCAGGGCCTGCTTTCGCGTCCTGCGGGGCTGGCGCGACCGGCTGCGCGACGAGGCGATCGAGGGCGTCGACATGACGCGGCTTTCCATGGGGATGAGCGGCGACTTCGAGCTGGCCATCGAGGAAGGCTCCACCGAGGTGCGCATCGGCAGCGCGCTGTTCGGCGCACGCGACTACGGCACCGCCGGGACTTGACGGCATAATGGGCGCCGACCCGCGCGTTTCGACGCGGGCGTCACGGAGATAACACCATGCACGCAATCCTCAGGCGCGCGGCCATGATCGCCGCGCTGGTCGCCGCTGCCGTCACATCCGCCCACGCGCAGAACTGGCCGACGCAACCCATACGGTGGATCGTGCCCTATCCCGCCGGGGGCGGCTCCGACGTCGTAGCCCGCACCGTCGCCAGCTCCCTGGAAAAATCCCTCGGGCAGACCATCGTCGTGGAGAACCGTCCGGGCGCCGCCACCATCATCGGCGCGACGGCCATTGCGCAAGCCACGCCCAACGGGGACATGGTGGGGACGGCCGACTCCGGCACGCTGGCCTACAACCCATCGCTTTACGCCAAGCTTTCCTACGATCCCGGCAAGTTCACCTATATCGGCGGTCTCGCGAAGCTGCCGCTGCTGCTGGCCGTCAACACGAATTCGCCGTACAAAACCGTCGCCGACGTGCTGGCCGCCGCGCGCGCCACGCCCGGCAAGCTGACCGTGGCGTCCGCTGGCTCCGGTTCGCCGCACCATCTGGCGCTGGAGCTGTTCAAGCAGCGCGCCGGCGTCGATTTGCTGCATGTTCCGTACAAAGGCGCCGCGCCCGCCATCCAGGATCTGCTGGGCGGCCAGGTGGACATGATGTTCATCGACCTGGCCGCGGGCCTGCCCAACGTCAAGGCCGGCAAACTGCGGGTGTTGGCGACCGCGACGCCGCAGCGCCTGCCGCTGTTGCCCGATGTGCCGACCATGGCTGAACAAGGGGTAAAGGACTTCACCGCCTACGCCTGGCAAGGCGTGGTCGGTCCGGCCGGGCTGCCGGATGCGGTGGTGAAGAAGTTCAGCGCCGATCTGCAGAAAACCCTGGCACAGCCCGAGGTTGCCGGCAAGCTCCAGGACATGGGCGTGATTCCCATGCCGATGTCGCCCGCGGAGTTCAAGGCGTATGCGGAGCAGGAACGGGCGATGTGGGCGGGCGTGATCAAGAAGGCCAATATCAGGCTGGAGTAGGGTGGGCCGTAAGCGGACGAGCGGCAAGTCCGGCGGCGGGTGAAACCTGGCTGCCGCCGCGGCGACATAGGGTCTCTCGACGCGATCACAAGGAGACATCGTGACCCCTCATGAAATGACCAGGCCCGGTTCATCCGATTCCGCGGACGCATGCCTGCTGCAGGCCCGCAATGGCGGCGTGCTGGTACTGACGCTGGATCGGCCCGAACGGCGCAACGCCTTGAGCCCCGCCATGTACGAGGCCTTGCTCGGCGCCTTGCAGGCCGCGGCTGCCGATCCAGAGGTCGGCGTCGTGGTTCTGACGGGGGCCGGTCCGGCGTTCTGCGCGGGCGGCGACGTGGCACGCATGGCCGGCAATGCCGGGATGCCGCCGTTGCCTTTCGAGGGCAGATTGCGCGATCTGCGCCGCCGCACCGGCATTTGCGAATTGCTGCACACCATGCCCAAGCCGACGATCGCGATGATGCGGGGATATGCCGTGGGCGCGGGCCTGAGCCTGGCACTGGCCTGCGACCTGCGTTATGCCGATACAACGGCGCGATTGCGAACCGGTTTTGTCGATGTGGGTTTGTCCGGGGATTTCGGCGCGCACTATTTCCTGCCCAGGCTGGTGGGGATGGCGAAGGCGCGCGAACTCTATTTCACTTCGCCGACGCTGGACGCCGCGGCGGCATTGTCGCTGGGCCTGGTCAATACCGTCTTCGAACCCGATGCATTGGAATCGGCTGTCATGGACGTGGCCGGTCGCCTGGCTGACGGTCCGCGTACCGCCATTGCCTATATCAAGGACAATCTGAACGATTCGGCGCATTTGCCCTTGGGCGACATGCTGGATCGCGAATGCTGGCGGCAGCTGCGCTGCATGGAAACGGCGGACCACCACGAAGCCGCCCGCGCCTTCGTGGCGAAGCGGCCGCCGCGTTTCGGCTCGAATCCGGATGCCGCCCATTCCGCCCCGGCACCGGTTGTCGCCACCAAAGGAGCCTGACGGTGCAAACCGCAATTACCCGGCTGCTCGGAATCGAGCATCCCATTGTGCAGGGTGGCATGCAGTGGGTCGGCCGCGCCGAGTTGACGGCGGCCGTTTCCAACACCGGCGCGCTGGGCGTACTGACCGCGCTGACCCAGCCTTCGCCCGAGGCCTTGCACGACGAAATACGGCGGGTCAGGTCGATGACGGATCGCCCATTCGCGGTCAACCTGACCATCCTGCCGACGCTCAAGCCCGTGCCTTACGAGGCTTACCGCGATGTCATCATCGATAGCGGTGTGAAGATCGTGGAGACCGCGGGGAACAACCCGGCCGCGCATGTGCCTGCCCTCAAGGCTGCCGGCATCAAGATCATTCATAAGTGCACGACGCCGCGCCATGCGCTCAAGGCCGAACAGATCGGCGTTGACGTCGTCAGCATCGACGGCTTCGAATGCGCCGGCCACATCGGCGAAGAGGATATCCCCGGCCTGGTCCTGATTCCCGCGACGGTGGCCAGGCTGCGTATTCCGGTCATTGCCTCCGGCGGCTTCGGGGATGGGCGCGGGCTGGTCGCCGCGCTGGCCCTGGGCGCCGAGGGCATCAATATGGGCACGCGCTTCATGTGCACCCGGGAATCCCCGGTGCACGACAACATCAAGCGTGCCATCGTGAACAATACCGAAGCAGACACCTGCCTGATTCTGCGCAGCCTGCGCAACAGCAGCCGGGTGGCGCGTACCGCGCTGGCGCAAAGCGTGATCGACATGGAAAAGGCGGGTGCCGGGATCGACCGGATCGGCCCCGCGGTGGCCGGCGCCAAGGGCCGGCGCGTCTACGAAGAGGGCGATGCGGAAGCCGGCATCTGGACGGTCGGCATGGTGCAAGGCCTGATCCACGACATACCGACATGCGCGGAACTCGTGCGGCGCATCGTATCCGAAGCGGAAGTGCTGGTGAACGAACGCTTAAGCAGGCTGGTGGGCTTGAGCCAGCCTTCGTCTGACAGGTAAGGGCAAGCCCCGCGATTGCGAACGGCAGCTGCTGTATCGCGGCTTCAGGTCGACGGACGGTTACGCACGTTTGATCCGCGAGAAGTGTGCGGGACAAATAAGGCCACTGGGTTACTTAGCCACGCCGTTGCCGCCAGGCGCGGTTGATGAAAGGCAAACAGAATACCAGTGGAGGCGATATGTACTTGTGCAGACGAGAGCTCGCGGCTATTACCCTAGTCGGAAGCATTCTTCCCTTCGGCGCGATGGGATCCGACACGGAAGCAACCTATCCGCAACGGCCGATCACCTTGGTAATCGGCTTTACGCCCGGAGGAACGACCGACTCGCTTGCTCGGCTGCTGGCAAAACATATGTCGAACGATCTGGGATACAAGATCATCGTCGACAACAGACCCGGCGCCGGAAGCAACATCGGCGCAGAAGCTGTCGCGCGTGCTGTACCCGACGGATACACGCTGTATTTCAGTTCACGTCCCAATACCATCCACAAAACCATGTACGGGAACCTGAAGTACGATTTCGCGCGGGATCTAACACCGATAGGTATGGTTGCGACTGTCCCGACGATAGCCGTGACCGGAAAGGACTCGCCAATACAGAGCATTCAAGATATCGTAGGACTCGCCAAGGCTTATCCGGGCGGGGTGGCCTGTGCGTCCCCTGGCATCGGTTCGACCAGCCACCTGCTATGCGAACTGTTTCAGCAGGAAGCACGGATCGATATGATGCATGTTCCCTATCGTGGCGATCTACCGGCTTTGGCCGATGTGATGGAGGGACGTGTGGATATGCAGTTTGTCACCTTGCCATCCGTACTATCCCATCTCAAAGCAGGGAGCCTTCGGGGTATTGCGATTATGTCCCGGCTCCCGATGCCTAGTGTCCGTCATATCCCTACTATTGAAGAGCTTGGATTTCCGGATCTTGCGCTTGACGCCTGGTTTGGCCTGATGGCGCCGACCGGGACACCCGAACATGTGGTCAGACGTCTGAACCAGTCCCTGAACCTGGTATTGAGCGACCCGGAGCTGCAATCTTCGATGATGCAATTGTCGTACATGCCTCCGTTGCAGCCGAACACCCCGGATGAATTCGCAGAACTGATCAGCGGGGAAACCGAGCGGTGGACGGCGATTCTGCGCGAGCGCAACATCAAACCGTTGCACTGATTTCACGTTCGCTATCAACGCAGCGTTCTGCCATCGGAGAGACAGGCCTGCGAATGGGCTTGCATGTGCGGTCTTTGAATCTCGCCCAGGTTGGTGACACTGATCATAATCGTTGGGTGGGCCGGCACGGCGGCGACTTCGTCGAACGTCATGCCTAGGGTATCCGCCCACCGGGATGTCAATGCGACATGTGGCCGCTCATGCCGCCCATATTCCCCATATTTCCCATATCGCCGCCGTGGTTCATGTGCCCGCCCATGGTCGGCGCCTTGTAGGTCAGGGGCTTCACCTTGAATTTGATCTCGACGTCGCCGGCCTGCCGGAAGGTCAGCGTGGCGGGGATTTCCATGCCCTCCTTGAACGGCGCCTTCAGCTTTTCGAACATGACGTGATAGCCGCCCGGCGAGAACTTGACCTCGCCCTTGGCCGGCACCGCGACGCCGCCATCGACTTCGCGCATGGTGGACACACCATTGGCGGTAACCGTCTGGTGGATGCTGACATTGTCCGCGGCGGGCGATTTGATGCCCACCAGTTGGTCGGGCGTCGTACCGTCGTTCTCGATCTCCATATAGCCGCCGCCCGCCGTCTGGCCAGGCGCGGTGGCCCGTACCCACGCATCGTCGATTTCGATGTCGCGGATCTTGTAATCGCTGGCCAGCGCGGTGCCGTGCAGGGCCAGTACGGTGGCCGCGAGGGCCAGGCGGGAAAGCAGCATACGAAGTCTCCAGGGATATTGAGGGTGTTCGCGCGGGGCTGGGCACCGGGTGCGCGTGACGCGCAAATGGAAATAACCGATCGCATAGTTTACCTAGCCGGCCGCGCGCAACGTCGTTGAAGATAGCGCCGTGCACAACCGCAACAGGCCGTGCGCATTAGATAATGCGTGCAGGCAACAGACCGTGCGCTGTCGCATCAGGTAATGCGTCCAGGCATCAGGCCGTGCGTTGACGCATCACAGTGCGTCGACGCATCGGGCGGCGTGCCGCCGCATCAGGGGCCGCGCCGGCGTATCAGGCCCCGCGAGGCCGCCAGCACCGCGTCCGTCAGTGCGGACATGGTGTCGGATTCGATACGCCAGTGCTGCCAGTACAGCGGCGTGTCCTCGAACGCGCGGGCGCGCAGCAGCACCAGGCGCCCGGTGTCCAGCTCGGCCTGGACCAGCGGCAGCGGGTTCATGGTCCAACCCAACCCGGCCAGGGAGGCGCGTACGAAAGCGCGCGCCGACGGCAGCCACCACACCGGTGGCTGCCAGGCGGCATCGCGCATGATGCGCCGCGCGAATCGGCCCTGGAGGGCGTCCTTGCGGTTGTAGACCAGGACGGGGGCCTGGGCCAGCGATCGCGCGTCCACGCCGGCGGCAAAATGGCGCGCATGGAATGCCGGGCTGCAGGTCGCGGCGTAGCGCATGCTGCCCAGCGGATGCAGCCGGCAGCCCTGCACGGGTTCGGCAAGCGTCGTGACGGCGCCCAGCACCGCGCCGCCGCGCAGCAGTTCGGCCGTATGGTCCTGGTCTTCCGCGCGCAGATCCAGGGTGGCACCGGTGCGCTCGGCAAAATCCTCCGCCGCATCCATGAACCAGGTTTCCAGGCTGTCGTGGTTGACCGCGACGGGCAGCGTGGCGCGCGGGATGTCCTCGGCCACCCCCAGGCGGTTCAGCGCATCGTGCTCCAGCAGGGCGGACTGCTCGGCCAATTGGACGAGGATCCGTCCGTCGGCCGTGGCGGCGGCAGGCGTGGTGCGCTGTACCAGCAGGCGTCCGACGCGATCCTCCAGCGCCCTGATCCGTTGCGACACGGCGGAAGGCGTGACGTGCAGCGCGGCTGCCGCGCGTTCGAAGCTGCCTTCCCGCACGACGGCGGCCAGCGCACGCAGCTGGGCGTGATCCAGGTTCATGATCGTCATTAGCGCCGCTAAATATGGATTAGGAACATTAGCTGTTCTTTATCCGGCCGGCAAGCCAGAATGCCGCCATCATGAACGCCGTTTTCTCCTTCTATCTTCCCTGGATATCCGGGCTGGGCACGGGCCTCGGCCTGTTCGCCGCCGTGGGCGCCCAAAGCGCCTTCATCCTGCGGCAGGGCCTGCAGCGTGCCCATATCGGCAGTGTGCTGGCCGTATGCGCCGCCGTCGATGCCCTGTGCATCGCGTCCAGCGTCCTGGCGTGGCGCGCGGTGGCGGACCGGGCCGTCTGGATGATGCCGGCGATGGCCTGGTGCGGGGCGGCCTTCCTGGCGATATACGCGGTGCGTTCGGCCCGGCGGGCATGGTCCGCCGGCGGCGCGCTCGCGCCCGCGCGCCGGATCGCGACGACGCGCCGGGATGCCATGCTGGCGGCGTTGGCGTTCACCGTGATCAATCCGCACTTCTGGCTGGACATCGTGCTGATTGGCACGCTGGCGCAGGCGTTCGGCCACAACGCGGCGGCCTATGCCGCCGGCGCGATCACCGCCAGCGCGCTATGGCTGCTGGTCCTGGGTGGAGGCGCGCGGCTGCTGCGGCCGCTGTTCCGCGATCCCCGCGCCTGGCGCGTCCTGGACGGCGGCATCGCCATCGTCATGGCGACGCTTGCCTTGCGCCTGCTGGCGCGCGTGGTGTGAGGCGCCCGCTTGTCGACATTATTCGCTCGCCTTACGACATAAACGCCACCGAACGGTGCTCGTTCGATGGCCGTAAACACGCATCGGCGCGATAGAACTTACGCGAAACTTTCGGCGCGCGGGCAATCCCTAATGCAACCGGCATTGAGCACGTGACGTGTGCTCACTATCATTGGACGCGGAGCGGACAGCGTGTCCGGAAGGACGCGTATCGAACACGGCAGCATGGCGCGACGGTGCCGTGCGCATACAAGAAGACCAAGGGAGACCGCATGATTTCCGCCACCGCGGAATACGAGCCCACGGACGTCGCCGTCGATGCGATGCGCCGGCCGCAGGCTCGTATCCACGGGCCGGTTCCCCACCTTACGAGCATCCTTCTTCCATTCCTGTCGCACCATCGCCGCGCATCGGCGCGGCGGCGGCAGCGCGTGCCCGCCGGGTGCGTCGCCGCCGCGATTGAACGCAAGGCCTCTGCTTTTCCAACGCAGCATCGATATCTATAACGGAGACAACGATGACTCATCGTATGAAACTGCTGGTAGGAACACTTGCTTTTGCATTGGCCGGTGGCGCATACGCCGCCGATCCCATCAAGATCGGGGTGTCGGGCCCGTACACCGGCGGGTCGTCCTCCATGGGCGTCAGCATGCGCGACGGCGTGCGCCTGGCCGCGGAGGAAATCAACAAGAACGGCGGTGTGCTGGGACGCCAGTTGGTGCTGGTCGAGCGCGACGACGAGGCCAAGAACGAGCGCGGCGTGCAAATCGCCCAGGAACTCATCAACAAGGAGCAGGTCGTCGCGACCGTCGGTTTCATCAACACCGGTGTGGCGCTGGCCTCGCAGCGCTTCTACCAGGACGCCAAGATTCCCGTGTTCAACAATGTCGCGACGGGCAGCGTCATCACGCATCAGTTCACCGATGCGGACAACTATGTATTCCGCAATGCCGCGCCCGACAATATCCAGGCGCCCATGATCGTCGAGGAAGCCGTCCTGCGCGACGGCTACAAGAAGGTCGCCATCCTGGCCGATTCCACCAATTACGGCCAGCTCGGCCGTGAGGACCTGGAAAAAGCCCTGGCCGCCAAGGGTGTCAAGGCGGTCGCCGTGGAGAAATTCAACATCAAGGATGTCGACATGACGGCGCAACTGCTGAAGTCCAAGCAGGCCGGCGCCGAAGCCATCCTGACCTACGGCATCGGCCCTGAACTGGCGCAAATCGCCAACGGCATGGCCAAGCTGGGCTGGAAAGTACCGATGGTAGGCAGCTGGACCTTGTCCATGGCCAACTACATCGACAACGCCGGACCCAACGGCAGCGGTGCCCGCATGCCGCAGACCTTCATCCAGGAGCCCAACACACCCAAGCGCAAGGCCTTCATCGACGCCTATCTGGCCAAGTTCAAGCCGAAGAACAACCGCATCGACTCCCCGGTCTCGGCGGCCCAGGGCTACGACTCCGTGTATCTGCTGGCCGCGGCCATCAAGCAGGCCAACTCCACGGAAGGTCCCAAGATCCGTGCCGCGCTGGAAAACCTGCAGACGCCGGTCGAGGGCGTGGTCATGACCTACGACCATCCCTTTACGCATGACGACCACGATGCGATAACGCCCAACCTGGTGGTGTTCGGCGAGGTCAAGGACGGCCGCGTCGTCTATGCCTACCCGGACGATATCAAGACCACTGCGCAGCCGCGCAAGAAGGACGTAAGCGCCAAGGTCGATTCCCCGCGTTCGCAATGAATCGGTAAACGGGCCGCGCGGCGTCCGGCGCCGCGCGTCCGCACCCGGCGCCAGGCCGATGCGGTCGCCGCCGGGGCGGATATGCCCGGACCGCCGCAACGCGGCCCGGGCGCCCGGCCGGCCTGTCCGCGCGCTGGCGGCGGACGATGTTCTCTTTCGTGGAAGCCCCATGATTCTTCTACAGCTTATCTACAGCGGTATCGCGCTGGGCATGATCTACGCGGTGATCGCCTTCGGCTACCAGCTGACTTTCGCTACCTCCGGGACACTGAATTTCGGCCAGGGCGAGGCGCTGATGCTGGGCGCATTGGTGGGCCTGTCCCTGGTGGGACTGGGCGTGAACTACTGGGTCATGATCCCGCTCGTGTGCCTGTTCGGTTTTGCCCAGGGTGCGCTGGTCGAACGCGTGGGCGTGCGGCCCGCGATCAAGACGCGATCCGAATTCGGCTGGATCATGGCGACCATCGCGCTGGGCATCATTTTCCGCAACGTCGCCGAAAACGTCTGGGGGCGCGACGACCTTCCATTCCCGTCGCCCCTGCCGATGGCGCCGATCCAGCTGGCCGGCGCCAACGTGCTGCCCATGGAGTTGCTGGTGGTGGTCGGCGCGCTCGCCATGATGCTGATCGTGGAGCTTTTCAACCGCAAGTCCATCTATGGCAAGGCCTTCGTGGCGACCTCCGCCGACCGCGCAGCGGCGGGCCTGATGGGAATCAACACCAATCTGGTCATCACCTTCTCCTATGCGCTGTCGTCGTTGACCGCCGCCTTCGCCGGGGTGCTGATCGCGCCGCTGACATTGACCGGGGCGACCATGGGCGCCGTGCTGGGCCTGAAGGCCTTCGCTGTGGCCATCATCGGCGGGCTGTCCAGCGGCACGGGGGTCATCGTCGGCGGGCTGATCCTGGGCATCGCCGAAACCACCACGGGGTTCTATCTCTCCACCGGATACAAGGACGTGCCCGGACTGGTGCTGCTATTGCTGGTGCTCGCGATCAAGCCCGCCGGCCTGTTCGGCAAGACCGCCATTAAGAAAGTATGAGGCCCACCCCCGAAGCGTTTCGCGCTTCCCCCTCAAGGGGGCGACGCCAGAGGACCGGCGGAGCCGGATCCTCGGCGTCCCGGGTCGGCGGCACCTGTTTTTTTCGTGGCGGTGGGGTGGGTTGGCCGCTCTCGAAGCGCTGCGCGCTTTCTTCGATGTGGTTGTACCCGATTCATGCGGTGTGGATGGCGCTAGGCGCATTGGACGACTGATATGAGATCTCTGACTTTCGCAGCTTCGATCGTGGGCATCGCCGTGCTGGTCGGGTTGCCGCTGGCCGTGTCGAATCCCTATTACCTGCACCTGGTCGAAACCATCATGATCTACGCCATCCTGCTGTTCGGGCTGGACATCGTGGTGGGCTATACCGGCCAGGTTTCGCTGGGTCACGCCGGCCTGTTCGGCATCGGGTCGTATGTCGCGGGCGTGCTGGTTTTCCATCTGCACATGCCGATCGGCATCATCCTGCCCGCCGCGATCGTGATCGCGGCGGTGTTCGGCGCGGTGCTGGCGCTGCCGGCGTTGCGGGTGACCGGTCCCTACCTGGCGATGGTGACGCTGGCTTTCGGCACCATCATCCAGATCCTGATCAACGAGATGACTTTCCTGACCGAAGGGCCACTGGGAATCAGGATCAACAAGCCTTCCTTCAATGGCCATGTCCTGACCAAGCAGGAGTATTTCTGGCTGGTGGCGGTCCTGCTGGTGCTCTCGCTCATTGTCGTGCACCGCATCCTGAAGTCGCATATCGGCCGCACCTTCGAAGCCTTGCGCGACAGTCCCATCGCGGCCGATTGCATGGGCGTTTCGGTGTACCGCTACAAAGTGGTTGCCTTCGTGATCAGCGCCGGCTTCGCGGGACTGGCGGGCGCCCTGTATTCCTACTCGGAGCAATACATCTCGCCCAATACCTACAATTTCGAGCTGACCATCCTGTTCCTGCTGGCCATCATCATGGGCGGACGCAAATCCCGTGTCGGCGCGCTGCTGGGCGCGACCATCGTCGTGCTGCTGCCCAAGATGCTGGATGACGTCGGCACGTTCCGCATCATCGCCTTGACGCTGGCCATCCTGATGGCGGTGGGCGCGGCGATCGCCATTTCCCGGGGGCGCGCCACGCCCAGGCGCCTGGCCGTGCCGGTGGCCGGCACCATCCTGCTGGCCGTGTTCTCGTTCTGGGTCGAGGCCTTGACGGACTGGCGCCTGACCATCTTCGGCGCCATGATCCTGTTCGTCGTCTACTACCTGCCCGACGGTATTGTCGGCTTCGTGCGCAGCCTGTTCTTCCAGACCGGCCGCAAGGCGCTGGCGGTCAGCACGGAACTCGCGCACCGTATCGAGGCGGTACCGCAGGCCTCGGGCACCGGCGCGGCCGGCGATGTCCTGCTCAACGCCCGGGGCGTGATCATGCAATTCGGCGGCCTGAAAGCACTGAACGAGGTGGACCTGGTGGTCAGGCGCGGGACCATCCATGGTTTGATTGGCCCTAATGGATCCGGAAAGAGCACGATGATGAATGTGCTGACCGGTATCTATATCCCCACCAGCGGCACGATCGAGTTCAACGGCCGCCCGTTGGCCGGCATGGTCCCGGCCGAGATTGCCGACGCCGGCATTGCCCGGACCTTCCAGAACGTGGCGCTGTTCGGCGAAATGACCGCGCTGGAAAACGTGCTGGTCGGCCTGCACCATAGCTTCGGCACCGGGCTGACCAATATCGCGCTGCGCACGTCGCGCTGGAAGGCGGAGGAAAACCGCGCCCGGGCCCGGGCGCTGGCGCTGCTCGAATTCGTCGGCCTGGAATCCTTCGCCGCCGAAGAGGCGCGCAATCTGCCGTATGGCAAACAGCGCCTGCTGGAAATCGCCCGCGCGCTGGCGCTGGATCCGCAACTATTGTTGCTGGACGAACCGGCGGCTGGCCTTACGGCGCCCGACATCGCGGAACTGCTGGAGATCATCCGCAAGGTTCGCGACCACGGCATCACCCTGATCCTGATCGAACACCACATGGACGTGGTCATGGGCGTCTGCGATACCGTGTCGGTCCTGGACTTTGGGCAAAAGATCTCCGAAGGCCAGCCGGCGCAGGTCCAGGCGGACAGCCGGGTGGTCGAGGCGTATCTGGGCGGCGCGGTGACGGCATAAAGGAGCGGACCGGTATGTTATCGATCAAGAACCTGGAAGCCGGCTACGGCAAGGTCAAGGTACTGCACGGCATCAGCATGGATGTGCCGCAGGCGAAGGTGGTGACGCTGATCGGCTCCAACGGGGCCGGCAAGACCACCACCATGCGCGCGCTGTCGGGCATGATCAGGCCCAGCGCCGGCGAGATCACGCTGGACGGCCGTCGCATCGATGGGCTGGAGTCCCATCGCATCGCGCGCCTGGGCCTGGCGCATTCCCCCGAAGGGCGGCGCGTGTTTCCGACGCTGTCCGTCACGGACAACCTGCTGCTGGGCGCCTACCCGCGATTGACGGGCAGCCGGCCGCGCGGCGATGTCCAGGCCGACCTCGAACGCGCGATGGACTTGTTCCCCCGGCTGAAGGAACGGCGCGAGCAATTGGCCGGCACCTTGTCCGGCGGCGAACAGCAAATGCTGGCGATGGCGCGCGCGGTCATGCTGAACCCGCAGCTGGTGCTGCTGGACGAACCGTCGATGGGGCTTGCCCCCATCCTGGTGGAAGAAGTGTTCCGCATCATCGCGCGGCTGAAATCGGAAGGCGTGACCATGCTGCTGGTCGAGCAGTTCGCATCAGCCGCGCTGAATGTGGCCGACTACGGCTACGTGCTGGAGAACGGGCGCATATCCGTGCACGGCACGCCGGAGAAGCTGAAGGGCGATCCTGCGGTCGTGGCCGCCTATCTGGGCAGCAGCCACTAGCACCCGTACGATAGCGTCGCCGCGCGCGGGGCGATCAATCCAGGTCGCTCAATCGCGGTCCGTCCGCATGCGATATCCCGGTCCCGGCCGGCGGCTTCGGCATGTTCGTGGATCTCAGGTCAGGGAGATGCGCGTCGATGTGCGGGCGGATCGCGGGATCGTCCAGCATGGCGTTATAGGCCGTGATGGCGGCGTTTTGGCCGTATAGCGTCGCGTACGAGAAGCCCGACGTTCCATCCTTGTTCTTCGTTGTCAGCAGGTGGGGTAGCATGCGCAGCATTTGCGGCGCGATCGTGGGGTCTTGCAGCAGGTCCTTCAATAAGGCGTGGTAGGTCTCTATGATGCCGGCGTGCCCGTTCTCCAGCGCATTCGAGAGGCCTGGCTTGCCCTGGGTATCCCGGCCGTTCAGCAGGTTCGGCATCACATGCCGGATGTGCGGCTTGATGCGAGGATCCTTCAGCATCGCGTAGAAGGCCTTGATGGTGGTGGTACCGCGGTTTCTCATCGATTGCGACAGCGCGGACGCGCCGCGGCAGACCCGGGCGGAGAGCAGGTCGGGCAGCGCGCTGGCGATAGTCGGAGCGATCTCCGGATCGTCCAGCAGGTTTATCACAAGGGTATGGAAGATCCCGATGATCGAGGTATTGCCGCTTTCCAGCGCGTACCCCAGCCCCGAATCGCTGTTGCCTTTCCTGCCGATCAGCAGGTCCGGCAATGCCGCCAGCAAGCCGGGGCGGATGGTCAGCGCCAGAAGCGGATCCGTCAGCAGGTCCTCCAGGCAGGCGTAGTACGCCTCGACAGCCCTGGTGTGTCCGTCCGCCATGGCATTCGACAATGCGGGGATACCATACCAATCCGTGGCGGCAAGCAGGCCCAGCAGTGGGCCCTTGATATGCCACCGTATCGTCGGATCCTTCAATAAATCCTTCACGAGGGCGTGAAACGCGATGACTGCGGCTGTCCGGCCGGCGTTCAATACATGCGAAAAGATCGGCGATCTCCCGCATCGGATTTCCAGTAAGTCGACCAGGCGCGGAGCGACCAGGGCCAGCAGGCCGGACTCCCGCAGCGGCCGATACCAGGCGTGCACGGCGGCCGGCGGGTCTTCCCCCTGCATCGCCAGATGAAATGCCGGGATGGCTTCGCGCGCCAGCACGTCATGCACCAGATCCACGCGCCTGGATTCATTCGGCACCCATAGTTCGGCCAGGGGGCGGATGGCATGGCACAGGTCCAGGCGAAGAAGTTCGGCGAACAGCTCATGGCGTTCCCGGTTCGTGTATCTGGCACCCACGGCGCCGAGCTCGGCAAGGTTGTGGGCCAGGTAGTCGCGGCCCGCGTCCGTGCCGAGTCGCCGCAACAAGCGTTGGAGGTCGGGAGCGTCCGTCAGCCAGCGCGCGGGCATGCGCGCGAGCTGCGAGGCGGCAGTGGCCCGGATGGCGTGGCGTATCGCGGCCGCAGGCGGATGCGCTTCGCTCGTCCGGGTGGCATGCCACAGACGGAGGTCGGGCTCGGTGACCGGTTCGATTTGCGTGTCCGCGCTGTTCCACACCGGATCGCCGAAGGACGCTCCGGCGTGGATCCTGACCACCCATGCGAGTTCGCCGTAGAGGAACAGGGCGGCGCGCATCCCTGCCTCATCCACCCATTCGCCGCCATTGCACGGGTATGTCTGCGTTTGCAGCAGTCGCCGATCGCCGAAGTTGCGCAGTACATCCAGGGCGATCAACGAAGGTTCCGCCCGCAATGCGTAGGTATAGGCGCCGTTGTTCTCGTCGAGCTGGAAAAAGCTTTTCATGCGCAGATCGCTGGCACGTAGCGTCGGGGTTTCGCCGTCGTCGCCGAGTTCCAGGCCGTCCGTCGAAGTCAATCCGAACTCGTCGCCGATTTCCTCCAACATCGCCGCGACTGCCGCTTCGGTGCCGGCTGTCCATGGACCGGCCGGCGGGGTGCGCGCATCGGCAAACCCGCTGTGGAGTCGCGCCTGGCATGCCTCGGCGATGAGAAGGGCAAGCCGGTCCGGTGTCAGCGCGGCGCTGATGCCGGCAGCACATAGCGCAAGGAAGTCATCGCCGGTTGTCTCCGCCATCGTGATACCGTCCGGGACTTTCTTCAGCCCGAACTGGTCGGCGAGAATGTTCCATACCGTATGGACGAAGTGGATCTCGTTGCCCTGGTAGTTTTCCTCGTGGCCGAATCGCTTATCCAGCAGTTCGCGCAATACGCCGCGTGCCGTCTCTTCCTTCAGTTCCCATAGCTTTCCACGGATGCCGCCGATGGTCTTGGCGAGCGTGCAGGCGGCGGACACCAGGTTCGATACGGCGCCATCGGCGCACAGCGTCACGCCTTGGGCCAGGTTCCGGATAGCGGATTTTCGCCGGTCCAGGTCGGCGGCTTCATTCAGGATAAGGGCACAGAATTCATCCAGCGAGCGCTTGCCGACCGAATCGACGATGCCGGCGCGGGTATCGAAGTAGTGATATTCATCGAAGCGATGGGCGAAGAAGATATCGAAATTTTTCTGGATGGCATCCGCGTCGGGCATGCGATGCCGCCGGCAGAACGCGACAAGGAATGCCAGTCTTTCGCGGACTTCTTCCCGGTATCGCGGGAACTCGTCGCTACCGCAGAAATCGGCGTGGGTGCCGTGCGATTCCGGCGTATAGCTCAGCCCCGGCGCGCGGGTGGCGGAGACGGTATCGCCCGGGCCCGCCGCCGGGATGTAGGGCTGCCAGAAATCCACGCTGAAACCGGGCAGGGGAATGGAAAGGGAATCGGGTGTCATGGCGACTCGAACGGGAAAGGATGAAAGGAAGGCGCCCGCCACCGGCGGACACGCGTGTGCGTCCGGCGCGCGGGACGCGGGTTCCTTTCCTTCGCCGTGCCTGTCTATCGTCGCTGTGCCGTCTCGTATCCCTTCAAACCTTCCAGATCCAGCACCCGTACACCCCGGTATTCCACCTTCAGCAAGCCGGCCCGCTGCAGGTTGCACAAGGCGCGATTGGCGCGCTGGCGCGACACGCGCGCCAGATAGCCGACTTCCTCCTGCGTGATGCTCAGGCGCAGCCCCATGCCGGGATACAGCATGGGGTTGAACAGTTCGGCCAGGCAGCGCGCCACGCGCGCGTCCGCGTCGAGCAGGCGGTCGTTTTCCGCCTTCCCGATGAATTGCGCCACGCGCTCGTTCAGCAACTGCAGCAGATAGCGATTGAAAGGAATGCTGCTATCCAGCAGCGATTCGAAGGTGGCCGCCGGCAGCCGTGCGATGACCGAATCGCGCAGCGCCACGACGTCGTACTTGCGCGCCTCGTGTTTCAGCAGCGAGCCTTCGCCGAACCAGCCGCCGGCCGGCACGCCGGTCAGGGAGGCCATTTTTCCTTCCGCATTGCCCACCGAGACCTTCACCAGTCCGGCCAGTACCCCGATCCAGGCCTGGGCCATCTGCCCTTTGCGCTCGATGATCGTTCCCGCGGGGACCTGCTGCACCGTCAGGTCTTTCTGCACGCGCGCTTGCTCGCCCGGAGTCAGGAGGCGGAACCAGGCTGCAGCCAATTGCAAGGAGTCGATGACCTGCATCGGGATATACCCTACTTCGTCCCTGAATCGCCCGGAATTGTCGCGATCGCGACAGTTGGGCCCGATGCAAGCTTATACCTTAACCGCACGTTAAAGCGCACCTCTCACCCATAAATGCGCGCTCCGCGTCTTCACGAATCCAGCGCCGGCCACAGCGGGCGCGACGGTCCGGTCGGGCGCGGAAACAGACAGGAGACAACGTGGCGCAATCCCAGCCCGCACCCCCGACGGGGCCGGCGGCGGATACCTTCCCCGCCTTGCTGCTCTTGCATGCGCACGCACGCGGCGACCGCCCCGCCATCCGCGAGAAAGACCTGGGGATCTGGCAAACGCTGACCTGGGCGCAGGTGGCGGAGCTGGCCGGTCGCGTCGCGCACGGGCTGACGGCGCTGGGCGTGCGGCCGGGCCAGCACGTGGCGGTCATCGGGGAGAACCGGCCGCGCCTGTACATCGCCATGATGGCGGCGCAGGCCCTGGGCGCGATTCCGGTGCCGCTGTACCAGGATGCCGTCGCGCAGGAAATGGCGTTCGTGCTGCGGGATGCGGAAGTCGGCGTGGCGATTGCCGAAGACCAGGAGCAGGTGGACAAGATGCTGGAGGCGCGCGCGCTCTGCCCCGCGTTGCGGCATGTGGTCTACGACGATCCGCGCGGATTGCGCCATTATGACGATGCCGTACTCATGCCTTTCGACGAGCTGCTGCGCATCGGTGCCGAACGCGCGCGCACCGACGCGGCGTTTTTCGAACGCAGCGCGCGGGCGGTCCGGCCCGAACAGACCGCCGCGATGTTCTATACATCCGGCACCACAGGCAAGCCCAAGGGCGTCGTGCTGACCCACGCCGCGCTGATCGACCGGGCGCGCGCGGTCCAGGCCATGGAGAACCTGACGGATCGCGAGGATGTCCTGGCCTATCTGCCGCCGGCCTGGATCGGCCAGAACATGTTTTCCTATACCCAGCTATTGGTTACCGGCTTCACCGTCAATCATCCCGAATCGCCCGCCACCGTGGCGATCGACATGCGCGATATCGGGCCGACCTATTACTTCGCCCCGCCGCGCATCCTGGAGGACCTGCTTACCCATGTGATGATCCGCATGGAGGACGCGGGCCTGCTGAAGCGGCGGCTGTTCCAGGGCTGCATGGCGCTGGCACGGCGGGTCGGCGTGCGCCTGCTGGACGGCCAGGCCGTGGGTTTGCGCGACCGCGCCTTGTACGCGCTGGGCAATCTGCTGGTGTACGGCCCCCTGCGCAATGCGCTGGGCATGAGCCGTGTACGGGTCGCCTACACCGCGGGCGAGGCCATCGGCCCGGACCTGTTCACCTTCTACCGTTCCATCGGCATCAATCTCAAGCAGCTGTATGGGTCCACGGAGACCTCGGTGTTCGTATGCGTGCAGCCGGACGGACAGGTGCGCGCCGATACGGTAGGGCCGCCGGTGCAAGGCGTGCGTATCCGCGTGACGGACAATGGCGAGATCCTGGTCCACAGCCCCGGCCTGTTCAAGGAGTACTACCGCAATCCCGAAGCCACCCGGGCCGCGCGTGACGACGAGGGCTGGTTCCATACGGGGGATGCGGGTTTCCTGGATGCCGATGGCCATTTGAAAATCATCGATCGCGCCAAGGACGTGGGCAAACTGGCCGACGGCAGCCTGTTCGCGCCCAAGTACATCGAGAACAAGCTCAAGTTTTTTCCCTACATCAAAGAGGCCGTGGCTTTCGGCGCGGGACGGGAGGCGGTGTGCGCCTTCATCAATATCGACCTGGAAGCGGTGGGCAATTGGGCCGAGCGGCGCGGGCTGCCTTATGCCGGCTATACCGACCTGGCCGGCAAGCCGGAGGTCTACGACCTGATCGCCGACTGCATCGAGAAAGCCAATGCCGAACTGGCGCGCGATGCCCGCCTGGCGGCATCCCAGGTGTGCCGCTTCCTGATCCTGCACAAGGAATTGGATCCGGACGATGACGAGCTGACTCGCACCCGCAAGGTGCGGCGCGCCTATATCGCGCAAAAGTACGCGGTGCTGGTCGATGCGCTGTTCGATGGCAGTCCATCGCGTTTCATCGAAACGGAGGTCAAGTTCGAGGACGGGCGCGTGGGGCGCATCGCGGCCGACCTGCCTATTCGCGACGTGCGTCGCTTCCCCGCCCTGGCCGGGAGTGGGAGCCCACCCCCCGAAGCGCTGCGCGCTTCCCCCCTAAAGGGGGGCGACGCTGGCGGACCGGCGGAGCCGGATCCGCGGCGTCCCCGGTCGACGGGCATCCGTTTTATGCGGCGCGCGTAGCGCTTGGCGTCTTGGAAAAGTGATATGACATACAGCGCTGCCATACCGATCCATGCCGCGGACGGTCAGGCTGTTGCGGACGCGGCGCCGTCCGTGCAGGCGGCACGTCCCATCCATCCGGAGCGCGCGCGGCGGATCGGCGGGGTGATCCTGGACATGCAGAACATCTCGCTGCGCTTCGGCGGGGTCAAGGCGCTGACCGATATCTCGCTGGATGTGCGCGAACACGAAATCCGCGCCATCATCGGTCCCAATGGCGCCGGCAAGAGTTCGATGCTGAACGTCATCAACGGCGTATACACCCCGCAGCAGGGGGCCATCGTCTTCCAGGGCCAGCGCTACACGCGGATGACCCCGCGGCGCGCGGCCGAGATGGGCATCGCCCGCACCTTCCAGAACCTGGCGCTGTTCAAGGGCATGAGCGTGCTGGACAACATCATGACCGGCCGCAACCTGCGCATGAAATGCGGGCTGCTGGCCCAGGCGCTGCGCATCGGCCCGGCCGCGCGCGAGGAGGTGCGCCACCGCGAATTCGTCGAGAACATCATCGACTTCCTGGAGATCCAGGCGTATCGGAAGGTGCCCGTGGGCCGCCTGCCGTATGGACTGCAGAAGCGCGTCGATCTGGGCCGTGCCCTGGCCATGGAGCCGCGCATGCTGCTCCTGGACGAGCCCATGGCGGGCATGAACATCGAGGAAAAGCAGGATATGTGCCGCTTCATCCTGGACGTGAACGACGAATTCGGCACGACCATCGTGCTGATCGAGCACGACATGGGCGTGGTGATGGATATTTCCGATCGCGTTGTGGTGCTGGACTACGGGCGCAAGATCGGCGACGGCGATCCGGAGCAGGTGCGCGCCAATCCGGATGTGGTGCGCGCCTACCTGGGCGTGTCCCACTGACGGCGCGGAACAAGGAGAGCACGGTGGGTTTCTTCCTGGAAACGCTGTTCGGCGGCCTGATGAGCGGCATGCTGTATGCGCTGATCGGCCTGGGCTTCGTGCTGATCTTCAAGGCATCCGGCGTCTTCAACTTCGCGCAGGGCGCGATGGTGCTGGTCGCCGCGCTGTCGATGGCGCGTTTTTCGGAATGGATTCCGCGCTGGCTGGGTTTCGACAACGCCCTGCTGGCCAATGCGCTGGCCTTCGTCGTCAGCGCCGCGTTGATGGTGGCGCTGGCTCGCGCGGTAGAGGGCCTGGTCCTGCGGCACCTGGTGAACCAGGAGGCGACGACGCTGCTCATGGCCACGCTGGGCATCAGCTACTTCCTGGACGGAGCGGGACAGATCGCGTTCGGCAGCTCGGTGTATTCGATCAACGTCGGCATGCCCAAGGACCCCGCGCTGATCCTGGACCGGGTGTTCGAAGGTGGCCTGCTGTTGAACCTGGAGGACCTGACCGCCGCCGTGATCGCGGCGCTGCTGGTGGCCGCCCTGGCGGTGTTCTTCCAGTACACGGGTACCGGCCGCGCGCTGCGCGCGGTAGCCGACGACCACCAGGCCGCGCAGTCCATCGGCATCCCCCTGAACCGGATCTGGGTCGTGGTGTGGAGCGTCGCCGGCCTGGTCGCGCTGGTGGCCGGCGTGATCTGGGGCTCGAAATTCGGTGTGCAGTTCACGCTTTCCACGGCCGCCTTGCGCGCCTTGCCGGTCGTGATCCTGGGGGGGCTGACATCGGTGCCGGGCGCGATCCTGGGCGGACTGATCATCGGCGTGGGCGAGAAACTGTCGGAGGTCTATCTGGGCCCCATGGTCGGGGGCGGCATCGAGATCTGGTTCGCCTATGTACTGGCCCTGGGCTTTCTGCTGTTCCGGCCGCAAGGCCTGTTCGGCGAGAAGATCATCGACCGGGTCTAGCGGGCACCGGCCCCGGAAAAGCGCGAGGCTCCTTTCACGTCAGCATTCCCGGACCACGGCGGGCACAAGGAAAGCACCATGCTGTATCGCGAGAACGGACAATTCAAGACCAGCTACCTGGCCGACCAGCAGATCTTTCCGATCCGCCAGGACCGGGTGTTCGTGGGTCTGCTGCTGGCGGTGGCTTTCGTTGCCGTACCGCTGCTGGCCAGCGATTACTTCCTGCGCGCGCTGCTGATTCCCTTTCTGATCCTGTCGCTGGCGGCCGTGGGGCTGAACGTGCTGGTCGGCTATTGCGGGCAGATATCGCTGGGGACGGGCGCCTTCATGGCGGTGGGGGCCTATGCCGCCTGGAATTTCGGCGTGCGCGTGCCGGCGATGCCGCTGCTGTTGCAGATCGTGCTGGGCGGGCTGTGCGCGACGGCGGTGGGCGTGGCCTTCGGCATACCCAGCCTGCGCATCCGCGGGCTGTACCTGGCGGTGGCGACGCTGGCGGCGCAGTTCTTCGTCGATTGGGCCTTCCTGCGCATCCCCTTCTTCACCAACTATTCGTCCTCGGGCAGCGTCTCGGTGCCGCCGCTGGAGGTGTTCGGCCTGCCGCTGCAGACCTCCGTGCAGAAGTATCTGTTCGTGCTGACGCTGGTGGCGGTATTCAGCCTGCTCGCGAAGAACCTGGTGCGGGGGGCGATGGGACGGCAATGGATGGCGATACGCGACATGGACGTGGCGGCCGCGGTCATCGGCATCCGGCCGATGTACGCCAAGCTGACCGCCTTTGCCGTCAGCTCCTTCATCGTCGGCGTGGCCGGCGTGCTGTGGGGCTTTATCCACCTGGGCTCCTGGGAGCCGCTGGCCTTCGACCTGACGCGTTCCTTCCAGCTGCTGTTCATGGTGATCATCGGCGGCCTGGGATCGATACTGGGCAGTTTCTTCGGCGCGGCCTTCATCGTGCTGCTGCCGGTGCTGCTGACGAATATTCCGCGCCTGTTGGGCCTGCCGCTGCCGGTCGATACCGCATCGCACATCGAACACATGGTGTTCGGCGCGCTGATCGTGTTTTTCCTGATCGCCGAGCCGCACGGCCTGGCGCGGCTGTGGAGCATAGGCAAGGAGAAGTTGCGCATCTGGCCGTTCCCGCACTGAGCATGCGCCGCCTCGATGCGGTACGCGCATCGGGGCAGGCCCGTCGGACCGTATTGAGTCATACCCATAACGTGCCGGCATCGCACCGGACATAACCGGTGTTCCGCACACCACCAGGAGGACATGGAGATGAAGCGCTTGAATATTCGATACGCGGCGATCGCGGCGGCCACCGCCGCCGCGCTGGGTACGGCCAGCCCGGCGGCCTGGGCGGACGAGCAATTCGTCCCGCTGCTGGTCTACCGCACGGGATCCTTCGCGCCGCTGGGCATACCCTGGGCCGACGGCAAGCTCGATTACCTGAAGCTGGTCAACGCCCGCGACGGCGGTATCAATGGGGTGAAGATCACCTACGAGGAATGCGAGACCGCCTATGCGACCGACCGCGGGGTGGAATGCTACGAACGCCTGAAGACCCATCCGCCTACCGGCGCGTCCGGTTTCGATACCCAATCGACGGGTATCACTTTCGCCGTCAGCGACAAGGCGCCGCTGGACAAGGTGCCGGTGGAAACCGTGGGCTATGGCTTGTCTCAGGCCGTGGACGGGTCGGTTTTCCCCTGGAATTTCCCCTTGCTTGGTACGTACTGGACGGCGGCGGATGTCATGATCCAGGACATCGCCAAGAAGGAAGGCGGCAACCTCAAGGGCAAGAAGATCGCCCTGGTGTATCACGATTCGCCCTATGGGAAGGAACCCATCCCGCTGCTTCAGCGGCGCGCCGCCAAGGACGGGTTCGAACTGCAGCTGTATCCGGTCACCGCGCCCGGGGTCGAGCAGAAATCCACATGGCTGCAGATACGGCAGTCGCGGCCCAGCTACGTCCTGCTGTGGAGCGCCGGCATCATGACGCCGACGGCGATCCGCGAGGCCCAGGCCAGCGGCTATCCGCGGGAGAAGATCTACGCGATCTGGTGGGCCGGTTCGGAAGGGGACGTCAAGGACCTGGGCGGCGTGGCCAAGGGCTATAACGCCATCACCATCCACAATAGCGGCGAACCCGGCAAGGTTTCGCAGGACTTGAAGAAGTTCGTGTACGACAAGGGCGAAGGCAGCGACAAGACGGGCAACTCCGTGGGCACCATCGCGCATATGCGCGGCATGATTATCTCCATGCTGCAGGTCGAAGCCATCCGCACGGCCCAGGAAAAATACGGGAAGGGCAAGTCCATGACGCCGGAGCAGGTGCGGTGGGGCTTCGAAAACCTGAACCTGACGCAGGACAGGCTGAACCAGCTGGGCTTCGGCGTCATCATGCGGCCCGTCAAGACCTCGTGCGCCAACCACCTGGGCGCGGACTGGGCGCGCATCGTGCAATGGGACGGCGCGAAGTTCAAGGTGGTGTCCGATTGGTACCAGGCCGACAAGAGCATGGTCGATCCCCTGGTGAAAGAGGCGGCGGCCAAGTATGCCAAGGAGAAGAACATCACCCCGGTCAACTGCGAGGCCCAGGGATGACGGGCGGGATCTTCCGCCGCCCGGCATGGGCGACCGCGCCGGCGCCCCTGCGCGAGCACCGCGCGCGCAAGGCGCCGCCGGGCCCGCTCCCGGCGGCTCGCCCCCTGCAAGGACGGGAGGACCAGGCATGAGCGCACAACCCGCCGCGGCCGGCGCGCCCGGCATCCTGCTGGACGTCAACGGCATCGAGGTGATCTACAACCACGTCATCCTGGTTCTGAAGGGGGTATCGCTGCACGTGCCTGAAGGGCGGGTCGTGGCGCTGCTCGGCGCCAACGGCGCCGGCAAGACCACCACGCTGCGCGCGGTGTCGAACCTGCTGCGCGGCGAGCGGGGCGAGGTCACCAAGGGCAGCATCCGCTACCGCGGCGAGCGCGTCGACCGCTTGTCACCGGCCGACCTGGTACGGCGAGGGGTGGTACAGGTGATGGAGGGACGCCATTGCTTCGCCCACCTGACCGTGGAGGAAAACCTGCTGACCGGCGCCTATACGCGGCGGCTGGACCGCGCCCGGACCGCCGAGGCGCTCGAACGCGTCTACCAGTATTTTCCGCGGTTGAAGCAGCGGCGGGGCAGCCAGGCCGGCTATACGTCGGGCGGTGAGCAGCAGATGACCGCCATCGGCCGCGCGCTGATGGCCAGTCCCGCGATGATCCTGCTGGATGAACCGTCCATGGGCCTGGCGCCGCAGATCGTGGAGGAAATCTTCCAGATCGTGCGCGACCTGAACCAGCGCGAAGGCGTCAGCTTTCTGCTGGCGGAACAGAACACCAACATCGCGCTGCGGTATGCGGACTACGGCTACATCCTGGAGAACGGCCGCGTGGTGATGGACGGCGACGCGCAGGCGCTGGCCAGCAATGAAGACGTCAAGGAGTTCTACCTGGGGATCTCCAGCGGGGCGCGGCGCAGCTTCCGCGACACCAAGTTCTACCGACGCCGCAAACGGTGGCTGGCCTAAGGCCCGTCAATGCTGGAGGGGAACCGCGCACGGGCATTCGCGCCCGCGCGGATTCGCGGAGATATCCATGTCTGATTCACCCTACTTCGACGCGCTGGAAACGCGCCCCGCGCTGGCGCGCGAAACCTCGCTGATGGCCGCGCTGCCCAATGCCATCGCACGGGCGATGGCGCGGGCGCCCGCCATCGCCGAGCAGCTGGCCGGCGTGGATCCGGCGCGCATCGTTTCGCGCGCGGCGCTGGCCGGTCTGCCGGTGTTGCGCAAGGCCGAACTGCTGGCGCGCCAGCAGGCCAGCCGGGACGGGCCGGCCGCCGCGGGCGCCGCCAGGTCCATGGGCGGGTTTTCCGCCGTCGGATGGGGCGAAGCGCTACGGGTCTTCGCGTCGCCCGGCCCGATCTACGAACCCGAAACCGCGCGGCGCGACTATTGGCGCTTTGCCCGCGCCCTGTATGCCGCGGGCATCCGCCGCGACCAGCTGGTCTATAACTGTTTCTCGTATCACTTCACCCCGGCGGGGTCGATGATGGAAACGGCGGCGCACGCCATCGGCTGCACGGTATTCCCCGGCGGTACGGGGCAGAGCGAACAGCAGGTGCGCGCCATTCTCGATCTGGCGCCCACCGCCTATACCGGCACCCCGAGCTTTCTGAAGATCATCCTGGACAAGGCCGATGAACTCGGGATGCCGCTGCCTTCGCTGCGCCACGCCCTGGTATCGGGCGAGGCCTTCCCGCCCGCCCTGCGGGACGCCCTGTCGGCACGCGGCGTCGACGCCTACCAGGCCTATGGCAGCGCCGATCTGGGGCTGATCGCCTACGAGACGACGGCGCGCGAAGGCCTGGTGCTGGGCGAGGAGATCATTGTCGAAATCGTGCGCCCGGGTACCGGGGATCCCGTCCAGGACGGCGAGGTCGGCGAAGTCGTCGTGACCACGCTGAACCCGGACTATCCGCTGGTGCGCTTCGGTACCGGGGACCTGTCCGCGGTGCTGCCGGGGCCGTCGCCCTGCGGCCGGACCAATACGCGCATCCGCGGCTGGCTGGGCAGGGCGGACCAGGCTACCAAGGTACGCGGCCTGTTCGTGCACCCGTCGCAGGTGGCCGATATCCTGCGCCGCCACCCCGAGGCGCTGCGCGCCCGCCTGGTCGTGGGCGGGCTGGTGGGGCAGGACACCATGACGCTGCACGTCGAAGCCGCCGGTACGCCCGATGGCCTGGCGGATGCGGTCGCGCGGTCGGTGCGCGACGTCGCCAAGCTGCGCGCCGACGTGGTCCTGTGCGCGCCGGGCAGCCTGCCCAACGACGGCAAGGTCATCGAGGACGTCCGCGATTACGGATGAGGTCCAAGGCAAATACCGGACGCCGCGCCGGGATTGCCTGTCCCGGGCGGCGGGCAGGGACCGGCCTTCAGGGGCTGCCGTGCGCGTGGCGCGCCAGCCGGTCCGCGGGACGCCTATAAGCTTACGGTTTTCACGATCGATGCGGGCGCGTTAAGCTTGGCGCCCGGCGGTCCCGTTCGCGCGGGGCGCACGCATTGAATCGAAGAAGGAAACACCCCATGCGTATCAAGCTTATCAAGGCATTCATCGGTGCCGTCCTGTTCGCCATTGCCGGACAGGCGGCGCATGCCGCCACCCTGGATACCGTGCGCCAGCGCGGCGTCCTGTTGTGCGGCACCACGACCGGCTTTGCCGGTTTCTCCGCGCCGGACGCCCAGGGCGTGTGGCACGGCCTGGATGTGGACCTGTGCCGCGCCGTTGCCGCCGCCGTGCTGGGCGACGCGAACAAAACCAAGATCGTTCCGCTGGATGCGCAGCAGCGCTTTACCGCGCTTCAATCCGGCGAGATAGACCTGCTGGCGCGCAACACGACCGTGACGCAGCAGCGCGATACGGCCCTGGGCATCATCCATGCCGGCGTCAATTTCTATGACGGGCAGGGCTTCATGGTGCCGAAGTCGCTGGGCGTGAAAAGCGCCAAGGAACTGAACGGCGCGACGATATGCCTGCAGGCCGGCACCTCGAACGAGAACACGCTGGCCGACTGGGCGCGGGCCAATCGCGTCGAATACAAGCCGGTGGTCATCGAGCAGTTCAACGAAGTGGTCAACGCTTTCGCGTCGGGACGCTGCGATGTGTTCAGCACGGATGCATCCGGCCTGGCATCGATCCGCATTTCCAAGCTGCAGCATCCCGACGACTACGTCGTGCTGCCGGAAATCATTTCCAAGGAACCGCTCGGCCCGTTCGTGCGCAAGGGCGACGACAACTGGCTGAATATCGTTTCCTGGTCGTTGTCGGCCATGATCGAGGCCGAGGAATACGGCATCACGTCGGCCAACGTCGACGATCTGAAGGCCAACAGCGTCAATCCGAATATCAAGCGCATACTCGGCGTCACCGCCGGGGCGGGAAGCAACATGGGGCTGCGGGAAGACTGGGCCTACAACATCGTCAAGCAGGTCGGCAATTACGGCGAAAGCTTCGAGCGCAACGTGGGGCAGGGCAGCCCGCTGAAACTGCAGCGCGGCCTGAACGCGCAGTGGAACAAGGGCGGGCTGATGTACGCGCTGCCGATACGCTGATCGCGTCAGCCGGCGGGCGGCGGCTTGCCCTGGTAAGTCGCCGCGATATGCATGAACGCGCGTTCGAGCTCGCGCGTTCCGCCCTGGAAGACCATGGGCCGTCCGGCACGGCTGATCACGATCAGGCGCTTGGAAAACACCAGGGAGACGAAGCGCGCGCTGCGGATATCGTCCCAGGCGATTTCACGCCGTGTCAGCCAGGTCTGGCGCAATCCCGTACTGTCTATCGTGGTGATCGAGGTCTGCATGGACCACGCGACCGCCGCCAGCGCCAGGAAGCACACCAGTACCCCGCCCAGCAGGAAAGGGTTGAGGCTGCCGTTGTACATCCGGATGATGGTGGTGACGATTTCCCACCCAAGGATGGCCAGCAACACCCATGTCAGGATTTTGACCCAGTCGGGCCAGGCCTGGCCGGTCAGCGGCAATGGGCCGATTTCCTGTAGCAGCGCGGCAAGCGGGATATAGGTCGGCGGCTCGGCGGGGCGGTTCATGGGATCGCGCGTCGGCGCCTCCAGGGACTGATGGGTGGCGGCGCTAGGCCGCCCGCTTGGCCGCGATGGCATTGCCCGCGCGGCTGGAAGATTTGCGATGCAAATGAGCGGACATCCATTGTCCGATATCGACGACGGCATCGAAGTCGATGCCGGTCTCGATGTCCAGCCCCCGCAACAGATACAGCACGTCTTCGGTCGCCACATTGCCGGTCGCGCCCTTCGCGTAGGGACAACCGCCCAGTCCGGCGACCGAGGTATGGAAGATGCCGATGCCGGATTCCAGCGCCGCAACGATGTTGGCCAGCGCCTGGCCATAGGTATCGTGGAAATGTCCGGATACGCGCGCCGGATCGACGATTGCCGTCACCGCGTCCATGACCTGGCGGACGCGCTTGGGCGTGCCCACGCCGATCGTGTCGGCCACATCGATTTCGTCGCAGCCCAGCGCCATGTAGCGCCGCGCCACGTCCACCACCGATTCCACCGGCACGTCGCCCTGGTAGGGACAACCCAGCGCGCAGCTGATGGAACCGCGCAGTCGCAGGCCCGCTGCCTTGGCGGCCGCCGCCACGGGCTCGAAGCGCGCCACCGATTCGGCGATGGAGCAGTTGATGTTCTTCTGCGAGAACGCTTCGCTGGCCGCGCCGAAGATTACGACTTCATCGGCGCCGGCGTCGCGTGCCGCCTCGAAGCCCTTCATGTTGGGCGTCAGGACCGAATAGATGACGCCCGGCTTGCGCGCGATGCCCGCCATCACCTGTGCCGCGTCGGCCATTTGGGGGACCCATTTCGGCGATACGAAGGAAGTGGTCTCGATATTGGGGAAACCCGCCTCGGCAAGCCGGTTCACCAGTTCGATCTTTACCTCTGTCGGGATGAATTCTTTTTCGTTCTGCAGGCCGTCGCGCGGGGAAACCTCGACGATCTTGACGCGGGATGGGGAAGACATGGCGTGTTTTCCTAGACTTGGTGCTGCGATATAGCGGGATATTAGCCCTTGCCGGCGCGCCGCGCTCCCGCCAAACGCTGGAAACGCCCGCCATCCAGCCGGGCGACGACACCGGCCAGTTCCAGGGCCAGCAAACGCGCGCCCAGCGCGGGGACGTCCAGGCCGGTGCGCGCCATCAGGGTGTCCATGTGGACCGGGTCGTGTCCCAGCGCCGCCAGCACCGGGTCGGCGTCGTCGTCGACGATGTGCGGAAGGTCCCGTCCGTCCGGGTCGTCGCCGGTCACCCGTCCAGCCGCGATATTCCGTGCGCCGGCGGCATCGGATCCATTCGCGGCATCCGGTCCGGCGGCGATGCCGCCCAATTCGTCGGTGATGTCGCGCGCGGTTTCGACGAGTTTGGCGCCTTGCCGTATCAACGCATGGCAACCGCGCGAAAGCGGCGAATGAATGGAACCGGGAATGGCGAAGACCTCGCGGCCGTTTTCCGCCGCCAGGCGCGCGGTGATCAGCGACCCGCTCTGCCGCGCCGCTTCCACCACCAGGACGCCGCGCGCCAGCCCGGCGACCAGCCGGTTGCGGCGGGGAAAGTGGCCGCGCAGCGCCGGGCTGCCCAGCGGCAGTTCCGTGACCAGGGCGCCTTCAGCGGCGATGCGCTCCGCCAGCCCGGCATGGCGCGGCGGGTAGACGCGGTCGATGCCCGTGCCCATGACCGCCACCGTGCCGGCGCCGCGTGGGCCGGCGTCCAGGGCGCCTTCATGGGCCGCCGCGTCGACGCCTTGCGCCAGCCCGCTGACGATGCACCAGCCGTGCTGGGCCAGGAAGCGCGCGAAGGCGCGGGCGTTTTCCATGCCCCCGGCCGTCGCGCTGCGGGCGCCCACCACCGCAAGGGACGGCCGGGCCAGATACGCCGGGTCGCCGCGGACGTAAAGGAGCAGCGGCGGGTCCGCGGTGTTCAGCAGCGCGCGCGGGTAGCGGGGATCCGCCAGGGGCAGGATGTGGCAGCCCGGGCCTTCCACCCACCGCAGCGCATCGTCGATCAGCGCGGCCATGTCCGGTGCGGGAGTTCTCGCCAATTGGCGCGCCAGGTCCGGCGCGACGTGGCGGGCCAGGGCAGTGGCACCCATGGCGTAGATATCTTCGGGCAGGCCCACCGCGCGTAGCAGGCCGATGGCCCCGATCGGGCCCAGATCGGGTTCCAGGGAGAGCCGCAGCCAGGCGGCCAATTCGTCGGGAGTATGGTCCAGAGGCATGCGCGCAGTGTCGCACGATCGCGGGCCCGGGCGGGCGGCCCAGTGACGGGAACGCGCCATGCGTCCCGCTATAACAGCCTTAGGGGGAAACTATTAGAAATCAAGCGCTTGATGAATTATCATTACATATCTCCCAACCTTTTCCGTGACCTCCCGCCCGTGTGAACGCGGCCGCGGGATATATCGCTTTCCATGGCTTTGCTCAATATCCTCCACTATCCCAATCCGCGGTTGCACATCAAGGCCAGGCCGGTGGCGGAAGTGGACGATCGCATCCGTCGGCTGGTCCGCGACATGGCCGACACCATGTATGACGCCCCCGGTGTCGGCCTGGCCGCCACCCAGGTGGACGTGCATGAGCGCGTCGTCGTCATCGACGTCTCCGAGGAAGGCAACGACCTGCTCGTCCTGATCAACCCGGAAATCACCTGGAAGAGCGAAGAACGGCAAACCTACGAAGAGGGCTGCCTGTCCGTTCCCGGCATCTACGACGAGGTCGAACGCGCCGCCCGCATCCGCTTCAAGGCGCTGGACGCCGACGGCAAGCCCTACGAAAGGGAAGCCGAAGGCCTGCTGGCCGTCTGCGTGCAACACGAACTGGACCACCTGGACGGCAAGGTATTCGTCGAGTACCTGTCCTCCCTGAAGCAGAACCGCATCAAGACCAAGCTGCGCAAGGCCGAACGCGAAGCTGTTCGCTGAGGGGTGAGGCCCCCCCCGAAGCGCTGCGCGCTTCCCCCCAAGGGGGGCGACGCTGCGGACCGGCGAAGCCGGATCCGCGCGTCCCCGGTCGGGGGCGCCCGTTCTTTGCGTGGCGATGTGTTTAGTGGGTGAGGTTGTGGCGCGGGCGGGTTTTCATTTGGGTTGGGTGATGCATAGCGCTATGGAGTATTGACACGATGCGCGTCGTTTTTGCCGGTACGCCGGATTTTGCCCGTCTGGCGCTGGAAGCGATCCTGGCGGCGGGCCACGCGGTTCCCCTGGTGCTGACGCAGCCCGATCGTCCGGCCGGACGCGGGCTCAAGCTGACGCCCAGTCCGGTCAAGCAGGCCGCGCTGGCGGCCGGCATTCCGGTGGCCCAACCCCGCAGCTTGCGGCTGGATGGGCGCTACCCCGAAGAGGCTGTCCTTGCGCGCGACCAGTTGCGGGCCGCTGAGCCAGACGTCATGGTGGTGGCGGCCTATGGGCTGATCCTGCCGCAGTGGGTGCTGGACCTGCCGCCCCATGGCTGCCTGAACATCCATGCCAGCCTGCTGCCGCGCTGGCGCGGCGCCGCGCCCATCCAGCGCGCCATCGAGGCGGGCGATACCGAAACCGGGGTGACCATCATGCAGATGGACGCCGGCCTGGATACCGGCGACATGCTGCTGGTGCGCAAGGTGCCTATCGGCGCGGAGCAGACCGCGGCGTCCCTGCATGACGACCTGGCGGCCGCGGGGGCTGCCGCTATCGTGGAAGCCCTGGCCGCGCTGCCCGCCGGCAAGCTGACGCGCGTGCCGCAGCCGGCCGAGGGCGTGACCTATGCGGCCAAGCTGGACAAGGCCGAGGCGGCACTGGATTTTTCCCTGGGCGCGGACGTCCTGGCGCGACGGGTGCGGGCGTTCGATCCCGTGCCGGGGGCAACGGCACGTTTGCCCGGCCTGGACGATCCGGTCAAGGTCTGGCGGGCCCAGGCGCTGCCGGGTGTATCCGCCACCGTACCCGGTACCGTGCTGCGCGTGCTGCCCACCGGCATCGATATCGCCACCGCGGACGGCATCCTGCGCCTGCTCGAATTGCAGAAGGCCGGCGGCAAACGCCAACCTGTCGACGTTTTCGTGCGGGGATGGCAGGGCGGGTGAGGGAAGGCGCGCCGCCGCGGCGGCGCGATTCAATACAGTGTTTTTTGCACGCGGTCCGGCAATTCGCGATCGTATTGTTCGCCGTCGAAGCCCGCGCCGATCAGGTCGCGCAGCATGCGGCCCGTGCTGGGCAGGGCGTCGCGCTGCAGTTGCGTGGACGGATCCCACAGCCTGGATCGGATCACCGCGCGCGAGCACTGGAAGAACACGGTTTCCACCCGAACGACCAGCACCGACCGGGGCGGCTTGCCATCCATGGCCAGCCGCTCCAGCAGGGCAGGCTCGATGCTGATGGCCGCGCGTCCGTTCACGCGCAGCGTTTCGCCGATGCCGGGAATCAGGAACAGCAGGGCCACGCGCGGGTCCGCGATGATATTGCGCAGGCTGTCGACGCGGTTGTTGCCGCGGCGGTCCGGTAGCAGCAGAGTGCTTTCGTCCTGGATCTCCACGAAGCCGGGCGCGTCGCCGCGCGGCGACACATCCAGGCCGCCTGGTCCGCTCGTGGCCAGCGCAACGAACGGCGCGGCGCGGATGAAGGCGCAATAGTTCGGATGCAAGGTGGCGCTTTCTTTCAGCACGGAGGCTTCCTTGGGTTGCCCGTAAAGCGCGGTCAGGGCATCCAGGTCGGTGATCCGGTGCGTGTCGTCGGTGGTCATCGCGGTCTGCTTGTCGATGGACAAAAGGAAGGGCGGCCGGGCGGCGCGCTGTGGCTATCGTAGCCCAGATGCCTGTCATCGAATTCCACCGTTCAGTGTTTTCCGACGCGCTTTTCAGCCGGGACTATGCCGCAAAAGCATGGATGCCGATGATGGTGCGCGGGCATGTCCCCTACGATGGCCGGTTGCGGCGCGGCGGCGATACGCCGGGGTTCGGCGGCGCGGGCGCGTAAGGGCCCGTGCATGGGGCCAGGCCGTATCCGGGAGAGCATGTGATGGCGGTAAGGGATGTGGGCCCTATCGGTGGTGTTTCCTACGCGGCGCCGGCGGTGGACGTCGGCAGCGCGGCCCCATTCCGGGCACGGGCCGGGCGGGGCAAGCGGCTGATGCGCCTGGCCCGCGACATACGCGAAGCGCCTTCCATGCGGGGCAAGCTGTCGCTGCTGTATGCCCGGGTGCGCGCCGATAGCCGGGTGCGCGAGCTTCAAAGATGGTCCGACATCGGGCGCGGCGCGGCGGTCAGCCACGACGACATGCGGCAGCTGGTGGATCGCGTCACCGGCAAATGCCGCGGGCCGGTGAACTCGCGCGTCTTTCTCCGCATCGCCGAGCGATTCTGCGAAAACAGCGATACGGGGCAATTGGCCGCGCTGCGCCGCAGGTTGGCGACCGCCACGCAAGACCCGGACGATTGGCTGAACGGCGCGCCCGGCAACGATGCGGCACGCCGGGCATGGACCACCTTGAGCGCCATGCTGGACGACGAACTCGCGCGGCGGACATTGCTGATGCCGCTCAAACAGATCGCCCGGGCCCTGTCCACCCCGGGCGATGCGCATACGCTGGATCTCGCCTGCGCCCGTCTCGGCGTCAGCCTGAGCCGCGTCTCCGACGAAGGTACTGTCCGAGGGCTGCTGGCCGCCGCCTTGCCGCAATTGACCCATGCCGAATTCCGCTTGCTGGCCCGCCACCTGGCGGCGACGCATCCATCGTCCGAAGGAAGCGACACGGAGCATTGCGCCATGGCGCGGGCGCTGCGCGGCCGGCGCGCCTCGTCGCAATTGTGGCAACAGCGGCTCGATCTTATCGGCGCGTTGCAAGGCGCGATGCGCGACGCCGTGGGCAAGCGCCTGGACTACTTCGTCGACACGACCGCGAAGCTGATCGATTTCCAGCTCGGGCAGGGGCGCTCGAGCCAGGAGGTCTACGACCTTGCCTTTGCCTCTCTTTCGAAAAGCCTGGAAGACGTCGGCTATACCGGTGTGTTGGTTCCAGACAGCAACGCGCTGGCGCCGCGGTTGATCGCCGCCGCGCTTATGGCTAAACCGCTGAAGGACGTCCTGGCCTTCGCCGGCAAGCTCAGTATCCAGACGCTGGGCACGCTGCTGCATGCCATGGAGGACGCGCGCGCCGATTACGCCGACGCGGCCTGGCTGATACGCGGCATGCGCGACGATCGCGTCCGGCGTTATCGCGACGAGCTTACCGGCTGTCTTGGCAATTTACGGCGGTGCACGGAGGACGGCGGACGCTGGTCGATCGTGCGGGCGCTGGAAGCCCTGGGGACTGCGCTCCAGGCCTGGGAAAGCGATGGACCTTGCGCGGGCCAGCCGATCCCGCAGCCCCTCCGGCAGGATCTGCGCATGGCCGTGCGCCTGGCCGTGCCGCGCATTGTCGGCGAGGCCGGCAGGCGCGCGGAAGCCCTGGATCTGGACAGCATCCGGATGCTGTCCGATGAAGAGATCCGGTGCCTGCGCAGGCACGAGTCCGTCCTGAAGCAATACGGCCTGCGCCTGGACCGGGGTGCGCTCGAAACCCTGGCACGGGAACGCGCGCCCTATGTCGCGGAAAGTATCGAGCACCTCGCCGCCGTGGCGGATGCCCTTTCCCGGTATGACGCCAGGCCCGACCTTACCATCCGGGCGCTGCGCGACGGCGCGGCGTCGCTGGCGTTGGCGTGCGCGCAGTACGGGTGCTTTGTCGATCTTGGCTCCGACGGCATCGCGAAGCTTTGCTCGGAGATCGCCGGCGCCGCCTGGCATGGCTTCCTGGAACGGCACCCGGCGCGCCGCGCGGACGCCAGCGCCGCAATGGCGAAGCTGGGCGCTCTCCTGGCCAATGGTTTGAGCGATGCGGCATCGTGCCTGGTCCCGGATGTCGGCGACCGATTCCCTGGCGATGACGAGCCGCTGTCCCACCCGGCCCCGCATGTGGCCTGGCGCCTGAGGCTGGCGTCGCGATTGATGGAGGCCATGGTCATCGCGTCCCTACCGGAAGACGACGACGCCGCGCGCGCCGCCGCGGGCGCCGGCTTCGTCGCCCATTGGGCGGCCGGGCTGGAGCAGCTGCTCCCGGAGCACTTCGGCGTACGCTACGACGCTGCGAGCGCACGGGCGGAACTTGTCATGGCCCCGGCGCAGCTGCACGCTTTTGCCCAGGAACTGCTTCGCCGCGAAATGACGGTCCCAGCGCTGGCGTCCCTGCAGATCCCCGGCCCGGACGGGCCCGTGGCCATCGACCTGGATCGTCAGTTCGTCCTGGATGGGATAGACCGGCCGACCATCGTGTTTTCCGTCACGGGCGTCGACCGCCTCGGCCACTACATTCCCTATACGAGCTCGCCACGCGTGCCGGGCGGCGAAGCGTCCAGCGAAGGGGTAGAGCGTGCGCTACTGGCCTTCCATCGACTGGCGGGCCCGGACATGCCGATGCTCTCGACGTATATGGTCCAGACGGTGGTGGCGGAACTTCTGAAAGGCCTGTGGGTATTGGGGCCGCAGGCGCCCATCAAGCTGGACGATGGCAGCCCCGTCTTGCCGGGCGGCCCCGGCCTGATACGCACGGACCTGGCCCGGCTGGCCGATGGTTCGTACCGGCTGCGCATCGCCGTGGCATGGAACGAGCTCGTCAGCGTGTGCGGATTCGCAGGCAAAGGCACGAAGATGGACGTCGCGCAGAGCTACGCCTACATGGCTTGCGACCTGCATTTGACGCCGGCGCCGGAAGGGGGCTGGCACCGCGAGGTCACCCGGCCTGCCGAGGTCGGCTATCGCTTTGTTCCGATCATCGAGTCCGACGACGAGGACTGATGGCGGAAGGGGACGGTGGCCGGTCGCCGGAACGATCCCTTAGCGCGCCAGGGTTCGCAGGCTTTCCAGGCCCGGCAGCGCCGGCATGCCGCGCAGGGACGCGCGATCCAGCCAGGGGTAGGGCAGGGACGTGATCCACGCGAACACGGCGGGCATTGTGTCGGCCGCCAGCGTTTCCATCGACTCGATGGTGATCGTCAAGTGCCGGACGCGATGCGGCTCGGCCTGGAAGCGCCAGTCATAGCGGCCGTGGCCCACGCGCACTTTCCCGGTCGCCTTCTCCGTCATCGCTACCATCCAATCGCAGCTGAACTCGGCCAGCACGGCACCCTGCGCCGGGCGATCGAAGTAGAAGGTGTATACGTTGTCGTAGGTCTGCCCGAAGGCGCGGACCAGCGTGTCGGCGATGGCAGGTTCGCCCGTGACCTCCGACGGGAAGGCGATGGCTGCGGTTTTCAGCACCATTTCCAGGCGGGCATCCGGCGCGAAGGTGTCCGCCATATACCAGGGGCGGTTTTCGTCCTTGGCATGGAAGTAATCGCGCAGCAGCTGTTCTGTGGTTTTCTTCATGGTTTATTTCGCCGGCTCGATCCATTTGGACACCGTCGGCGCCGTGTAGGCGGCGAACCGCTCCAGCAGCCTGGCCGGGTCGCTTTCTACGGCCAGCATCGCACGGTGTTGCGGGCGCATGAAAGCTTCCTGGACGGTGTGATCCAGGAAGGCGGTCAGCTTATCGAAATAGCCCGCGATGTTCAGCAGCCCGCAGGGCTTGCCGTGAAAGCCCAGTTGGGCCCAGGTCCAGGTTTCGAAAATCTCTTCCAGCGTGCCGACGCCGCCGGGCATGGCGACGAAGCCATCGGCCCTTTCCGCCATCATCGTCTTGCGTTCGTGCATGGAGGTGACGATGTGCTGCTCGGTCAGGCCCCGGTGGGCCAGTTCCTTCTTGACCAGGGCTTCGGGGATAACGCCGATGACGCGGCCGCCGTTTTCGAGCACCGCATCGGCCAGGATGCCCATGATGCCGGCGCTGGAGCCGCCATACACCAGGCCCACGCCTTGTTGCGCGAGTTCACGGCCGAAGCCGCGCGCGGCCTCCGCGTAGACCGGTTGCCGCCCGGCATTCGAGCCGCAGTAAACACAGATGTTTTCGAGTTTCATGGCTTTGCACCGCTTGCATCGTGGCGTCTGTCCGCCAGGCCATGGGTGTGGTGCGAGCTGTCGTGCGACGTACCCGCCACCAGGCCGGGCGGCCGGCCCGGGCGCGAAACTTGCTAACCGCCACGGACCGTAGACCGAAGCCCGGTAGTTTACGCATATTTTCCCGCGGCGATCCGCGGCCTTCGCCGGGCGGCGATACGTTTGGACACAGCGGCTTTTATCGAGCCGGCGGCGCATGGCGCCGGTCCGCCCAACCCCGATACAAGGAGAATACGGATATGGATATGCCAAGCAAAAAGACGGCCGATTTCCACGTCGATGTGCAGGCCATGCGCCAGAAAGCCCGCCAGGGCCTGAAGGATGGCGCGGTCACCGACACCTACCGCGCGGACCGGCAGACGGTACTGCGCCTGCTGAATGACGCGCTGGCGACCGAGCTGGTCTGTGTGCTGCGCTACAAGCGCCACTTCTTCATGGCGCGCGGCATGAATGCCGAGCCCGTGGCGGCGGAATTCGCCGAGCACGCCACGGAGGAGCAGGACCACGCCGATCGCATTGCCGAGCGCATCGTCCAGCTGGGCGGCGAGCCGGATATGAATCCGGCCAACCTGGCAAAGCGCAGCCACTCGGAATATGTCGAGGCCTCCACGCTGGAAGACATGATCAAGGAGAACCTGGTGGCCGAGCGTGTCGCCATCGACAGCTATCGGCAGATGGTCGAGTACCTGGGCGAGGATGACCCGACGACCCGCCGGCTGCTGGAAGAGATCCTGGCGGTAGAGGAAGAGCACGCCGACGATTTGTCGGACTTCCTGGCCTAATGCAGGCGTAACGCTGGCGTTACGCGAGTGGCGGTGCGGCCCCCTTTGCGATGGCGGGCCGCCCGCACCTGGACCGTTTACCGTGCTTCTACGGCATCGGCCCACAGGTCGTATTCGTCGGCGTCCGTGACGGTGGCGCGTATCAGGTCGCCCGGCTTGAGCGGTGCTTCCGACGCCACGTAGACCGAGCCGTCGATTTCCGGCGCATCGGCGCTGCTGCGGCCGATGGCGCCGTCTTCGTCCACCTCGTCGATCAGTACTTCGATTTCGCGACCCACCCGTGCCTGCAGGCGCTGGGCCGAGATGCCTTGCTGGTGCGCCATGAACCGTTCCCAGCGCTCCTGCTTGACCTCGTCCGGCACGGGGTTGTCCAGCGCATTGGCCGGCGCGCCTTCCACGGGCGAATACTGGAAACAGCCGACGCGGTCCAGTTGCGCTTCGCTCATCCAATCGAGCAGGTACTGGAAGTCCTCTTCCGTCTCGCCCGGGAAGCCGACGATGAAGGTCGAACGCAGCGTCAGGTCCGGACAGGTCTCGCGCCAGCGCTTGATGCGGGCCAGGGTCTTGTCCTCGAAGGCCGGGCGCTTCATGGCTTTCAGGATGCGGGGGCTGGCGTGCTGGAAGGGAATGTCCAGATAGGGAAGGATCTTGCCTTCGGCCATCAGGGGAATGACTTCATCGACGTGCGGGTAGGGGTAGACGTAATGCAGCCGCGTCCACACGCCCAGTTCGGACAGGGCCGCGCATAGCTCGGTCATGCGCGTCTTGACCGGCCGGCCGTTCCAGAAGCCGCTGCGGTATTTCAGGTCCACGCCATAGGCGCTGGTGTCCTGGGAGATCACCAGCAATTCCTTGACGCCCGCCTTGACCAGGCGTTCGGCTTCGTTCAGCACGTCGCCCACCGGCCGGCTGACCAGGTCCCCCCGCATGGACGGGATGATGCAGAAGCTGCAACGGTGGTTGCAGCCTTCGGAGATCTTCAGGTAAGCGTAGTGCCGCGGCGTCAGCTTGACCCCTTGCGGCGGGACCAGGTCCGTATAGGGATTGTGATCCGCGCGGGGCGGCGCGGCGTCGTGCACGGCACGCACCACCTGTTCGTACTGCTGCGGTCCTGTCACTGCCAGAACGCTGGGATGCACGTTCCGTATGGCGGATTCTTCCACGCCCATGCAACCCGTGACGATGACCTTGCCGTTCTCGGCCAGGGCTTCGCCGATCGCTTCCAGGGACTCGGCCTTGGCGCTGTCGATGAAACCACAGGTGTTGACCACCACGACGTCGGCATCGTCGTACGACGGCGTGACTTCGTAGCCTTCGGTACGAAGCTGGGTCAGGATACGTTCGGAATCGACCAGGGCCTTGGGACAGCCAAGGCTGACGAACCCCACTTTGGGAGTGCGGTCTTTGTTTTGCGTTGAATCAGAAAGGGTTTTCATGGGGCTTCCGTGTGCGGCCCGGACCGGGCGCAGCGGGGTGCCCAGAGATACGAAGCCAGGCGGCGATTTTAACTCGGCGCAATTTCACGGCTGCTGCGGCGGCGAAGAGGCCCGTTGGAAGACGGTGCGGCCCTGTTTTTTCCGCTTGAGGAGCCGCGCAGCCACCGCCCGTGGGACATGCTCTAGCGTGGCGACAATTGCGGCGCATAAGCGCCATCAGGGCACGCGGCTCGTGCCTTTTACGACGACCGGTCGTGCCGCATGCGCTTATGGAGTCTGGCCTCGCGCCGCAACAAGGCAAGCTGCGCGGTGCCAAGAAGAATGACCGCCCCGGCCTGCGACACCCATAGAGGGACTGTCGGCGGATCATTCATTGCAGTCGGGAATGCGCATGTCATCGCCGTACCGAGCGCACAAAGAATCCACCAGAGCGTTGTCGCCCGGAGCCCCAGGAAACGTTCGTACTCCGCAGGATTGCGGAAGGATGGTTGTATGTATGTAAGGCAAATGAAGAAAAGCGATGTGCTCAGGAAGACCACAATGGAAGGTGCGACTACAAGCCACATAAAGTAAGACCTTCCAAGGGGAGAAAACGGTATTGCCCCCAGTAATAGAAGTAGCCCGGCATAGAAGCCCAGGCGCGCTCGGTATACAGGTAGTGCTTGCATGCGTGTACGCCTAGGGGTCTGTATTAGCTGTCACCATCCTGGGTTGAAGAAGACACGATATAAGTGCAACCCGTCGTAGCCAGAACATTGATCAAGCCCTGCGGGTGTTTCCCGGCGGGAAGATCCCTAACGTAACCTTGCCCACGCTTTGCTCCACTACGACGATAAGATGCTCTTGAGAGTCGAGCTCCGTGGTCGTCAGTGGAGGAAGGTTCCTATCGGCTTGCAGGGGCCGGCGGCGGATCAAGGCACCAGGATGATCGCGCCGACGCCTTGGCGTTGTTCCGCGTATTCGTGTGCCCGGGCCGCCTCGTCCAGCGGGAACCGCGCGCCTATGTTCGGCTTTATGGCCCCGCTGGCCAGCGCATCGAACGCGTCGCGCGCGTTTTCGCGGAAAGTCCTCACGTCCGCGTTGTGGGGAAAGACGGAGGGGCGCGTCAGGAACAGGCAGCCCTTTTTGTTGAGGATCTCGGGGTCGATCGAAGGGGCCGGCCCGGAGGCCGCGCCAAAGAGGACGACGGTACCGAATTGGGCCGCGCAGTCCAGGGACCCCATGAAAGTGTGCTTGCCGACCGAGTCGTAGACGACATTCGCCTTGCGGCCTTGCGAGGCATCGATGACTTCTTTCACCCAGTCGGGCCGGCTGTAGTCTATGGCGACGTCGCAACCCGCTTGAACCGCGGTCTGGCATTTCTGGGGGCCGCCGGCCGTGCCGATCACATAAGCGCCGAGCGATTTCGCCCAGCTGCTCAGGATCTGCCCCACACCGCCCGCGGCAGCGTGAACGAGTACGACGTCGCCTTCGCCGACGCGATAGGTTTTTCTCAGGAGATATTGCGCCGTCATCGCCTTGAAAAATATCGCGGCGGCGACTTCATCGGTGATGCCGTCCGGAATCCTGACCAGCCGGTTGGCGTCCACATTGCGGCGATCGGCATATGCCCCTATGCCGGCATTCATGTACACCACGCGATCGCCGGCCTGGAAGCCGGCGACATCGCGGCCGACACGCTCGACGATACCGGCGGCTTCGTGGCCGAGGCCTGTGGGAAGCGGCAGCGGATACTTTCCCGAGCGCTGATAGACATCGATGTAGTTGAACCCGATTGCCGTCTGGCGCAATTGCACTTCAAGGGGAAGCGGTTCGGGAATCGACGTGGTTTCGACCTTCATCGCATCTGGCGAGCCGAACTGTTCAAGCACGATCGCTCTGGCCGGCGTACCGCTGGAGTCAGTCATCGAGTGGCCTCTTGGGATGTGGAAGTTGGAACGCCGACGCGATCGTCACGAGGGGCGTACACGTTCAATGCCGTTACGGTGCCAAAAGCATACCGTACCGTGGCTTCCAGTCCGCTGGCGAGCGCGAATCGTTTTCAACGAATCTTGTCCGTTTCGGTTCGATGCGCGAAGGCGATCGCCGCGCCAGCGGATTCCAATCCCGCGTGTTTTGAATCGTGGCGTCTATCGTCCGGCCAGGGCGCGCGCGGCGGCGGTCGGGCGACCGGCTTGCTGCTTCCATTGGGCGTCGTCCATCGCCAACCGGAAGCCGAGGTGCGACATGCTGTTGTAGGGATCGGTGCCGCGCCGGGCGCTGGGCCGATAGCTAAGGCAATACGACTCGTTGCAAAGGAAGGATCCGCCGCGGGTCACGCGCTTCGGCGCGTTGGCCGGCACGCCAGGCTCGTAGGGGTCGTAGCTATCGGTCGGGCCGCGGGGATCGACGATGGGCTTGCCCAGCGCCGCCTCGCGCGCGAACTGGTCGGCGCGATACCAATCGGCCACCCACTGCCATGCGTTGCCCGTCATGTCGGACAGTCCATAGCCGTTGGGCGGGAATGTCCCCACCGGGCTGGTGCCGGGGGAGGTCCGGGTATTGCCGGAAGCGACGGGAAAAGGTTGCTGCTGCTGCCCCTGCCATACATTGGCCATCTGTTTGCCGTCCGGCGCGAAGTCGTCGCCCCAGGCGTAAGTGGCCTGTTCCAATCCGCCGCGCGCGGCGTATTCCCATTCCGCTTCGGTCGGCAAGCGCTTGTGCGCCCAGTTCGCATAGGCCAGCGCATCCTCGTACGAGACCTGGACCACCGGATGATCGTCCTTTCCGTCGATGTTGCTGCCCGGGCCCAGGGGATGCCGCCAGTCCGCGCCCGGCACGTAGCGCCACCACAGCGCGATGTTATCCAGCGCGACGGGGCCCGACGTGCCGACGAACACCATGCCTCCGGCAACCAGGGCCGCGTCCGGCGGCCGCGGGGTGCCGGGCGGCAGCTGTACCCGCAATGTTTCCCAATCTGGCTTGCGCTCCGCCGTGGTCACATACCCGGTCGCTTCGACGAACCGGCGAAATTCCGCGTTGGTGACGTGATGCTGGTCGATCCAGTATCCGTGCACTTTCACCGGATGGGCCGGCCGCTCGTTCGGCTGGGCCGGGCGCGCGTCGCTGCCCATCTGGAAGGTCCCGCCTTCGATCCACACCATGCCGGCGGGACCGGAGACACCGTCGCCCACCCGCGGCTCGCGGTGTTCGCCGGACGCGAGGATACGGGAGGCGCCGATCGCCAGGCCGACGCCGATCAGGCTGGCCGCCGCCAGCAGCAGGTACCGTGATTTGGCCGCAAGCTTCATGGCTGGACTCCAGGAGGGCAGCAGGCTCAATTGCCCGCATGTGATTCCATGGCTCTTTGGATCTGTTCCTTGACGGCGTCCAGATTGAAGCTCGCGCCCCGTTGCATCGGCGGGAATTCGAGGGCCGTTTCAGCGAGCTTGGCGATCTCCTGTTGCACGAATTGGAAGCGCCAGAACTCGTAGATGAACCAGCTGTAGTAATTGAGCGATCCGCCGTTCGCGTTTGGAATGCCGGTCCGTTCGAAAGGATCCAGCCGCAGGTTGGACAGGATGGGCCAGTCGACTTTTATCGTTCCGCCCAGCCATCCGCTGGGCTGGTCCGTGAAGCGGTACTTGTAGTCGTCGATTCGCACCGCCGAAAGCGTGGTTTCCGTGAAGTAGATGATTTCGTGGCGCGCCGACGGTCCCTTGCCGGTGATGAGCGCGGTCTGGTCGTATCCATCCAGGTGGACCTTGTACGTCCTGTCGCCCAGTTGCTTGCCTTTTCTGAGTTCTTCGGCAATGTTCGGGTTTCCGGCGGCCGCGACGAAGGTCGGAAACCAGTCCATGCCGGACATGATGCCGTTTTCGACCTTGCCCGCCGGGACTTTGCCTGGCCAGCGCAGGATCGCCGGTACGCGGAAGCCGCCTTCCAGCGCCGTGCCCTTGCCGCCCGCGAACGGCGTCTGGCCGCCATCCGGCCAGGTGAAATTCTCCGCGCCGTTGTCCGTGGTGAACACGACGATGGTGTTGTCGTCGATGCCCAGGTCCTGCAATTTCTTCAGCACCAGGCCGACATCGTCATCGAGTTGCGCCATTCCGGCTTCATAGACGGACCAGCCGTTCTCGGGCGTCCGCATCTTTTGGTACTGCTCCGACAAATGCGTGACCACATGCATGCGCGTGGGATTGAGCCAGACGAAGAATGGCTTGCCGTCCGTATGCGCCTTGTCGATGAACTTCAAGGCGAAGTCGCGGATCTCGTTGTCCACGGTTTCCATGCGCTTCGGGTAGAGGGGGCCCGCGTCTTCGATTCTCTGCTTGCCGATCTTGCCCCAGCGCGGCTGAACGGTCGTATCGTCGGTGTCCGTGGCCCAGCTATGCACCATATTGCGCGGTCCGACCTTGTCCTTGAGTGCCTGCGGATAATTCGGATGGGCCGGGTCTTCCATCGCATCCAGGTGATAGAGGTAGCCGAAGAACTCATCGAACCCATGCACGGTCGGCAGGAACTTGTTGAGATCGCCCAGATGGTTCTTGCCGAACTGTCCCGTCGCGTAGCCCATGGATTTCAGGACCGTGGCAATGGTGGCCGCTTCCGCCGGAATGCCGAGTGGCGATCCGGCCTGCCCCACGGTCGTCAGGCCCGTGCGTATGGGTAACTCGCCGGTGATGAAGTTGGCCCTGCCGGCGGTGCAGCTGGCTTCCGCGTAATAGTCGGTGAAGCGCATTCCCTCCGTCGCCATCCTGTCCAGGTTCGGGGTCCTGCCGGCCATGATGCCCTGGTTGTAGGCGCCCACGTTGGACCAGCCGATATCGTCTCCCATGATGACGAGGATGTTGGGTGGGCGACCGTCGGACTGCGATTGGCTGCCGGTCTGGCATAGCGCCGGGGCGGCCCACAGCAGGGTCGCGGAAACGCACAGGCTCTCCAGAATTCGTTGCTTCATGTCAGCGCTCCTAGGTGGGTTTCACGCAGGAACCGGATCGAGAGCCGCGTAACCGTCCCGTATCCGCGTTCGGGGGGCGACATCGATTTATGAGAGCAGCAACAGTGAGGCTTCGTCAGGCAGCGCGGGCCGGGCCGGTAATGAGCCGAAAAGGAGGCGCCGCCGGATTGCTATACGCTGACATCGCGAAGGCTACGCGGCCGGCTTAGGGCGACGCAGCCTCGTTTACCCGGTCGTAGCCGTTAGTGGCTGCGCCTAACAACGTAGTCGAGCCGGGCGCATCCAGGCTCCCGCATCGAAGGGTCGGCGCCGGCGGTTTACGCCCTGCCGTGCCTGCCGCGGCCGCCCTGTGAGAAGAGGGCCTCTCGTTGGCCTCCGTGGGCATCGTCGCGAATATCGGATGCCGCCGGTGGGGCAAAGAGACACTTACGCGATCTTGATAAGTGGCTAATTATATTTAATAATAAGCTTATTTCCTGAAGTCATTAAATAGCGTCATGATCGCCACTCTGCTCGGCTTGTGTATCGGCATCTCGCTGGGGCTGACCGGCGCGGGCGGCGGCATACTCGCCGTCCCCGCCTTGATGTTCGGACTCGGCATGACCTTGGCCCAGGCAGCCCCGGTCGCCCTGATCGCCGTCGGCGCGGCCGCGGCGGTGGGGGCGGCGGAAGGCCTGCGCCGCGGGCTGGTCCGCTACAAAGCCGCGCTGCTCATGGCAGTCGCGGGCGGGCTTGCCGCCCCGGTCGGGCTCAGGCTGGCGCACCAGGTACCCCCGGCATGGCTGAACTGGGGATTCGCGGCGGTCATGCTGCTGGTCGCGGCGCGCATGTTCCGGCAGTCGCTGCCGCGTGCCGCCGGCGCCGGCCATACATCGGCGCCCACCGGCAAGGCGTGCCGGCTGTCGCCGGAAACGGGAAGGTTCGTCTGGACCCGGCGGGCGGCGACGACGCTGGGTTCGATCGGCGCGGCCTCCGGGCTATGCACGGGAATGCTGGGCGTGGGGGGCGGATTCATCATCGTGCCGGCGCTGGCCCATTTCAGCGACGCGCGCATGCACAGCATCGTTTCCACATCGCTGATGGTGATTGCGCTGGTATCGGCTGCGACCGTCGTCTCGGCGGCCGCGCATGGACTGTCGATCTCGGGCGCGCAGTGGGCTTTCGTCGCGGCGGCAGTCGCCGGCATGGCGGCCGGCCGTGTGCTGGCGCCCCGCGTGCCGCAGACGGCGCTGCAGCGGGTGTTCGCCGCGGTCTGCGCCGTCGTTGCCGCCGTGCTGATGTGGCGCGCCTGAGGCCCGGGCAATGTCCGGCTCGGCGGCGCTCGCTCAACTCTGCGCCGGCTCCAGGCGCCGCGGCGCGGTAAGCCATTCGCGGCCCTTGAGCATTCCCTTCCAATAGATCGCCGGCAGGGCCTCCGACTTCAGGTACCAGGCCAGGCGCGAAGGGCGCCGGCCATCGATCAACCATGTCGGGAAGCTGGGCAATAGCTTGCCACCATAGCCGAATTCGGCCAGCACGATCTTGCCTCGCTCGACGGTCAATGGGCAGGACCCGTAGCCATCGTAGGCGGCGGAAAGCGGCTTTTTTTCCAGGGTGGCGATGACATTCTCGGCCACGACGGGGGCCTGCTTGCGGGCCGCCGCGGCGGTCTTGGCGTTGGTCGTCCCGGCGGCGTCCCCCAGCGCGAAGATGTTGCTCCATCGCGCATGGCGCAGGGTTGCCGGGTCCACGTCGATCCAGCCGCTGGCCGCGGCCAGCGGGCTGGCGCGGATGAAATCGGGTGCCGTTTGCGGCGGGCACACGTGCAGCATATCGAACGGCTGTACCGTTTCCGTACGCTTGCCGTCGCCGTCGGTCCGCGCGAACGTCGCGGTCCGGCCCGGGCCGTCGACGGCCACCAGCGTGGATCCGAAGTTCAGCCCGATGCCATACCGCGTCACGTATTCCATCAATGCCGGCACATACGCCGGCACGCCGAACAGGACGCCGCCGGCGTTGTGAAACTCGATGCGCGTTTGCGCCAATGTGCCGTGCCTGCGCCAATGGTCGGCCGACAGGTACATGGCTTTCTGCGGCGCCCCCGCGCATTTGATCGGCATGGGCGGCTGGGTAAAGAGCGCCTTGCCGCCACGCAGTCCCTGTACGAGCTTCCAGGTATAGGGAGCAAGGTCATAGCGGTAGTTCGACGTCACGCCATGTTGGCCCAGCGCTTCGGCAAGGCCCGGGATGGCCTGCCAATCGAGCTTAAGACCGGGCGCGGCGACCAGGGCGCGGTACCGCATCCTGCTGCCGTCCTGCAGGAGCACCTCGTCGTTATCCGGATCGAATCCGGCGGCGGCCTGGCGTTCCCATGCGACGCCATCCGGGATCACCGAGCGCATCGGCCGCACGGTATGCGAAGGCGAGAATACGCCCGCGCCGACCAGGGTCCAGCCGGGCTGGTAATAATGCTCCGTGGCGGGTTCGATCAGGCAAATGCCCAATCGCGGGCGGCGCCGCAGCAGGCTGGCCGCGCAGGCGATGCCGCTGGAGCCGCCGCCGACGATCACGACGTCGAAGTGCCTGATGCCGCGTGGCGACGTGCCGTCCTTCGCGATCGGGGCTGGCGTGGCCGACGTTGGGCCGGATGCCGGCGCGCTTTCCTTGGTTTCCATACGCATGATTGCTCCGGGTAATGCTTTCAGGACCGGTCGCCGCGCGAGCCCGGGCGCGCCTGCCAGGCGCCCTGCAGGGCCATGCCTATCAGCATGGCGATCACGAAGAGAAAGAAGCGCGGATCCAATACCGTCAATGCCGCGATCGCGGGCCCCGGACACAAGCCCGCCAGGCCCCAACCGATCCCGAAGATGGCCGCGCCGGCCAGCAGGCGCATGTCGACCGGACCCCTGGGCGGGATCTGCAGCGGGTCGCCCAGGACCGTGCGGCCTCGCTTGCGCGCATACAGGTAGCCCAGGGCCGAGGGCACCAGCGCGGACGCCATGACCAGGGCCAGGGAGGGATCCCATGCGCCCGCGACATCCAGGAATGCCAGGACCCGCGCGGGATTCATCATGTCCGAGATGGCCAAACCGGCGCCGAACAGGGCCCCGCAAAACAGGGCGACGAGCCATTTCATGGGGTGCCTCCCGCGACATGCCGGACGATATATACGGTGATGGCCGCCGCCGCCATGAAGGTGATCGTGGCGGCGATGGAGCGCGGCGAAAGGCGGGCCAGGCCGCATACGCCATGGCCGCTGGTGCAGCCCGAGCCCATCCGCGTGCCGAAGCCGACCAGCAGGCCCGCGGCGGCGATCAGCGGCCAGGATGCCGTCATGGAAAGGACCGGCGACCTGACGAAATGGCTGGCGGCCACGGCGCCCAGCATCAAGCCGGCCAGGAATACGGCGGGCATGGCCTGCCATCGTCCCGCCGCGATGCCGGCGGCGGAGGCCGCCATCCCGGAGATTCCCGCGATGCGGCCGGCGAATACCAGGTATAGCGCGGCGGACAGGCCGATCAGCGTGCCGCCGACGACGGGCCAGAGCCAGAAAAGAGGTGCGGGTGCCATTGTCAGAGGACGTTCAGGGGAAGCTTGAGATAGCGCACGCCATTGGCTTCGGGTTCGGGCAGATGGCCGGCACGCATATTGACCTGCACGGAAGGCAATATCAGCCTGGGCATTGCAAGCCCGGCGTCGCGCTCGCGCCGCATCGCGACGAATGCGTCTTCGCCGATGCCTTCGCGCGCGTGGACGTTGCCGGTGCGTTCGGCGCCGATGGTGGTTTCCCAGGCGTAGGTGTCGCGGCCCGGCGCCTTGTAGTCGTGGCACAGGAATACGCGCGTCTCGTCGGGCAATGCCAGCAGGCGCCGGATCGACCGGTATAGCGTGCGGGCATCGCCGCCGGGAAAGTCACAGCGCGCCGTGCCGTAGTCCGGCATGAACAGGGTATCGCCGGTGAACACGGCGTCGCCGATCACATACGCCATGCAGGCCGGCGTGTGTCCCGGTACGTGCAGGGCAATGCCTTGCAGTGCACCGACGGAAAAGCGTTCGCCATCCTCGAACAGATGATCGAACTGGCTGCCGTCGCGGGCGAAATCCGACCCGGCGTTGAAGATCTTGCCGAAGACTTCCTGCACGGCGGTGATGTGCCGGCCGATGGCCAACCGGCCGCCGAGGCGCTGCTGCAGCAGGGGCGCGGCGGACAGGTGATCCGCGTGTGCATGGGTTTCCAGCTGCCATTGGGCGTGCAGTCCGTTTGCCCGCACATGGTCGGCGATCCGCGTGGCGGAGGTATCCGCGGTGCGGCCGCTGGCGGCATCGAAGTCGAGCACGCTATCGACGACGGCGCACCAGGACGAGTCGGGGTCGCGCACGATATGGCTGGCGGTGAACGTGGCTTCGTCGAAGAACGAATCGATGTGGGGCCGGGGCTGTTCGCCACGGCGCGCGGCATTGACGATCGCGATGGCCTCGCGCACCGAAGGGTCGGAGTGATGGGACGTCATGGCGACCTCCGGATCTCTTTGCAGGTGCTAATTACGCGATTAATGTAATATAGTAAATGTACCCAGTCCAGTTGTTTTTGGGTGCCTGCCGCCGGCGCGGTAGCATTGGCGCTCTTTCAGCCGCGTGATCGCCATGGACCTGTCCCCCTCGATTTCCCACCCTCCGCTGCGCATCAATGAACCGGCCCCGGGGTTCAAGGCGCGCACGACCATGGGCGAGGTCGCGCTGGGCGACTACCGCGGGCGATGGCTCCTGCTGTTTTCGCATCCCGCGGATTTCACTCCCGTCTGCACCAGCGAATTCATCGCCTTCGCCCAGGCCAAGCCGCGCTTCGACGCCTTGGGCTGCGACCTGCTGGCCTTGTCCGTCGATGGACTGTTTTCTCATCTCGCGTGGATCCACGATATCCATGCCCGGTTCGGCGTGAAGATCGACTTTCCCATCGTCGAGGACCCTTCCATGGCGATCGCGCGCGGCTACGGTATGGTCGACGCCGCCGCGGCGGACAGTTCGACGGCGCGCGCGACCTACGTGATCGACCCTGAGGGCATCGTGCGCGCCATGAGCTGGTATCCCGCGAATATCGGCCGTTCCATCGAGGAATTGCTGCGGCTGGTGGCCGCGCTGCAGACGGGCGACCGCGAGCGGGCGTCCACGCCGGAGGGCTGGCAGCCCGGCGAACGGCTGCTCGAACCGGCACCGGCCGATGCGGCCGCCGCGCTGGCCTGCGCGCCGGGTGAAGGCGAATCCTGGTACTTCCGCTGGAGAAAGCCGTGAACGGCGGCATGAGCGACGCCAAGGGCAACGCGCTGGACGCCATGAAGGCGGCGGTGCCCGAGGCCGCCGAGATCCTGCGGCTGCTCGCGCACCCCATACGGTTGCTGTTGCTGTGCGAGATCGCGCGCGAGGAATGTTCGGTGGCAACGCTGGAGCGTACCCTGGGCCTGCGGCAGCCGGGTCTTTCGCAGCAGTTGGCGGAGCTGCGCCAGAACGGCCTCGTGCGGACGCGGCACCAGGCCCGGTCGGTGTTCTACAGCATCGCGGATCCCCGCATCAAAACCCTGCTGGACTGCCTGTACGCGGTTTTCTGCGGCGGTCCCGCGGCGCCGTCCACGGGTGCGGACATCCCCGCGCCCACGCCGGCACCCACCCCCGCGGTCCGGCCGCAAGGTCCCGCCACGCCGGCCGACAGCGCCCGCTTCGCGCGGGTCGAACGCCAGGGTTGACCTATCCGCGGTTGGCGCCGGGCGCGCTATGGCGTGGCGCCGCGCAAGCGTCCGCCCGCAGGTGGCGCATGAGCCCCCAGCAATTGTCCATTGACCTCCAGGCCGTACAGGGAATCGCTGTCATCGTGATACTTCCTGCGGGTCTCGGCGACGTCGCCGCGATAGCGCGGATCCTGCGGACGCTCGTGCGCATTCATGAAATAGGCGACGTCCCAGGCCTCCTGCACCGACAGCAGGCCGCCCTGGCCCAGCGGCATATTGGCCTTGATGAAGCCCGCGGCGTTGCCCAGCTGGTGCATGCCGGCGCCCCAGTTGAACGAATCCGCGCCCCAAAGGGCGGGAAATACCCAGCGACCGTCCTGGGTTTTACGGCCTTCGCCGTTGGCACCGTGGCATAGCGCGCAGTTCTGCCCGTAGACTTCCTGCCCGCGCAGGTAGTCGGCCTTCAGGGCCGGCTGCGGCAGCTTGGGATAACCCTGGCCGGATAGCTTCACGCCGGTCGGCGCCTCGCTTGCCAGCCAGAACATATAGGTCTGCAGCGCGGTCATGATCGGATCGTCCTGCGGCGGCGCCTTGCCGTTCATGCTGTACATGAAACAGCCCTGGATTCTCTCGGCCAGGGTATTCACGTGCTTGTTCTTGCTGCGATACGCGGGGTAGACCACGTACGCCGCCCACATGGGCGCGGAGTCCGGCCGCCGGCCGGCATCGAGGTGGCAACTGGCGCAGTTCAGGTTGTTGCCGACGTACTGGGCCGCGCGCCCGGGCGTGTTCATGAAGATCCGCTCGCCTTCCCGCACGACCTTGCCGAATTCGTTATCCGGTATGGCCGACTCCGGCGGGGGCTGGAAGACGGGCGCTTTCCCGGCGGCCAGGGCGGCAAGTGGCAGGGCCAGGACGGCTGCGGCGACGATGCGCGCGAAGGACGGGCGGTATGCGCCGCGTGCCTCGCGGTCGGCCGGTGCGGTGTCACTCATGTTTGTCTCCCGCTTTAGCCGTGACGCCGGCCGATGTTCCCGGCAGGCCGGCGTAATACGCCGAGACGGCATCGATGTCCTGGGGGCTTAGCCGCGTGGCGATCGCTGGCATCAGGCCCAGCGGCAGCGGCGAACGGCGTCCCGCCTGCCAGGCCTTCAACTGGTTCGCCAGGTAATCCGCGGACTGTCCCGCCAACGCGGGAATGGCCGCGCCGACGCCCACGCCGCCCGGGCCATGGCACTGGTTGCATGCGGGCAGATTCTTGCCCCAATCTCCCCGCGTAGCCAGCCACGCGCCGCGCTGGGCGGGCGTAACGGCCGCGTCGGCGGAAGCCTCTACCGCCGCGGCGGAATAGGGCGGCGGCAGGCCGGCGTAATACGCTGCTACGGCCTTGCGTTGCGTCGGGTCCAGGCCTTTGGCGATCGGGGCCATGAGCGGGCTGGGCCGCACGCCGTCGGCGATGTCATCCAACTGCTTGGCGAGATACTCCGCGCCTTGCCCGGCAAGGCGGGGAAAGCCGCCCGCCGGGTTGCCTTCGCCCTTCGCGCCGTGGCAGGCCGCACAGGCCGCCACGCCATTGATGCCGTTGTCGGCGATGCCGCGTCCGGTCTGCACGCCATCCGCCGCAACGGCCAGGCCGCCGGACGCGGCGGAACAGGCCAGCAGCAGCGCGGCGCATCGTCGGTATGTCGTCCGGCGCGGCGCTTCCTGGCGCGGCGGCGTGCCCGTGGGTTGTCCCTTCATTCCTGTCCCCTGCTTGCGATTTTTTCGTATATTACATTCGATAATAAATATATATCCATATGGAATTAGCAGGCGCCGCGCCGCCCGGGACGGCGCCTTCCTAAGTCGGCGCTAAGTATTCGCCGCTAAGCTGCCGACCGATGAACCAAGAACCGGAATTCCAGGCATGAGAGTCCTGCTGGTCGAAGACGACCCCATGATCGCTTCTGCCGTCCTGATCGCCTTGCGCGACGCGGCTTATGCCGTCGACCACGTGGCGGACGGCGAGGCCGCCCTGGTGGCGGTTGCCACGCATGACTACGATTTCATGCTGCTGGATCTGGGCCTGCCGGGCCGCGATGGTTTGGGCGTGCTGGCCGAACTCAGGCGCCGGGGCGACACGCTGCCCGTGCTGGTCATCACGGCGCGCGACGCGCTCGCGGATCGCGTTGCCGGCTTGGACATGGGCGCGGACGACTACATCGCCAAGCCTTTCGAAACCGCGGAGCTGGTGGCTCGCATGCGGGCCGTCATGCGCCGCCAGGCAGGCAGTGCCGCGTCCGTGCTGACCAACGGCCACCTCAGCCTGGACCTGGTGCGCCGCGTGGCCGCCATCGACGGGCAGGAGATCCGGCTGACCGCGAAAGAGTTCGCGCTGCTGCAGGCCCTGATGCTGCGTCCGGGGGCCATTCTGTCGCGCCACGAGCTGGAAGAGCGGGTCTACGGCTGGAACGAGCAGGTTGAAAGCAATGCCGTCGAATACCTTATCCACGGCCTGCGCCGCAAGCTGGGCAGCGCGGCCATACGCAATGTCAGGGGGCTGGGATGGAGCGTCGCGAGCGCCCGATGAAGGTTTCGCTACAGGTTTACCTGTCCTGTTGGCTGGCCGCCATCGTCGCCGTCGCGGCGGTGCTCGCGGGCGTGTCTTCCTTCTTCACCGCCATTCATGAGGCGAATGAATACCAGGACGCGCAGCTGCGGCAGGTTGCCGCGCTGATGGACCAGAACGCGCTCTCGCCCATGGCGCCGGCGATGCCGTTCGCCAACGATCACGAGATGCGCAAGCGCGCGGTGGTGATCCAGTTGCTGGATCGAGGACAAGCCCGCGCCGCGGCATGGCCGGGCAGCCTGAGCCTGCCCGACGATCTGCCCGACGGCTTCCAGACCCTGGATGCGAACGGCGCCCGCTGGCGCTTCTACGTCACCCAGCTGCGGTCCGGCGAAAGGCTGGCCGTCGGCCAGCGCACCGCCGCGCGCGATGAGCTTGCGCGCGGCAGTGGGTGGCGCACGCTGGTCCCTTTCATGATCCTGATTCCCGTGCTGATCGCCGCGATCGCCTTGATGATACGGCGCGGCCTGTTGCCGGTCTCGCGCCTGGCGCGCGGCATCGACGCCCGCATCCATCATGATCTGCGTCCCTTGGACGACACGCAGGTGCCGCGCGAGATCCGGCCCTTTGTCGCGTCGATCAACGGCCTGCTGGGCCGCGTGCGCGAGTCCATGGAAATGCAGCGGCGTTTCGTGGCCGATGCGGCGCACGAGCTGCGCTCGCCGCTTGCGGCCATGTCGGTGCAGCTGGACAACGTGTCGGCCGCGCAGGTATCGCCGGACGCCGCCGCGCGCCTGGCGGAGTTGCGCGGCGGCCTGCGGCGCACGATCGCGCTGGCCGAGCAGTTGCTGTCACTGGCGCGTTCGCAGGACGCCGCGCCGCGGCCGGCGCCGTTGATCGATGCGAAAGCCGTGATATCGCGCGTCGTGGAAGACTTATTGCCGATGGCCGAAGCCCGATCCATCGACCTGGGCGTGCAGGTGGACGATGCCGTGCGGATCGCCGCGACGCCGGTCGACCTGGCCACCCTCGCGCGCAACCTGCTGGACAACGCCATCCGCTATACCCCCGCGGGCGGCCGCGTCGATCTGCGCCTGCGCGGCGACAGCTCGGGAACGGTGCTGGAGGTCGAGGACAACGGCCCCGGTATCGCGCCGGCGGAACGCGACCGCGTCTTCGACCGCTTCTACCGGATCGTCGGCAGCCGCCAAAGCGGATCCGGCCTGGGTCTCTCGATCGTCGCGGCCATCGTGAACCGCTGGCAGGCCCGCATCGCATTGTCCGATGCCCATGCATCGCCCCCCGTCGGCCTGAAGGTCAGGATCGACATTCCTCCCTATCCCATCAACAGTACGAACTGAGCCCGCTCACCAGACGCCATGTCCAATACAACCTTCCATGCGCCGGCCGCCGCGTTGGCCGCGCCCCGCTACGATCGGCTATCGATCGCTTTCCATTGGCTGACCGCCGTGCTCGTGGGCCTGGCCTATCTGGCCATCGAAATCCGCGGTCCGTCCGGTACCGCCTCACGGTCGCTGTGGACGTCCGTGCATATGGGCGCGGGCCTTTCCGTCCTGACGCTGTCGGTGGCGCGGCTGGCCTGGCGGGCCTTCCGGCGCGCGCCCCCGCCCGCGAACGAGACGCCGCTGCTGCGCCGCCTGGCCGCTGCCGCGCACGCGGCCCTGTATATCTTCCTCGTGGCACAACCCATACTGGGCATACTGATGCTGAACACAGGCGGCTACCCGGTGGTCGTCCCGGGCCTGGGGTGGTCCATCCAGGTTGTGCCGGCCTGGCCGCTGCTGCATGGCGTCATCAAGGAAGCGCATGAGCTGATCGGCAACGCCTTTTATTTCGTCATCGGGGCGCATGCGCTGGCGGCGCTATGGCATCACTTCGTCGTCAGGGACGATACGCTGCGCCGCATGGCGCCCCGCTAGGGCGCGGGCCGGCGCCGGCGGGCAGGATCGGCCTCGGCCTTGTTCGAGATCAATAACGCCCGGCGCGCGGGGCGGTACACATGGGGCACCGGCCGCGAACGCTCAGGTCGCTGCATCCCCATCGGCAGCGCAAGGACCTGGACCCGCGGCACATCCATCGTGAAGAGCGAGCCAACCTATGGATCAGCCGTTAGGCCTGGACGGCGCTGCCGGCATGGCGGTGCCCGATCGTCCCCACACCCTGGGGGTGACGGAGCTGCTCCATCGGCTGCGCGTCGCCAGCGCAGAGGGGCTGCGGGACGAGGACGTCCCCGCGCGGCGCCAGCGTTTCGGGCCGAACATCATCGCCTCGCCGCGCGCCGCCAGCATGACCCGGTTGCTGCTGCATCAATTCAAAAGCCCCGTGGTCTGGCTGCTGGGCGGCGCGGCCGCGCTCGGCTTTTATTTCGGCGAGCTGGAAGAGGGCTTTACCATCGCGGCCGTACTCGTCGTCAATGCCCTGATCGGTTTCGCCACGGAATTGAAGGCCACGCGCTCGATAGAGGCGCTGCGCGCGCTGGGTGGCCGTACCGCGCGCATCCGGCGCGATGGCCGGGTGCGCCTGGTCCCGGCGGAGGAACTCGTGCCAGGCGATATCGTCCTGCTGGATGCCGGAGACGCGGTGACGGCGGACGTGCGCCTGATCGAAGCGTCGCGCCTTGCCGCCGACGAATCCGCCCTGACCGGCGAATCGATCCCGGTCGACAAGCAGGTGAATCCGGTGGTCGCGGACGCGCGCATAGGCGATCGCGCATGCATGCTGTTCAAGGGCACCGCCGTCACGCGCGGCAGCGGCGCCGGGGTCGTGGTCGCCACCGGCTTGTCGACCGAGCTCGGGAAAGTGACGCGACTGGTCGTGGATGCCCATCCGGGCGATTCGCCGCTGGAGCGCCATCTGGCCCGGCTGTCCGCGCAGCTGTGCTGGGTGACGCTGGCCGTCGCGGCCGCCATCGGCACCGCAGGGCTGCTCGCGGGCCGGGCCGCCTTCACCATGATCGAGGCCGCCATCGCGCTGGCCGTGGCGGCCATACCGGAGGGCCTTCCCATCGTCGCGACGCTGGCCCTCGCGCGCGGGATGTGGCGCATGGCGCGGCAGAACGCGCTTGTGGAGCGGTTGTCCGCGGTAGAGACCCTGGGGGCGACGACTGTCATCCTGACTGACAAAACCGGTACCTTGACCGAGAACCGCATGACGGTGCGCCGGCTGTGCGTCGGTTCCGGCGATGTGGACCTGGCGCCCGCCCGCCCGAAGGCAGGAGAGCGCCCCTGGCCGGCCGACGACGCCCAGGTCGCGGCGCTGCTGCGGGTGGGGGTGCTTTGCAACGATGCCCACCTGGACCGTGCCGACGGTAGCGGCGGCACGGGCGACCCCATGGAGGTCGCCCTGCTGCGCGCCGGGCTGGAGGCGGGCATCAGGCGCGCTGCGTTGCTGCGCGGCCATCCCGCCGTCCAGAAGCATGCCTTCGATCCCGCCACGAAAATGATGGCGACCATACACAAAAGCGGGGACGGGTATCTGTTTTCGGTGAAGGGCGCGCCCGAGGCGGTCGTTGCCGCCGCAACGCGCGCGATGGGCATCGAGGGCGAAGCGGCGCTCGATGATGCCATGCGGGCCGAGTGGCTGGCCCGTGCCGACCAGCTCGGCCGGCACGGGCTGCGCGTGCTGGCCTGCGCGATGAAGATGGATACCCGCGCGGACGGCGAACCCTACGCCGGGCTGGTGCTGCTGGGCCTGATCGGCCTGGAGGATCCCGCTCGCGCCGATGTGCCGCAGGCGATCCGGGACTGCCGTCAGGCCGGCATCCGCGTCGTCATGGTGACGGGCGATCACGCGGTGACCGCGGCCAGCATCGGTCGCGCCGTCGGATTGGATGCCGATGCCGCGCGTATCGTCGAGGGCAGGCGCGTCGCGCACCTGATCGCGGAGGGCTGGCCCGCTTTGCGCGGGATCGGCATCTTCGCCCGCGTAAACCCGGCTGAAAAGCTGGCCCTGGTCAAGGCGTATCAGGCCGCGGGCGAGATCGTCGCCATGACGGGCGACGGCGTCAACGACGCGCCCGCCTTGCGGCAGGCCGATATCGGTGTCGCCATGGGCCTGCGCGGTACCGACGTCGCACGCCAGGCAGCCGCCATGGTCCTGCTTGACGATGCCTTTCCCACCATCGTCAAGGCGATCCGCGAGGGCAGGGTCATCTACGGCAATATCCGCCGCTTTGTCGTTTACCTGCTGTCATGCAATTTCGGCGAAGTCATGGCCGTCGGGCTGGCGGTGTTGACGGGGCTGCCTTTGCCGCTGCTGCCGTTGCAGATTCTTTATCTCAACCTGGTCACCGATGTATTCCCGGCCTTCGCGCTGGCGATGGGCGAGGGCGAGGCCGGCGTCCTGCGCCGCGCGCCGCGCGATCCCCGCCAACCGATACTGGGTCGGCGGCAATGGCTGGCGATCGTTCTATACGGAACCGCATTGAGCGCCAGCACGTTCGGCGCACTGGCCGCGACGCGCTGGCTGGGCCTGGACGCGCGGCAATCGGTCACGGTGACATTCCTGACCCTGGCCTTCGCCCAGCTATGGCATGTGCTGAATATGCGCGGCGCGGGATCCGGACCGGTCGTGAACGAAATCACGCGGAACCGCTGGCTATGGGGCGCGCTGCTGCTGTGCGCCGTGCTGCTGGCAGTTCCGCCTTATCTGCCTGCCGCGGCCTCCTTGCTGCAGATCGCCCCGCCATCCGCCGGCATGTGGTCGGTCATCGTCGCATTCAGCGTGGCGCCCCTGCTGCTCGCGCAAGCGGTCTTATGGGGAATAGGCCGCCGGCGCGCCGCCCGGTGAGCAGGTACCATTAGGGGTTCTGCATACCGGTCTTCCCCGTCCCATGTCCGACTCCACATCCTCGCCGGCGGCCGTCGCCGCCCCATTGCGCGATTTGCTCGCGGAAAGTGCCGGCGTTGTGCGAGCCGTGTTGGCGGGGCGGTCCATGACGGACGCCATCGGACAGGTACCCGCGCCATTGCGCGCCGGCACGCAGGCTCTGTCCTTCCATACCATGCGCCGGTTGGGCGAGGCGCGTGCGGCGCGCCGCATCCTGGTCCCGCGCACGCCGCCAGAACCCCTGGCCGAAGCCCTGTTGCTGGTCAGCCTGGCCCTGCTGCTGCCCGGCCCCACGGGCGCGGCGGCGATCGAACACGCGCCACAGGCGCCCTTTTACGTGCCGCCCGGGATTACCCAAGCGATCGCGCCAGAGACCGCCGGGACGCCTGCCGCCGGGGCGCCCGCCTATGCCCCGTACACGGTGGTCGACCAGGCGGTGGAAGCTGCCGGGCGCCTGCCTCGGGTGGCGCCCCTGAAAGGGCTGGTCAACGGTGCCTTGCGGTCTTTCCTGCGTGACCGCGACACTTTGCTGCCGCAACTGAGCCGCCAGATCGAGGCACGCTGGAATCACCCGCAGTGGTGGGTGGACAAGCTGCGCTCGGCCTATCCCGATGCATGGGAATCGATTCTGGCGGCGGCCAACGTGCCCGCACCCATGACGCTGCGCGTGAACTGCCGCCGCGCGACGCGCGAACAGGTACTGGCTGCGTTCCTGGCGGCCGGCGTCGACGGCCAGCCGGCCGGCGCGGCCGGCATCGTCCTGGCCCAGCCCCGGCCTGTGCAGCGTTTGCCGGGTTTCGAGGACGGCTGGTGGTCCGTGCAGGACGCGGGCGCGCAGCTGGCGGCGCCGTTGCTGGGCGTCAAGGACGGCATGCGCGTGCTCGACGCGTGCGCCGCGCCGGGCGGCAAAACGGCGCATCTGCTCGAACTGGCCGATATCGATTTGCTGGCTCTCGATGCCGACGCGGGGCGGCTGCGGCGCGTCGGCGACAATCTGCGCCGCCTGGGCCTGGATACGCCACGCGTGTCGCTGCGCGCGGGCGATGCCGCCAACCCGGATGACTGGTGGGACGGGCAGCCATTCGACGCGGTGCTTGCCGATGTGCCGTGCACGGCATCCGGCATCGTGCGGCGCCACCCCGATATCCGTTGGTTGCGGCGGCCCGATGATGTCCCGCGCACCGTCAAACTGCAGACGCGCATCGTCGACGCGCTGTGGCGCACTGTCGCGCCGGGCGGGCGACTGCTGTATGTCACTTGCTCGGTCTTCCCGGAAGAAGGCGAACGCCAGGCCGCCGCGTTCGCCGCGCGCCATGCCGACGCCCGCCGCCTGGAGGCGCCGGGGCAACTGCTGCCAGTGGCCGCCGGCGCAACAGAAACGGCGCAGCATGACGGCTTTTTCTATGCCTTGTTTGCCAAGGCCACCTGAATCGCCAAGAATAGTAGGGTCGCAGCGCTGATTCCTCGTATGCCCATTTCCACGCGCCTGTTTCTTTTGTTGCTGGCCACCGTGCTCTCGCTGCCCTGGGCGGTCACGGCGCGGGCGGCCGACCCCAGGGTCGTCAATGTCGACCCCGTCATCCGCAACGGCAAGGTCGAAATCGATGCGGACATCCGCTTCGAATTGAACGACCAGCTGCGCGAGGCCGCGGAACGGGGCGTTCCCCTCTATTTCACCGCCGACATCGTCATCACGCGTTCGCGCTGGTGGTGGCTCGATACCACCGTGGCCGATACCAGCATGACGTGGCGTATCATCTATAACGCCCTGACCCGGCAGTGGCGCGCCGGTGTCGGAGAGCTGAACCTGCCGGTGCAGTCCCTGGACGCCGCGATGGACATGGTGCGGCATATACGCGGCTGGCCCGTGGCCGACGCCGGCGATCTGTCCACGGGTGTCCGCTACGACGGCCGCCTGCGCCTGCGGCTGGACACCTCCATGCTGGCCCGGCCCTTCCAGGTCAACGCATTGAACAGCAGCTCGTGGTCCGTGGCCACGCCCTGGAAGGACTTCGATTTCGCCATCGCCGATCCATCGGGGGACAAGCGATGAGAATGCTCCTGCGCATCGCCTTGGTCGCGGGCGCGCTGGCGGGCATGCTGTTGCTGGGGCTGTTGGCCTGGTCCACCGGCAATGCCTCGCGCCTGGCCCGCTACTACGATGCCTTGCTGCTGTTGAACGGTGTGGTCGCGCTGGCGCTGTTCGCCTGGGTCGTGGCGCTGACGGTCAAGCTGGTGCGGCAGATACGGCGGCGTCAGTTCGGGGCGCGGCTCACGGCGCGCTTCGCGCTGGCCTTCACATTGATCGGCGTGGTGCCGGGCGCCCTGATCTACACCTTGTCCGTGCAGTTCATGTCGCGGTCCATCGAGTCCTGGTTCAACGTGCGGGTCGATAGCGCGCTGGAATCGGGCCTGAACCTGGGCCGCGCCGCGCTGGACTCGCTGCTGGCCGACCTGGACGCCCGGGCCCGTTCCATGGCCACGGAATTGAACCGCTCCAGCGATACCAATATCGCCCTGACGCTGACCCGCCTGCGCGAAGCCAATGGCGTGCAGGAAGCGATGGTGTTCACCGGCGGTGGCCGGATGATCGCCTTTTCGACGAATCAATACGGCCAATTGCTGCCCGAGCTGCCGCCCGCCACGGTCCTGAATCAGTTGCGGCTGTCGCGCGGCTATTCCGCCGCCGAGGCCGACGACCCGCTGGACCGCGGCCAGGGCGGCCTGCACTTGCGGGTGGTGATCCCGCTGGTCGCGCCCGATCGCTTCGACACGCTGGGCAACTCCGGGGGCGAACCGCGCTGGCTGCAACTGATCCAGCCCGTGCCGGAGCAGATCGCGCACAATGCCAACCGCGTGCAGCAGGGCTTTCGCGATTACCAGGAACTGGCGATCTCACGGCTGGGGCTGCGCAAGCTCTATGGCATCACCCTGACGCTGGCGCTGCTGGTTTCCGTATTCGCCGCCATTGCCGTGGCGCTGTCGCTGTCCAAGCGGCTGGTGCGTCCGCTGTTGCGGCTGGCGGCCGGCACGCAGGCGGTCGGCATCGGCGACTACCGCCCCTTGCCCGAGCCGCCCGAACGCGACGAGGTCGGCCAGCTCACGCGCTCCTTCAACGCCATGACGCGGCAGCTGGACGAGGCGCGCCGCATGGTCGAAAGCAACAGGCAGCAGCTCGAACGTTCGAACGTATATCTGGAAAGCGTGCTGTCCAACCTGTCCTCCGGTGTCCTGGTCTTCGATGAAAGCTTTCGCGTCACCACGGTCAACCAGGGCGCGCAGACCATCCTGCAGGCGGACCTGCGGTCGGTAATCGGCAGGCCGCTGGAAACCGTGGAGGGCATGCTGCCGTTCGCGCAAATCGTGCGGCAGGCGTTCGCCGCGCATACCGCGGTGGGGTCCGAGCGCCTGCACTGGCAGCAGCAGTTCGAAATCCAGCTCAGTCCGGCCGCGCATCCGGCCGGCGCGCCGCAGACCGTCACGCTGCTCGCGCGCGGTACGCACTTGCGCGTGGACGGACGCGGCAACGGCTACCTGGTGGTGTTCGACGACATCACCGAACTGATGTCGGCCAATCGCGCGGTGGCCTGGGGCGAGGTCGCGCGCCGGCTGGCCCATGAGATCAAGAACCCGTTGACGCCCATCCAGCTTTCCGCGGAACGCCTTGCCATGAAGCTGGCCGACAGGCTCGAGCCCAACGACCGCCGCATGCTGGAGCGTTCCACCAACACCATCGTCAACCAGGTCTCGTCGCTGAAGCACATGGTGGACGATTTCCGCGAGTTCGCGCGCACGCCGCCGGCCGTCATGAAGCGCATCGATTTCAACGACCTGGTGGCCGATGTGTTGTCCTTGTACGGCTGGGATCCGGTGGAAGGCGTGTTGCGCGATCACGTGAATTCCCTCAACCTTGAGGTCGAGCTCGAACCGGGCCTGCCGGCCATCGAAGGCGATCCCACGCAATTGCGCCAGGTCATACACAACCTGCTGGCCAATGCGCGGGACGCCATCGTGGACCAAAAGGACGGCAAGGTGCGCGTGTCGACGCAATTGACCCGTGCGCGCCAGGGCGATGGCGAGGAGCAGCTGGCGCTGCGGTTCACGGTGGCCGACACCGGGCCGGGGTTCTCTCCGCAGGTCATGCAGCGGGCTTTCGAACCTTATGTCACCACCAAGTCGCACGGGACTGGGTTAGGATTGGCGATTGTCCGCAAGATCGTTGAAGAGCACGGCGGGCGTATCGATCTCGCGAACCGCCGCGAGGGCGGTGCCCGCATTTCGATACTGTTGACCCGCCTGGCGGGCGGAGTCGATACTCTGGACGCAACCGCACAACAACAGGATAATGCGGCTACGCAATAGGTGGACGGGTTTATGGCCAGAATTCTGGTGGTTGATGACGAAGTTGGCATTCGCGAGCTTCTGTCAGAAATCTTGTACGACGAAGGACACACGGTTGAACTGGCCGAGAACGCGGCTCAGGCCCGTGCCGCTCGTCTACGGTCGCGCCCCGATCTGGTTCTCCTGGACATCTGGATGCCCGATACCGACGGCGTGAGCCTGCTGAAGGAGTGGGGTTCCCAGGGCCTTCTGGACATGCCGGTCATCATGATGAGCGGCCATGCCACCATCGACACGGCCGTGGAGGCCACCCGTATCGGCGCCCTGGACTTCCTCGAAAAGCCCATTACGCTGCAGCGGTTGTTAAAAACTATTTCGGCGGCGCTCTCGCGCGGCCGTGCACCGCACCCGGCGCCCGCCGCGGCATCCCTGGCGGCGGTACCGCTGGAAGACGAGCTGGACGCACCGTCCCTGCCCGCCAATTCGGTGGAAGCCCCTCCCGGCTCCAATGGCCTGTTGGGCAGCATCTCCCTGGACCAGCCCTTGCGCGAGGCGCGCGACGCCTTCGAGCGCATCTACTTCGAATACCACCTGGTGCGCGAAAGCCATAGCATGACCCGGGTATCCGAAAAAACCGGTCTGGAACGCACTCACCTCTACCGCAAGCTCAAGCAATTGGGCATCGAGTCCGCGCGCAAGCGCAGTACATGAAGATCCTCATCGTCGGGGCGGGACGGGTAGGCACCAGCGTGGCCGAGAACCTCGTCTCGGAACACAACGACATCACGGTTATCGACATCGATGCGCGCAACCTGCAGGACCTGCAGGAGCGCTGCGACCTGCGCGGGTTGCAGGGCGACGGCGCACAGGTTTCCGTGCTGCGCGAAGCGGGCGCGGAGGACGCCGACCTCTTCATCGCCTGTGCCGCCTCCGATGCGGTCAATCTGGTGGCCTGCCGCCTCGCGCGCCAGGTATTCAACATTCCCCGACGCATCGCGCGCATACGGTCCTCCGATGTGGCGGAACATCCCGAGCTGCTGGGCGACGAGGGTTTCTGCATCGACGCGCTGATCAGTCCCGAGCGCAGCGTCACCATCTATCTGCAGAGCCTGATCGAGTTTCCCGAAGCGCTGCAGGTGGTCGAATTCGCCGGCGGCCGCGTCAGCGTGGTCACCGTGCGGGTGGGGCGAGGCAGCGCCATGGCCAACCGGTCATTGGATGCACTGCGCGAGCTCTGGCCCGATGTTTCCGCGCGTATCGTCGATATCGTGCGCGACGGCCGGCCCTTGCTGGCGGGCCGCGACACGGTCATCCTGCCCGGCGACGAGGTCGTGGTGGTGGCGGACACGCGCCACGCTCGGCGCGCCGTGCGGCAGCTGCGCACGGCGGAAAAAACGGCGCGGCGCATCATGATCGCCGGCGGCGGCAATATCGGGCTGCGCCTGGCCAGGGAACTGGCCGACGAAAACTACAGCGTGCGCATCATCGAGCACGGCGCGGCGCGCTGCCAGTACCTGGCGGAAAAGCTGCCATCCAACGTCCTGGTCCTGCATGGCAATGCCACCGACGAAGCCTTGCTGGAACGCGAGAATATCCAGGATATGGATACCTGGCTGGCGCTGACCAGCGACGACGAAGACAACATCATGTCGTCGCTGCTGGCCAAGCGACTGGGCGCGCGGCGCGTCATCGCTCTGATCAACCGGCAGGCCTACGGTGAATTGATGCAGGGCAGCCATATCGACGTCGCGGTATCGCCCTCGCACGCCACCATGAGCGAACTGCTGCGCCACGTGCGCCGCGGCGACGTGCTGGCCGTGCATCGCCTGCGGCAGGGCGTGATCGAGGCGCTGGAAGCCGTCGCGCGCGGCGACCGCAGCACCTCCCGCGTGGTCGGGCGCCAGGTCTGCCAGCTGCGCCTGCCGAAGGGCGCGGTCATCGGGGCGCTGGTTCGCGATGACGAAATCATCATGCCCGAGCCCGACACCGTCATCCAGCAGGACGACCATGTCATCGTCTTCGTGCCGGGCCGCAATCAGATGGCCCGCGTGGAAAAGCTGTTCCAGGTATCCGCATCGTTTTTCTGACCCACCCGGCCCCATGCCTACCATCCGTCTGATCGTTTCCCGGCGGCGCAAGGCGCCGGCGATGTCCGCGCGGCGCCCGCGCCATGTCCTCCGCGCGGCCGGGCCCATGACGGGAGGCCGCGGGTGACCAGGCTCGCCTCCGTATTCAATCTGCTGGGCCTGATCATGGCCTTGTTCTCGCTGGCCATGATCCTGCCTTTGGGGCTGGCGATCTATACCGGCGACGCGGCCCGGGAAGCCTTTCTCTATGCTGCCGTGGCATGTATCGCGGCTGGCGGACTGCTTTGGGCGCTGACCCGCCGCCGCCGCTCGGAACTCCGTCCGCGCGACGGTTTCCTGCTGGTGTCGATGGTGTGGACCGTCCTGCCGGCGCTGGCGGCCATTCCGCTGCTGCTCTATTTTCATCGTGCCGGCACCCCGCTGTCCTTCACGGACGGCTACTTCGAGGCGATGTCCGGCCTGACCACCACGGGGGCGACCGTGCTGACCGGCCTGGATCGCCTGCCGCCTTCCATCAATCTGTGGCGGGCGACGCTGGTCTGGCTGGGAGGCATGGGTATCCTGGTCCTGGCGGTGGCCATCCTGCCGCTGCTGGGCGTGGGCGGCCATCAGGTTTTCCGGGCCGAAACTCCAGGACCGATCAAGGACGAAAAGCTGACCCCGCGTATCGCCAGCACCGCCAAGGCGCTGTACGCGGTCTATTTCGGCTTCTCCCTGCTATGCCTGCTGGCTTACCGGCTGGCCGGCCTGTCGTGGTTCGAGGCCTGGTGCCATATGGCGACCACCATGGGCCTGGGTGGGTTCTCCACCTGGGACGATGGCTTCGCGCATTTCGATTCGCTACCCGTCGAGATCGTGGCGATTGTCTTCATGCTGATCGCCGGCATCAACTTCGCCACCCACTTCGGTGCCTGGCACACGCGCAGCCTGCGGCCCTACCTGACCTGCCCGCAAACCATTCCTTACCTGGTCGTTACGCTTGGCGCCGCGCTGGCGATCGCGGTTTTCCTGTATGTCGACGGCATCTACAACACGCCCGGCGAGGCGATGCGGTATGGGATATTCAACGCCGTGTCCGTGATCACCACCACCGGATACGCCAATGTGGATTACACCCAGTGGCCGCTGTTCGCCACCTTGCCGATGCTGCTGTTGTCCGGCGTGGCGACCTCCGCCGGTTCCACCGGCGGCGGCATCAAGATGATCCGCGCCATCCTGCTGGCCAAGCAGGGGCGCACGGAACTGGTCACCATGCTGCATCCGCATGCGGTCAGCCCTGTGCGGCTGCGGGGCAGGGTGGTGGATAACCGCGTCATGGCTTCCGTGCTGGCGTTCATGTTGATGTACGGCATGTCCATCGCCGTATTGACCATTCTGATGCTGGCTTCCGGGCTGGATCCCGTGGTGGCCTTCAGCGCCGTGGTGGCCAGCGTCAACAACACCGGCCCGGGGCTGGGCCCCATCGGCCCCATGGGAAGCTTCTCGGTCCTGACGGACTTCCAGACCTGGCTCTGCACCTTCGGCATGCTGATCGGGCGCCTGGAGCTGTTCACGGTGCTACTTCTTTTTACGCCAGCTTTCTGGCGGAGGTGAGAAATCCCCGGAGATACCCTAAGAGGTAAGTACTTGCTTACCCCGCAGGGCGGAGAAGCCCGCAAGTTACGCGCGGTTGCGTATTAATGTCACGATTTTCACCGCTTATGACGCCAACAGGCGGCTAAACTGCGGCTTCGCGTCTCACACCAGGCACCCCGGGAACCGCCGGGCTTCAAGACCGCCTGACGCAGCCCCCCGACATAAGATACATAGGAGCAGGAAATGGAACAGATTCCGTTCGTCCCTTCCGCCCCCAATACCCTGGGCATCGAACTCGAACTGCAACTGATCGACCCACGGACGTTTGACCTGACCGCTGCTTCGGACGAACTGCTGGCCCAAATGGCCGATCATCCCATTGCCGACCGGGTCAAGCCGGAAATCACCCGCTCGATGATCGAGCTGAACTCCTCCGTGCACGAGCATCCCATGGGCTTGCTCGCCGAAATGCGCGAAATGCGCACCGCCCTCTGCGAAGCGGCCGATGCCGTGGGTGTCTCCGTCGCCGGTGGCGGGGCCCATCCCTTTATGCGCTGGCAGGAACGCTCGATTTCCGACACGCCGCGCTTCCAGTACCTGGCCGAAATGTACGGCTACCTGGCGCGACAGTTCACCGTATTCGGCCAGCATATCCACCTGGGCGTCAAAGGCGGCGACCAGGCGATCGCGCTGACGCGCCAGCTCTCGGCCTACGTGCCCCACTTTATCGCCCTGTCGGCCTCGTCGCCTTACTATGAAGGCGTGGACACGCTGTTTTCCTGCTGCCGGCTCAATGCCGTCAACAGTTTCCCGCTGGCCGGCCATATGCCGCCGGAGGTCACGGACTGGTACCGCTTCGAGGCCCATCTGGCCCAGCTGCGCAACCTGGGCCTGGCCGAAAGCATCAAGGACTTGTACTGGGACATCCGTCCCAAGCCGGAATTCGGTACCGTGGAAATCCGCGTGTGCGATACGCCGCTGACGGTCGAGCGCGCCTGCCAGCTGGCGGCTTTCGCCCAGGCGCTCGCCGTCCTGCTGCAGCGCGAGCCGCAGCCGGAAGGCGGCCTGTGGCTGGCCTATCGCAGCAACCATTTCCAGGCCTGCCGTTTCGGCCTGCAGGGCAGCTACGTCACCGCCGAAGGGCACCGCCTGCGGCTGATCGATCATCTGCGCGCGTTGTTCGGCCGCCTGATTCCGGTGGCGGACGAGCTTGGCACCACCGATATGCTCACCGCGCTGCGTGACGACGCCTTGCGCGCCGGCAACGACGCGCGCTGGCTGCGGGCCCAGTTCCATCGCCTGCGCGACCTGCCTTCCGTGGTGGAATCCATGACGGGCGCCTTCCGCGGCGAGATCGGGCTGGTGGGAATGGCCGGGACGGACCCCACCGCCGTGGTGCGCAGGCGCGTCCGGGCAACGTCCGAGCCCCTGGGTGGCGTGGGGGTGCAGACGCTGGCGGAGCCTGAGCCGGGCACCGCGCCGCGGCGCCTGCATTGACCGGGCTTGCGCCCCTGCCGGCTCCGAGCCGGCTTTACCCGCCGGCCCGCGCTATTGGGCCGTCCGCTGCCTGCCGCCTATCGCGCTGAAGGACAAGTGCGTTTCGCCTGGCGCGGCGCGCCGGGCTGCGGCGCGCCAGGCGTGTCCGTAGGCGACTTCTATCGTCAGCGCGATGGTGCCGTCCGGGCGGCGCTGGGCCTCCAGCGCCGCGCATAAGCGGTCGCGCCAGGCCCGCGAGGCCAGCGAGGCCTTGCGCCCCGCGACGGGGTTGCCGCCCAGTGCCCGCACGTCCTCCAGCAGCCGCTCCGGCGTCCGGTAGGTCAGCGTCAGGGTTTCCTGGTCCATCACGGGATCCGCGAAGCCGTTCTCCACCAGCAGGTCGCCGAAATCGTGCATGTCGACAAAAGAGGGCGTCGCCGTGCGCAGGCCGGCGTCTGTCACCGCCTGGCGCAGTTCCCGAAGGGTGCCCGGGCCGAGGCAGGAGAACATGGCCAACCCATTCACTTTCAGGATGCGCCGCCATTCCGCCAGGGCGGCATGCGGGCGTGGATGCCAGTGCAGGGCAAGGTTGGACCACACCAGCTCCAGCGATTCCGGCGGCAGGCCGGTATCGGCGAGATCGCCCTTGACGAAACGCGGGGCCGGGGTTTTATCTGCGCCGCGAACCAGGTTGGCCGCCAGGCGGCCCAGTCCCAGCAGGCCCGCGCGGCCGCGTGGGCCATGGCGCTGGCGGGCGATGTCCAGCAGCGGAGCACAGGCGTCCAGCCCGATGTATCCGGCCTCGGGATAGCGTTCGCGCAGTAGTGCAAGGCTGGCGCCGGCGCCGCATCCCGCATCCAGCAACTGCACCGGCTGCACCCGGATGTACCGCAGGCGTTCCAGCATGCGTTGCCCGATTTCGCCATACAGGAACTGGGCGTCTTCCAGATCGCCGCGGCGGGCGAACTGGCGCGCCACGTGGGCGCTGACGATGGGCAGGTCGGGGAGGGAGTCGGACATTTCGGTCGCACCGGATCGAAAACGGCGGCGCGCATGTGGTGAGATACGCCTTCCATTATTGCGCATGGCCGGGCGCGGGGCCGCGATGGGCCCCCCCGCCATGCGGGATTTCATCGATGGAGACACCATGCGAGGCTGGCGCGCGGCGCGATGCCGGATGCTTTCCATGATCGGCACGGATTGCCCGATGTGCGGCGGACGGTCCGCCGGCGGTGCACCTTGTGCGCCATGCCTGCGCGATGTGGTGGCGACCATGCATCCGGACCAGCCGCGTTGTCCGCGGTGCGCCTTGCGGCTGCGTGCCGCGCAAACCCCCTGTCCCGACTGCGCGCGGCGACCCTGGCCTCTGGCGGGGGTGACGGCCGGATTCGATTACGAATCTCCGGGCGACATGCTGATCACGCACTACAAGGTGCAACGGCGCTATGCGTTGGCAGAGCCGCTGGCCGATCTGATCCTGCGCGCGCCCGCAATGCCCCGCGAGCGGGATGGCCAGCCCGGATTGCCGGCGGATACCGTGCTGGTCCCCATCCCGTCCGCCCGCGCTTCGCTGCGCCGGCGCGGCTTCAGCCCGGCGGCGGAGCTGGCGCGTGCCATCGCGCATCGCACCGGGCGGCCCGTACAATCGCGCTGGCTGGCGCGCGGTCGCGAAGGTCCCAAGCAAAGCACCCTGACGCGCCGGGCCCGGTTGCATCTCGCGCCCGATGCCTACGTCTGCCCGGCATCCATCCCTGCGTGTACCATCGCCCTTGTCGACGACGTCATGACGACCGGCAGTACCCTGCATGCCGCGGCCCTCGCCTTGCGCGCGGCGGGCGCCGTCAGCATCATCGGGCTGGTCGCCGCGCGCGCGCCGGCGGATGACGGCGGCGTGCTGGCACAATACCGTTTGCCCTAGCGTTGACAGGGCCCTGGCTTTTACCGATATGTTCCACGTCATTCTCGTCGAGCCCGAAATCCCGCCCAATACCGGCAATGCGATACGCCTGTGCGCCAACACGGGCGCCCAATTGCACCTGGTCGAACCCCTGGGCTTCGAACTGGACGACGCGCGCTTGCGCCGCGCGGGCCTGGATTATCACGAATGGCAGCCGGTGCGCGTGCACCCCACGCTTCCCGATGCGCTGGCGGCCATAGGCGCGCCGGCGGATCGCGTATTCGCCTTGACGACGCGCACCGAACACTCCCTGGCCGACACCGCGTTCCAGCCGGGCGATGTATTCGTGTTCGGGCGCGAAACCGCCGGGTTGTCGGATGAACAACTGGCATTGTTCAAGCCCGCGCGGCGGCTGCGTCTTCCCATGCGTCCGGGGCAGCGCAGCCTGAACCTGTCCAATGCCGTGGCTGTCGTGGTCTTCGAGGCCTGGCGCCAGGCCGGCTACGTCGGCGGCGTCTAGCGTCCAAGGCCCGCGGCGCCATCGCGCCATGCAATGAACGATGTCGGTTTCCGTACTTGCGCGGACATCGTCAGAGGCTTGCGTCTCATTTTGCGAACGCGTCGATCCGGCGCGCGCTTGCGCGGAACCGCCTATCTGCGCCATGCACCCATAGCATGACTATTCGTGTCGCAGCAGAAGGATCGCATATGCTTCATCTCGTCTCCTCCCATTCCAACGCCGCCGGCGGCTCCGCGGGCTCGCTTCCATCGGACAGCATCGCGCAGCAAGCGCCATCCCATTCCGACGATAGTGCCGCCGCCACGCTCATCGAGGGCAAAGCGGACACGAAGCATCATCGCCTGTACCGCTACGCACGCAAGACCACCCGTGCCGTCACCGATGTCTGCGTCGTCGCTGCCACCGCGACGGAAGGACGGTTGCGCAAAAAGCTCAACAAGACGCTGGTCAAGGTGGAAAACCTCTGCATCGACACGGGCTTGCGCGCGCTCCAGACCGTGCAGCCCGCGTTGAAAGGCGTGCCGGCGCTGAAAGCCGCCGCGCCTATCGTCGATCCGACCTCCGTCCAGGCGCGCCAGCGCATCGATGCCGCGATCGCCGACCTGCGGTCCCATAAAAAATCCTTGAAGAAAGAGCAGCCCAGGTTCAAGGCCGCGCTCAAAAAGGTTGGCCGCCTGAAAGCCGCGGCCATCAAGCGGCGGATGGACGCGCGTTCGCACCTGGAAAAGGATTGCGCCTATCTGTGCAAGTCGCTGCCGGCGCTGGCGCAGGGACAGGCACGCAAGGATGGCGGCCAGGGTCCCGGCGTATTGCAGGCCGCGATGCAAAAGGGTAGGGAAGCGATGGGTTTTGCGTCCGGCCCGACTGCCGACGACGCTGCGAAAACTGTAGACCGGCTGTGGGAATACGGCTACGACGAAGCGCGCGCGGACGGCATCGACCGTGCGCTGGATCACCTGTACCGCGACATCGATCCGGGCAGCCGCCTGAAAGACGCGATCGGCGCATGCAGGGATCTGCAGGAACGCGGCCGGGCGCTGCGCTTGCAGTTCCGTCCGGACCTCACATCCTGGCAGGAAGCGGTGCGCGCCTTCGAGGATGGCCATGTCGAGTCCTGGCGCGCCACGCTGGAAGAAAAGAAATTGCTGGATGGCCTGCCGAATCCGGGCCGGCAAAGCTGGATCGCCGATTTGTCCGATGCGCTCAAGCTGCACGAGCCGGCGCCCGCCGAGGTCAAGCGGTTCGTCCAGAACCATGTCGCGCGCTCGTTGCGCGAATTGTCGGACAGCGCGTTCGACGATGTCTGCCGGACGGTGGCGCCCGGCGGATACATGGGAACGCTCCTGGTGCATACGGACCGCGCCAAGTCGGCCGATGTCCTGGATGCCTGGCGCCAGGCGGCGCAGGACGAACGGGTACGTCGATACGAAACCGAACCCCTGCATGCCTTCGCGGCACTGACCGAGCTGATCGAATCGAACGCCGTCCAGGGCATGAGCGACAGCGGCCAACATGCCAATGAAGTGCCCCTGCCGGATCAACCGGAAATCTACACCCAGGCGCGCGATGCCATGCACCGCCTGCTGCGCGGCATGTGCCTGGCGACACACGGCAAGGAAGGTCGCGCGGAATATCTGTCCACCCTGGTCTTCGAGCGCGCAGCGCCGGAAGACCGCGAAGCACTGCTGCGAAATACCACCTGGCGGCAACCCGATGCGATCCAGGGCAAGGAGCCTCCCGTATTCCAGGCGTTGATGGATCGTGTGCTGCGCATCACCCACAATGCGGAACTCATGGGGCCTCAATACAGGCGGCTGCTGCAGGAAATGCGGGTGGTGCTGGAACGCAATGTGCTGGCGGCGGCCGACACCCGCACGTACTCCGGCTGGCGCCAGCCATCGGACTACGACAATCTGCAGGGCGCGCTGCCGGAGCGCGCGCGCAGCGGATTGCGCGTGGCCTGGGACACCATCCGTTTCTGGAGCGGCTATTTCGTCTTCGGCAGCAGCGCCGAAATGGAAGCGAAGCGTTTCGCCTACCACCAGTCCCATGTGGACAAGGAATTGCGTGGCCTGGTCAAGCTGCTGTCGCGCGATTCCGTCGAGCCGCGCGAATTGCGGCGTGCCTATCGTGATTTCCTCGACGTGGCCGACGACTTGCGTGCCGAATTCGACGCCCGGCAATTCCGGGATACGGCTTGCGACGAGTATCTGCGGCTGGAGTTCTCGCAGGCAGTCAGCCGGCTTGGGCCGAAAGGCATCAAGAACCTCTACCAATGCCTGCAACAGCCGTGCCCCGACACAAGAAGCGCGCCTCCCCGCTTTCCCGCGCTCGCCGGCCTGCAAGCCTGGTGGCGCAACAAGTTCGTGGACGAGCATCGCGCGACGCCGCGCGATTCCGTGCAATGGCAGCGTACGGCCAGCCGCTGCTGGACCGAACTGCGTATCGCGGTAGAGCAGGAACCCGAGGCGCGCAGCTATGCCTTCCACCTGGAAAGGCTGGCCAGCAAATTCAGCCGCGACAGCCGCAAGGACTACGAAGGCATGAAGATCGCCCTGGACGGCATTATCCAGAGCGACGGCAACACCTGGTCGGCACCGGGCGCCGGCGCCTTCACGGCCTATGATGCGGCGTGGTCGCGTATCAGGCCGGAATGGAGGCAGAACCTGTTGAATCGCCTTGCCCGCTACGAAGCGCGCATGGACGACTTTCTGAAGGCGGATGCCGTGATCGGCTCGATCGCCGAGGAAAACCGCTTCATGTACCGCTACTTTCTGGAAGGACTCCTGGCATCGGGCAGGACGTTTGTCCAGCGTAATCCCATGAACCGCTATGCGGATCTGGGCGATGCCCACGCGATGACGGCAAGCGAACCGGCCCCGGGGGCGCCGGCCGCGGACAACCCGGCATCGACCTCGGCGGACGCGTCGGCGACCGCACTTGCCGCCGCATCCGCAAGCGCGGTCTGACCGGCAGCATGATCGCCCTGGGGGCCGGCGCCCCCAGGGCGATTATTCCAGCGACAGATTCAGCTTCTCGATCACCGCGTCCCAGCGCGCTTTTTCATCGCGCATGCGCGTGGTCAACTGTTCGGGCGACGATGGCGCCGGCGTGAAGTACTGCACCGCCATCTGTTCGCGGACCTTCTCGCTGCTGATGATACGGGCAAGTTCGCTATTGAGTCGTTCCACGATCCCACTGGGCGTCCCCGCCGGGACCAGGATGGCATCCCACGAGATCGCCTCGAAGCCCGGATAGCCCTGTTCGGCCATGGTGGGCACGTCGGGCAGCGTGTCTGCCCGCTCCAGGCTGGTGACCGCCAGTACCGTCGCCTTGCCATTGCGTGCTTGCGGCATGGCAATCGCCGGGACCATGAACGACGCCTGGATGTCGCCCGAAATGATGGCGCTGATCACCTGCGGAAAGCCGGGGTAGGGGATATGGGCGATGTCCAGTCCGGCCTGGCCCTTGAACATCTCCATGGCCAGCTGCGAGGCGCTGCCCGGCCCGACGGAGCCATAATTCAGCGCGCCAGGCTTGTCCTTGGCCAGTTTCACGAATTGGTCCACGGTCTTGATATTCAGGCTGCTGGGCACTACCAGCACGTTGGGGCTGGTCGCCACCAGCGTGACGGGCGCCAGGTCCGTGAACGGATCGTAGCCCAGCGTCTTGCGATACAGCGTGGGCGCGGTGGTCAGCGGCCCATTGATCGTGAACAGCATCGTATAGCCGTCCGGCTTGGCCTCGGCGGCGACGCGCGTGCCGATGTTGCCGCCGGCGCCCGGCTTGTTCTGCACGATGATGGGTTTGCCCAAGGCCTGGGATAGCGGCTCCGATACGATGCGGGCCAGCAGGTCCGGCGACGACCCGGCGGGGAAGGGCACGATCAGGTCTATGGGACGCTCCGGCCATTCCGCATGCGCCGGCGCGCCCATCGTCAGGGCGGCGGCAAGGGAGGCCAGTGCCAGCCACAACCGGGGCATGCGCGCACCGCGGCGGCTGGGGACGTACTGGAACATCGATTTCTCCTTAGGCTGATTGCGTCGGTCGCGCCGGGCGACCACTTTTAATCCGGTACGCGCAAGTCGCCGCTTTCCGGGCGGGCGTCGCGCGCCAGCAGGGTGGAGACGGCCGTCATGGGCGACACGCCGTCGAACAGGACCGCGCAGACGGCGGCGGTAATGGGTATATCGACACCGAGGGCACGAGCGCGGGCCAGGGCCGAGCGGGCCGCGCGCACGCCTTCCGCCGTCATGCCGCCGGCCAGGATATCGGCCAGTTTGCGGCCGGCGCCGATTTCCAGGCCCACGCGGCGATTGCGGGATAGCTCGCCGGTGGCGCTGAGCACCAGGTCGCCCAGGCCGGTCAGGCCGGAGAACGTATCCGCACGCGCGCCCAGCGCCACGCCCAGCCGTGTCATTTCGGCGAGGCCGCGGGTGATCAGCGCCGCGCGGGCATTGGTCCCCAGCATCAGGCCGTCAGACACGCCGCAGGCGATGGAAATGATGTTCTTCATCGCGCCGCCCACCTCCACGCCGACGATGTCCGAGCCGGCGTAGACACGCACGGCGCCGCCATGCAGGGCGGCCGTGGTGGCCGCGCACAGGGCGGCATCGCTGCTGGCAACCGTCAGGCCCACCGGCAGGCCCTGGGCGACCTCGCGCGCAAAGCTGGGGCCGGATAGCACACCGGTGCTGACGCCGGGGAGTCGGCCCAGGGATGACCGCGCCACTTCATGCGGCAGCCGTCCCTGTTCTTCGTCGAAGCCCTTGCAGGTCCAGACCACATGCCAGCCGTCGCAGCCCAGCGCGGGCAGGCGCGCGGCCAGCTCCTGGCACATTGCCTCCAGGCCGGCGACCGGCACCCCCAGGATGAGCAGCGGCACGCCACCGTCGGCGGCCGCCCAGGCCAGCGCCTGGCCCAGATCGCTGACGACGTCCAGCGTGGAAGGCAAAGAAACGCCCGGAAGATACCGGGCGTTTTCATGGGTAGCGTTAATGGCCGCGGCTTGCGCCGCCTGGCGCGCCCACAGCAGGGTGGGGCGGCGGCGCGCGGCCACCGCCGCCAGCGCCGTGCCCCAGCTGCCGGCGCCCAGCACCGCCACCCGGGGAGGCGCCGGCCGGCTGGCGGCCGGGCGCGGCGTTTCGCGCTCTTCGTTATTGGCGGGTGACATTGGGCGGCAGGATGATGCCGGAATCATTGCCGGACTGCTGCGATTGCTGCTGCTGCAGTTCGGCGATGCGTTGTTCGTACAGGGCCTGGAAGTTCACTTCCGCCAGGTGCAGCGCGGGCAGCGAGGTACGCGTGATGGCGTCGGCCACGTTGGCGCGCAGGTACGGATACACCATGGTGGGGCAGACGATGCCCAGCAGAGGATCCAGCTGTTCGGCCGGGATGTTGGCCAATTCGAAGATACCGGCTTGCGTGCCTTCCACCAGATAGAGCACTTTGTCGCTGACGCGCGTCGTCACGGTGACGGTAACGCTGGATTCGAACAGGGTCTCGGTAAGCCGTTGGCCGCCGACGTTGATGCTGACCTCCACCTGCGGCGTTTCCTGTTCCAGGAACACGTGCGGCGCATTGGGCATCTCCAGCGACAGGTCCTTCAGGTAGACGCGCTGCAGATTGAACGACGGAGCGTCGTCGCCCGGTTGCTGGTTGTTTTGATCGGCCATGAGAATTCCGGAAAGATAGGTAAAGCCCGGTCAGGCACGGGGGCCTGAGGCAGGCAGGGGGCGCCGCCCGCGGGGAGCGGCGCGAAAAAGTCAGCCCAGCAGGGGAACGAGCTTGTCCGCGCGATCCAGCGCGGCCAGGTCATCGTAGCCGCCGACATGCGTTTCCCCAATATAGATCTGGGGCACGGTGCGGCGGCCGGTACGCTGGATCATCGCATCGCGTTGCGACGGGTCCGTGTCGATGCGGATCTTTTCGATTTCGGCGACGCCACGCTGCTTGAGCAGGGCTTCGGCGCGGATGCAGTATGGACAGACGCCAGTGCTGTACATCAGGACTTTTTTCATCGTGGGCAGCTCTCTACGTTGAAAAGGGGCGGAAAGAAAGCGCGCGGGCGGGCGCGCTCAGGCCTTCTGCGTAACGGGCAAGCCCGCCTGGCTCCAGGCCTTCATGCCACCCTGCAGGGCGACGACTTCGGCGAAACCCTGGGCCTTCAGCCGGCTCACGGCACGGCTGGAGTCGCGACCCTGCTCGCAGACCACGACCAAAGGCTTGTTTTTCGGCAAGCCCGCGGCTTTCTTTTCCAGATCGGTGACTGGCACGCTCCGTGCCTGGGCGATATGCCCGGCCTGGTATTGTTCGGCGGGCCGCACGTCCACCCAGACGGCTTGCCGCTGGTTGACCATCTGGATGGCTTCCGCCGTGCCGATGGCTGAGCCGCCGCCGCTCTTGCGCAGGGCCGGAATGGCCAGCATGATGCCGGATACGACCGCTGCGGCGACGATAAAGATATTGTTCTGGCTTAGCAGAAAATGCAGAAAATCCACGGAACGTCCTGAAATATGACCGTTAATGGGCGGACCAACCGCCCATCGGGAGCCGCCGGTCCGGGCGTTCGCACGCGAGGGTCCGGAAGGGGCATAACCTTCCCAATTATAAAATGATGCCATCCCGGCATCTTTCAACTCTGTTTCAAGCGACCTGCACTATGCACAAACTCGTTCTGATGCGTCACGGCGAAAGCCAATGGAACCTGGAAAACCGCTTCACCGGCTGGACCGATGTCGACCTGACCGACACCGGCCGGGAACAGGCCCGCGCCGCCGGCCTGTTGCTCAAGCGCGAGGGCTATACCTTCGACCTGGCCTACACGTCCGTCCTCAAGCGCGCCATCCGCACGCTGTGGATCGCCCTGGATGCCATGGACGCGATGTACACCCCCGTCGGCAACAGCTGGCGCCTGAACGAGCGCCATTATGGCGCCTTGCAAGGCTTGAACAAGGCCGAGACCGCCGCCAAGTTCGGCGACGAGCAGGTGCTGATCTGGCGCCGCGCCTATGCCATCGCGCCGGACCCCATCCCCCTGGACGACCCCCGCCATCCGCGTTTCGACAGCCGCTACGCCCGCATCCCGGCGGACCAGCTGCCCGCCACGGAATGCCTGAAGGACACGGTCGCGCGCGTCCTGCCCTTCTGGAACGAATCCATCGCCCCGGCCATCCGCGCCGGCCGCCGGGTATTGATCTCGGCACATGGCAACAGCCTGCGCGCCCTGATCAAGCACCTGGACGGCATTTCGGACGACGATATCGTCGGACTGAACATCCCCACCGGCCAGCCGCTCGTCTACGAACTGGATGACGAACTGCGCCCCCTGCGCCACTATTACCTGGGCGATCCCGCCGAGATCGAAGCCGCCATGGCGGCTGTCGCCGCGCAAGGCAAGGCGAAAAAGGCCTGATCGATGCGGCTTGCTGCAAGGGGGTGGAAGGCCGCCGCGCTGACGCTGGCGCTGGCCGCCGGTAGCGTATGCGCGGCGCCGGCGGATCTCGCCGAAAAGCAGACGGAGGCGCAGCGCCAGCAATCGGCGCTGCGCGAGCGCATCCAGTCCCTGCAGAAGACCATCGACGAACGCGAGTCGGCGCGCAAGGAAGCCGCGGACGCCCTGCGCCAGTCCGAAACGGCGATCTCGCAAATCAACCGCAGGCTGGCCGAACTGGGCATCCAGAGCAAGCAGGCGGAAGCCGATCTGGCCGGCCTGGAGCGCCAGATGACGGCGCAGCAGGCCATCCTTGCCCAGCGCCGCGAAGAACTGGCCAAACAGCTGCGGGCCCAGTACACCAGTGGCCTATCGCCCTGGACCGCCCTGCTTTCCGGCGACGATCCGCAGCAGTTGGGCCGCAATCTGGCCTACCTCGGATACGTCTCCCAGGCCCGCGCCGAGGCCGTCCAGGCCTTGCGCCGCGACCTGGACGAGCTGGCCCGCCTGCAAGGCCAGGCCGATGCGCGGCGCCAGGAAATCGCCCAGGTCGTCAAGGAAACCGCCGACCAGAAGACCCAACTGGTCGCACAGCAGAAAGAGCGCGCCAGCGTACTGGCCCGCCTCGAAGGGCAGATCACCGCGCAGCGAGAGGAAGCGGTCAAGCTCGGGCGCGACGATCAGCGCATGACGCGGCTGATCGACGATCTGCAAACGGCAATCGAGAAACAGGCCGAAGAGGCGCGCAAGGCGGAAGAAGCCCGCCGCAAGGCCGAGGAGGCCCGCCGGCAGGCCGCGGCGGAGGCCGCCCGCAAGGCCGAGGAAGCGCGCCGGCAGGCCGTGGAGGATGCCCGCCGCAAGGCGGAAGAGGCCCGCAAGCGCGCCGATGACGCGCGCAAGGCGGCCGAGGCCGCACGCCGCGCGCAGGAAGCGCGTGATGCCACCCAAGCCCGCGAACAGGTCGAAGCCGCGGCCCGGCGCGATGCCGAGGCGGCAGCCGCGGCAGATAAGCAGGCCGCGGCCGCGGCCAAGCAGGCGGATGATGCGGAAGCCGCCGCGCGGCGCGCGGCGCAAGCCAGCCTGCCGGTCGCCCGCGGCAACATCGAAGGCTTAAAACCGGCTGAATCCTCAAGCGCGTCGCAGGCGCCCACCGCGCGCCCGCAACCGTCCGCCGGACGTGGCCTGCGGCAGGGCCTGCCGATGCCGGTGCAAGGGGCCACCATCCAGGGCCGCTTCGGCCTGGGACGCCCGGACGGCGGCGTCTGGCGGGGCATCGTCCTGCGCGTGCCGGAAGGCACGCCGGTGCATGCGGTGGCGCCCGGTACCGTGGTTTATGCCAATTGGCTTAGAGGCTTCGGCAACCTCATCATCGTGGACCACGGACAGCAATATATGACCGTATATGGCTATAACCAGTCGCTGCTGAAGCAGGTCGGCGATCACGTCGCCGCGGGGGACACTATCGCCTTGGCCGGCGCGACAGGCGGGCAGGTGGAATCGGGCCTATACTTTGAAATTCGTCATGGTGGCGCGCCGGTGGATCCAGCCCAGTGGTTGGCCCAGTAGAAGCGTTTGGCTAAACCAATTCAGGAAGTGTGCATGAGCACTCGCAAGTTTCGTAGTTTCGGCCTGGTATCGCTCGGCGTAGTGGCCGGGGTTTTGCTCAGTGTCGGCGTGACCGCGGTCGCGCAGCGCGGCGGCAGCCCCTTGCCTCTGGACGAACTGCGGCAATTCACCAATGTATTCGGTGCCATCAAGAACAACTACGTCGAGCCGGTCGACGACAAGACACTGATCGATAACGCCATATCGGGCATGGTGTCCGGCCTGGATCCGCATTCCGCCTACCTGGATGCCGATGCCTATCGCGACATGCAGACCGCCACGCAAGGCGAATTCGGCGGCCTGGGTATCGAGGTCGGCGCCGAAGACGGCTATGTGAAGGTGATCTCGCCCATCGAGGACACGCCGGCCGCGCGCGCGGGTGTCATGGCGGGCGATCTCATCACCAAGATCAACGACACACCCACCAAGGGCATGTCGCTGAACGACGCGGTCAAGCTGATGCGCGGCGCGCCCAAGACGCCGATCACGCTTACCATCATGCGCGCCGATCATCCGCAGCCCATCGTGCTGCGCGTCGTGCGCGACATCATCAAGGTGCGCAGCGTGCGCAGCAAGATGCTCGATGGCAACGTCGCCTATGTGCGCATCGCCCAGTTCCAGGAGAAGACCGGCGCCGACATGGCCCGCCAGCTCGCGGAACTTGGCGCGAAGCAGCCGCCGCGCGCGCTGATCCTGGATCTGCGCAATGATCCGGGCGGCCTGCTTACCAGCGCGATCGGCGTGGCCTCGGCGTTCCTGCCGGCGGATTCGCTGGTGGTCTCCACCGATGGCCGCACCCCGGACGCGCGCCACAAGTATCTGGCGACGCCGGCCGAGTACGCCCGCGGCGAAGGCAACTACCTGGCGGGGCTGCCTGGCTGGGTCAAGACCGTTCCCATGGTCGTGCTCGTCAACGTCGGTTCCGCCTCGGCTTCCGAGATCGTCGCCGGCGCGCTGCAGGACCACAAGCGCGCCAAGGTGATGGGCAACCGGACGTTCGGCAAGGGCTCGGTGCAGGTCATCCTTCCCTTGACCGAAGATACGGCCATCAAGCTGACCACGTCGCGCTACTTCACGCCCAGCGGCCGTTCCATCCAGGCAACCGGTATCGAACCGGATTACGTGGTTGCCGATACGGCGACCGGCGACCTGTTCCGCCTGCCGCGCGAAGCGGACCTGCAGCGCCATCTGGCCAACCAGCAGGCGCCCAACGGCGAGATCAAGTCGGCCAACGATCCCGCCAATATCGAGCTGCCCAAGACCTTCGAGTTCGGCGGCAAGGACGACTTCCAGCTGAAGCAGGCGCTCAATCTTCTGGATGGCAAACCCATCCAGAAAGCGATCCCCAAGACCGCGGCGAACGACAAGGCCTCCAGCCAGCAGTCCGCCGCGCGTCCCGGCACGGAGCCGCCGACGGAGCGCATGACCATCACGCCGTCCGGAGTCCAGCCCGCCAAGGCAAAATGAACGACCGGCAGTTGCTGCGCTACGCCCGCCATATCCTGCTCGACGAACTCGGTATCGAAGGGCAGGAAAAATTCCTGGCGGCGCACGCGCTGATCATCGGCGCGGGGGGGCTGGGTTCCCCCGCCGCCATGTACCTGGCCAGCGCGGGCGTGGGCCACATCACCCTGGTCGATGACGACGTCGTCGAACTCAGCAATCTGCAGCGCCAGCTTCTGCACACCACGGAAAGCCTGGGGCAGCCCAAGGTGGAATCCGGGCGCAGGGCACTGCATGCTTTCAACCCCGAAGTCGTCGTCGAGACCATCGCCCGACGCCTGCAGGGCGATGCGCTGGATGCGGCCGTGGCGCGCGCGGATGTGGTGCTGGATTGCTCGGACAACTTCACCACGCGGCACCAGATCAATCGGGCCTGCGTGCATCACCGCAAGCCCCTGGTATCCGGCGCGGCCATTCGTTTCGACGGACAGGTCGGCGTCTTCGATATGCGCGATGCTGCCTCGCCCTGCTATCACTGCCTCTTTCCCGAAGCCGACGATGTCGAGGAAGCCAATTGCGCCACCATGGGCGTGCTGGCACCGCTGGTCGGGATCATCGGCAGCGTGCAGGCCGCCGAGGCGCTGAAGGTCCTGGCGGGCATAGGGCAGACCCTGGCGGGCCGCCTGCTTTGCCTGGACGGCCTTGCCATGCAGTGGCGCAGCTTGAACGTACCGCGCGACGAAGAATGCGCGGTGTGTGCGGGTAGATAGTCCTACCCCCGAAGCGCTGCGCGCTTCCCCCTCAAGGGGGCGACGCTGGAGGACCGGCGGAGCCGGATCCTCGGCGTCCCGGGTCGGCTGCACCTGTTTTTTGCGGGGCGGTTGGTGGGTTGGCCCACCCCCGAAGCGCTGCGCGCTTTCCCCCTCAAGGGGGCGACGCTGGAGGACCGGCGGAGCCGGATCCTCGGCGTCCCGGGTTGGCTGCACCTGTTTTTTTCGGCGGTATGGTGGGTTGGCCGACCTCCGGAGCGCTGCGCGCTCCCCCTTACATCGGCGTCAGCCCAGTGCGAGGCGCAGTTGTTCGTCCAGGTGCGCGGTCGGCGCGACGCGCCAGCCGCTTTGTGCGTAGCGCAGCCAGCGGCCCAGCACGAAATGCGTCAACAGGCTCGCATGCGCGCTGACGTCGGCGTTGGCGGGCAGGCCGCCGTCATGGACCGCGGTACGCAAGGCCTGCCGAAAGGACGCCTCGATGCGGTCGTTGATATGGTTGATGCGATCCTGCAGGCGGTTGTCCTCGGTGACCAGCGCATCCCCCGTCAGCACGCGCGTCATGCCCTTGTTGCGTTCGGAAAACGTCAGCAGCATATTGACCATGCGCCGTGCCTGGCCCAGGCCTTGGGGCTCCGCCGTGCCGATCTGGTTGACCAGCGTGAATATGGTCTGCTCGATGAACTCGATCAGGCCTTCGAACATCTGCGCCTTGCTGGCGAAATGCCGGTACAGGGCGGCTTCCGAAACCTGCATGCGAGCCGCCAGGGCCGCTGTCGTGATTCGCGCCGCGTGGGGCTGCTCCAGCATCTCCGCCAGGGTCTGCAGGATCTGCGTTTTCTTCTCGCCGGGTCTGCTTGCCATGGGTCTGGCCGTCCGCGAGGCGGCCGATAGGGAAAAGTTCAGGAAGAAAGGAAAAACCGAAAAACAGGTTCGCTAGCGGCGCAGGGGCCGGCGTTGCAGGAGCAACTCGCTGACCGAGTTTACCCGCAAGTCCACATAGCCCGGCCGGTTGCGGCCGCCCTTGCTGAAGGGCGTGCCGGGGTGGTGAATGTGTACCGTGCGCAGTCCCACGCGGCGCGCGCCGCGCAGGTTTTCCAGCGTATCCTCGACCAGCACGGTATGCGCGGCGGCGACGCCTTCGCGCGCCAGTACGCGGCGCAGCAGCGTGGCCGAAGGCTTGGGCCGGAAGTTGCCGTGCCAGTTCATGTGTTCGATGGCCCACAGGCTGTCGAACTGCCCCAGCAAGCCAAGATGGCGCAGCACCGCGCGCGCATAATGCAGCGGCGCATTGGTCAGCAGCACCTTGCGTCCGGGCAGGCGGCGCAGCTTGGCGGGCAATCCGGTTTCCGCCTTGATCAGCGGACGGACATCGAAATCGTGGCTCATGCGCAGGAAGGCTTCGGCATTCACGCCATGGTGGCGCACCATGCCGATGACCGTCGCGCCATAGCGCTTCCAGTAGGTGGTCCGCAGGGTGTTGGCCGTGTCCATGTCGACCCCCAGCGTTTCCGCCACCGCGCGCGTCATGCCCGCGTCGATGCGCGGAAAGATGGCGTGCGAGGTGTTGTGCAGCGTGTTGTCCAGATCGAACAGCCACAAGCGCGCGGGCGCGGCGGCGGCGATCCGGCGCGAGCGGCGCAGGCGTGATGCCGGCCGCAACAAATACCGGTGTATGTGCATCAGCGCGACGTGATCATGGTGCCCACGCCTTGATCCGTCAGCAGTTCCAGCAGCAGGCAGTGGGGTACGCGTCCGTCGATGATGTGCACCGAATTGACGCCGCTGCGCGCCGCGTCCAGCGAGGAGGATATCTTCGGCAGCATGCCGCCCGAGATCGTACCGTCGGCGAACAGATCGTCGATCGCGCGCGCCGACAGGCTGCGCAGCAGCTGGCCATTCTTGTCCAGCACGCCCGGCGTATTGGTCATCATCAGCAGCTTTTCCGCGCCCAGCACTTCGGCCATCTTGCCGGCGACCACGTCGGCATTGATGTTGTACGCCTTGCCGTCCTGGCCGTAGCCGATGGGCGAGATCACCGGGATGAACTGGTCGTCCTGCAGCGCCTTGACGACGGCCGGGTCGACCTGCGTGATATCGCCGACGAAGCCGATATCCAGCGGCTGGCTGGGATTTTCCTTGTTCTCCATCAACTTCTTGCGCGCGCGGATCAGGCCGCCGTCCTTGCCCGTCAAGCCGACCGCCTTGCCGCCGGCTTCGTTGATCATCATGACGATGTCCTGTTGCACCTGGCCGCCCAGAACCCATTCCACGACTTCCATGGTTTCCGCGTCGGTCACCCGCATGCCCTGCACGAAGGTGCCGCTCTTGCCGATACGGCGCAGGGCATCGTCGATCTGCGGACCGCCGCCGTGAACCACCACGGGGTTCAGGCCGACGAGCTTGAGCAGCACGACGTCGTGCGCGAAGCTCTGCTGCAACCGTTCTTCCGTCATGGCATTGCCGCCGTATTTCACGACGATGGTCTTGCCGTGGAACCGCCGCAGGTAGGGCAGTGCCTCGGACAGCACGCTGGCCTTCAGCGCGGGGGACAGGGCGGCGGTTTCGGAGGTATCGGTCATGGCGGCAGCAAACGCGATGATGATGGATAAAAGGGGGTGGGTGCGGCAGGGGGCGCCGCTGACCGGCATTGTATTACCCGTTGGGTCTTATGCCAGCGCGTAATAAACAGATGGAGTACAAAAAACCCGGGTTCATGTAGATTTGATCCCTTTCGTTTTAAACGGTCCATGCTGGAACCCCGGACAAGGAGGAAAGAAATGACTCAACCATTGACGCGGCGCGCAGCCGCGCATCGCGCGGCGGACGCGATTTCCCACCTGGCTGTCGCCGGCCGCGTCCGCCGCCGGCTGGGCGCCTGGACGGCCATGCTCCTGGCCGGCCTGGCCACTGTCCTGATGGCCGCCGCGCCGGCCCTCGCGGCCGACAAACTGATCGTCGCCGCCACGCAGGTGCCGCACGCGGAAATCCTGGCCTTCGTCAAGCCAGCCTTGGCGAAAGAGGGCGTGGACCTGGACATCAAGGTATTCAGCGACTATGTGCAGCCGAACGTACAGCTGGTGGACAAGCAGGTGGACCTGAACTTCTTCCAGCACCAGCCCTACCTGGATACCTTCAACCAGGACCGCAAGGCCAACCTGGTCGCGATCGCGAAGGTGCACGTCGAGCCTTTCGGCGCCTATTCGCGGAAGATTGCCAACGTGTCGGAACTGAAGACCGGCGCGACCGTGGCCATTCCCAATGACCCCACCAATGGTGGCCGCGCCCTGATCCTTCTGCAGAAGCAGGGGCTGATCAAGCTGAAGGACCCGAAGAATATCCGCGCGACGCCGCTGGATGTGGTCGAGAATCCCAGGAAGCTGAAATTCCAGGAGCTCGAAGCCGCCATGCTGCCGCGTTCGCTGGACGATGTGGACCTGGCGCTGATCAACACCAACTATGCACTGGAGGCCGGCCTGGTGCCGACCAAGGACGCGCTGTTCATCGAGGGGCCCGACTCGCCCTATGCCAACATCCTGGTGGCGCGGCCGGACAACAAGGACAAGCCGGCGGTGCAGAAGCTGGTCAAGGCCTTGCACACGCCCGAGCTACGGCAGTTCATCCTGGACAAGTACAAGGGCGCTGTCGTTCCCGCGTTCTGACGTCCATTGGCGGGATCGCGCCACGGTGCGATCCCGCGTGTGGCATCAACGTCCGATGGTGGGCAGGCGGCGGCGCAGGGATTCGAAAAACAGCGTGGATTGCAGCCGCTCGCCCTGTATCTGCATGGCCACATGGCGTGCCATGGTTTCGGGCACCGGCTCCAGCGGCAGGCCCGTGGACAGCGCCAGCACTTCGGCCTGGCATGCCCGCTCCAGGAAATAGAGATCGTCGTAGGCGTAGTCGATCCGTTCGCCGCAGACGACCACGCCGTGATTGCCCAGGAAGAGCACGTCGGCGCCGCTCATGGCCCGCGCGATGCGTTCGCCTTCCGCGGTGTCGAGCGCCAGCCCGTCGTAGCGGGGATCGATCGCCACCCGGCCATGGAAACGCATGGCGTTCTGCGACAGCCGCGTGTCCAGGCCCCGGCGCGCGGTCAGCGTCAGCGACGTGGCGTATGGCATGTGCGTGTGCAACACGCAGGTCTTGCGCGCGATGCGATGGATCGCCGCATGAATGAACATGGCGGTCGCTTCGACGTCGTGCTGTCCGGCGAGTTTGGCGCCCTTGGCGTCGACCATGACGATGTCGTCGGAATCGATCTCGCTCCAGTGCAGGCCGCGCGGATTGATCAGGAAGCGGTCGCTGCCGTCGGGCAGGGCGACGCTGAAGTGGTTGCAGACCCCTTCCTCCAGCCCGTGATGCGCGGCCGCGCGCAAGGCCAGCGCCAGGTCGGCCCGCAGGGCCAGGGTCTCTGAAGAGTGGGGGAGGCTATCGGGTTGGGCGGACATGGTATCGGGGAGGGCAGGCAGGCAATGGCCGGAAGGCCGATTTAAACCGAAAGCCGCGGCGCCGCACAGCGGATTCCGTCCTGGTTGACCGGGCAGCTTAAGATCTCTGTCAGCCGGTCAGGCGATATAATAACGTAGGTTATTAGTTGTGCCCGCTCTCCGATGCCTTCGTCTTCCTTCGAGCCTTTCGAACAGGCCATGGACGAACTGTCGCTGCGACTGGCCTCGCGCCACCAGCTGCGCGAGTCCGTCCTCAGCCGGCTATTCATGCACGTCGCGGCGCGGCTCGGGGACCACATGGACGCGCCGCTGCGCGAGCATGGATTGAACTCCACCCTGTGGACGTCCCTGGTCGTCATCTATGCCAGCGATCAGCACCGCCTGAAGCCGTCGGACCTGAGCATCTTCATGAACTCCTCGCGAACCAACAGCACGAGGGTGGCGCGCGAGCTCGAACGCCAGGGCTACGTCGTTCGCCAGGTGGGCGAAAGCGATCGCCGCCAGGTATTCCTGCAACTGACGCCCAAGGCGCTGGCGTTCGTGCGGCTGTATCTGCCCAGGCGACGGGCGCAATTGAAATCGCTGTTTTCCGGCTTCGAAGCGGGAGAGGCCGACGAACTGGAGCGCCTGCTGCGCAAACTGCTGTCCCATGTCGATTGAACGCCAATGTCCGCCGTTTTTTTTGCCCAAATAGTAACGTAGGTTATTAATTTTATGTCCGCCACCGGTCGCCCGAGTGCCGTCCCGCACAAATCCATGATTACGGTCTCCATCATGCTGGCGACCATCATGCAGACCCTGGACAGCACGATCGCCAACGTCGCCTTGCCGCACATGGCGGGCGGCCTGTCCGCCTCCCAGGACCAGATCACCTGGGTTCTGACGTCCTATATCGTCGCCGCGGCCATCGCCACGCCGGTCACCGGCTGGCTCACCGGACGCTATGGACTGAAATCGGTCTTCCTCGTCTCCATCGCGGGCTTCACCGTCATGTCGCTGGCCTGCGGCGCGGCGGGCAATCTGGCGCAGATCGTCGCGGCCCGCCTGCTCCAGGGCGCCTTCGGCGCCGCGCTGGTGCCTTTGTCCCAGGCCGTGATGCTGGACGTCAACGAACCCAAGGACCATGCCAAGGCCATGGCGGTGTGGGGCATGGGTGTCATGCTGGGGCCCATCCTGGGCCCCACGCTGGGGGGCTGGCTGACCGACAATATGAACTGGCGCTGGGTGTTCCTGATCAACCTGCCGGTGGGTTTGCTGTCCTTTTATGGCGTGGCCCGTTTCATCCATGACGACGGCGCGCGCCGGGACGGGCGCTTCGATGTGTTCGGCTTCGCCACGCTGGCCGTGGCCATCGGACTGCTGCAACTGATGCTGGACCGCGGCGAGCAGGCCGACTGGTTCGATTCGATCGAAATCCGTGTCTACGCCATCTGCGCGTTCGTGTCCTTCACGTTTTTCATCCTGCACACCGCGACCAGCGGCGAGCATTCTTTCTTCAAGGTGGCACTGCTGCGCGACCGCAATTTCGCGATCGGCCTGTCGTTCTACTTTCTGCTGGGCCTGCTGTTGTACGCCACGCGGGCCTTGCTGCCACCGCTGTTGCAGACTCTGCTGGGCTATCCGGTCGTTACCACGGGCGTCGTCACCGCGCCCAGCGGCCTCGGCACCATGGTCTCCATGCTGGTGGCCGGCCGGCTGGTAGGCCGGATGGACGGGCGCCTGATCATCGCGCTGGGTTTCGGCCTGACCACCTTGTCGCTGTGGCAGATGTCCGGCTACACCCCGCAGATCACCGAATGGGATGTCATCGTCCCGGGCTTCATCCAGGGGCTGGGCCTGGGATTCACCTCGGTGCCGCTGACCACGATGACTTTCTCCACCCTGGACCGTTCCCTGCGTTCCGACGGCACGGCAATCTACAGCCTGTCGCGCAACATCGGCAGCAGCATCGGGATTTCGGCGATGCAGACGCTGCTGGTGCGCAATAGCGCCACGCTGCATGCGTCCCTCGGCGCCTATGTCACCGGCGCTGCATTGATGATGCATCCCGACGCGCTGTCGCGGACGTTCGATGTCCATACGGCCCAGGGACTTGCCGCGCTGAACGAAATCGTGACCAATCAGGCTTCCTTCATCGCCTACCTGGATGATTTCCGCTTCATGATGTGGATGACGCTGGCGGCAATACCGTGCCTGGCCTTCATGCGGACGCGGCGCGCGCAGTCCCCCGCGGAACAGGCCGCGGAGCAAGCCGAGTTGCAGCACGTGGCGGCGGAATGATCCGCTACGGCGACGGCAGGCCGGTCTAGCGCGGATCCGCCCGCGCGGGGCCGGATGCGTCCGCCGTGCGCGGCGCATCGGCCGCCTCCGGCGCGGGGCCGCCATCGTTTGCCGTGCTCCTGTCCGCCGACTGGCCATGCCGCGTCGTCGCGCCGTTGTGCGCCCCGGTGCCGTTGTGGGGCGCCGCGCTGCGCGATCGTTGCCGCGCGGGGCCCTGGGCCTGCAGCAGGTTGTATGCCGTATTGACCAGTCCGATGTGCGAGAACGCCTGCGGGAAGTTGCCCACCATGCGTTGCCGCACCGGGTCGTATTCCTCCGCCAGCAAGCCCAGGTCGTTGCGCAGGGACAGCAAGCGCTCGAACAGCGTGGCTGCCTCGTCCAGGCGTCCCTGCATGGCATAGGCGTCCGCGAGCCAGAAGCTGCACGCCAGGAATACGCCTTCGTTCTGCGCCAGGCCGTCATCCGATTGCTCGGGCACGTAGCGCATGACGAGGCCGTCGCGCATCAGACCTTTCTCGATCGCCTGTATCGTGCCCGCCACGCGCGGGTCATCGATGGCAAGGAAACCGACCTGCGGAATCAGCAGCAGGCTGGCATCCAGGGCCTTGCCGCCGTAGTGCTGCACGAAGCTGTTCATGCCGGCGTCGAAGCCATGCCGCAGGATATCGGCGCGGATCTCGTCGCGCAGATGGCGCCAGCGTTGCACCGGACCCTCCAGGCCGAAACGCTCGGCTGACTTGATGGCCCGGTCGAACCCCACCCAGCACATCAGGCGCGAATGCGTGAACGAGCGGGGTGCGCCCCGGACCTCCCAGATGCCGTGGTCCTGCTGTTTCCACTTTTCCTCCAGCGGCGTCAGCAGGATGCGCTGCAGGCGCCACGCCTGTTCCAGCGGCGCCAGTTCGGCCTCGCGCGCCGCGTGCAGCGTATCGATCAATTCGCCGTAGATATCCATCTGGACTTGCGCCGACGCCGCATTGCCGATACGCACGGGCCCGCTGTTCTCGTAGCCGGGCAGCCAGGGAATCTCCATCTCCGGCAGGCTGCGCTCGCCGGCGATGCCGTACATGATCTGCAACTGGTCGGGATGGCCCGCCGAGGCCCGCATCAGCCACATGCGCCAGGCTTCGGCCTCTTCGCGATAGCCGGCGTTCAGCAGCGCGTAGAGTGTCAGCGAGGAATCGCGCAGCCAGCAATAGCGGTAGTCCCAGTTGCGCGTACCGCCCAGGTTTTCGGGCAGCGAGGTGGTCGGCGCCGCCACGATGCCGCCGGTGGGCCGGTAGGTCAGCAGCTTGAGCGTGATCAGCGAACGCACGATGGCCTCGTGCCATTCCGGAAAACGATGGTCGGTGCGGCAATGCTTGGCCCATTCCTTCCACCAGGCTACCGTGCGGTCCAGGCTTTCCATGCGGTCCGGCACGAAGTGCGGCACTTTGTGCGAAGGATGATAGGACAGCGTGAAAGGAACGTGCTCGCCGGCCCGCACCTTGAAACGCGAAACGGTACGCAGATCCTTGCCCTGCAGCGGCGCCTGCGTGTGCAGCTCGACCGCATCGGGTCCCGCTATGGCGCTTAGCCCGTAATCGCGCCGGCGCACCCACGGGACGGCCTGGCCGTAGTTGAATCGCAGCACCAGCTCCATATCGATGTCGACGTGGCCGTGATCGCCGCGCACGATGCGCACCACGTCCACGCGTTCTTCGTCGTCGCTCAGCGGCATGAAGTCGAAGAGGGTGACGGTGCCGGTGGCGGTTTCGAAGCGCGTTTCCAGCACCGCCGTGCCGGGAATGTAGCGGCGGCGGGACTGGTATGCGTCGCTTGGACACAGCTTCCAGAAACCATGGTCTTCCGTGCCCAGCAGCGCGGCGAAACAGGCCGCCGAAGCGAAATGGGGCAGGCACAGCCAGTCGATGGAGCCGTCGCGCGATACGAGCGCCGCCGACAGCATGTTGCCGATGATTCCGTAGTCTTCGAGTGGTTTCGACATGAAGTCCGACCCTCCTTGTTGTCGTCGGGCCACCGAAGGAGTGCTCCGTAAAGGAAGCGGCGATGCCCGCGCGGCGTGGGGCCCGTCATGGATGAGCCTTAGCCTATCATGGACCCATCCCCGGGGCCGGCTGCGCTGCCGTGTATCGTAAGAAAATATCCCGCACCCGCTGCAACACGGCGTAACAGCCTCGAGCCCGGTCCAACTGCTGTAATGGTTGTACGAAGAAATGGGAGGCTCGGTGGATAAAGCCATGCAAGTATTGATACTGGCGCCGCAAGGCGAGGATAGCCAGGTCATACGCAGTACGCTGGCGAACGCGGGCGAGCAGTTCGTCGCCTGCGAGGATGCGCCGCAATTGCTCCGCGCCCTGCAGAGAGGCGCGGGGTGCGCCATTGTGGCGGGGGAATCCCTCACCGGCTCCGCGCTGGATGGCCTGGCGCAATGGGTCGGTCGCCAGGATCCCTGGTCGGACTTTCCGTTCCTGGTCATCGAGCCCGCGCGGGCGCCGGGGGCCGCGGCGGGACCCGATACGTACGAGCCGCTGGGCAACCTGATATTGCTGCAGCGGCCCTTGCGGGAAGACGTCATGCGCAGCGCCATTGCGACGGCGCTGCGCGCCCGCGGCCGTCAATATGACGCGCGGTCGGTGCTGCAGCGCCAGGCCGAAACGGAAGAAACGCTGCGCACCTTCAACGAGACGCTGGAAACGCGTATTTCCGAGCGCACTCACGCCCTGGCGCGCGCCAACGACCGGCTGATGAAGGAGATCCGCGAGCGCGAGCGTACGCAAAGCGCACTGGTGCAGTCGCAGAAGATGGAGGCGATCGGCCAGTTGACCGGCGGGCTGGCCCACGACTTCAACAACCTGCTCAACGTCATCATGGGCAGCGTCGAACTGATACAGCGCATCTCGGCCGACGACCGCGCGCGGCGCCTCGCCGTCAATGCGCGGCATGCCGTGGAACGCGGCGCCAAGCTCACGTCCCAGCTGCTGGCGTTTTCGCGCAGCCAGAACCTGGACCTGCGCCCCACCGACGTCAATGCGCTGCTGTCCGGCATGCGCGAACTGCTTGGGCTGTCGCTGGGGCCCACCGTGCGGGTACTGACCGATTTCGCCCCCGACCTGCCCATGGCTACCGCCGACGCCAACCAGCTCGAGCTGGCGGTGCTGAACCTGTGCCTGAACGCGCGCGATGCCATGCCCGCGGGCGGCGAGGTCACCTTGTCCACCGGGTTGCGCCAAAGCGGCGAAGGCGAGCTGGCCGCGGGCCGCTACGTGGTGATCTCGGTCAAGGACACCGGCACGGGCATTCCCGCGCAGACGCTGAGCAAGGTATTCGACCCGTTCTTCACCACCAAGCCCGTAGGCAAGGGAACCGGCCTGGGATTAAGCCAGGTCTACGGAATCGCCCGGCAATCAGGGGGCACCGCGTGCATCGCCAGCGAGGAAGGACGCGGAACGGAGGTGGAAATCTGGCTGGCGCTGGCGGATCCCGCCGCGGTGGACGATACGGTGGCGGCGGCCGGCACCGCCGCGGGGCAGCCGCGGGCGGTAAATATCCTGGTGATCGACGACGACGCGTCGGTGCGCCACCTGATCGTCGAATGCCTGGAGATACTCGGCTATGAGGTCAGGCAGGCCGCCGATGGCGAGGAAGGGCTGGCGATGATGCGCGAAGCGCCGCCGGACCTGCTGGTGGTGGATTTCATCATGCCCAAGCTTAACGGCGCCGAAGTCATCGAGCGGGCCCGCGCGATGCTGCCGGATCTGCCTGTCATCCTGGCGACGGGCTACGCCGACGCGCAGGTCGGCGCCAGCGTGCTGGAGCACGAGCGCGTGCTGCAGAAGCCGTTCAACCTGGACCAATTGTCGGCCATGGTCAGCGAGGCCCTGCGTCCGCCACATTCTGCTTGATGGTGACGTGGCGACGCTGCATTTCCTGCCGCAGCGCGCGGCGCTGGTCGGCGGCTTCGAAGCGTTGGCGTTCTTCTTCGTTGCGCGGCTCCAGCGGCGGTACCGGCGTCGGGTTGCCCAGCTCGTCCACGGCCACCATGGTGAAATAGCAGCTATTGGTATGGCGCACCAGCTTCTGGCGGATGTCCTCGGTAATCACCTTGATGCCGATCTCCATGGACGTCCTTCCGGTGTAGTTGACCGAAGCGAGGAAGGTCACGAGCTCGCCGACATGGATCGGCTCCCGGAATACGACCTGGTCCACGGAAAGCGTGACCACATATTGGCCGGCATAGCGGCTGGCGCAGGCATAGGCGACCTGGTCCAGGTATTTCAGGATATGCCCGCCATGCACGTTGCCGGAAAAATTGGCCATATCCGGCGTCATCAGGATGGTCATCGACAACTGGTGGCTGAAAGCTTCATCCATGGAAGAAGTGTCCTGTCTGGGGGGCTGGGGCAGGGACGCCCGGGATGGGCGCCGGTCCCTGCAAGCGGCCGACGCGCGGGCGCCACGCCGCGATCTTAGCAACCCCGGCCGTCGGGGAAACGGTCAAGAAATACGCCTGGAATGCCGTTGTTTGACTGGCGGCCGTCGATACCGGGGGCAGGCATGGGGCCTAGGGCCGGGCGGGCCGCGCGCGCCAGGGCGGCCAGGCAGCCTGGCGCGCGATACCCGGCCGGGGCGCCTGGTGGATTCAGGCGATGAGCCTGGCCAGTTCCGCGCCCGGATCCGCGGCGCGCATGAAGGCCTCGCCCACCAGGAAGGCTTCGACCTTGTGGTCGCGCATCATGCGGACGTCCTGCGGCCGCAGGATGCCGCTTTCGGTGACGATGCGGCGGCCGGCGGGCACTTGGGGCAGCAGGTCCAGTGTGGTCTGCAAGGTGGTCTCGAAGGTGCGCAGGTTGCGGTTGTTGATACCGATGAGCGGGGTGCGCAACTGGACCGCCACTTCGAGTTCGGCGGCATCGTGGACTTCGACCAGCACGTCCATGCCCAGGTCCATGGCGCACGCTTCGAGTTCCTTGAGCTGGGTCGGGGCCAGCGCCGCGACGATCAGCAACACGCAGTCGGCGCCCAATGCCCGGGAGAACACGACCTGGTAGGGATCGATGATGAAATCCTTGCGCAGGACGGGCAGGGGGCAGGCCGCGCGCGCCTGCCGCAGATGGTCGTGCGAGCCCTGGAAGAACTGCACGTCGGTCAGCACGGAAAGGCAGGCGGCCCCGTGCACCGCGTAAGAGGCCGCGATTTCGGCGGGGCTGAAGTTTTCGCGCAGCACGCCGCGCGACGGCGAAGCTTTCTTGATCTCCGCGATGATGCCGGGCTTGCCAGAGGCGATCTTGTCTTCGATCGCCTGGGCGAAGCCGCGCACGTCCTGCCGGGCTTGCGCTTCGCGCAGCAGCTCCGCCTCGCTGCGCATTTGTCGTGCGGTGGCGACTTCCTCCGCCTTGACGGCAAGGATCTTCGCAAGAATGTCGTTCATTTCAAAACTTCCGGGTGTAAGCGCAAAATTCTTCAAGCTTGCCGCGAGCGGCACCTGATGCAATCGTATCAGCCGCCAGTTTCAGGCCGGCTTCAATCGTTGGAGCGACGTTACCCGCATAGATGGCCAGTCCGGCGTTCAGGACGACGATATCGCGCGCAGGACCCGGTTTGTCGTTCAGCGCTTCCAGGATAAGGTCGCGCGACTCTTCACGATTGGACACCTTGATTCCCCGGTTGGACATCATGGATAGCCCGTAGTCCTCCGGATGGATTTCATATTCGCGGATTTCGCCGTCCTTCAGTTCGCCGACCATGGTCGCGGCCCCGAGGGATGCTTCGTCCATGCCGTCGCGGCCGTGCACCACTAGGACGTGGCGCGACCCCAGCCGCTGCAGCACCCGGACCTGGATACCGACGAGATCGGAATGGAAAACGCCCATCAGCTGGTTCTGCGCGCTGGCGGGGTTGGTAAGCGGTCCGAGGATGTTGAAAATGGTGCGCACGCCCATTTCCTTGCGCACGGCCGCGACATTCTTCATGGCGCCATGATGGGCTGGCGCGAACATGAAGCCGATGCCGACCTCGGCGATGCATTCGGCGACCTGCTGGGGGGCCAGCTGCAGGTTGGCGCCCAGGGCTTCCAGCACGTCGGCGCTGCCGGAGGACGACGACGCGCTGCGTCCGCCATGCTTGGCGACTTTCGCGCCCGCCGCGGCGGCGACGAACATCGCGGCGGTCGAGATATTGAACGTTCGGCTGCCGTCGCCACCCGTGCCGCACATGTCCAGCAGCCGTTCGGGGTAGGGGGTTTCGACCGGCGTGGCGAACTCGCGCATGACCTGCGCCGCCGCGGTGATTTCCCCTATGGTTTCCTTCTTGACTCGCAACCCCATGAGCAATGCCGTCGCGATCTGCGGCGAGAGCTCGCCGCTCATCAGCATGCGCATCAGGTGCAGCATTTCGTCGTGAAAAATTTCGCGGTGTTCGATGCAGCGCGTCAGCGCTTCGGTCGCCGTTATCGTCATGATCGATTCCCCCTCTTCGGAATGGTCTTTTATCGGATTTCCAGGAAATTCCGCATCAATGCATGGCCGTGTTCGCTGAGCACGGATTCGGGATGGAACTGTACCCCGTATATGGGCAGCGCTTTGTGACGCACGCCCATGATGTCGCCGTCTTCGGCGGTGGCCGTGGCCTCCAGGCAATCCGGCAGGGTGGCCGGATCGATGGTGAGCGAGTTGTAGCGGATGACGGTGTAGGGCGTGGGCAGCCCGGCGAAGATGTCGGTGCCGGTGTGGGAAATACGCACCGTCTTGCCGTGCATGATGCGCGGCGCGCGGACGATATCGCCGCCGAAAGCCGTACCGATGGCCTGGTGGCCCAGGCAGACACCCAGGATGGGCATCTTGCCGGCGAATTCGCGTATTACCGCCACCGAGATACCGGCCTCGGCGGGCGAGCAGGGACCGGGCGACACGCAGATGCGGTCCGGCTTCATGGCGGCGATCTCTTCCAGCGTGATCTGGTCGTTGCGCGCGACGCGCACATCTTCGCCGAGCTCGCCGAAATACTGCACCAGGTTGTATGTGAAGGAATCGTAGTTGTCGATCATCAGAAGCCTAGCCATAATAACTCCTTGATTTCAAAAGAAATTTTCATTACACACAAGCTCCGTTACACACTCTATTACACACATTGGCATTGGATTGCCTTGGAGTCAGCGTATCCATGATCCAGTGGTGCCACGATGTCGGGTGGAGTGATGCGTGTAGATGACGATAGTCGTCATGGGCGTGCCGGTCAGCACCGGCCCGTGCAGCGATCTGCGTGACCGCGCAGATCGCTGCGTCCCGCGATGTCGAGAGGACGCGCAGGAAGAGGTTCAACAGATAAGAAAGTTGGGGCATGAAAGCAGTCTCCTTGAAATTGGGAGCCGCCTTGCCGGGAGCGCGATGACACTGAGCCTTGCCGGTTCGGCGGCAAGGTGCGGCGCGATGCCGCAGCGACGTGCCGCTTCTATGAGAAGCGCCACCACCAACGGAGGTTGGACGTCGCGGAAAAATTCATCTGAAAGAAGATCCTATCGTTCTTTTCGTCAACTGGCCTGACGTAATTTGTCAGGCGCATGTACAGCGCGCTCCATTATAGCATCTGTCCAGAAGCTGGGCGATAGGCCAAGAAAAATTTCTACCTGCACCACAGCACGATACCGAAGCTTGTTCGAGTTGCGCAGCCAAAGCTTGCAATGGTTCAACGCCATTGACCTCGGGACGCTGGGGGTTCAAGCCCTTGGCAGATTGTCATTATTTTTATTTCATCTAACAGCATTCTTTTTAGACCCAGTCACTCTCCGTATCCCACCTAATAGCTGCGCTTTTACTCTGGAATCCACATCCCAAAGCGCATGGCTCACTCTCTTAGACCTATGTAGCCAAGCGGTTATGAAAATTCAGACTTGTTGAATATTGGTCTATCCATAACTCTCACGTAGGTGCGCAGAGTAAATGTCGAGCTGGTTGAACATTCCGCCATGACCTGGATTGGCGCTCGTCGATCGAACATAAATTAGCTCATATTTTCGACGAAACGATGACATTTTAAATACGTGTGCACGGCGCCAGCTAGTTCTTAAGGCTCTCGAAAAATCAAAATCCGAAAGTCGGAAATTAATCTGACTTACAGGGAATGATTTAGAGAACGCGATAGGAGATGGATGCATGCACGATAGTCCGCCTATTTCAAAAGTCTACTATCTTCCCATCGAAGCAGCTATACGCTGGGCCGGTTTATTGAGATATACGAATGAAATTCTGCCGTCGATATCTTCGTATCGACACTTACCGAAGACGATCGACTGCCCGAGATGGAATGAGCTGCGTTTGTTCTTGGAGCGAATCTATGACGCAATTCAGAACGGGGAACTCGCATATGGGCGCGATGGCATTACATCGAATGACAAATCGCTTTGGGATTCCCCAAACCTGACCGTGCGGCACGTGGACCTTAAGCGATGGATGCGTGAACACTATCCAGAGCACCGACCAGGGTTCCTCTTTACTCGCAGCGAGCGTATAGCTCATCCCATCATCACACTAGAAACCGGGCAAGCCATGCTTGTCGAACGGCTGGCCCTGAAATCCGCCTTGGACCAGTACAAGCGTCAACTGAACGAATTACAGGAAAAATACGACGCTCTGCTCAAACAGTCCACCATGATTCCCGCCTGCGCCCAATGCCCAATCAGTGATCGAGCCGAGGCCACCTATCTAAACATAATCGGCGGGATGCTGGATCTGATGCTCGGCCAGTCTCCATCGGGCACCTCGTACTCCAGTTTCAAAACCCAGGAGGCCGTGGTGAGCGCATTGGTGGCTCATCACAGCGGAGCCATGGGCATCGCGGAGCGGACGTTGAACGGCAAGTTCGCAACGGCAAGGCGTCGCCTGCGTAGCGCAAACGTTTGAGGTTTGCCAGCTTGTATGTGCAGTCGCGGATATTGCATTTGCAATGTCTTTCCGCAGCCATGTCTATTGAATAGAGGTCACGCCAACAAACGCCACTGAGCGTTCAGGAGTGACCGCCATGTCGCAAACACCTGTACTGCAACCGAACGAGCGCCGCATCCTGCGGCTGGATGAAGTCGAAGCCAAGTCTGGCTTCAAACGCGCCCACATCTACAACCTGATGAAGAAACGCCAATTTCCCCAGGCGCTGCGTCTAGGCGTGCGCGCGGTGGGTTGGGACTCGATCGAGATCGACCAGTGGATCGCCGAACGCCTCAACAACCGCACGTGACTCGCTCTCCCTCGGAATTCCCTATCCCCTGACGGAGAGCGCCATGCAGGTTGTATCCATTATCTCGACCAAGGGCGGTGTCGGCAAAACGACCACCGCCGCCAACCTCGGCGGACTTGCCGCTGACGCGGGTCTGCGCGTGCTGCTGCTCGACCTCGACGTGCAGCCCACCTTGTCCTCCTACTATGAGCTGGCACACCGCGCTCCCGGCGGCATCTATGAGTTGCTGGCCTTCAACGAGCGCGACCTCGTCCTACTTGTGTCCCGCACGATCATCGCCGGCCTAGATCTGGTGCTGTCCAACGACCACCGGGGCGAGTTGAACACCTTGCTGCTGCACGCGCCCGATGGTCGCCTGCGACTGCGGCACCTGCTGCCAGTGCTGGCCCCCCTCTACGACCTGGTGCTGATCGACACTCAGGGCGCGCGCTCGGTGCTACTGGAGATGGCCGTGCTTGCCTCCGACCTCGCGCTGTCGCCCGTGACCCCGGAGATCCTCGCGGCCCGTGAGCTGCGGCGCGGCACCATGCAGTTGCTGGAGGACATCGCACCTTACCGGCACGTGGGCATCGAGCCGCCACCACTGCACCTGCTCATCAACCGCGTTCATCCCGTATCGGCGAACGCACGGCTGATCCAGCAAGCCCTGCGCGATCTGTTCCAGGACCACGCCGGCATCCGCGTGTTGGCGACCGACGTGCCGGCCATCGAAGCCTATCCGCGCGCCGCGACGCGCGGTCTGCCTGTGCATCGGGTCGAGTACCGCCAGCCACCAGGGAGAGTCGCCCCCGCCGCGCTCGACACCATGCGCGGTCTGGCTGCCGAATTGCTCCCGCAGTGGCAGAACCGATTTGCCACGGTGTCCGGCCGTCCGCCACACCCTCTTGATACCAGGAGGCCTCATGGCGAACGCACATGATCTGGCCCGGGGCCACAAGCGACTGCGCGCCCTGATCGAGTTCGCTGTCGGTGAGGGCTGGCACGTCAAGCGCACGCCTGGTGGCCACCTCAAGTTCACCAAGACCGGTTGCGCCGCGATTTACACCAGCTCGACCGCCAGCGATCACCGAGCGGCGCTCAACGCCCGCGCGCAGATCCGCCGTGCCGAGCGCGAAGCGCAGTTCCAGGTGCAGGAAAACGACCATGGCTGAGATCACCTCCCAGCAGATGGCCGGCAAACTGCTTGCGGCGGGGTTCGAGCGCAGCGGCCCGTCCGCCTCGGCCCTAAGCGATCCCATCGCCGACACGCCGATGGTCGTGACCCTGGACCAGTTGCGCCCCTACGACCACGACCCCAGGAAGAAGCGCAACTCGGTCTACCAGGAAATCAAGGCGTCCATCCGCGAGCGCGGCCTGGACGCGGCACCGGCCATCACGCGGCGCCCAGGCGAGGACCACTACATCATCCGCAACGGCGGCAACACGCGGCTGGCGATCCTGCGCGAACTGTGGTCGGAGACGAAGGACGAACAGTTCTTCCGCATATCGTGCCTGTTCCGGCCCTGGCCCAGCCGTGGTGAAGTGGTCATGCTGACCGGCCACCTGGCCGAGAACGAACTGCGCGGGGGCCTGACGTTCATTGAACGGGCCTTGGGCGTGGAGAAGGCGCGCGAGTTCTACGAGCAAGAAAGCAGCGCCGCCGTGAGCCAAACCGAGTTGGCCCGCCGCCTCGCTGCCGATGGCTTCCCGGTCCAGCAGTCACACATCAGCCGCATGAGCGACGCGGTACGCTACCTCCTGCCCGCGATCCCGACCGTGCTCTATGGCGGCCTCGGCCGCCACCAGGTCGAACGCCTGTCGGTCATGCGCAAAGCTTGCATGTTCGCGTGGGAGCGCTACGCCAAAGGCCGCTCGCTAGTGCAGGACTTCGACGAGTTCTTCCAAGAAGTACTCTCGCAGTTCGACACGCAGGGCGACGAGTTCGCCCCTCAGCGCGTACAGGACGAGTTGATCGGTCAGATGGCCGAGCTGCTCGGCGTCGATTACGACGTGCTTGCTCTGGACATGACCGAATCCGAGAGTCGGCAGCGCGCGTTGGCCAGCGATCCGACACCGCTCTCGACGCCACCCGTACTGCCGGAGCCGCGTGCCATCGCGCGCCCACCTGCCACGACCGAGCCGCCCATCGCAGGTCCCGCACTTGCCGCACCGCCTGCAGATCGGCCAGCGGCCACCACTTCGACGCACGAGAGCGAGGCAAATGCCAGCCAGGCGGGCACGGCCAAACCCGCAGCGGATGGCGATCTGCTTGCCGAGCACATCGTCTCGCCGGCGCCGACGACCGAACGGCTCCAGTCCATCCAGCGCATGGTCGCCGACCAGTTGGGCGACGCGCTGCCACCGGACTTCTCGGAGAACGTCTTGCAGTCCATCCCCGTGCAGGCCGGCGGGCTCTATCCGATCTCCGATGTCTGGTACATCGAGCCCGGACTGGACACGCCCGAGCGTTTGCGCGCCCACATCGCGCAGTTCGCCCGCGAGATCGCGGGCGAGGCTGGACTGGACGAGTGCATCGATGACCGTCCAGACGGCATCGGTTTTGCCTGCCGGGCCCGCACCCAGGCCCCGGCGCCGCTGGGCCGTGCCGTCCTCACGCTGTTGGCGTGCCTGGCCGGTCAGCAGTCCGCCGACATCGGCCGGGGTAACGAACAAGTCCTCAGCAGCCTACCGGCGCTGCTGCACGGTCAAGGCGATGCGGCCAGGCGATTGAGCGACACCGCACTGGTCAAGCTGTTCCGGCTACTGCGGCTGGCCCGCCGCTTGCTCGATCTGGAAGCCGGCGCGGCTTCTGGAACGTGAGCGAGGGAAGCTAGCATGTCCGCACCCCACCCACTCAACCAGGCCGTCATTGCCCAGGCCCTCTACGACCTGCGCAATGGGCAACTGCGCCGCTGCAAGCTGATGGGGTTTGGCGAGGAAGAACTGGACGCCCTCAAGCATCCTGCGCTGATCAGCGTGCTGGCCAACGCCAACGTGTCCTGGTGCTCGGTGACGGTCAACCGCGAAGTGCTGCGGCGACTGCTCAAGCAGGCGCAGGATGTGGAGAAGGAAATCGCGACCGTTGATCGCATGCTACGCCTGGGGGGCAGCACGGAGATGGTCTGCCGCTTCTACGGACTCACCCACCAGGAAGTGGCGCTGCGCCGCGAAATCCTCGGCCTGCCCAAGCGCAAGGGCCGCCACCCCGTGCTGGATGAGAAGCAGGACACGGAACTGTGGCGGCAATGGAAGGCCGTGACCGGCAGCAGGAACGTCGATCTCGAAGACGAAACCTCCATCCTCGATGCCGCGATGGACTTGGCCGAAGGCATGTCACTGCCCCTGTCGGTGGTCTGGGCCTCAATCAAGGGCTGGGTCGATCAGGGATTGGGCTGAGCCATGGCCGTGGACGACACCGCACCACGCCGTGGCCCCATCCCAGTGGCAGACCTGTTCGACACTGCGCTGCAAGGCCTTGCGCCCAAGTCCCAGTCCCAACCCAGCCCCGGCGCACCTGCAACTGCGGCAGCACCATCGCCTACGCCCAGCACATCCGGCGATGCCTTCCTGTTCAGCGGGAATCGGCATGAGACCGTGCCGCGGCGGCTGTTCCTGGATCGCCGCCTGACGCCGCTGGAACGCAACGCCTGGCAAGTCTTCCGGCTGATGCTCAACCACGATGGCGTGACCGCATTCCCGACCTATGAGCAACTTCGACCGTGGCTGGGCTCGATGCCTTGCGCCGGGCAGGCATCGCATGAAACGGTGGCGCGGGCGCTGACGCTGCTGCGCCTCACCCGATGGTTGAGCCTGGTGCGGCGACGACGCGACCCGAAGACCGGCCGCATCCTCGGCAACCTCTATGTCCTGCACGATGAACCCCTGACGCCGTTCGAGGCCATGCAGCTCGACGCCGACTACTTGGCGCTGGTCAGCCAATCCCTGGGGCATTCGGCTAAGGCTGTGCAGATCGTCGGGCTGAATACGCTCAAGGAGATCGCGGACGATCCATTGCTCTCCGGTCGCACACTGCCTTCACGGTTGCAGGTCCTGGCCGAACGTCTCACCAGTCAGGACATCGCGATCAGCGAAAGTTATCCACAAGAGGATGCCTCTCACGATTCCGAAGAAGGGGTTGCGAGCCTTCTTCGGAATCGTGATGACCCCACTTCGGAATCCGAAGCAGGGACGAAACCCGCGCAAGACGCCTCTCTTCGGAATCCGAAGCAGGCCCGTACAGTACGTAGTAGTTGTATTAATGAAGTACGTACTACCGCGCACGAGCGCGGGCATGCGCGCGCACTGGGCGATCTGCAATGGCCCAAGCGCTTTACGGAATTGAAGGAAGAGCAGCAGACAGGTGCCAGGGTGGCATTGCAGCAGGTCGATGCCGCGCTGAGACAGGCCGTGCTGGACGAATGGGCCACACGATGCGGAAGCCACGGCATTCGCAATCCTGCGGGCTATCTGTTCGGCATCATCCAGCGGGCGATCCATGGCGAGTTCAACGCCTGGGCCAAGAAGGACGCGCCATCGGCACCCGTCACGCCAAACGAGCAGCGACCCGGAACACCACCACCTCAACCGCAGGGCAAGCCGGTGTCGTCAGAAGTCGCCAGGCAGCACATCGAACGGCTGCGCGATCTGCTCGCCAACAAGTGAAGCGGCCGGCAAGGCTGTGAAAGCAGACGCCCATGGATGCCAGTGGAACTATCCCCAGGGGATAAATCCACTGACGGCTACGGCATCGAAGCACTACGCACCAGGCCTTGATCGCCTGTCGAGGAATCAGCCTTGTCCGCGCTGATCCAGCGCCTGCAGCGTTCCTTGGCGCTCGATGGAACTATCCCCAGGGGATAGCTCGCGCCACATCAGCCCGCCACACCTTGAACCGGGGTCAGGCGGGTTTCGGTTTGTTGACTGACTGCCTTCCGCTTCCTGCCGAAGCTGGCTGCTCCTTTTCCAAAAACGAGCGGACACCATGGCAACCAATGAACCTCTGCAACTGAATCTCGGAGCGCTGCGCAGCGCGATGTCGCTCACGCTGCACACGCACCACGCTTCCCGCATCTGGCACGGCCGCGCCGCTGCCGAAGGACGACCGGGCATCGTCGGCTTGAACGGCTACATCGCCCAGATGAACAAGATGCGGCGCGGCTCGGAGCAGGACGACCCGTATTCGGACGGGTGGATGTTGCGCATCGAGGACAAGCTCGACCAGACCAAGGCCACGCTGCAATCGCTGCGCGAGCAGGTGGAACAGGCGCTGGCGAACGTGCCAGCGGCACTCAGCCTGGGCGAGAACCTCAACGTCCAGCCCGTCAAGCTGCCCCTGTTCGTCAATGCGCAGCTCGGCTTTGCCGCCGTCTATCTGCTGGCCGACTACGACGACATTGCCCGCAAGCTGATCCTCGCGCATCACACGGCGCTCATCGATCGCTCGACGCTCGAACGCTGGCTCAATGAAGGCGCGCATGCGTTGCGCAGCCTGTTCTCGCTGGCCCAGCAGTACCGCTATTCGGGCTGCACCCGCGACGACTTCGCCGCGAAAAATGCCGCAGCGCGGGCGGCGTTGGAGAAATTTGGCGAACTGCCGCAGGACGTACTGGAAGGCACACGCCGCTCGAAGTTTGCGCCGCCCATCGTGCGCCGTGGCCTGCAGCAGCGCGGTGATGAGCCTGCCGCAGCACCGTCCCCCGGCGAAGAAGCGCCTGCCGCCAATCCGGCCGAGGGCAACACCGGCGAGGACGAGCCGGCATGAGCGGCCCGAATCACGAAACCCGATACTTCCGGGATCTGCAACAGACAGCCTTCATGCGGCTGGAACACGCGGCCTCTCTAAAAGGCCTTTTAAAGCCTTTTAAAGGTAAAGGGGACTTGGAGGCCTGGGCCAGCCAGTGCTTCGCCATGCGCGACGCGTTGATTGGCCTGGCGCAGCGACAGGTGCTGCAACAGGCGTTCGGTCATCCCTTTCACCTGCTGCCTGTGGAACTGGCCCAGCAGACCACTGGCGCAGGAACAACCTTTCTGCGCTGGCGCAGGCACGACCGCTCGGTCATGGGCGTGGCCCTGTGGCAGGAACTGATGGCGAGCACCGCCACGCCGGTCAACCTGCTGGCCGATCTGCATGCCATCGAGCTTCAACGCATCACGCTGAACATGCAGATCAGCCTGTTGCACACCCTGGGCAGGCAGGCGCAGGAATGCGCCAGCAAAGCCGCCGAGGCGGATGACGCCTACCTGCGCCGGCTCAAGTCAACCCCACCCGCACTGCGCGATCAGTGATCGCGCCGGGCAACCTGCGCCCGCTGCCGACCAGGTGCGGGTATTTCAACCACCATGGAGATTGCAACATGAGCACGCATTTTTCCGGCGAAGGCAACATCGGTTCGCCCCCTGAGTACCGCGAATTTCCCAGCGGCAACGATGAACCGCGGCGCTTGCTGCGGCTGAACGTCTATTTCGACAACCCCGTCCCCACCAAGGGCGGTGACTTCGAGGACCGCGGCGGCTTCTGGGCTCCCGTCGAGATTTGGCATCGCGATGCCGAGCACTGGAAGGACCTGTATCAAAAGGGCATGCGCGTGCTGGTCATCGGCCGCATGGAGCGCGAACCCTGGACGGACAACGAGGAACAGCCGCGCGAAACCTGGCAGATCAACGCCCGTAGCGTCGGCATCCTGCCGTACCGCATCGAGTCTGTGACCCTCAGCCCGAAGCCGCAGCAGGAGGCAGCAGAGCCAAAGCCCCAGGCCAACGACGATTCGGCTGCGCCGAAAGAGACCAAGCGCAGGAAGTAACCCGGCATGGAGGGCGGCCAGCATTCTTCGCCGCCCTCCATGCAATCAGTGCGGAGAAGGCCGAACCCTCGGCAGGCAATCAAGACCTGGTGTACAGAAGTTCGGTGCCGTAGCCATTGGTGGAATTATCCCCTGGGGATAACTCCATGGAAGTCCACTGACTTCCACGCGCTCCCGGAAATCGCGGCTCCCGACGTACACACCCTCGGCCACGCGCCATTTCCCCTCCCGTCATTGCACCCCGTGAAAGCGGTCGCCACCGCATGCGGCTTGTTTGCTGCTGCCTCTGGCAGTGATCGGCATCCTCGAATCCAGCAACTCCATGAACTACGGAATTCGGATGGACGGACATGCGGCTGTTCTTGTGCGAGAAGCCCTCTCAGGGCAAGGATATTGGCCGTATTCTCGGCGCCACGCAGCGCGGTGAAGGCTGTCTCAACGGCTCCGGCGTCACCGTCACCTGGTGCATCGGCCATCTTGTAGAAGCAGCAGCACCCGAGGTTTATGACGCAGCGCTCAAGCGCTGGTCGCTGGAGCAGTTGCCCATCATTCCCCAGCAGTGGCGGGTCGAGGTCAAGCCGAAGACCGCCACGCAATTCAAGGTCGTCAAGGCCCTTCTGGCGAAGGCGACCCATCTCGTCATCGCGACCGATGCCGACCGCGAAGGCGAACTGATCGCCCGCGAGATCATCGAGCTTTGCGGCTACCGCGGCCCCATCGAACGCCTCTGGCTCTCGGCGCTCAACGATGCGTCGATCCGCACCGCGCTCGGTAAGCTGCGGCCTTCAGTCGACACGCTGCCGATGTACTACTCGGCGCTGGCACGCTCGCGCGCCGACTGGCTGGTGGGCATGAACCTCAGCCGGTTGTTCACCGTGCTGGGCCGGCAGGCAGGCTACGACGGTGTGCTTTCGGTTGGCCGCGTACAGACGCCGACATTGAAGCTCGTGGTAGACCGCGACCGCGAGATCGCGGCTTTCAAGTCGGTGCCGTTCTGGGCCATCGACGTGTCCCTGTCCGCAGGCGACCAGGCTTTCAGTGCGCAGTGGGTTCCGCCCGATGGCTGCACCGACGACGCCGGCCGATGCGTGCAGCAGCCCGTCGCCCAGCAGGCCGCGCAGCAGATTCGCGCCGTGGGTAGCGCCCAGGTGGTATCCGTGGAAACCGAGCGTGTGCGCGAAGGCCCGCCGCTGCTGTTCGACTTGGGGACGCTTCAGGAGGTTTGTTCCAAACAGCTCGGGCTGGATGTGCAGGAGACATTGGAGATCGCCCAGGCCCTGTACGAAACGCACAAAGCCACCACGTACCCGCGTTCGGATTCCGGCTATCTGCCCGAGAGCATGTTCGCCGAAGTACCTACGGTCCTGGACAGCGTGCTCAAGTCCGATCCCTCTCTGCGCCCAATCATGGACCAGCTCGATCGCTCCCAGCGCTCACGCGCCTGGAACGACGGCAAGGTCACCGCCCACCACGGCATCATTCCCACGTTGGAGCCCGCCAACCTCTCCGCCATGAGCGTGAAGGAACTGGCGGTGTACCGGCTCATCCGGGCGCATTACCTCGCCCAGTTCCTGCCCCATCACGAGTTTGACCGCACCGTGGCGAATCTCGCCTGCGGTCAGCAGACGCTGGCGGCCACCGGCAAGCAGGTCATCATCAGGGGCTGGCGTCTGGTGTTGGCCGAGCCGCAGGCAGACGAGGACAGCGAAGGCGCAGCGCGCAGCCAGGTACTGCCGGCGCTGCGTGACGGCCTGGCATGTCAGGTGGCCGAGGCCGACATCAAGGCGCTCAAGACGCTGCCTCCGAAGCCCTATACGCAGGGTGAACTGGTCAAGTCGATGAAGGGCGTTGCGCGCTTCGTGACCGACCCGCGCCTGAAGCAGAAGCTGAAGGACACGACGGGCATCGGCACCGAAGCCACGCGCGCCAACATCATCACCGGCCTGCTGACGCGGGGCTATCTCGTGAAGAAGGGTCGCTCCATCCGTGCATCGGAGGTAGCTTTCACACTGATCGACGCCGTGCCCGCAGCGATTGCCGACCCCGGCACGACTGCCGTGTGGGAGCAGGCGCTCGACATGATCGAGGCCGGACAGCTCACCCTGGATGTGTTCATCGGCAAGCAGGCCGCCTGGATCTCGCAACTGATCGCGCAGTACGGCAGCACCTCGCTGTCCATCAAGGTTCCCCAAGGACCGCCTTGCCCGCTCTGCGGTGCTCCCACGCGCCAGCGCACCGGCAAGAGCGGCCCATTCTGGTCGTGCAGTCGCTACCCCGACTGCAAAGGCACGCTGCCGGTCGAGTCCGGCACGTCCAAGCGTGGTGCCTCGCGCGCCCCGCGCCGCAGCGGCACAGGCCGCAAGGGCGCCTGACCGACCCCGTTCCCCGTGAGCCGTCCCCGCCATCGGCGGTGTGGCCCGTGTCCCGCATGCCCTGCGGGACGCCCAGCGCGCATTGCCTTCCCGATTCGTGTGCGCGTCCCGCCCGGCCGTCCCCGGCCGTGGGACCTGAAGGTGGCTTCTTCCGCGAACAGCGCTGCGCGCGTTCTCCTGATCTGCGCTTCTTCCGCCCCTGCGAAGGGTCCCCCGATGGCTTGCCTTTCCAGGCTGCGCGAACCATCGGGAGACCCTTCGTGGTCAGCGGTATTCGGTGCCGGTGCCCGCCGGTGCAAAAACGGGCTCCCTTTGTGCGCGGATGTGCGCCTAGACGATGCCGGCCCCAGCCACGACATGGGCCGGGTGTGATTGCTGACAGCAGACGGTTCTAGCGACGACCGGGCCTGCAACAGCCCACGGGTGGTTATTCATTCCTCCCGAGCCGAAGGCCGCAGGGCCTTCGGCACCTTTCTCCTGCCCATCAACGTCCCGGCCCGCCTTGACTCCAGTTCAAGCCCTGGGCCACACGAACAGGAGATCCGACATGCACCTTCAACACCCTTGCGTCACCGCTGCGCCGCGCGCCGCACCGCTGCTCTACGGCAGCGTGTGCAGCGGGATTGAGGCCGTGAGCCTCGCCTGGCAACCCCTCGGCCTCAAAGCCGCGTGGTTCGCCGAGATCGATGCCTTCCCGAGCGCCGTGCTCGCCCACCACTACCCCCGCGTTCCCAACCTGGGCGACATGACCGCGATCGCCCGCCAGGTGCGGGCCGGCGCTGTGCCCGCGCCGGACATCCTGGTCGGCGGCACCCCGTGCCAGTCGTTCAGCGTGGCCGGCGCGCGGCGCGGTCTGAATGACCCACGCGGCGCCTTGACCCTTGCCTATGTGGAGTTAGCCAATGCCATCGACCAAACCCGCCACCAAGACCGCCGCTCGCCGGCCACGCTCGTCTGGGAAAACGTCCCGGGCGTCCTCAACGACCGCAGCAATGCCTTCGGGCACTTCCTGGGCGCATTGGCCGGAGAAAGCCGTGCGCTCCAGCCGCCAGGGGATCGGTGGGCGCACGCAGGTTGTGTGTGTGGACCCCGCCGCCGCATCGCCTGACGCGTGCTCGACGCCCAACATTTCGGCGTCGCCCAACGCCGCAAGCGTGTGTTTCTTGTGGCAAGTGGTGGAGATGACCTCGATCCCGCCGAAGTACTTTTTGAGCGCGCAGGCCTGCTCGGGGATTCTTCTGCGGGCTGCGCGCCGTGGCAAGAAGCTGCCCGCACTGCTGGATCTGGCGCTCAAGCAGCAGGCAGCGGGTACGCAGGACTGAAGCAACCCTATGGCAAGGTCACGACGACGTTCGGGTTCAGTGGCGGCACTGGCCCCGTCGATGTTGCGGCATGCCTGATGGCCGCAGGCCCCAAACACGACATCCGCACCGAGACGTTCATGGTGCAGTCGATCGCCGGAGACATCGCCCACACCCTCGATACCGCCAACAACGGCAAGGGCAGCAGTGAGGACGGCACGGGCAAGGGTGTCCCGATCATCGCCTTCACCGCCCAGGGCAGCGGCGCGGATGCCACGCTCGACCGGTCGCCGACGCTGCGTGCCGGCGGGCATCGCAACAGCCATGCGAACGCCGGCGTCGTGCCCGCCATCGCCTTCGCGCAGAACAACCGCGGTGAAGTGCGCTTCGAGTCGGGCCATGGACAGGTGGCCTGCACCGTCCTGTCCAGCGGCAAGCCGGGATACGGAGTGCCAATGGTGGCTTGCGTTGCCCTGCGGGGACGGCAGCAGGGCCTTGCCGCCGAGCTGGGCGGCGACGTTGCGGCGGCCTTGCGCACCAGCGGCGGCGGTGCCGACAAGCTCCACGTGCTGGCTCCCGACTTCGAGGCGTATTTCCGCTACGACTGGAACGACCCGGGCCCCGGTGACTGGTCGCACTGGCGGGTGCGCCGGCTGATGCCGGTGGAGTGCGAACGGCTGCAAGGCATGCCCGACGACTACACGCTGATCCCGTATCGCGGCAAGCCCGCCGCCGACGCCCCGCGCTACAAGGCCATTGGTAACTCCATGGCCGTCCCGTGCATGGCATGGTTGGGCCAGCGGCTGGTGCAGCGCCTGCACAAGACGGACGCAACCGATTCGGATTGATGCGCGACGCGAAAGGCGGCTGACGCCATTCTCATCCCTGCATGGCCGAAGCGTCGGCGACTGCCAGCAGCCACGGTCTTTCAGGCTGCGCCGCGGACTCTCCCGCGTCGACCTCCTTGTCCGCATCGCACCGTGCCACGGACACGCGCCCGCCCCGGGCGTTGGTGCTGCATCTCCATCGGGCCTGTCCGCCCATTTCCCCCAGACCGGCCATTGCCGCCCAGCACGCCATCGCGGCGGGCTTCGGTGTGCGCCGCTTCCATCCCCGCGCCTGACCGGCGCACCACCTCATCCAAGGAACCCTGCCATGAGCACCATCCGTCTTCAGACGAACCAGAACCGCCTGATCGAAACCTATCGCTATGCGTTCACCCAGGCCTCGATGCTGGGCGAGCTGCTACAGAACGCCCGGCGCGCCAAAGCCCGCCACATCCACATCTCCACCGAAGGCGACACGCTCACCGTCAGCGACGACGGCGAAGGCATCGCCAACCTCCAGAGCCTCATCTGCATCGCCGAATCTGGCTGGGACGAGGAACTGAAGGTCCGCGAAAACCCTTTCGGCATCGGTGTCCTCTCCACGCTGTACTTCGCGCGCAGCCTGCGGGTGCATTCGCTGGACATGGCGTTTCGCGCCACCACCGCTGCGATCATCAGCGGTGAAGACATCGACGTCATCGCCGCGCCAGCGCGCATCGGCACCGAGATCCGCTTGTGCGGTGTCGAGCCCCCGTACAAAGGCCCGACACTGACCCAGTGGGTCGCCCAGCAACTGGTGCGGCTGTGCGAAGCCTTCCCCGTCCGCGTGACATTCAACGGCACGGAGTGCGAGCGCCCGCTGTCCCGGCCAGGTTTGGCCTGGCGGGATACGGACGTCGGTCAGGTGCTCATCGACCTGGAAGGAGCGCCGTCTCAGTACCGCTGCTACCTACAAGGACTTCCCATCGGAAGATGGCCATCTTCGCAGCGGCACCAGATCGTGAAGTTGCGTGACGACATGATCGCCCGTCCACCGGATCGCCAGCATCTGCTCCATGAGGAAGAGGATGGCAAGCGCATCCAGGCTGCGGTCGAGCTGGCCTTTCGGCAGGCACTGATCGAAGCCAAGGAGCGGCTGTCCGGGGCCGAGTTCGTAATGCTGTACGCATCCACGTGCCTGTCTTCATCGAACGCCGACCTGCTCAGCAGCATCCCCTTCGTGCCGCGCAGTTGGTTCCGCGACTGGCCCCATGAACCGCCAGGCTTTCGCAGTCACTGGGCCAGGTACTGGGATCGCCCTCATGCCGAGGGCGTTGTCGCTCGCGAAGCACTCCAAGAAGCCGGTGTCTGGTCCATCGACGCCGAAGACGATGACGATGTGCCAACCGCCGAGGTCTACCTGGCGGCCAGACAGGCATTTCTGCTGGAAGAACACCGTCTCGATGGCGACCACTGGCTGTTCGAGCTTCTCCACCATGCGGACCCGGATCAGGTCGGCATCCACCACGGCGAGGTTCTCCACGCGGATGACAACCTTCCATTCAACGGCGACATCACTGGCGTCACCTTAGTCGGAACACTGTCCGCCAGCTTTGGGGGAGACACCCGCGAATATGCGGTATCTGCCATCCGCAGGCACGGCCGACTCTACGTGACGCCCCACGCGGGAGACGTCACCAGTCTCTTGTCGGACTACATCTTCGATGACCGCTACGACCAGGCTCGCGAGGACGCGGATGCGCAGACCATCGCCACGTTCATCGCGGTCGGCTGCTCGGTTTCGCCTGCCCGTGCCATTGAGGAACTGCTGCCCAGGTCCTGGCGATACACCCCGCAGCCCAAGCTCGCCGGTGCCACCGTGCGCCTGAGCTTCGACGCCGATGGCAAGCTCGCCAGCGTGCAGTGATCCTCCTTTGCAGCTCCCTTCGGGGAGCTGTTTTTCATGGGGCACGCCAATCCGGTGGCGATGAATTCAGATTGCCGGATGACGCACGGCGACGCTGGGCCGATGCTCCATCGCATGTGTTGCTGCTGTCGCAGCGCCATGCCCGCAGCCAGGGTGTCCAGGCTGCCGTGGGGTCCGCCCACGCCACCCGCCAGTTCGCCTCGGCATCTCACCGGCGAACGCTGCCCACCGGGGCACCGATGCCTCCTTTCTCCAACCCACGGGATGGTCGCCACATCCCGCCAGGGGCGTGTCGCCTGCCGGTCAATTTCAGGACTTCCCATGGAAAACATCACCAAGCAAGACCGTATCACGCTGAAGAACCTCAAGGTGGCCGACTTCGCCAGCGAGGAAACGCTGTGCTTCACCGCCACCGTCGTGTTCGACGGCGCTGCCATCGCCGAGGCCCGCAACGACGGGCACGGCGGTTCGACATTCATCCGCGCGCTCACCGGCAAGGCCGCACTGCTGGCCGATGCCGAGTCGTTCGCCAAAGGCCTGCCGCCCGCCTTGTTCGACCCCGAGCACGAAGGCGCAGAGCCTCTTTCCATCGACATGTCGCTCGATTTCCTTGTCGATCAACTGGCCGATGCCATGCACTCGGAGCGCACGGTGCGTACCGCGTTCAACCGCGACATCGGCAACAAGGTGCTGTTCATCAAGGACGGCAAGCTGAAATACCTCAAGGGCATCAAGCTCAAGGCCATCGCCGACCGCGAGGCGTACTTTGCTGCGCTGCGCGACCGGCAAGACAAGCCCATCGTGATCCTCGCCGAGCTTGCGCCCGAGCAGGCATTCGACTTGTGGAAGCAGCATGTCCTGGGCGACAAGCCCGACTGACCCGGCGCCTTCGCTCCGTCCTGACGGCCCCGCACGACGCGCGGCTGTTTCTTTTTCTGCTGCGCATGAATCGGGACGGGGCCGGATGCGGTTTTTCAACTGACGCAGCGCGGCTCGCGCACGAAGCTGCCCGCATGTTCGCTGATTCGTCAGCACATGCCAGCAGCCAGGGTTCCAGGCTGCGCGGAATTCACTCCGTATCACCCACCAGTCCGCCCAGCATCGTCCTGCGGACGAGCGTCCTCGCGACGCCGATGCACCTTCGTCAACCCCAGCGGGAGCTGCCATCCCGTACGGGCCTGGTCGCCTCGCATCCTCCAAGGAGTCCGACCATGCCACGCGCCTCTTTCGGCGAACTCGCCTTGTTCTGCACCGGCAAGCAATTGCCGCTCGAAGTCCTGCATAGCGCCGCCGGTCACTACATCGGAACGCGCGATTCCCAAGGGCCTGTCTCGCGGGAGTCCCGCGAGTACTTCCGCAGCTTCGCTGCCGCGGAACGCGCCCTCGCAAGAGGCGGCTGGTCTCAGCTCGCCATCCCTTGATCCACTCTATAAGGAATCTCTCATGAGCCAGCTTCCCCTGGAAGTTGCCGAGCAGATCGCACGGGAGCGGCAGCACTTCGTTGCTGCTCCCGATGCGTTCTTCAAGGCATGGAAACGTGGTGTGCAGATCGCAGGCCCCCGGTGGTTTGGCGACTGCACCAAAAAGGGCTTTGAACAAGCCCGCGACAAATGGGATCTATGCCCCAACGTGCGGCAGATCAGCAGGTCCCTGGGCTTACTGAGCAGCGGGGAACGCATGTTCCTCGCCGCGATGGTGAGCTTCTACAACGCCCGCAGGAGCGCGTCTTTGCTGCGCCGCTGCGGGTTTGAAGGCCTGGCCGATCTGAGCGGCCTCGACCTTGCTCGCCGCCGGGTCATCGCCAGCCTGGTGCTGCACTACAACGGCTGGTAAGGCCCTTGCGGGTCACGCCGCCATTCCTATCCACCCCAAACGAGGGACACGTGCCCTCCGGGGGCCGTGTCCCTCCGACTTTTCTGAAGGAGCGACACATGTTCCCCCATCCCAGCTTCGCCGTCGTGCTCGAAGGCGGCCTTGTGCAATCCGTCCTGGTCCAGGACTGGCCGCCGTACAGCCCGACAGCGCCGATCTCGACGCATTGCTTCTGATCGCCACCTGTCTGAACGACGGCCATCACCTGACCGCCATTCAATTCGAGGGGTGCTGGTATTGCAGCAAACCGCGATTGTTCGAGTTCGGTGGCGACGGCAGCTATCTGAGCCGGGAGGTTCAGGTCGCCCGAGCGTCTTCACAGGCCCTCCAACTCGGAGACCAGTTGCGCAAAGCCATTCTGGCCTCCGACGCAGAAGAGGCCTCGGCCGTGATCGCCATGGAGGCCGGCAGCCTACTCGCCGGCATCAATGACGGGCAATTTCGTATGAATGTACGTCGCCGCGTTGCAGAGCGGCTGGCCCAAGCGCCAGCACTCAGTGCTGCCTGACGCATTTTCCACTTCCAACCCACCGGGGTCTCATTCCCCGATGGGGAGCGGCCTCGGTATTCTCTATCCAGGAGTAATCCATGTCCGAGGCCGACAACCCCTTCATCCGCGGTTATTCGAATCTGCGCATTGTTCGTACACTGCTCATCACCTGCGAGGACGATTCTCCGCCGGTATGGCGGCCGCTGCATTTAAGCCAGGCACACCTGCCTGACGATCAGGCAGCACAGTTCCCATGCCTGGTCGGTGCCGACTTCGCACTGATCACCGAGGGCCAGGAGGTACCTGCCGATCTGGAGGCACTGTGCCAAACCGAAGGCATCGTGCGCTCGGTGGTCTACGCAATCGAGGGCTATGACTTCGACGGTCGCCCATGCCATATCGGGGACACCTACTCTGAAGAGTCAGCTCGGGAGGTGATTCGACGGCTGAGCTTCGAGACCGGCTACTACAGCCGGTGCTGGGAAATCAGCAGTGCACACATCAGCCACGAAACCGGCCAGTACCTCGCCAATCTGGCAGACCTCGCCACGCCAGAGGCCTTCCTGTTCATCGCCTTCCGGGTGCCGTACAGCCCGGCGATCGGCATCAAGCTGATCTCCACGCCCTGGACGGATAAGAACCTGGAGTATTCCGAAGGCATCAGCGCGGAACAGCTTCGCCAAGAGCACCGGAGCAAGGGCATGCCCGACGACCTGGCGAACATCCTTGACCTGGCTGGCCAGGCCGATGTCCGCATCCTCATCCTCGACGCAGACGCGCCCGTGTTGCTGGGTCTGCCGTTGGGCGAGTCGTAGTAGCCGCGTTACGCGCCAACATTCCTCTTTGTCCCCCATGCCGGTCCGTCTCCTCACCAGGAGCCGGGCTAGTCCATTTTCATAGGAGCAACCCCATGTTCCCCGACCTCATCTCGCCCGCATGCGACTTCGAGCATCAGCTTGGAGCCTGCGTCAACGCCATGGGCCAGGACGACGCCATCGGCCAGATCCTGGTCTTCGAGCGTATGAGCGGCACGCTGCACATGCGCCATATCGACAGCGCCGACCTGGCGGACACCGACATTGACGACTACGAAATGGTCGTCTTCGACGGTGGCAGCACCAGCGGCGACACGTGGAAGCATGTGTTCTTCCCGCGTCAGCGCGAGCACTACTTCGTGTACGAAGCTTGACCTACCCAGCCCCTTCCGAGGGGCTTTTTCTTCTTGACCATGGCTCCAGATCGGTATTCGCTGAACTGCACCGCAGCTCGATAAAGTCGATTTATCAAGAAATACCGCGCGTGCATCACATGCATGTGCTTTCTGAAACTTGAACTGACGATGCTTTGCAGCCTCAACGAATTCCTGGCCTGCCGCTCAGATCGCCGCTTGACCGACCCGCCGGCTCAACGCCTCGGCGCTTTCCTTGCGCTCGCTGTACCGATCAACCAGATACGGCACCGCGTCGCGGGTGAGCAGCGTGAACTTCATCAGTTCTTCCATCACGTCCACGATGCGGTCGTAATAGGCCGAGGGCTTCATGCGTCCGGCCTCGTCGAACTCCTGGTATGCCTTGGCGACCGAGGACTGGTTCGGGACGGTCAGCATCCGCATCCAGCGGCCCAGCACGCGCATCTGGTTGACGGCGTTGAACGACTGCGAGCCGCCCGACACCTGCATCACCGCCAGCGTCTTGCCTTGGGTCGGGCGCACCGCGCCGACCGACAGCGGAATCCAGTCGATTTGCGTCTTCATCAGGCCGGTCATCGCGCCGTGGCGCTCCGGCGAACTCCACACCATGCCTTCGGCCCATTGCACCAATTCGTGCAGTTCCTTGACCTTCGGGTGATCGGCCGGCGCATCGTCCACCAGTGGCAGGCCGGACGGATTGAACAATCGGGTTTCGCCGCCCAGCGCCCGCAGGATGCGCGCGGCTTCTTCGGCTGCGAGGCGGCTGAACGAGCGTTCGCGCAGCGAGCCGTAGAGCAGCAGGAAGCGCGGCGCATGCGTGGCCCGTGCCGGCGCGAACAGGTGTTCGGTGTCCGGTTGCTGGAACAGCGCCGCGTCGATGTTCGGCAGGTCGAGACGGGATTCAGACACGGCGGCCTTTCTCATCGACCACTGGCTCGCCGTCCTCCTTGTTGAACGCGCCGCGCTGCGGCTGCGGCAGCAGGTCGAGCACGGCTTCCGAAGGCCGGCACAGGCGCGTGCCTAGCGGCGTGACCACGATAGGCCGGTTGATGAGGATGGGATGCTGGAGCATGAAGCCGATCAGGTCGTCGTCGCTCCACCTCGGGTTGCCCAGGTCGAGTTCGGCATAGGGCGTGCCTTTCTCGCGCAGCACGTCTCGCACCGGCACGCCCATCGCCGCGATCAGCGCCTGGAGCGTGTCGCGGTCGGGCGGCGTTTTCAGGTACTCGATGACGGTAGGTTCCTCACCGCTGTTGCGGATCAAGCCGAGCACGTTGCGCGAGGTGCCACAGGCCGGGTTGTGGTAGATCGTGATGGTGCTCATGGATGCCTCTTGGAGATTACGAAGTAGTCGGGCGGCGCTCGTACCAGCCGCGCGAGCGGTTGACCACGCGCACCACCAGCAGCATCACCGGCACCTCGATGAGCACGCCGACCACGGTGGCCAGCGCCGCGCCGGAATGGAAACCGAACAGGCTGATGGCCGCGGCCACGGCCAACTCGAAGAAGTTGCTGGCGCCAATCAACGCGGATGGTCCAGCGACGCAGTGCTTTTCGCCCGCCTGGCGGTTGAGCCAGTAGGCCAACCCGGAATTGAAGAACACTTGAATCAGGATCGGCACCGCGAGCATGGCGATCACCAGGGGCTGGCGGATGATGGCCTCACCCTGGAAGGCGAACAGCAGCACCAGCGTCAGCAGCAGCGCGGCGATCGACAACGGGCCGATGCGTTCCAGTGTCCGATCAAATGCGGCTTGGCCCCGGCGCAGCAGCGCACGACGCCAGAGCTGCGCAAGGATGACCGGAATGACGATGTACAAACCCACCGACACCAGCAAGGTGTCCCACGGCACCGTGATCGAGGACAGGCCCAACAGCAGGCCGACGATGGGCGCGAAGGCGAACACCATGATGGTGTCGTTCAAGGCCACTTGCGACAGCGTGAACACCGGATCGCCGCCGGTCAGCCGGCTCCAGACGAAAACCATGGCGGTACACGGCGCGGCAGCCAGCAGGATCAGGCCGGCGATGTAGCTGTCGAGCTGGTCGGCGGGCAGCCATTCGGCAAAGACGTGGCGGATGAAGATCCACGCCAGCAGTGCCATCGAGAACGGCTTGACGGCCCAATTGATGAACAGCGTGACCCCCATGCCGCGCCAATGCTGGCGCACCTGGCCGAGCGCGGCGAAGTCCACCTTCAGCAGCATGGGGATGATCATTACCCAGATCAGCAGGCCGACCGGCAGGTTGACCTGGGCAATCTCCATGCGGCCGATGGCCTGAAATGCGGCGGGCGCGAACTGGCCGAGCGCGATGCCAGCGACGATGCACACCGCCACCCATAGCGTCAGGTAACGCTCAAAGCCGCTCATCGCGGAGTTTGAGGGCGCGGCGCCGGCGGTATCGGTTGCGCTCATCGGGCGGGCCTCACTGGCGGCCGATGTCGCGCAGTTCGCGCTGCAACGACATGGCATCGAGACTCTTGATCGGCAGCGACAGGAACAACTCGATACGTCGGCGCAGCGTCATGGCGGTGTCGAAGAATGCCTTGCTTTGTCGTTCCAGGGAGCCTTCTACGGCTGCCGGGTCAGGCACGCCCCAGTGCGCCGACACCGGCTTGCCCGGCCACAGCGGACAGGCCTCGCCGGCGGCGTTGTCGCAGACAGTGAAGATGAAATCGAACACCGGCGCATCGGGCTTCAAGAATTCGTCCCAGCTCTTGCTGCGGTAGCCCGTTGTCGGCAGGTGCAGCCGCTCTAGCGTAGCGAGCGCCAGCGGGTGAACCTCGCCTTTCGGATGGCTGCCTGCCGACCAGGCGTGAAACCGCCCCTGGCCTATGTCGTTGAGGATGCCTTCGGCGAGGATGGAGCGGGCCGAATTGCCCGTGCAGATGAACAAGGCGTTGTAGGTGGTGGCGGTGGTCATGGCATCAGCAGTCGCAGTGGGTGGTGGTGTTGGAAACCTCGCAGACACCGCCTTGGCAGCAATGCTCGGTCAGGTAGCCAATCAGGCCGTTCATGTGGCTGTACTCGGCGCGATAGATCAGGTTGCGGCCCTGCTGCTCGATAGTGACGAGGCCGGCGTGGGCCAGCTCCTTCAGGTGGAAAGACAAGGCATTGCGGGCCACGTCGAGTTGGTCGGCGAGGACGCTGGGTGTGAGTCCTTCCGGCCCGGCCACGACCAGGGCGCGGAACACGCGCAGGCGTTGGGTGTGCGCCAGGGCGCTCAGGGCGGAAACAGCTTGATCTTCATTCATTATTCAATGATACATCATTTATTGAATTAATGAAGACGCAGCCCACCTTCAAGGCGAAAAGGCATCTCGGCAACAGGGCCAGCTGCGCTCCTCGCGCCAACCGCACGGGACAGCCAGTTGATGGTCCTTGCCATTACCGACGATCGCACCGCGCAGAAAACCTGCTTTCTACGACGCCCCGCAGTTCCTTGCACTTGTACGAACGCCTCGTCAAAAGGGAATTCGACGCCTACCGCCATCCGCTGGCATGCCTCATTGGTCTGGACAGCTACGAACTCACAGCGCGGGAAAGCGGGCACGGCGCGGTGCGGATTTCCACGAGCGCGCCGGTCTTTCCTGGGCCATCCTCGGCACCATGTTCGTCGGCGCTGCCGATACATGCCCAGGCAGTCGAGACCTTCGAGGCTGCAAGCGCGGGAAACCGTGTTGGTCGAATCTTCCTACGGACGCACCGCGTCTATCCACCCACAAGGGATCTCTCCCTTGTGGGCCGGGAATCCCTTGTTTCATCTTCAAGGAGATTTCCCATGGATCGCTCTCTCATCAAGACCCTGATGCCTTCGCTTGTCGCAGGCCATGTCCCCCGCAACGTGCGGTCGTTCAAGTACCGAGTGTTCGACGATCAGCCGAAGTCCTCGACGCTGGGCTTCGCCATCGATCCCCAGCCCTTCGACGGCAAGGTGGTTGCGGCGACCAACGACGCCATTGTCGTCAAGCTCAAGCCCAGCGAGTTCGCGGTGCTCGATCCCAACCTGGTGAGCACTGTTCCCAGTGAAGGCGCCAAGGTGCATGTCCAGCCCTACGCTCGGCGCCGTTTCGACGGCCTGCGCGCGGACACCCCGGAAGTCATCACCGAGACAACCTCGGACGGCAAGCCTTACACCATCACGAGGCACATCCTCGGCTCCGCGCCGGCCAAACTGCCCATCCCCGAGCCGAAGTGCATGGAACTGGGCCAGCTCATCGAGCAGATGGAGGAAATGCCGGCACCCGATGGCTTCCGGCGTATCACCCACATGCTGGTCGATGCGGGCGCCACCGACTTCACATGGGTCGATCCCGCCCCGTCCAAGATCATCGAAACGCCTCCGGCGATTAGCTTCACGGTCTCGACCGCGAAGTTCGTGGGCCAGGTAACGATCCTGTACGACCGCGCGGGCGATACCTACGTGGTGGAACTGAACCGCAATGATGGTGAATCACTCGAACTGGTCGATCGGCACGACGAGGTGTATTTCGACATGCTCGGTGAAGTGCTGAATCGGCTCATCGACGACGGGCGCTGGCGTCAGATCCAGGTGAACGTCATCGATGCCAAGGCGACCCGGCGACGTCAGGCGCTCTCGGCATGACGAGCGAAGTTGGCGACGCTTGGGTGGTGTATTCGCCCAACGAGTCGGCCGTCGGCGACAGCGCCGGCTTCTGGTCCAACGAGTTCGGCTGGGTCACGCTTGACCAGGCCACGTGCTTCTCGGCGGAAGAGATCGGGCGCTTGCAGCCTCCCATCTCAACTGGCGGCGATGCGTGCTTCGTCCCATGGCAGGAAGCGCAGCAGCACTACGGCTGAATACGCATGCCTCTACAGGCCTTCCATCCATTCGGGTGGAAGGCCCTTTCTTTGTGCGCCCAGCATGTGCGTGCTCCTGCGGGTGCAAGTCCCGCCGTAAGTGGATCACGACGAACGAAGCGAAACGCAACTGCATGAGGGCGACCAAATGTGGGGAGGAAGCGTGGAGCGTAAATCGCGAGCCGATGGACAAGAACCGCATAGAAGGCGTTGCCGAGCAGGGGGAGCGGGCAAGGAACCGCGAAGCTCTTGTGGTCAAGGCGAGGCGGCGTAGATGCGGCGGTTGTGCGATGAAGGAGTGCGTGCTTACCTGGGGAGGCCTCGCCTCGATCCTGAAAGGGTAACGGTGTTGAGCCGGAGCGAGGCGTCAGCAGAGGTCGTAGTAGTGCCGCCGTGTGGCCGGTGAGGCCGAAGCGGGGCGCGAAGGGCCGAACGAGAGGGAGTGTCTGAAACCATGTCGATATCTGGGGCCATGCGTCAGAAGCCTGCGCAAGCGGGGCGTTGTGCCGTAGGCCGGGGTGAAGCCCCGGCTGGGGTGTGTCGTGACGAAGCCGAGGGTCCGCGGCCTGGGCAGGAGGGCACAGGGTCGGCGCTGTTGGAAGCGGCGCTGACGCGAGAGAACCTGAAGCGGGCGCTCAAGCGGGTGCGGGCCAACCGGGGCTCGGCAGGCGTGGACGGTCTGGACATAGACCAGACGGTTCAACGGTTGAGGACCAAGTGGCCGCGCATCCGTGAGCGGCTGTTGCAGGGGACGTACCGGCCCAGTCCGGTACGGCGGGTGACGATCCCGAAGCCCGACGGGGGCCAGCGCGAGTTGGGCATCCCGACGGTGACGGATCGGCTGATCCAGCAGGCGTTGCTGCAAGTGCTGCAACCGTTGCTCGATCCGAGCTTCAGCGAGCACAGCTACGGGTTCCGTCCTGGGCGACGTGCGCACGACGCGGTGTTGGCCGCGCAGTCGTACGTGCAGTCGGGGCGGCGCGTGGTGGTGGACGTGGACCTGGAGAAGTTCTTCGACCGGGTCAACCACGACATCCTGATAGAGCGGTTACAGAGGCGCGTTGCCGATACTGGAGTGATCCGGTTGGTGCGGGCGTACCTGAACGCGGGGATCATGGATGGCGGGGTGGTGATGGAGCGGGACCAGGGAACGCCGCAAGGCGGTCCGCTGTCGCCGCTGCTGGCCAATGTGCTGCTCGACGAGGTGGATCGGGAGCTGGAGCGGCGGGGGCATTGCTTCGTGCGCTACGCCGATGACTGCAACGTGTACGTGCGCGGTCGTCTGGCGGGCCAGCGGGTGATGGTGCTGCTGCGCCGGTTGTACGGTCGGCTCAAGCTGAAGGTCAACGAAGCCAAGAGCGCGGTGGCCAGTGCGTTTAACCGCAAGTTCCTGGGATATGCCTTATGGGTGGCCCCGGGCAAACAGGTCAAACGCGCAGTGGCGGCCAAGCCGCTGGCGACGTTCAAGCAGCGTATCCGGGAGATGACCGGGCGCAGCGGCGGACGCAGCCTGGGGCAAGTGGTGCAGAAGTTGCGTGCGTACCTGCTGGGTTGGAAGGCCTACTTCGGGCTGTCGCAAACGCCGGGTGTGTGGCGCGGGCTGGACGAGTGGCTGAGGCATCGGCTGCGGGCAATCCAGCTCAAGCACTGGAAGCGCGGCAAAACCATGTTCCGGGAACTGCGTGCCTTGGGCGCGAGCCACGATGTGGCCCACCAGATCGCGGCCAATGGCCGCCGTTGGTGGCGCAACAGCGGCAAGTTGCTGGGCAGCGTACTGACCGTGGCCTGGTTCGACCGCCTGGGCCTACCTCGACTCGCCTGACCTCAACCTCTCGAACCGCCCGGTGCGGACCCGCATGCCGGGTGGTGTGGCAGGGGCGCAGCCCTAAAGGGCTGCCCCCTATGCCGATCTCTTTCCACACCGGAGATTTCAATCATGTCACTGCGATTCAAAGGCACCGACCTGCGCCCCGTACTGGCCGAAGCCATTGCCAACCAAGGCCGTATCGCCCTCGCCAAGGACCAAGGCGTGTACTTCCTCGCCGAGCACGGGGAACGCCGCCCGGACGGTCGGGTGAAGCTGCTGGCCTATGCCGTCGGCTGCAACCCGGACATCGATCCGTTCGATGACTGGTGGGAACTGGCGCGTACCGAACTGGGCGGCGACGACTTCGGCGAGTTCTTCGACCCGAAGGAAGGTGTCTTCGCCCGCATCCTGCACGGCACCGACGACCTGATGTTGTCCGCCACCGCCACGCACCTGTCGCTGGAGGTGGTTTCACCGGCCTGATGCGGCGATTGCCGCACAGCCTTCACAGCCCCCGACATACGCCACATACGGGGGCTTTCTTTTATCCGCACGCGCAGCCTTTGCCGCGCGTGCGCTTTCGTCTCCGGCCGCCATGGCCTGCCTCGTCGGCCCGACCGCCGACATGCCTACGGAGACGACCGCATGCACGATCCATTCAAGATCACCCAACCAACCTGCATCAGCTTTTCCGGCGGACGCACCAGTGCCTACATGCTCTGGCGTGTGCTGCAGGCCAACGGCGGCCTGCCTGCCGACACCGTGGTCTGCTTCGCCAATACGGGCAAGGAAGTGGAAGCGACTTTGCGCTTTGTGCGCGATTGCGCCGAGCACTGGCAGATCCCCATCCACTGGCTCGAATACCTGTCCACGGAACCAGGCTATACGCAAGTCGATTTTGACCGGGCCAGCCGCCAGGGTGAGCCGTTCGAGGCGCTGATCCGCAAGCGCCAGTATCTGCCCAACCCGGTGGCGCGAGGCTGCACGACCAGTCTGAAGATTCGCCCGATGCACCGCTATCTTCGGCATCTGGGCTGGACGGACTGGGACCAGATGATCGGCATCCGCGCCGACGAGCAGCGCCGTGTCGCCAAGATCCGTGCGCGCGGCCACTCGACTGAATCGATCCACGAGACCATGTGCATGCCGCTGGCGGACGCCCGCGTCACGGTGCGCGACGTGGGCACGTTCTGGCAGGCGCAGCCGTTCAATCTCGAACTGCTCACGGTGAACGGGCGCACGCTCGAAGGAAACTGCGACCTGTGTTTCCTCAAACCGCGCGGGCAGCGCCTGGCGCTCATCAAGGCCAGGCCCGAAGCCGCCGTGTGGTGGATTCGCATGGAGTCTCTGAACCTGGCGAGCAAGCCCAGCGGCGCCCGGTTCCGTGCCGACGGCCCCAGCTACGCCGACCTGGCGCGCTTCGCCGCCGCCCAGGGTGACCTGTTCGACGCTGCAGAGGAACCGATCGCCTGCTTTTGCGGCGACTGACAAATACGGAAGCCCCTGGATGCCGATTGATTGCGGCGATACGCGCAAGGCTCGGCCATGCTGTCCCCATGCCTGCTGACGTTGTCAGCGACATGCCAGGCAACCATCGGTCTTCGAGGTTGCGGCGCAGTTCCCACTGCGTGACCGAGCCAGCTCGCTCCGCATCCGTCCGCGAGCGGCCACCAGTTTCTGGTGGCGGATGCTTTCGCCTTATCAACCCACCGCGGGGTTACGCACCTTTCCCCGCATGCGTGGGGCCGGTGTGTCTCCGCTTCATCCCTATGGAGATTCACCATGAGCACCACGTCCAACGAACAATCCTATTTCGACATCCACACCTCGGGCATTGGCTACATCCAACGCGCCCGTGAAGTACCCGTCAAGGGCGGCCGCCGTGCACAGCCTTTCCTGGCATGCATGATCGCCGCGATGGTCGGCTCCCCCAAAGACCCGATCTACCGCTACTTCGACGTCAAAGTCTCGGGTGCCGAGGCCAAGAAACTTGTCGAGAGCTATATCGGCGTTGACGACCCGAAGCAGCGTCCGCTGGTGCGCTTTCGCACCGGCGATCTGCGCGGTGATCCATTCATCCGCGATAAGGGTGACAAGAAGGGCCAGGCCGGCGCGTCCCTCAAGGCACGTCTGCTCAAGTCCGAACTGTTGGACCGGGCCGAACTGGCTTCGATCAAGCAGCATGAACTGATCACCCGTGGCATCGGCTACCTCAGCCGAGTGAAGGACGTCACCCCCAAGGATGGCGATCCCTTCCTGTCGTGCACCATCGCCGCCCTGAACGGGCCCGTCGATGAACCGGAGTACCGGTACTTCGACACCATCGTCGCCACTCCTGAAGCCGAGCATCTGGTTCGCCGGTGCATCCAGGCCATCGAAGGGGACCGCAAGGTGCTGATCAGCTTCAAGTTGAACGACATGAAGATCGATCCGTACATCCGCACCAAGGGCGAGCGCGCCGGGGAACCGGGTGCGAACCTCGAATCGACACTGGTCCACATCGGTCTGATCAAGATCGATGGCGTCCAGGTCTATCCGACGAGCCAGGCGAAAGCCGAGCCGCCGCAAGCTGAGGACGCACTCGCGCCCGAAGCCGAGGACGTTGCCGACACCGCTGCCGAACAACCCGCCGAGTCCGCTGAGCGCGAGCCCGAGGCGCAAGTCGAAGAGCAGGAGCCGGCGCTGGCTGATCCGTTCTGATCCGGCATGGCCCCTCACGGGGCCTTGCCTTTTTCCTATTTCCCCAAGGAGAACCATCATGACAGCCACAACGGCACCCACAAGATCAGTCCTGCCCATCGTCGTCCCGGGCCAGCTCACGTTGCGGACCATCCGCGGCAAGAATGGCCCGTTCACGGTCGGTCGACTGACCACCCCCATCGGCGAATTCGCGGTCAAAGACGCGGAGCTGGAACAGTACCCCGAAGGCAAGTACGACGGGGACTTTGTCATTCGCTACATCTTCGCAAAGTCCTATCCGGTCGCGGGCGGTGCACGGTTAGAAATCCGCGCCAACCTCGACGGCATGACGCTCAATGGCATCGACAAACTGAGCCGTGACGAAGCTCGCAGCTTCGCCACCCAGGAAGTCGATCCGCTCGATGAAGAGCAAGGGGCGCAGCCTGCGGCAACGCCGACCAAGCCCGTCAAAGCATCCAAGCCCGCCAAGCCAGCACCCACGCAGGCGTCGGCGGACCCGCTGGTCGATACCACGCCCTTCGGAGTGGATGCGCCGAAGCCTGCTGCTGCCACTGTTTCCGGCAGTGCCGAAGACGGCGACGCCGCACTGTTCGGCATCCTGTGGCCGCTGGGCGAGTCCGTGAAACTGGATTCGACCATCGACCGCCGCGCCCTGCGCGCGCAGATCGCCCGCCTGGGCGAACTGCGCTATGCGTTGGACTTCAAGACGCAGGAGTGGAGCCGCGAGGCCGAACTTCAACCTGCATGACTTGTGCGTAAACACGGGCACCGCATCCGCAGTGCTCTTCATCACCCGCTGGGGCACCTTCCCCTCGCGGGGAAGGACTCCAGTTCCTTTCTGGAGGTTTTCACCATGTCCACCATCGCTTGCGATACCCCATCACAGCCCACCGCAGATGCCCGCCCGCTGGATGAACCCGCCTGGCGGGCGATCTGCGACACCACGGCTGAACAAGCAGCCAAGGGCTGCGGGCTGTCTTACGACTACTACGTCGAACGCTTCAGCTCGTCAATCGGCGCTCAAGCTCGTCAACTGCCCGAGGACCAGCGCACCCAGGCTCTGCAAATCGCACGGGAATGGGGCTACGAAACACCTGCCGAACGGCAGGAGACCCAAGACTGGAACGCTGCACACGGCTACTGCTCACATGGCATCGAACTGGGTTGTTGCCCGGCTGGTTGCGGTTCATAAGGCCGCACTGGCATCCATCGCCGCATAGACGGCATTTCACCACCCGCTGGGAGCTTTCCCCGGAAGGGAAGCCTCCAGCCTGACTTTTCCAGGAGGCTCTCATGGGCTGGTATTTCTCTCACCAATCGCGGTCCGAGCTGATCGCGGAACTCATCGCACCGCAGGAGACCGAGCGCGCGAGCGTGAAGGTCATCGCCCACACGCTGCGCGGCAATGTCCTTTGGTCCGTGCTCGAAGTGACGGCCAAGGCCGAAGGCGTGCATCGTGAGCTCGCGCCGGGCCAGTCCCTGCGCCATATCCGGTGCGATCTGCTCGAACGCAGCGACGGCCAATGGGGCTACAAGCCATTGGACGAGTCCATGCACCCGTACTACTACTCGTGCCCCTTGAGCTACCTCGACATGGCACCTGAACAGTCCGCCGACTGGCGTGCAGGCGTTCGCGCCTACCACGTGCGACGGCGCACACCCACGGCATCCGCCGAGACACTGACGGCCTGAGAACGGCATACGCCACCCAGCCCGATCTTCTTTTCCTGCATCTGCTGCATTTCACACACCCGCCGGGTCTGCTTCCCATCGGGGAAGCGACCGGCGATTTCAATCACGGAGCTTCACCATGAGTCAGCACTACTTCGAGACGTCCCACAAGGGATTTCCCATCACCGTCATTCTCGGCTGGGACCGGCCGATGCAGCACTTCTTCCTGCTCATCCGCAAGCCGGCCGAGCTGGAAGACGACACCATCCAGGCCCTGGACGAGAACTTCCTCTACAGCAACCTGTACGAGGCAGACCCGTTCGGCCATGACCTGGACTACTACCGCGAAGTCTTGCGGCGCTTTCAGGTCAGCGTGCCCGAAAGCATCTTCAACCAGGTTCAGATCGACGCCGTGATGAATGCGGGCAACCGTTTCGTCAAGCATGAGGCCGATGGTTCGTTCGCCGAACTGTCAGCCTGACGTCGCCTGCGACGCAGCCGGAGCATTCCCTCCGGGCACTGCGCGCTTTTCATCCCTAACGGGGCATTCACTGCCCTGGCGGGCGGTGCGCCCCTCACATTGAGGACACCACCATGCCTGCACCTTCATCCAACCAGCCCCTGTACCGCATCGACGAATGCACGGACCTCATGGCCGATGCCTGCGTCTGCAGCGATCAGGGCGACTTGATCTTCCTCTCGGTCTGGGCGCGCGACACCGCCATCCAGCAGTTCATCGGGCGGCTCACCCTGGGTCGCAGCGAAGACGGTCTGGACCAGTTCCACGTCATCACCGATCAGGGCGGCTCGCTGCCCGTATTCGTCGGTTCGGTCGAGCGCCTTGAGAAGCGCCTGACCCGCAGTTATCGCCGCACGCTGTTCGGCTCGATGGTCAATCTCTGGCTGTTCGACCGGCGCTGCATCCGGCCCGACAAGAGTTCGGCCAGCGCCTTGGCGCTGCTGCCGCGTTCTGCGGCCGATCCCACGTCACGCCTGTGGCACCTGGTCAAGGACACGTGCCCGCTGCCGCTGCTGGACCACTGGCAATCGCCAGTGCTGGCACTGCTGCGCGAGCGCGAGATGCTGCGTTCCCTGCCTATGGCCCTCGGGCCGCTACAAGGGTTCCGGCTCGCCATCGACGTGCCCGTGCTCACCAACGCGCTGGGCGACTTCATCCGTGACGGTGTGCTCACCGCCCATCCGCACCGGGAGCCGGCTTTGGCCGACCTGGAAACGACCGTCGCCTGACGTTCCGCCGATGGATGCGTGCCTTGCGCGCATCCGTCTTTCCCTTCATCCCCGCCAGACAGGAGACTTCCCATGGCATTGATGTTCCCCCGGCTCGCTCGGAATTTTGCCAAAAACGGCTACTACCCAACTGACGAAGCCACACTCGAAAGAACCCTCGGCGCACTGATGCCCAGCGATGGGCCGATGTGCATTCTGGACCCCTGCGCCGGCGAAGGCGTCGCCATCGCCGAAGCCGCTCATGCCCTCGGGCCTGAGCAGGCCAGCGCCTACGCGGTCGAGTTCGATCAGGAGCGGGCCAACCATGCCCGGCTGCTGGTCGACCACTGCATCCACGGTGACCTGATGGACACCATGATCTCGCGGCAGGCCTTCGGCCTCTTGTGGCTCAACCCGCCCTATGGCGATCTCGCAAGGGATGCCAACGGCAACATGGGCTACGAAGGCAAGGGCCGCGGCCGGCTGGAAAAGCTGTTCTATCAGCGCACGCTGCCCTTTTTGCAGTACGGCGGCATCCTGGTCTTCATCATTCCGTCCCACGTGCTGGATCAGGAGATGGTTGGCTGGCTGACACGGCATTTCGCCGATCTGTCCGTCTTCCAGGCTGTGGACAAGCAGTTCAAGCAGATCGTGATCTTCGGCCGTCGTGTCCGCCAGCGTGAGCAGGCGGGCGATGACGTGAAGGCCTCCCGCGCCCGACTGCTGCAGATCGGCCTGGCCGAACTGGAGCCGGACGAGCTGCCGCCCGAATGGACGCTGCTGCCGTATGTGGTCCCCACGGCTCAGGCCGAGCCGGAGTATTTTTACCGGATCAGCATGGAACCCGAGCAGTTTGCCGACGAAGTGCGGCGTCTCAAAGGCCTGTGGCCCGCGTTCGAGACTCATCTGGGTGCGACCCAGCAGACCCTGCGTGCTCCGGCACGCGCCTTGTCCCAATGGCACTTGGCTCTGGCCCTCGCGGCCGGCGCTATCTCCGGTGTCGTGCAGTCACCCAGCGGCCGCACCCTGGCCGTCAAGGGCGACACGTTCAAGCAGAAGTCTTCCGCCGTGGAGTACCGCGAGCGCGATGACGGCTCCTTGGCCGAGACCCGCATCCTCACCGACAAGTTCGTCCCGGTCATTCGTGCCTGGGACCTTACCCCTGACTCAGCCACGCTGGGACAGATTCTCACCATCCACTGATCCCTATGGGCGACTCACCGTCCGATCTTCAACCTTTGCAAGGAGTATTCCCATGCTGTCCATCTTCCAGGGGCGTAAGCCCCAGGTTCCACCACTGTTCGCACTGGGCACGCTCAAGCTGAGCGAGAAAGTGCATTGGCTGGCGAGCAAGAGCCTCATCGACCCCTTGCCCTATGTGCAGCGCCACGTGCGCGGCGACTGGGGTGAAGTCGGCGAGCCAGAGCGTCAGGCGAACAACACCGCGCTGGAGCAAGGCACGGCGATGACTTCGCGCTTTCCGATCACGGCGCGGCTGTACCTGCTGGTCGTCACCAGCGGCGACCAGCGCACCACGGTCGTGCAACTGCCAGAAGAAGGCGCAGTGAACTGATCGCCAAACACCCGCAGTCGCGGCGTTCTTTCTTTCCACCGTCCAGGCCCCGTTTGGGGCTTTGGGCCTTCCACCATCAGGAGCCCTTCATGGCACCTAATGTCTTTCCTGCAAACGCGCCCATTTCGGTGTCGCCAACGGCGCTATTCGCCACTGGACTTATAGTCCTGACGCCTGGGGTGAAAGCTCTGGCGCGTCGCGGCTACATCAATGTCCGCACCTGCCTCGACCGGCATCGGAGCGGAGATTGGGGCCAGATCGACGCCGATGAGCGTTTCATCAACGACCACATCGGTCTCAAAGGGCGAGAAAAACTCTTCTCGCGCTATCCCGTGTCACGCGGCATCTGGATGGAGATTTGGACCATGTACGACCGCAGCATGACGGTTCTTCTCCTGCCTTACGAGTAACCGCATTCGTGTACTCACCGAGCGCCTGCACCAGCGGCGTTCTTTCTTTTCACCCACCGGGGCACTTCACCCCGATGGGGCGAGGTGCCTCTTTTCTGAAGGAGTCACCTCCATGTCCACCCCTGTGCAACACGCTTTTCCCAGGTTCAGCCCCGGCCAGGTCGTCATGACCTCGGGTGTCGCCAACCTGGTCCAACAAGGCCAGCTCAATCCGCGTCCCTATCTGCTGCGGCATCTGTCCGCCGACTGGGGGGACCTCGATGACAGCGACCGACGTCAGAACGACGCCGCGTTGAAGTCGGGCGAGGACCGCTTGTTTTCGGCCTATGAGATCGGCCCAAGCCTGAAGGTCTGGGTCATCACCGAATGGGATCGCAGCGTCACGACGGTGCTGCTGCCCAGCGAGTACTGATCCTCTTAATCACCGGCCAGATCCCGAATCCAGCCGGCTCTTCCTTCCCACCCTGGGGCATGTCACCGCCCCTTGGGGACTGGTGCATGCCCCGTTTTCTTGGAGCATCACCATGAACGCACAAGTCATCGAAGCGGCCCCAGCCGTAGATCCTTCGTCCCTGGACGACGACCTGCTCGAACAGGAATCGTCCGAACTGTCCCTGAGCCTTCAGGACTTCGTTTCCGAGTTCGGCGACGAGTTGCTGGAATCCCTCAACCGGGCCAACCCGCCCGTCTACAGCGGCACGCCGCGCCCGCACCGCCAACTGGTGCTGGCCGGCCTGAAACGCCAGTTGTTCCCCGCCCAGGCCGAGGTTGTGCATGCGGCCTCGGAACTGCTCGTCAACCAAGGCGAGCGGGCCGTGTTCGTCAACGGCGAAATGGGCACCGGAAAAACCACGATCGGCATTGCGCTGGCCGCAGTCCTGCATGCCGAAGGATATCGCCGCACGCTGGTCCTGAGCCCGCCACATCTGGTCTACAAGTGGCGCCGGGAAATCCTCGAAACCGTCGCAGGCGCAAAGGTCTGGGTGCTCAACGGCCCAGACACGCTGCTCAAACTCATCAAACTGCGCGAGCAACTGGACGTGCCATCGCCAGCGCAGGAGTTTTTCGTCCTCGGCCGTGTGCGCATGCGCATGGGGTTCCACTGGAAGCCCGCATTCGCGCGCAAGCGTACCCGTCACGGTGACGTAGGGGTCTGCCCGCACTGCGGGGAGGTCGTCACCAACCTCGACGGCGAGCCGATTAGTGTTCAGGAGCTGGAGGCGGAGGAATTCCGTCGCAAGTGCAATGGCTGCGGCGGCGCGCTGTGGACGTTGATGCGTCCTCGGTCACTGTCCGGCAGCGACCAGTCCTCGGCCGTGCTGCGTGCCTTGAAGCGCATTCCGACCATCGGCGAAGCCACCGCGCAACGCCTGATGAAAACCTTCGGGGACAGCTTCCTGGCTTCGATGCTCGGCGACAACCTGCACAACTTCATCAACCTGATGGATGCGAGCGGGAAGTTGGTGTTCTCGGATCGTCAGGCACATCGCATGGAGCGGGCCATGGCGAACATGGAGTTCGGCTTCGGTGAGGGTGGCTACCAACCCAGCGAATATGTGAAGCGGTATCTGCCGCGCAGCACGTTCGACCTTTTGCTATGCGACGAGGCGCACGAGTACAAGACGGGTGGGTCTGCGCAAGGCCAGGCGATGGGTGTCATCGCATCCAAGGTGCGCAAGACGGTCTCGCTCACCGGCACGCTGATGGGCGGCTACGCGGAGGACTTGTTCCACCTGCTGTTCCGCGCGCTTCCGGGCCGCATGATCGAAGACGGCTACGTCCCCAGTCGCAACGGCAGCATGAACGCCGCCGCGATGGCTTTCATGAGGGACCACGGTGTCCTCAAGGACATCTATTCCGAGTCCGATGGTCCGGCGCACAAGACGGCCAAAGGCAGCAAGGTCACGGTCAGAACGGTCAAGGCCCCAGGCTTTGGCCCCAAGGGCGTGCTGCGCTGCATCCTGCCGTACACCATCTTCCTGAAACTGCGAGACATCGGTGGCGTGCTGCCGCCGTATGACGAGGAGTTCCGGGAGGTGCCGATGAGCGCCGAGCAAGGCGAGGCGTATCAAAAGCTGGCTTCCAGCCTGACCCAGCAGCTCAAGAAAGCCCTGCGCAAGCGGGACACCACCTTGCTGGGCGTGGTCCTCAACACGCTTTTGGCTTGGCCCGACTGCTGCTTCAGGGCAGAGACGGTGCGCCATCCACGCACGCGCGACGTGCTGGCGTTCACTCCGGCCCAGTTCAACGAACTGGCGGTGATGCCCAAGGAGCGCGAACTGATCGACATCTGCCGTCAGGAGAAGGAAGCGGGTCGCAAAACCCTGGTGTATTCGGTCTACACCGGCACGCGGGACACCACGAGCCGGTTGAAGATGCTGCTGGAGCAAGAGGGCTTCAAGACGGCGGTTCTGCGCGCAAGCGTCGATGCCAGCCAGCGAGAAGACTGGATTGCCGAGCAGATCGAACGGGGTATCGACGTGCTCATCACGAACCCCGAACTCGTCAAGACCGGGTTGGACCTGCTCGAATTTCCGACGATTGTTTTCCTCCAATCGGGCTGGAACGTGTACACGCTGCAACAGGCCGCGCGTCGCTCATGGCGCATTGGTCAGAAGCTCACTGTCAAGGTCATCTACCTGGGGTATGCCGCCTCTTCGCAGATGGCCTGCCTCGCGTTGATGGCCAAGAAGATCCTCGTGTCTCAAAGCACGTCGGGCGACGTGCCCGAATCCGGGCTGGATGTGCTCAACCCGGACGGTGATTCCGTCGAAGTCGCACTGGCCCGGCAACTGGTCGCCGCCTGATCCCCACGCCAACGCCGGCCTTGCGCCGCCGGCTTTTCATTGTTCCCACCTTGCAGCCATGCCCACGTTTTTCGTGGGCATGGCTGCGCTTTCTTTTTCAAGGAGCTTTCCATGAACACCCATACCCAAGCCATGCCCGAAACCGTCAAAGTTCGCCTGACGCTGGACGTGGCCTATGACCTCAACGGCGAAGAACTCGATGACGTCCTGATTCGCCTGCAAAAGCGCTGCGAACGTGCCATTGGCGACGGACTGCTGACGGGCGAAACGGACGCGCTGGTGGACACCTGGTCGATTGACGTATCCACTCCGCCTTCGATGCCTGACAGCCTCGCGCTGGAAACCAGTATCGCCACCTTCATGCAACAGCGCATCGAGGACGGCAACCTTGATGCAGAGGAAATTCCCACGCGCCTGGCGCGCTACGGTCTGATGGACCCCGAGGCGTTCGCCGACGAAATGCGCGAACGCATGGGCATGGACGACAAAGGCGAGGTCGAAGGCAAGGCCGTTGTCACTGCGTCGACTGCTTCCACAAATCCGCGTGAGTTCGACATGCAGATCGCGGTCGTCTGCGTCAACACGTCCGGCATCCCCGACATACCTGTCTTCTCCGTCAGGAGCACGACCGAGGAACATGTCCTGGGCATCCACTACGACAAGGCCAAGGAACTGGCCGAGGATGCCGGATACGAAAGGCCATTCATCTGCCTGGATGCAGCCGAGCAAGGCGTCGTCCTGTCGGCGGCACGCGAGTTGGGCCTTGTTCCGCAGGTCGTCGTGGTCGATATGACCGACGGCCAGATCCACTCGATCCGCTGCGACAGCGGCGAGATCAAGGTCATCTGCTACGACACCAGCGACACCGAGGAGTATTCGGCGGCGGTGGCAGACCGCCCGGTCGGCGAGAACGGCCAGTTCGTGCGCTGCTGGGCGCATACCCAGTTGGCGCAGGTCGATCCGGGTCTGAAATCGGCTCAGAACTGATCCGGCGATTGCAGCATTCCCTTTCACAGGCCCTTCGGGGCCTTTTTTCTTGGCAGACCTGGGAAGGTGCCCATGCCAGGTGACGGAATACGCCTCGCGCACGATCCGCCACCACCACCATCGATCCGAGCAGCGTGCCCAAGGGCCGTCACTGTGTCAGCAGGTCAACGTAAGCTTGGTAGCTGTAGCTGCGGTTCTTCTTCTGTCCCGTCACCTCGACCACGATGCCCAGTTGCTCCAACATCTGCACGGCTGCGTTCGCAGTCGGGAACGTGGTTTGAAGCTGTTGCCGTACCCGTTCCACGGTAAAGCGCGGCATCATCGGCAACAACTCGAACAGCCGGTAGCTGGCCGGACTGGCCTTCGGGGATTGCAACAGCTTGCGACGGTCGGCGGCGATCAGGCTGGCGACGGCGATGATGCTCTGTTCGGCTTGAGCTGCCGAGACCGCCACGCCTTCCAGAAAAAACGAGACCCACGATTCCCAATCGCCCTCGGTACGGATCACCGACAGGCGACGGTAGTACTCGGCTTGGTGTTGCTTTAGGTAGCCGCTGAGGTACATCAGTGGCTCGGCCAACAGGCGCCAGTGTTCCAGCAACGCTGCAATCAACAGGCGGCCGATGCGTCCGTTGCCGTCCAGAAACGGGTGGATGGTCTCGAACTGCGCATGGACCAGTGCGATCTTGACCAAGGCAGGCAGGTCGTCCTTCGTATCGTGGATGAACTGCTCCAGGTTGGACAGCAGTTCCGGCACGCGCTCCGGCGGTGGCGGCACAAACACCGCGTTGCCGGGCCGCGTGCCGCCAATCCAGTTCTGCGAATGCCGCAGTTCGCCCGGTTGCTTGCCTGCACCACGCGCACCATCAAGCAACAGTTGGTGTGCGTCGCACAGCAGGCGCACGCTGATGGGCAACCCCTTGGGGTCGCGCAACTGGTCCTGGACCAGGCGAAATGCACGCAGGTAGTTGCTGACTTCGGCCACATCATCGGTGTTGCTGACCTTGAAGCCCGCTTCCTCATCGAACAGGTCGGTCAACGTGGCCTGAGTGCCTTCGATCTGCGAGGTAAGCAGGGCTTCCTTGCGCACGGCGCTGTAGAGCAGCCAGTCCACCGATGGCACCAGCCCCGACACCCCCGAAAGCCGGGCCAGTGCCAGTTCCGCCTGACGGTTCAGGTCGGCAAAGGACGCCGCCGCCAGAGGCGGCTCGGCGGGCGGCAGCGGATGCGGCACGAAAGCCCGCACTGGCTCGCCCAGCGTGGTGGATGTGGCATAGGTGCCTGTGTTTCGTTTCATTTAAAGCTGGCTTTCACTGCGAACCATCACATTAAAGCACAGTTTAATTTGAATTTCCACAATGAAAGCAGACTTTGATAAGACCCCCGTGGCGAACGGCACCCGTTCGCCACTCGAAAAAACGGGCAAGCGCCAGTTCGCATTCCTGGCTGACCGCACGACAGTGCTCAGCCAAGGTGTCGGCACCGCAACAGAAGAGCCGATGCCATGTGCCCCTTTCCATCCTGGTTTCACCATCCCAAGCGCCGCCTGCTGGCGGGACTGCTCGGCCTGATCTGGTCGGCGCTGGCTGGCGGCTGCGCGACGACCACTGCGCCACGCGCACCCGATGTCATTGAAGAGGTCTCGGCTCCCGCCGAAGTCGAGGCACCGGAGTTCATCCCGGTCGTGCGCTATGGCCGCTACACGCTGGTCGAGTTGGCCCCCACGGCAGCGCAACGCGACTTGCTGCTGCAAACCATCGACGTGTCCATGCCCGAGGACGCCCGCGCCACGGTCGGGGATGGACTGCGGCATGTGCTCAAGCGCAGCGGCTACGGCCTGTGCCAGACGGCGAACGCGGTGATCGAGCTGTACGCGCTGCCGCTGCCGGCGGCGCATCTGCATCTTGGCCCCATGACCGTGCGCGACGCGCTGCTCACCCTGGCCGGGCCGGCCTGGGAACTGCATGCGGACGATCTGGCACGGCAGGTTTGCTTCGAGCAGCCCGGCAGCGACGTTGCCACCGATCCGGTTCCCGAACAACCCGCCGCCGAAGCCGTGCAGACGTTCCCGCTGATGCCGTCCATGTCGGGAGGCCAGCCATGAACGCCCCGCAGTCTCTGCGCCGCCCGACTACTGCTGTGGTGGTGCAAAGCCTGATCTGGCTTTGGTTGATCGGCCTCAGCATCTTCGTGGCCCTGGCCTACCAGGCGACGAACGACCAGGCCGGCCAGCAGCGGCTTGATTCCCGCCTGCAACGTCTCGAAGCGCAGGTCACCGCTCTGGACGAAACCGCCCAGGCCTTGCAGCAGCGGCCCACCGCCGCGACCGCCGCAGGCCTGCAAGACGCCCGCCAGGCCTTGGAAGCACGCATTACCCAGGTCGAGCAGGCGTTGAGCGGCCATGCCGCTGCCGATGCGCTTCAGGCGCTGCGCGCCGAGGTCGAGCAGATCAAGGCACGCCAGACCGCCGCGCGGGCCGCGCCACCCACCCAGCCTCGCACCACGAGGCAACCCGCCGCCAAGCCGGAACCGCCGCCGCTGCCGTTCCGTGTCATCGGCGCCGAACTGCGCGCCGGCCAGCGCAGCGTCTCCGTCGCGCCGAGCGCCGGGGACTTCTCGCCCGACCAGCTCCAGGTGCTGCTGCCAGGCGATGCGGTCGGCCCGTGGCGCTTGCTGTCCATCGAAGGCAGCACCGCCGTGTTCCAGGCCGGTGGCCATACCCGCCGCGTGGCGATTCCTTGAGGCCCATGCGATGAAACATTCCCTCATTCCCGTCCTGTTGCTGGCCACGCTGCACCTGCCGGTGTCGGCGCAGCAGACGCCGCAGCAAGCCGCCAACGTCCAGCCCGCCCGCACCAGCCAGAGCCAGATCACGCACAGCCAGGAAGCGCGTCAGGCGAAGGAATGGGGTTTGCGCGATGACGAATTTGCCCGTTACCGCGAGCTGATGGAGGGGCCGATCGGCGTTTATTCGCCCAACCTGGACCCGCTGTCGGTCCTGGGCATCGAGGCCCGCGCTGACGAGGAACGGCGACGCTATGCGGAACTGCAGGTGCAGGTCGAAGCACGCCGCGTCGAGAAGCTGCTCGCCTATCAGCGCGCCTATGACGACGCCTGGCAGCGTCTGAACCCCGGCATGCAGCGCGTGAACCTGCCCGACGACAAGCCTGGCGCTGCCACAAGCACCAGTCCCTTGCGCGGTAGCGGCCGGACTGCGGTGTTCGTGAAGGACGGCTGCGAAGCCTGCGGACAGCTCGTACAGCGCCTGCAATCCTCGGGCACCGAGTTCGACCTGTACATGGTCGGTAGCCGCCAGGACGACGCACGCATCCGCGACTGGGCCAAGCGCACGCAAGTCGACCCGGCGCGCGTGCGCGGTGGCAGCATCACGCTCAACCACGATGGCGGCCGCTGGCTGTCGCTGGGCCTGCCCGGCGAACTGCCCGCAGTCGTGCGCGAGGTGAACGGCCAATGGCAACGCCAACCCTGACGGCACGGTTACGCGCACTGGTGGTCGCCGCAGGCTTCTGCGCCTGCGCGGCCCAAGGCCAGGAGGTGCCGCCACCGGCCTACCAGCTTGCCGCGCAGCGTGCAGGCATCCCTTCGACCGTGCTCTACGCCGTGGCCTTGCAGGAAAGCGGCATCCGACGCAACGGGCGCCTCATCCCCTGGCCCTGGTCGCTCAACGTCGCCGGCCAGTCGCGCCGCTATGCCACCCGCGCCGACGCCTGCACTGCCTTGCAGCAAGCGATGGCGTCCACCCCGCACACGCGCATCGACGCCGGCCTGGGGCAGATCAACCTCGGCTACCACCAGCAGCGCGTTACCCGTGCGTGCGATCTGCTGGACCCGTACCGCAACCTCGCCATCGCCGCCGAGATCCTGAAAGAGCAGCACACCCCCGGCGAGGACTGGCTGTTGGCGATCGGCCGCTACCACCGTCCCGCAGGCGGCGAGCCTGCCGCCCGCTATCGGCGCAGCGTGTCGCGCCACCTCGCCCGCGTGCAGGGCACGCGCCCAACCGCCACGGCACTCGCCGCGCGCCAGGAGACCTCCCCATGACAAAACCCCATTTGCCCAATCTCACCTTGAAGGGCCTGCTCGTGTCGCTGGCAGTGCTGCCGCTGGCCTCGCTGGCCGGCGAGCCGCTGATCGTGGTCGAGGACCGCGGCGGCACGTCGGCGCTGCCGTACTACGAAGCCCTCAACCTCCAGCCGCGTGCCAATGCACCGGCCCGGCCCCCCGTCCCGACGCCCCAGATTCCCGCGACACCGGCGGACGAGGCCGCCATGCTGCCGGTGCGCAGTGCCAAGCTCACGCCCGGCACCGTTGCGCGGCGGGTGATCGAGGCCCCGGGCCTGCGTCCTTTCGTGGTCGTCGGTGACGACGAGGCTTCGCAGGCCTGGCTGCGCCGCCAGGCAGATTCGCTGCGCGAGCGCGGCGCGGTCGGCCTGGTGGTCAACGTCGAGACGGTGCAGGGCCTGGCGCGGCTGCGTGCCCTGGTGCCCGGCGTGCCACTGGCACCCGTGGCCGGCGATGACCTGGCCGAGCGCCTGGGCCTGCGGCACTACCCGGCGCTGATCACGGCCACCGGCATCGAGCAATGAAGCCATGTCGGGGAAACAGCCCGTCGAGGTGCTGCTTCGCCCAGCGGTGGAGCTATACACCGTCGCAGCGTGTGCAGGCGCCGCGTTCTTGTCCCTGGTGGCCCCGTGGTCGCTCGCGCTAAGCCCGGCCATGGGCGTCGGCAGCGCGCTGGCGTTCGCTGCCTACGGCGCGATCCGCTACCGAGATGCCCGCGTCATCCTGCGCTACCGGCGCAACATCCGCAGGTTGCCGCGCTACGTGATGACCAGCCGCGACGTGCCGGTCAGCCAGCAGCGGCTGTTTGTGGGACGCGGTTTCCTGTGGGAGCAGAAGCACACCCATAGGCTGGTGCAGACGTACCGGCCAGAGTTTCGCCACTACGTCGAGCCGACGCCGGCATACAAGCTGGCGCGCCGTCTGGAGGAACGGCTGGAATTCGCGCCATTCTCGCTGTCCCGGCTGCCTGCGCTCACGAGCTGGGACGTGTCTTTCAACCCGCTGCGTCCGCTGCCGCCCGTGGGTGGCCTTCCACGCTTGCACGGTATCGAGCCGGAGGAAGTGGATGTCAGCCTACCACTGGGCGAGCGCGTCGGGCACTCGCTGGTGCTGGGCACCACGCGTGTGGGCAAGACCCGGCTGGCCGAGTTGTTCGTGACCCAGGACATCCGGCGCAAGAACGCCGCAGGCGAGCACGAGGTCGTGATCGTCATCGACCCCAAAGGCGATGCCGATTTGCTGAAGCGGATATATGTCGAGGCCAGGCGCGCGGGCCGCGAAGGAGAGTTCTATGTGTTTCATCTCGGGTGGCCGGAGATCAGCGCCCGCTACAACGCAGTGGGTCGCTTCGGGCGCATCTCGGAGGTCGCCACCCGCATCGCAGGGCAGCTTTCCGGCGAAGGCAACAGCGCGGCCTTCAGGGAGTTCGCGTGGCGCTTCGTCAACATCATCGCCCGCGCATTGGTAGAGCTGGGGCAGCGTCCGGACTACATGCTGATCCAGCGCCACGTCATCAACATCGACGCGCTGTTTCTGGAGTACGCCCAGCACTACTTCGCTAAGCATGAACCGAAGGCTTGGGAAATCATCGTCCAACTCGAAGCGAAACTGAACGACAAGAACATCCCGCGCAACATGATCGGGCGCGAGAAGCGCGTCGTGGCGCTGGAGCAGTACCTTTCCCAGGCGCGCAACTACGACCCGGTGCTCGACGGTCTGCGCTCGGCGGTCCGCTACGACAAGACGTACTTCGACAAGATCGTCGCCAGCCTGTTGCCGCTGCTGGAGAAGCTCACCAGCGGCAAGATCGCCCAGCTTCTGGCCCCGAACTACTCCGACCTGACGGACCCGCGCCCGATTTTCGATTGGATGCAGGTGATCCGAAAGCGCGCCATCGTCTATGTGGGCCTGGATGCGCTCTCCGATGCAGAGGTTGCCGCAGCGGTCGGCAATTCCATGTTCTCCGATCTGGTGTCGGTCGCAGGCCACATCTACAAGCACGGGATCGACGATGGCTTGCCGGGGGCATCGGCTGGCACGCGCGTGCCGATCAACGTCCATGCAGACGAATTCAACGAGCTGATGGGCGATGAATTTGTGCCGTTGATCAACAAAGGCGGCGGCGCGGGGCTGCAAGTGACCGCCTACACGCAGACGCTCTCCGACATCGAGGCCCGCATCGGCAACCGCGCGAAGGCCGGTCAGGTCATCGGGAACTTCAACAACCTGTTCATGCTGCGCGTGCGCGAAACCGCTACAGCCGAACTGCTGACGCGACAACTGCCGAAGGTCGAGGTCTACACCACCACCATCGTGAGCGGCGCGACCGATAGCTCGGACATTCGCGGAGCTACGGACTTCACCTCGAACACTCAGGACCGGATCAGCATGTCCAGCGTGCCGATGATCGAGCCATCGCACGTCGTCGGCCTGCCCAAGGGCCAGTGCTTCGCGCTACTGCAGGGCGGCCAGCTTTGGAAGGTCCGCATGCCACTGCCGGCACCGGACCCCGATGAGGTCATGCCTCAGGATCTGCAACAGCTCGCGGGCTACATGCGCCGGAGCTACAGCGAGGCCACGCAGTGGTGGGAGTTCACCAGTTCCCCTGCCTTGCAGGATGCGGCCTTGCCCGATGACCTGCTGGATGATGCTGCTCCGGCCGAGCCTGCTGCGGTGGCCACCGACACCGACCACAGTGCCGACGAGGCCGCGCCATGAAGGACACCGCCTCGACCGCGCTGCGGGAGCAGAACCAGCGCCAGGGTCTGATCGTCGGCACTATCACCTTGCCGTTTCGCTTGCTCGGGGTGCTGATCGGCTCGCTGCTGTTCTCGATCGTGGTGGAGTGCGTCGGCATGCACCTGTTCTGGAAGGACCAGGGCTGGCGGCACTCCCAGCAGATGTTGCAATACGAACTGGGGCACCTGTCGGGGCATTTCCAGCGCAGCGTGGTGGTGCAAGAGCCAGGGCGCACGGCGCACGAGCTGGTGGATACCGGCTACGAATGGGTGTTCGTGCGCTCGGGGCTGCTGGACCGGATGAACAAGACCGCCGAACGTGCCCGCGTGCCCAGCCACGGACAGGCGCGCAACTTCCGTTACTACATCAGCCAGGTCTATGTCTGGACAGAGAGCTACCTGATCGCCGCGGCCTTCACCATGTTGACCTTCCTGGTGCGCCTGTTGGTGCTGCTGCTGACCCTGCCGCTGATCTTCACGGCGGCATTCGTCGGCCTCATCGACGGTCTGGTGCGGCGGGACGTGCGACGGTTCGGCGCGGGCCGGGAATCCGGCTTCATCTACCACCGTGCGAAAGCCAGCCTGATGCCACTGGCCGTGCTGCCGTGGGTCACGTACCTGGCACTGCCCATCTCGGTGCATCCGCTGCTGATCCTGCTGCCCAGCGCCGCCTTGCTGGGACTGGCCGTGAGCCTGACGGCGGGGAGCTTCAAGAAGTACCTCTAGGCCATCAATCCGGTTGTGGGCGAGTTCCTATTGTTTGCGGCCTAAATCCACCTCTTTCTCCACGATCGAGCCATTGCTGATCACACAGGAATGGCTCGATGTTGGCTCCGATCTGGCAGCGCGCCGCGCATTGCGGCGTGCCCACTTTTCTCGTGATGGCCCTCCTGCTGGGCCAGTCCCCGATGACGTTGGCCGAGTCCCCGGCGCAGCGCCAGGAGCTGGCTGCCGCGCTGCGCCAACTCGATGCGCTGGAGCGCACCGTCGCCGACAGCGCCTCGCATACCCCGATCCAGCCGGGCGAGCGCTACCACTTCGATTACCCGCGGCTGCTGGCTGACCTGGCGCGTGTGCGCGCCGGCATCCAGGCCCATCTCACACCGTCGCGTGCCCAGCCGCGCGATCTCTCTGAACTGGCCGGCAGCTACCGCACCGAGCGGGCAGCCGAGCCACTGCCGACGACGACTGCGCAGGGCAAGCCATGAACGGCGCCCAGGTCTCGGCATTTCAAGCCAACAGCGGCATCGCGCCTTCCGCGATGGCGACCGTCCTGGTCGGCGTCGTGTTCGCGGTCCTGCTCGTCTGGGGCGTCTGGGCCATCCGAACGGCCTACGTGGGGTGGTCCGAGAGCCGCCTCAACCAGCGCCAGTTCCTCGGCGTCTGCATCCGCTTCGTCGCGATGTACCTCGTACTGACGTTCTTCCTCCTCTCCTGACCTGAAAGGCCTGACCATGCAAAACCGCATCCTCCATTCCCGTCTTGCCCAGCGCGCCGCCGTGGCCCTGGGCACCGCCGCGCTGCCAGCGCTGTCGTTCGCACAGGGCCTGCCCCAGTTGGAGAACCCGACGCGCGGCACCGGCAACGGCATCATGGAGACCATCCGCAACTACGGCTACGACATCATCATGCTCGTGGCCCTGCTGGTGGTGGCATCGATGTTCATCGGCGTCTGCTACCACGCCTACGGCACCTACGCGGAAATCCACACTGGCCGCAAGACCTGGGGCCAGTTCGGCCTTACGGTCGCCATCGGCGCAGTCCTGCTGGTGATCGGCATCTGGCTGCTCACCGAAGCCACCGGCATCCTGTAAGGCGTGGCCGGTATGTCCGAGCAGCAGCACGTCCGTGCGGACGGGACCGTCACGTTCCTTCCGCACCGGCTCAACCGCCATCCCATTGTCGTGCGCGGCCTCACCGCCGACGAGCTGTGGATCTGCTGCGGCCTGTCCGGCGCCGCCGGCCTGCTGGTCGGCGCGCCGCTGTCGTGGGTGTTCCGCACCATCGCCATCGCGCCGACGTTCGTCGTCCTGGGCGTGGCCTTCGGCGTCTTCATCGGCGGCGGCATCCTGCGCCGCCTCAAGCGCGGGCGCCCCGACACTTGGCTGTACCGGCAACTGCAATGGCGCATCGCCACGCGCTATCCGCTGATGGCAGGCTGGGTGGGCGGCCATGTGCTGATCTCGCGCTCCGGCTTCTGGACCACCCGAAGGTCTGCTTCAAGGGGGGCACGATGAGTCGCTTCAAGAACGAGATTGCCCACCTGCAGGCGCACATCAGGACGCTTCGTCTGGGTGCCGGTGCGCTGGTCATCGTCGCCCTGGTCATGGGCGGCGGCTGGTGGAGCGCCCCGCGCGATCTGACCATCCATGTCCCGCCCGACCTGCGTTCCGGTAGCACCCGCAAGTGGTGGGAGGTGCCGCCCGAGTCGGTCTATGCGTTCACGTTCTACGTGTTCCAGACCCTCAACCGCTGGCCGACGAATGGTGAGGAGGACTACACGCGCAACCTCCACACGCTCTCGCCATACCTCACCCCATCCTGCCAGGCCTTCCTGCGCGCCGACTACGACTACCGCCGCAGCACGGGCGAACTGCGCCAGCGCGTGCGCGGGATTTATGAGATCCCCGGTCGTGGCTACGGCGACGACCCCACGGCGCGCGTGCGCGTGGTCTCCGACCGCGACTGGGTCGTGACGCTGGACATTAGCGCCGACGAGTACTACGGCGCCGAGCAGATCAAACGCGCCCTGGTGCGCTACCCCATCAAGGTCACGCGGGTGGACGTCGATCCCGCGCGCAACCCGTTCGGCCTGGCGCTCGACTGCTACGACGGCACGCCCCAGCGCATCAGCGCACCGGAGCCGACGCGCCCGGCATCCGGCGGCCTGTCTCCGCAAGCGCCTCAAGAAGGAAACTCCCCATGAAGCATCCTGTACTCGCGCTGTTGGGGCTGCTGGCCTTGGCTGCGGCTCCTGCTGTCCATGCGGTGGAAATCCTGCGCTGGGAACGCATGCCGCTGGCGGTTCCGCTGAAGGTCGGCCAGGAGCGCATCGTGTTCATCGACCGGAACGTCCGCGTGGGCGTGCCCGCAGGCATCGGCGAGCGCCTGCGCGTGCAGAGCGCGGGCGGCGCGGTGTACCTGCGTGCCAACGAGCCGATCGAGCCAACGCGGCTGCAACTGCAAGATGCCGACACGGGCGCCCTGATCCTGCTCGACATTGCGGCTGAGCCACCCAAGGACGGCGAGGCCGAGCTGGAGCCGGTGCGCATCGTCGAGGGCAACAGCCCCCCGGCGCGCTACGGCGATCAGCCCGGCGATGCCGACGAGACCCCGGCACGCACCCAGGATCACGCCGGCACGCGGTCGGCGCGGCGCGAAACCCCGGTGCCGGTGGTCCTGACGCGCTTCGCCGCGCAGAACCTCTACGCGCCACTGCGCACCGTCGAAGCCTTGCCCGGCGTCATGCGGGTGAACCTGCGCCGTGACCTCGATCTCGCCACGCTGATGCCGACGCTGCCTGTTCGTGCGATCGCGATCGCGTCGTGGCGCCTGGAAGACCAATGGGTCACCGCCGTGCGTCTGACCAACCGTGGCGCGGGTTGGGTCACGCTTGATCCGCGCGTGCTGCAGGGCGATTTCCTCACCGCCACCTTCCAGCATGAGGCACTTGGCCCCCGCGGAACGCCCGAGGACACGACCGTCCTGTACCTGGTGACGCGCGGGCGCGGCCTGGCGCAGTCGCTGCTGCCCGCGATCCAACGCTTCGACCCAGCCGTGCATCTGCCGCAGCCGCAATCTCCGCCGGAACAGGGACGCGAAGCTACGGAAAGCCAGGAGGCCGGCCATGCGCAGTAACGGACTTCTGAAGTGGTTGCTGATTCCCGTGGTCCTGCTGGTGCTGTTCATCGCCATCCGGCTGTTCTCGGGTGGAAGCGCGTCGGTGCCACCCGCTGGGGATACCAGCGCCCAACTCACGCCCGAGGAAATGAAGGCGCTGGGCATCGAGGGCGATACGCCCCGCGATACGGTTGCAACCCTGGTGGCGCAGGTGAAGCAGTTGCGCACCGAACTTCAGGGCGCGCTTTCGGACAACAAGTCACAGCGCGAGGAGAACCAGCGGCTGCGCCAACGCGAGAACGCCATCGACCAGCGCATCAATTCAGCCCTCGAATCCGAACGGTCCAACCTGCGCCGTGATCAGCAGCAGGCGGCCAGCGAGCGCCAGCAGACCGAGGGGCTGCTCGCCGATCTGCAGCGCCGTCTGGACGGCATCGGCGGGCGCGGCGGCCATGCCGATCTGCCCGTGGGCCTGGGGTTGCGGGATGGCGACGAGGCTGGAATGGAAGGCGGCATGCGCTGGGTCGAGCCGGACGACGCCAAGCCCGCTGAAGGGCGCAATGGCGGTCGCGGCACGGGCAGCGCCATGAACTTCCCGACGAGCTTCGGCCCCGCGCAGGGCACGCTGGAGAGTGCGGCGGAAACCGCAGCGAACGCGGGAGCCCGCGCCGCAGGCGTCAAGAGCGCCAAGCCTGTCTATACCGTGCCGACGAACTCGACGCTGATGGGGTCTGTCGCGATGACGGCGCTCATCGGCCGTGTGCCGATCGATGACACGGTGAACGATCCCTATCCGTTCAAAGTCCTGGTCGGGGCGGACAACCTCACCGCGAATGGCATCGACATCCCCGACGTGGCCGGCGCCGTGTTCTCCGGCACCGCCTCGGGCGACTGGACGCTCTCGTGCGTACGCGGCCAGGTGCGCAGCATCACCTTCGTCTTCCACGACGGCACGATTCGCACGGTCCCCGATGACCGCGACGGCAATCAGCAGAACAGCCAGCAGCAGAACGCTCAAAGTGGGGGCCTGGGCTGGATCAGCGATCCCTATGGCATTCCCTGCGTCAGTGGGGAGCGGCGCAGCAACGCCCAGCAGTACCTCGGCTCGCAAGCCCTGATCACGGCCGCTGGTGCCGGTGTGGCCTCACTGATCGACAGCGACAGCGGCCAGATGTCCTACGTGGGCGCTGATGGCTCCATCGGTAGCGTCGGCATCTCCGGCAACGAGGCCATGGGCCGCATTCTGGCCGGCGGCGTGCGCGACATGGCCGACTGGGTGAACAAGCTGTACGGCCAGGCCTTTGCCGCCGTCTACGTCCAGCCCGGCGCGAAGGTCGCCGTCCATCTCGAAAAACCGCTCGCCATCGACTTCGATGCCGAAGGCCGCAAGGTCGATCACCGCGCAGGAGAAAGCCATGCACTCGAACTTGACTAACCCGGCCCGGGGCCTGGTGCTGGCCGTTGCCGTCGCCGTACTCGGCGGCTGCGCCACCAGCAAGGAAAAGCTGCTGCCCCACGGCGACAGCACGATGATGGACATCTGGCAGCGGGAGGCCGGTGATAGCGGCGGCAGGGCCGGCCAGGTCGCGGGCAGGCAGTTGCTCGATGCACGCCAGAGCCTGCGCCGGCCTCTGACCGACGCTGACGTGCTGGCCGCGCCCGCCGAACAGATGCGCTACACGCGCACCGCACGCAACGAGGTCTATCGCCAGTTCCACCGGCTGCCCAATCCCGATCTGGTCATGTACGTGTACCCGCACCTGTCGGGCACGGACCCTGTCCCTGTGCCAGGCTACAGCACGGTCTTCCCGCTGTATCAGCGCATCCAGTACGCCATGCCCGGCGAGCGCGTGGAGGACTACTGATGCGGTGGAAACTCTCCTGGCCGAAGCTGGCCGCATCCGGCGCAGGCGAAGACGAACAGCCGGACGGCTGGCAGCGCCACGTCGAGACCTTGCGCCAGGCTGGCATCCCGGAACCCGGCGCAGCGGTCCAGGGCCGCAGGCCAGCGACCGTGGCCGACGAGAAAGCGCTGTATGACGTCGCGCCGTCGTTCGTGGAATTGCTGCCATGGGTGGAGTTCCTGCCCCAATCGAAGTCCATGCTGCTGGAGGACGGGCAATCGGTGGCCGCGTTCTACGAGCTGGTGCCCCTGGGCACCGAGGGCCGGGAACCCGGCTGGCTTGCCCATGCCCGCGATGCGCTCGAAAACGCCTTGCAAGACAGCTTCGATGAGCTGGACGAGAACCCCTGGGTGCTCCAGCTCTATGCCCAGGACGAACCCAACTTCGATCAGTACATGCAGACCTTGCGCGACTACGTGCAGCCGCGCGCCCGCGATACGGCCTTCACCGAGTTCTACCTGCGCTTCTTCGGCCACCACCTGCGCGCGGTGGCCAAGCCGGGCGGGCTGTTCGAGGACACGGTGGTCACGCGGCTGCGCTGGCGCGGACAGACGCGGCGCGTGCGCATGGTGGTCTATCGCCGTGCCACCAGCCAGGCAAGCCGCCGCGGCCAGACGCCCGAGCAGATGCTCAATATCGTCTGCGACCGCCTGTGCGGCGGGTTGGCGAACGCCGGCATCCAGGCCCGGCGCATGGTCGCGGCCGATGTCCACGACTGGCTGCTGCGGTGGTTCAACCCTAACCCCACGCTGCTCGGGCCTGGGGCGGAGGATCGGGAGCGTTTCTACGCACTGGCACGCTACCCCGACAGCATCGGGGACAGCGAAGACGGCGAGATCGAACTGGCGAGTGGGCGTGATTTCAGCCAACGGCTGTTCTTCGGCCAGCCTCGCTCCGACGTGAAGCACGGAACCTGGTCCTTTGACGGCATGCCGCACCGCGTGCTGCTCACCGACCGCTTGCGCATGCCACCCGGCACGGGGCACCTGACTGGGGAGACGCGCAAGGGCGATGCCATCAACACGCTGTTCGACCAGATGCCGGAAGACACCTTGATGTGTCTCACCATGGTCGCCACGCCACAGGATGTGCTGGAAGCGGACTTGAACCACCTGGCGAAGAAAGCCGTGGGCGAGACGCTGGCATCAGAACAAACGCTCAAGGACGTGCATGAGGCGCGCTCCCTGATCGGCAGCGCGCACAAACTCTACCGGGGAACGCTGGCGTTCTACTTGCGCGGGCGCGACGAGGCGGAACTGGATCGGCGCGGCCTGGACCTGGCAAACGTCATGCTCAATGCCGGCTTGCAGCCCGTGCGCGAAGACGACGAGGTGGCGCCGCTCAACAGCTACCTGCGCTGGCTGCCGTGTTGCTACAACCCCGCCCAGGACAGGCGCAAGTGGTACACGCAGTTGATGTTCGCGCAGCATGTTGCGAACGTGTCCCCGGTATGGGGCCGCGCTCAGGGCACTGGACATCCGGGCATCACCTTCTTCAATCGCGGCGGGGGCAGCATCACGTTTGACCCGCTCAACCGCCTGGACCGGCAGATGAACGCCCATTTGTTCCTGTTCGGCCCCACCGGCAGCGGCAAGAGCGCAACGCTCAACAACCTCTTGAACCAGATCACGGCCATCTACCGGCCACGGCTTTTTGTGGTGGAAGCCGGCAACAGCTTCGGCTTGTTCAGCGATTTCGCCAAACGCCTCGGCCTGACCGTGAACCGGGTCAAGCTGGCTCCTGGCTCGGGTATCAGCCTCGCGCCATTCGCGGACGCGCGCCGGCTGATCGAAACACCCAGCGATGTGCGGACGCTTGATGCCGATGCGCTGGACGAAGACCTGCCGCCGGATGCCACGGTGATCGAGGCGGACGAACAGCGCGATGTCCTCGGTGAACTGGAGATCACTGCGCGGCTGATGATCACGGGCGGCGAGGACAAGGAGGAAGCCCGGATGACGCGGGCCGACCGCTCGCTGATCCGCCAGTGCATCCTTGATGCTGCCGAGCACTGCCACGGTGGTGGTGGTAGCGAGAAGCGCACGGTACTTACGCGAGACGTGCGCAACGCGCTGCGCGAACGCGGCCAGGACCCGACGCTGCCCGAGATGCGGCGCGTGCGGCTGCTGGAGATGGCGGACGCGATGGATATGTTCTGCCAAGGCACGGACGGCGAAATGTTCGACCGCGACGGATCTCCGTGGCCGGAGGCCGACATCACCTTGGTCGACCTGGCAACGTATGCCCGCGAGGGCTACAACGCGCAGCTTTCCATCGCCTACATCAGCCTGATCAGCACGGTGAACAACATCGCCGAACGCGATCAGTATTTGGGCCGTCCGATCATCAACGTAACAGATGAGGGACACATCATTACCCGTAACCCGCTGCTTGCACCCTACGTGGTCAAAATCACAAAAATGTGGCGCAAGCTGGGGGCCTGGTATTGGCTGGCTACACAAAATATCGACGACCTGCCGCGCGCCGCGGAACCGATGCTCAACATGATCGAGTGGTGGATCTGCCTGTCGATGCCGCCCGATGAAGTAGAGAAGATCGCGCGGTTCCGCGAACTGAGCCCAGCACAGAAGGCGCTGATGCTCTCGGCCCGCAAAGAGGCCGGCAAGTTCACCGAGGGCGTCATTCTCTCCAAGAGCATGGAAGTGCTGTTCCGCGCCGTACCGCCGAGCCTGTATCTCGCGCTCGCGCAAACAGAACCCGAAGAGAAGGCCGAGCGCTACCAGCTCATGCAGCAATACGGCTGCACCGAACTGGAAGCGGCCTTCAAGGTGGCCGAGAAGATCGACCGGGCGCGCGGCATCGAATCGCCCGCCCTGAACCTACCGCAGTAGCAGCCGGAGAACATCATGAAGCCGAAGCGTCCTTCCATCCCGATACAGGTCCAGGCGTACCGCCGTCGCCGTGGGCGGCTTCATTGGCCTTTGGCCCTGGTCGCTGCACTGGTCGCGCTGCTGCTGATCTGGTTCGTGTCCCGGCCGCCCGGCGAATCCTTGCCGCAGCCGCCCACGCCAGTCAGCACGGCCCAGGTCGATGGGCCACCTTGGCAGATGGGCAACCCGGAGGGCCGTTTCACTCTGACGCTCTATGCGGACCTGGAATGTCCGTTCTGCCGGGAGTACTTTCCGCAGATCAAGCGGTGGGTGGGCAGCAACGCCGATGTGGCACTGCGATGGCACCACCAGCCGCTGGCCGCACACGAGCCTGCCGCGTTAACCGAAGCACGCCTGGCGGAATGCGCCGCCGAAGCGGGCGGACATGCCGAGTTCTGGCAAGCCGTCGAATGGGTCTATGCCCATACGCGCAGCGATGGCCAGGGCTTGCCTGATGGGTTGCGTTATCCCGAATCCACGCCGGCCATTGAGCAGTGCATGGCAAGCGGCCGGGCAGATGCCGCCATCCGCGCCCAGGCCGCTGAAGCCACGAAGAGCGGTGTGACCGCCACGCCATCGCTGCGTGTGCTCGATCGCCATACGGGACAAGCCATCCTGCTGCAGGGTCCAGTCGAAGGCGATGCCTTGCTTTCTGCCATGGACATGCTGGCGGTAGGCGAAGGTCCCGCCGCTCAAGCGAGCGAACCGCCTAACACCTCAATGCAGTAACCCCAAAAGAAGGTCGATTTACCGGAGCGAGCGGCATAACGCATGTCGACAATCCGGCTGCTCATTCGGCGGTCTGCTTGCGGGCCTCGCGCACACCCATCTTGAGCACTTCGCGCACACGCACCAGTTGCGCCTCGCGCGGGGTGACCTTCCCTGTTTCCCATTTGTAGACGCTCAGCGACGAGACACCAAGCAAGCTCGCCATTTCCTTCTGGGTCATGCCGAATGCCTGCCGCTTGGCCGCGAGCGCTTCATGGCTGAAAACAAATGCACGCCCCCGGCGCTTGCCTGGTTCCTGGCCGGAGGCATTCTCCGCTTGTTGCTGCGGTGCTTGGCGTCCGGCTGCCGCCATCGTTCTTTCCAGCGCCTTGGCCAGGCTGTGCACCTGGCTCGTGAGTTCCTTGACGTCGCGCTTGAGCGCAGCAATGTCTCCCCGCTGGCTCATTGCCGCCTTGCGCAGAGATGCCATCTCTTTCTTGTTGTCCTTGCGCGCAATGCGAGCAACCTCCGATCTGAACGATTCAGAAAATGCAGTCATGGCCTATGGCTCCGTCGCCGATGAGTTGAATGAAGGTCACTCGCAGAACCAATGCCGCCAAGTGTCCGCCACCCGCAGCAAGCCCCACGTGAACTTACTTACCCGCCTTGCGCTTCGCAGCCTTGGGATCGACAGCCGCCTTGAACCTGGCACCTGCCACGAACTTCGGCACGGTTGACGCAGGGATTTTCAGGGCCGCGCCGGTAGCAGGGTTCTTGCCGGTGCGCGCTGCGCGCTTCGTGGACTTGAAGGTGCCAAAGCCAACCAACTGGACGACATCGCCTTTCTTGACAGCCGTCTGGATGCTGTCGATCAGCGTATCGAGAACGGCATTGGTGGCCGCCTTGGACAGATCGTTCTTGGAAGCAAGGATTTCCACGAGTTCGGCGCGATTCATAGGAATGGGTATCCGGTGAGAGTGAAGAATCATGATTTATAACCGATCGTCAGCTATGTGTCGCCGAAGGCTGTCGCTGAGCCTGCGGACATCGTTTTGCGGCCGAAGCGGTTTGTCGGAATTGCACGGATCCATTCCGGCAATGTAGAAATTCAGCCTTCCTACTTCTCAATAAACCGTGATTCCCGCAATCCCAGGTTGACGCTTGGCACAACCTTTTGTGCCTGAGAACAAGCCAACCATTTCTTTGGGCTGCGTGGTGTCCACTGACAAATAGGACACGCCGGGTTGCGCATTGTTTTCCCCTGAAGAACCTGCATCAGCGTCTCATAGGGATCTGATCAATTTTAGGGGCAATCGACATGTCGGCATCTCATTCACGGTTCGCTCCGGGCTGGCGAACTCTCGGCCTGACCGTGGCACTGCCGGCCGCCCTGGCGGTTTTCAGCCCGGCCACCTTCGCTGCGGACGTGGTGGTCGTCACCGACAGCCATCACCCGGTCAAGGCCATGGGCGGCGAGCGGCTGATCGAGTTGGACGAAGCCCGCCAGATTGAAGCGGAGCTTTCAGGAGATCTGCCCACCAATCCCGAGCAGGCCACGGCCATCGTCAAGCGCCGGCTCTCCAGCGGCGGCGCTGATCTGCAGCGCCGCATCGCCTCCGCATACCAAGGCGTCACCGATGCCTGGAGCCTGGGCGTCACCAGCATTCCAGCGATCGTGGTGGACCAGCGCTACGTGGTCTATGGCGAGCCAGATGTGGCCCGCGCCGTAGCGCGCATTGAACAGCACCGGAGGGCCCAGCCGTGACTCGTTCATTTGACCTGATGCGCCGCTTGCGCGCAGGCGTGGCGTCCGTACTGCTGCTCAGCGCCACGGGCAGCTACGCCCTCAACACCGCCACCATCGTCGGCTCGGTGGCATCGCCCGACTGTCTCGAATATCGCGTCGTTGGCATCTGCTACTGGCTCTACTGCACCTGGACCGGCTGCACGGTACGCACGTCCATCAAGGTGCGCCACTACGTTCCCGATGCGGTCGTCTCCAGCTACAGCAACACCGGAGAGAACCCCTGGATCGAAGTTCGTGCCATGAGCACGCCCAACCCATCTGCCCAGGCCGGCGGGGACGGAACGACGAACGAAGACCATGAGAACAACCTCGCGAAGTTCAAGAACGCGGATGTGATCGGCCATCCTGGTTCTCTGGTCTTCAGCGAGTTCGCTTCATCGTCCGGCTACATCTGCGAGGGTGCAGGCACGGCATTCATGCCGTATCTGCTCAGCACCCTGGACACGCTGGCCTGGCGCTACAACGTACCGGAGATGGCCTACCCCGAAGCGCTGATTCCAGGGATGCGGGAGATCGGCGCACGCACCACGTTGAACCTTTGGGGCAACGTGTATCCACGCGGTGGGTTCCTGCACCAGAGCGACGACCACAAGGCAGGCGCGGTTGTTGCCCAGCGCGCGGGCGATGTCGTCACGCGCCGCGGGCAGATCCACGTCTACCAGCCGCTGCTCGCCAATTCGCGGCCCGGCTACTGGCCTGCCGGCGCACTGGTGGAAGGCGATGCCTCGACCGGCAAGTGGCAGGAACTCACCCCTGTTCTGTCCTCGTCCTGCACGGTCTTCCCTCGCAGCGGCTTCCTGACCCAGGCCCAGCAAGGCGACTACGCCTGGGCGCTGTGGCGGCCGTATGCCTGCTGCGAACGCCGCGGACAGGTGTTCCTTGGCAGCGTTGATTTCCTCTGAGGTGACGCGATGAAGCATCGTGAATTCAAACCGTTCTCCGTTCCGGTGCGTCGCGCGAGGAACGCTCTCGCGTTGGCGAGCGCACTGACGCTGGCAAGCGGCGTGGCCTGGGGCCAACTGGGCTACCAGACCAGCGGCAACGTCATCGGAGATGACGTCATGTACTCGATCGGCGGCGGCAGCGCGGTGTCCATGGGCCATGCGGCCGGCATGCGCTCGATCGGCGTCGGCGTAGGCTGGAACAGCAATCTGATCTGCGGTGACATGAGCATCCAGACCACGCTGAAAAACCAGCTCAACGGTATCACCAACGGCTTCCAACAGATCATGTCGTCTGTGATCCAGAGCGCCACCAGTGCGGTGGCGTCCCTGCCCGCGCTGATCATCCAGCGGGCCGATCCTGGCCTGTACAACCTGCTCACCAATGGCGTGCTGCAGGCCCGGCTGGATTTCGACCGCTCCAAGCTGACGTGCCGGGCCATGGCCGAGAGGATGGCCGACACGGCGGGCGGCCAACTCGGATGGAGCCAGATGGCCGAAGGTATGGCATTGCGCGATGCCGTTTCGAGTACCGATGCGGTCTCGGCCATCGAGCAGGCCGAAACGCGGCGGGGCAACGACGGAGTGCCCTGGGTGGGGGGCAGCAATGCTGGCGGTTCGGGGCAGTCCGCCATCAAGGTGGTCGGCGACGTCACCCGTGCAGGATACAACCTGGTCAATGGCCGCGGCGTGACCGACACGTCCTCCATCTCGACCGCCAGTTGCGCGAGCCTGTCTTGCCAAACCTGGACCTCGCCGCAACAAGCGGTTGAATGGGCCACGCGGGTGCTCGGGGAGCAGGAGCAGCGCACGTGCGATTCCTGCACCAAGACCGAGACGGTGCCCGGCGTCGGGCTCACGCCTTTGATTCAGGAAGAGTACGAAACCAAGCTGCAGGCACTTCAGGATTTGGTTTCCAAGACCAAGAGCACGACGCCTGAAAACCTGCGCGAGGCTGGCAGTGCTTCGCTGCCCATCACGCGCGGCGTCATCGAAGCGTTGCGCGACGAGCCGGACCAGCACCTGCTGTCGCAACGCCTGGCGTCCGAGGTCGCGCTGTCATCGGTGCTGGAGAAGGCGCTGCTGCTGCAACGTACGCTGCTGACCGGCAAGAAGGAGCCCAATGTGGCGGCCAACGAGCTTGCCGTGGAGGCCGTGAACAAGGAGAGCGACACGCTCGACCGCGAGATCCGCAACCTCAAGACGGAATTGGAACTGCGTCGCGAACTGGCGAACAACTCGCCGATGGCGATCATCCAGCGGCACAGCACGCGCGCGGCTGGGTCGCGCGGTATCTATCAGGGCGATCCGGTGCCTGACCGCCTCGACCAGTTGCGGAAGGGCAACCCGGGAGGCAACCCATGAGCCCGTTGCGCGCGAGCGGACTGCGGCCACGCCAACTGTTCAGCCGGCGTGCGGCGAAGGCGCTGCTGTGGACGGTAGTGATCGTGGCTGCCGTCGTGGGCGTCAACATCGCCGGCATCTACCTGGTCGGCAGCGTCGCTGGCTGGGAGCGGTGGCTGGCGGCCACTGCGGGCTACTTCCTGGTCTGGCGGCTGTGCCTGTACGGTGCGACGGCCTACGGCTGGGCGTGGATGCGCCGCCGGCTGTTGGCGCGCGAGGCCGATCCCACAGCCGTGCAACAGGCGCGGCGCCGCCTGCTGCGCAGCGAGGTCGCCGGCATCGTCGCCATCGTGGCGCTGGAAACCAGCCTGCTGATGCAGGGTTGAGGGAGGATTCGGGCCATGACGCTTTTTACGACAGATTACCTGGAGTACTACCTGACCCTGGTGTCCTGGATCGTCCACAACGGCATCTGGGCGGTGCTGGTATCCAGCGGGGTGTTCGCATTACCCTTCGTGGCGATCATCGTGCAGGAATGGCTGAAAGCGCGTTCCGAAGGCGCCGACGAAGGCAACAAAGGCGTACTCTCGGCCGCACGTATCGAGAACCGCGTGTTCGTCGCCATCGTGGTGGTGATGTTTGCCGGAATCCCGTTCATCGACGTCGACCTGAACACCATCAAGTACGACAACTCGCGCTCGACCCAATGCCAGGTCAGCGTACCGCTTCCCGCCGACACGGGCTGGTCGCAGTCCTTCAGCACCATTAACAATCAGTCAGCGAAGGTGCCGGTCTGGTGGGGGTTCATGCACGCACTCTCGCGCGCCGTTACCGGCGCTTCGGTGGCGGCAATCCCGTGTGGGACAGACCTGCGGCAGATGAGGATGGAAATCGACGCAACCCGCATCGACGACCCGGTACTGGCTCAGGAAGTGGTGGATTTCAGCCAGGATTGCTACGGGCCAGCCCGTGCCAAGCTGTTCATGCAGCGTCCGGACCTCGATGAGGATCAGATGCACGACGTGACCTGGATCGGTTCGCGGTATTTCACTGACACGGGCGGCTACTACGACAGTTATCGGTCCAGCACGGCACGGGAGTCCTGGCCCTATGACAGCAGCCGGGATGCGGGCTTGGCGCAGGTCGCCAACGGCGGCGGCTATCCGACCTGCCAGCAGTGGTGGGCCGATGGCAGCAACGGCCTGCGGGCACGGCTGCTCGGGCAAGTGGACCCGAGCCTTTTGAACCGCCTGGCGGGCTGGGCCGGGTTCCTGAGCCGCACCGAGGTTGACGACTCGGTGATCCGCGCGATCGCTTCGCCGCGGCAGCAGAAGCTGAACCAGGGCAGCGTCTATACCGACTATGGCGGCCAGATCGACAAGACCTTGCCGAACATCGTGACCCGGGCCACGGGCGACGTCGGGATGGCGGTCGGGGCGATTGCGGCGTTTCCCGCCATGGACGTGGTGCGCCAAGCTTTGCCCATGGTGCTTGCCTTGCTCAAGATGGCATTGGTCATCTGCATTCCGCTCGTGCTGGTCGTGGGCACCTACGACCTGAAGACGGTCGTCACTGTCAGCGTCGTACAGTTTGCGCTGTTCTTCGTCGACTTCTGGTTCCAGCTCGCGCGCTGGATCGACAGCACCATCCTCGATGCGCTCTACGGGTGGGGCTGGGGATGGAACCGGCCGCACAGCAATTTCGACCCGGTGGTGGGGCTGAACAACGCCTTTGGTGACATGCTCTTGATGTTCGTCATGGGCACGATGTTCCTGGTGTTGCCGACCTTCTGGGTCGCAGCACTGGGGTGGGCAGGTGTTAGGGCCGGTGCGATTGCACAGAATCTCGCGACGGGATCAAAGGAAGCGAAAGACAGTACTTCATCGGGGGTCAACAGGGTGACGCGCTGAACGCCTAGTCGTCATACGGATTGTTCGGGTCGTGCGGGTCGAGACGATGTCCGTCGGACGAATACAGGCCGAATCCTGCTTCACCATGGCGCAGTTCGTCTCGTGGCAGCGAGAAGTCATCAGTGCCTTTGCCAAGACCGCGAGCCACAACCAACAGGCACACCAGCAGCAGTGCCGGCCAGAAAGCAACGTACAACAGCAGTCCCAGCACAACCAGCTTGACCGCCCACAGCAGTACGGTGGTGCCCGTCACCGGAACTCCCTTGGAGACCAACCAGTTCGACGTGCGCCGCTCACCGTGCGCGTAAGCGCGCCACCCTCGGCCAAAGGCTCGGCCGATGCGTTCTGCGAAGCTGATGCGGGTTGTAGTGTTCATGGTCGTCTCCTGCTGCTGAGGAAGATTTATTCCAGTTTGCTCCACGTCATTCGGTTCGGGGCTTCAATGTGTTCTCTTGCTGTTTCAGGGCGCTTCGTCCGGCTCCACCGGGCCGGGGTCAGGTTCCACGCCGATGCGATAGGCGGCAACGAAACGCGGCCAATCCACATGGTCAACCAGGTCGATGTCCTCGATGACGCTGACCTTCGTTCCCGCACGCTCGAACAGAGCGATGCTCGTGTCGGGATAGTTGTTGCGCGACGGATAGAGCAACCCGTCGAACAGTGGCTGGCCGTCGTCATCGAGCATCGCATGCACCTGGGCAGACACCTGCTGCGTATGCGTGTAGTTGCGGTTGGCCAGCTGCTCCAGATTCAGGCCGAAGTAGCCCGCCATGATGCCCGGCGCCGTGAGGTCGGCCAGGAGCACGTCGGCCATCACGCCTACTGCGCGCACCATCCGGCCCTTAACTTCTTTCAGCGCGATCGAGCGCTCCGTGTCCGCAAGCCACTGGTGCTTGTGAAACACCGACTCCATCAGCGCCGTGGGCAGGTCGCGCCCCAGGTACAGCACGCCATAGTCCCGCGCCGGGTCATCGTAGCGATTGGTGCCGCTGCGGCCATAGTACAGCGGGCTGCCCCGATAGACGATGCGGCTCACATGCTGGAGCAGTTCACCGGCATCGATCAGGAACGAAGGCAGTTCGCGGCTCATGGCGGTCTTGCCTCAATGCACCTGGACGCCCAGCACGTTGAACACCGCTTCGGCCACGTCATCGATCGTGCCATGCGTCACCGCATCCACCGGCGAGCGTCCGCCCAAGCCTTCGAGCGGTTCGGATAGTGCGCGGTAGATCGTCCAGTGGTCGATGCCCTCGACCTCTTGAAGCACGGTTTGGGTCAACTGCTGCTTCACCGGGTCGAGCTGCCAGTCGGGCAGCTTCTGGCCGCGCGGCCCCACATTCAGCGCCAGCAGCCGGCGCGCGAGGATGTCCTTGTAGATCTGCTGGCGCGACTTGTCCGCCAGCTTGGCGTACTCGGGGATCGGCAGGTTGTGCGGCTGGTTGAAGGATTCCAGCAACACGGCGCGGCCTCGCTGGACGTCGGTTTCAGTCGGGGTCCAGCGCGTTTCGGTGCGCAGCGCGGCCGCCTTGCGCGCCAGGGCCTGCTCCACCGTTTCGCCTTCGAGGTTGGCTGGCAGTTTTACCGCCTCCACGCGCTCGTGAATGAACGCCTGCAACTCGGCCGCGAAAGCCGGCGCATCCAGGATTTCAACGGTATCCGCGAAACGGCGCACGTCCTCCACGGTGACGCGCGGCAGACGATCGGCAATGAATTCAATGGCGGTGGGCATGGTCATCTCCCAAGCAGGTTTGAGACAGGATTCACTCTAGTCGCCCTTGTCGCATTTGTCAACTTAGTCGCCTGAGCGAGAGCCTACCTGCCGGGGGTAGCGTCCCCGCAGCATAGGCAGGGGCCAGCGCCAGGTCTCCGTCCAATCCATTCGTGCGGGTTCCACATTGACGCTGGAGACGCAACCCAGGCCCGGCTATACCGAAACGGTTAAAGGCCAAAGGGCCGAAACGGCAAGGGAATGGGGTGCAAGGGGAAAGGCCCTACCTCGAAAAGGCGAAAAGGCCTCCCGGCCGGCCCCCCAGAGGACACCCGCATGCTCTCCCTGTTCCAGCGAAAACGGCCCCCGGTCGCTGCCCCGTCGCCAGCGCCCGCCACCGACCTCCCGAAAGGGTTGCTGCGGCCCGAATCGGCCGCATCGCTGCTGGCAACACCGCGCCGGCAGAAGCTGCTGGAACACATCTGGCAGCGCACGTCGCTGTCGCGGCGGCAGTTCGCCACCCTATACCGCACGCCGCTGGAGCACTACGCCGAGTTGGTCCAACAATTCCCCGCATCGGAAAGCCATCACCACGCTTACCCCGGCGGCATGCTGGATCACGGGTTGGAGATCGTCGCCTATGCGCTCAAGCTGCGGCAGTCCCATCTGCTGCCTATTGGCGCCAGTCCCGAAGACCAGGCGGCGCAGTCTGAAGCCTGGACTGCCGCAGTCGCCTATGCCGCGCTGCTGCACGACATCGGCAAGATCGCAGTCGATCTGCACGTCGAACTGGCCGACGGCAGCACCTGGCACCCGTGGCACGGCCCGCTGCACCAGCCATACCGATTCCGCTATCGCGATGATCGCGAGTACCGCCTGCACAGCGCCGCGACGGGGCTGCTCTACCGCCAACTGCTCGACCGTGAGGCCCTGGACTGGCTCAGCGGCTATCCCGACCTGTGGGGACCGCTGCTCTACGTCCTGGCCGGCCAGTACGAGCACGCCGGCGTGCTAGGCGAACTTGTCGTGCAGGCCGACCGGGCTTCGGTGGCCCAGGAACTGGGCGGCGATCCGGCCCGCGCCATGGCTGCGCCCAAGCACGCGCTGCAGCGCAAGCTGCTCGACGGGTTGCGCTACCTGCTCAAGGAACAGTTGAAACTGAACCAGCCGGAAGCCTCCGATGGCTGGCTCACCGAGGACAGCTTGTGGCTGGTGAGCAAGACGGTCTCGGACAAGCTGCGCGCGCACCTGCTGTCTCAGGGCATCGACGGCATCCCCGCGAGCAACACCGCCGTCTTCAACGTGCTGCAGGAGCATGGCATGTTGCAGCCCACGCCGGACGACAAGGCGGTCTGGCGCGCGACCGTGACCAGTGCGACCGGCTGGTCCCACTCGTTCACCCTGCTGCGCCTCGCTCCCGCGCTGATCTGGGAAGCCGGCGAGCGGCCGACGGCCTTTGTGGGCACGGTAGCGGTCGATGCGACACCCGCAGAAAACGACGTCGGTGCACCGGCCACGCCACCTGTGGCTGGAGCGCCGCCAGCCCCGGAGGGCCAGGAGACGCCGCCATGGGAGGGTGGCAACACCGTCGTCACCGCGTCGCCGCCCACCGCCCAGCCCATGCCTGATGTGATGGAGGACATGCTGGTCATGGTGGGCATGAGCGACACGCCCGACGTTCTCCGGGATGAGCAGACCGATTCAGCCAAAGTTGCTACCGCACGCTCCCAAGTACCCATGCCGACGACTGCCGTGACCTCGCCACCATCGCTTGCACCCATAGCTGCGTCGCCATCCTTGAGCGCACAGCCGTCCGGTGAGCATTTCATGGAGTGGCTGCACCAAGGGATCGCGTCGCGCAAGCTCATCATCAACGACGCGAAGGCGCTCGTGCATACCGTGAGCGATACCGCGTACCTGGTCAGTCCAGGCGTGTTCCAACGCTACGCACAGGAGCATCCGCTGGTGGGCACGTTGGCCAAGCAGGAAAGCCAGCAGGATTGGCAATGGGTACAAAAGCGCTTTGAGCGGCTGCAGCTACATCGCAAGCATCCCAATGGCCTGAATATCTGGACCTCTGACGTCTCGGGCCCAAGAAAGTCCCGCCAACTGCATGGGTATCTGCTGAAGGATGCTTCCCTTGTATTCGCCGAGATACCGCCAAACAACCCCTATCTTTCATTGGCCAAGGAAGGATGAATCATTTCGGAGAAGCCTGATGAGAGAGGGTCCGCGGCTAGATGCGACTATGTGACTGCATCAGCGTGGCCTTCACGCCATCGCAATGCCTCGATCACCAACGCAAGCGCCGGTGAAATCTGCTTGCGGTTCGCGTAGTACAAGTGATAGCCCGGAAACGACGGCCACCACTCCTGCAGCACCGGTACCAACCGGCCCTCATCAATGTGCGGCTGCATGATGTCGAGGGGCACAAAGGCAAAGCCCATGCCATCCAAAGCGGCCCGGAGCATCAGGAAGGTGTTGTTGAACGTGGTCTGGCCGCCCACGCGCACATTGATCGACTGCCCATCCTTCTCGAAGTCCCACGCATACAGGCCCCCGTGGGTTGGTAGCCGTAGATTGATGCAGCGATGGTCGGTCAAGTCATGCGGCGTGACTGGCAGCGGCTTGCCGGCGAGGTACTCGGGGGATGCGGCCACCGCCATGCGCAGATTCGGCGCGATGCGCACGGCGATCATATCCTTGTCCACGCGGTCGCCTATGCGCACCCCAGCGTCGAAGCGGTGCGCCGCGATGTCGGTGAACGCATAGTCCACGCTGAACTCGACGTGGACGTCGGGGTAGTCCTTCAGCAGCGGCAGCAACCGAGGCCAGAGGACGGTGGAGATGGCGTGGTCGTGCGCCGTGATACGCACCGTGCCGGCTGGCTTGTCGCGCATGGCGCTGAGCGAGCCCAACTCCAGTTCGATCTCGTCAAGTCGGGGCGCCACTGCATCCAGCAGCCGCGCGCCGGCCTCCGTGGTGGACACGCTGCGGGTGGTTCGCGTCAGAAGCCGCACGCCCAAGCGGGCCTCCAGGGCCAGCATGGCGTGGCTCAGCGCAGAGCGGGACAGTCCCAGTTGCGCCGCGGCCCGGGTGAAGCTGCGTTCACGGGCCACGGCGACGAACGCTTGCAGGTCGTTGAGGTTCTCTTTTGCCATTGGTGAATCCTTTGCATCACCGTATATCAATTTTACGGTCTTCTAAACCAATGAAGAGAGCACTACAGTTCCATACGGACGATATTGCCTGCCAAAGGCAGTGAGCTGTCGAGGGATTCCTTGGCAATTACAGGCCACGAGCGAGACCCTGCTTGGGTGTTCCGCATTTGCCAACGCAGGCCTCGATCAAACCAGGAGGAAACCGATGCGATCTCGCTGCGCATCTGCGGCTTTGCTATTGGCATTGGCGGGGGCAATCACGCTGGCACATGCCGAAAAAGGGACGGATGCACCTCGGTCCATGCCCGCGCAGCGTTCAGCAACACCGAATCAAGGAGCCAGCTCGATGAATATCAGTTTGACGATCAACGGACAGGTGCTCTCCGCGACCTTGGAGGACAACGCCGCTGCGCGCGACTTTCTCGGCTTGCTGCCGTTGACGCTGGACTTGGAGGACTACGCCTCTACCGAAAAGATCGCGCAGTTGCCCAAGAAACTCTCCACGGCTGGAGCGCCAGCGGGTATCACACCTTCCGTTGGCGACATCACCTACTACGCCCCCTGGGGCAACCTCGCCATCTTCTACAAGGGCTTCGGCCATGCCAATGGCTTGGTCAAGCTCGGCCGCATCGAAGGCGACATCCAGGTGCTACGTGGCCGCGGCCCGTTGAACGCTCGAATCGAGGCCGTCGGGAAAGACTGATGCGCCGGCCAACGCTCACCCTCAAACATTGAAAGGAACAGCCATGGAACTCAAACGCGCTGGATCTCAGCCTTCCACCAAAGGGCCTGCCGAGTGGTTCACCGGCACGGTTCGCATCGACCCGCTGAACAACCCGCCCGCACCGGCCCGCGTGTCGTGCGCTGCCGTCACCTTCGAGCCGGGCGCACGCACGGCCTGGCACAGCCATCCGCTGGGGCAGACGCTGATCGTCACCGCCGGCTGCGGCTGGACGCAGTGCGAGGGCGAGCCCATCGTGGAGATCCGCGCAGGCGATGTCATCTGGTGTCCGCCCGGTCATCGGCACTGGCATGGCGCTTCGCCGACCACGGCCATGACGCACATCGCGATCCAGGAAGCCCTGGATGGCAAGAACGTCGAATGGATGGAACACGTCACCGACGATCAGTACCTCGCCGGGCCGCGCGGCTGAGCCGTCTTACTTCAGGAAAGGAAACTCATGCACTCGTTCCTCAAACTCGCTCTATGCGCGACCGCTCTGCAGGCCACGATGGCCTTGGCTGCAGAGCCGCAGGCCAACACGTCCGCTGATGCGCAGCAGATCACGCGCGCGGGGGACCAGCCCTCGGCTGCTGGCCCCGCCGAATTCTTCACCGGCCGCGTGCGGGTCGATCCTGTCTGGCCCGCCGACAAGAACATCAATGCCTCTGGCGGCCTGGTCACTTTCGAGCCCGGCGCGCGTTCGGCTTGGCACACCCATCCAGCGGGACAGCGACTGGTCGTGACCTCCGGCGTCGGGCTGACGCAGGAATGGGGCAAGCCGGTGCAGGTCATCCGCCCCGGCGACGTCGTGTGGTGCCCGCCCGGCGTCAAGCACTGGCACGGCGCAGCGCCCGGCACGGCCATGAGCCATCTGGCCGTCACCGGCACGGTGGATGGAAAGAACGTCACATGGATGGAGAAAGTCACCGATGAGCAATACAACGCACGCTAAACACCGTGGGACGCGGGCTCGTGCCGGTGTGCTGGCCTTGGCGCTGACCGCCGCATTGAGCCACGCATCCCATGCACAGGAGACCCAGCCGATGAACCCAGCACCCGCCAGCGCGCCCAGCGCTTCCGAAACTCTTTCTGCACGCCAGCAGGCCATCGTGCCCATTGCGGCATTTGCCGCCGCAGGCGACATGGCCAAGCTGAATGCCGCGCTCACCCAAGGGTTGGACGCCGGCATGACGGTGAGCGACGCCCGTGAGATCCTCGTGCAACTCTACGCCTATGCCGGCTTTCCGCGCAGCCTCAATGCGCTGGGTGAGCTGATGAAGGTGCTGGAGGCCCGCAAGCAGCGCGGCATCCAGGATGCGCCGGGCAGCGCGCCCAGCCGCCCCATCCCGAAGGGCGACGCACTGCTGGCCGCGGGCACGGCCAACCAGACCAAGCTGTCGGGCGGGCCAGTCGAAGGGCCGCTGTTCGATTTCGCGCCGACGGCGAACGAGTACCTGCGCACCCACCTGTTCGGCGACATCTTCGAGCGGGACAACCTCGATTGGCAAAGCCGCGAGCTGGCCACCGTGGGCATGCTCTCGGCACTGCCCGGGGCCGATTCGCAACTGCAGGCGCACATGCGCATCAGCATGAACGTGGGCCTCACGGCCGGTCAATTGCGGCAACTCACCCAGGTGCTGGCTGCGCGAGTGGATGCCGAAATGGCTCGCCGTGCGAGCGCGGCATTGGATCGCCATCTGGCGACCACGAAGGGGAAGTGAACATGGCATCCCCCATCCAACGCCGGCTCGGATGGGCGGGTGGCCTGACAGGGGGCGCCGCCTTGGGAATGGCGGTGTGGGCCAGCGAGATATCCAGTCCCGTGCAGTTCCCCGAGAACTACAAGCAAGGCGTCCACTACGCCACCGTGGAGCGCGGCAACGTGCGCGAGGAAATCTATACCAGCCGCGAAGCCATCGAGGCTGCCAGCAAGAACCAGCCGTTGCCCGATGGGACGGTGATTTTCATGGAGGACTACCGCGACGGCAAGCTGCTGCGCTACATCGCCATGGAAAAGCGGGCTGGCTATGGTGATGCGCAGCCAGAGGACGTGCGCACCGGGGACTGGGCCTTCCAGTCCTTCGGGCCGGATCGCCGCATCAACCGCAGCGAAAACCTGGCCCGCTGCATGGCCTGCCACAAGCCGCAGGCCCGCAATGACTTCGTCTTTACCTATGCCCGCATGCAAACGTTGGGGAGCAAACAACCATGAAAGCCACCATGCTGTACGGGCCGCGCGACATCCGCTTCGAGGAGCGGCCCGACCCGGCCATTCTCAAACCGACCGACGCCATCGTGCGCATTGCCGCCACCTGCGTGTGCGGCTCCGATCTGTGGCCCTACCGGGGCATTCAGTCCACGCCCGATCCCATGCCGATGGGCCATGAGTATTGCGGCGTGGTCGAGGATGTGGGCAGCGCCGTGCGCAGCGTCAAGCCCGGCCAGTTCGTCATCGGCTCTTTTTTCGCCTCCGACAACGCATGCCCGGTCTGCAACCATGGCTACCAGTCGTCCTGCCAGCAGGCCGAATTCGTCGGTGGCGCCCAGGCGCCGCTCCTGCGCGTGCCGCTGGCCGATGGCACGCTGGTCGCCACCCCGTCGATGCCCTCGCAGGCCATGCTGCCTGACTTGCTGGCTCTGTCCGATGTGATGGGCACGGGTTGGTTCGGCGCGGCAGCGGCTCAGGTTCAGCCCGGCTCCACGGTGGCCGTGGTGGGCGATGGGGCGGTGGGCCTGCTGGCGGTGCTGTCCGCCAGGCAAATGGGAGCCGAGCGCATCATCGCCATGAGCCGGCACGCAGCGCGCCAGCAACTGGCACGCAGCTTTGGCGCCACCGACATCGTGGAAGAGCGCGGCGACGAAGGTGTTGCACGCATCCAGGACATGACCGAAGGGCTGGGCGTGGACTGCACCATCGAATGCGTGGGCACGCAAGAGTCCCTGTGGCAGGCCATCCATGCCACGCGCGTGGGCGGCCATGTGGGCTACGTGGGCGTGCCCCACGGCGTAGAACTCAAGGGCGAGGAACTGTTCTTCGAGCACGTGCATCTGCACGGTGGCCCGGCGCCGGTGCGCCAGTACCTGCCGAACCTGATCGGGCTGACGCTGGATGGCAAGATCCGTCCCGGCCAGGTGTTCGATCTGACCTTGCCGCTGGCGCAGGTGGCCGAGGGCTACCAGGCCATGGATGAGCGCCGCGCCATCAAGACGCTGCTGATGCCGTAATGTCGCTAAAGCCGAGCGGTGGGTTCACGCATGCAGCGGATGCCTTGGCGTCAACGGAACGGCGCCGCGCACAGGCGACACTGACTGCGGCACTCCTGGGGTTCTTCGTCATCACCCTGGATGCGGTGGTGGTCAACGTCGCCCTGCCAACGTTGGCCCACGATCTTGGCGCCAGCGTGGACGGGCTCCAATGGGTCGTTGATGGCTACACGCTGATGTTCGGCGCGCTGCTGCTTTCGGCCGGCGCGCTGGCTGACCGCATCGGCGCACGCCGAGCCTTCGGCATCGGTCTGGCGGTGTTCGTCGTGGCCTCTATGGCCTGTGGATGGGCGCCGACTCTGGCGGTATTGGTCGCGGCACGCCTGGCACAAGGCGTCGGCGCAGCGGCGATGATGCCGGCCTCCATGGCGCTGATCCGCCAGGCGTATCCAGACCCGGTTCGGCGCGGTCATGCGGTAGCCCTGTGGGCCATGGGCGGCTCCGTGGCGGCCACATCCGGCCCGGTGATCGGTGGCTGGCTGGTTTCGCTGGACTGGCGCTGGATCTTCTTCATCAATCTTCCCGTCGGCCTGCTGACCCTGATATTCCTGGCGCGCACACCAGCGTCACCGCGGCGTCCCGCGCCCTTTGATGCGGCGGGACAGATGACGGCTGTACTCGCCATGGGGGCGTTGATCTACGGGGCCATCGAGGCGGGTGCGCAGGGGCTGGGTGCAACGCCGGTGTGGCTCGCCTTCGCGCTGGCATTGTTGGCGCTGGGTGCCTTCGTGTGGTCGCAACGCCGTGGGGCGCACCCCATGGTGCCCTCGGGCCTGTTGGCGCCACGCAATGCCCGGATTTCCATGGCGGTGGGCTTCACGTTCATGGTCGGCTACTTCGGTCTGCCGTTCGTGATGAGCCTGTACTTGCAACAGCAGCGCGGCCTGTCGGCGCCTGCGACGGGGATCGCCTTCCTGCCGATGATGTTGATTGGGCTCGTGCTGACGCCGTTCAGTGCGCGGCTGGTGCGCCGCTTTGGCGCGCGAACCATGATCGTGAGCGGACTGATGAGCATGGCCGTCGGGCTGGCGGCCGTGGCAGCACTGCCGGCGTCGGCGCCGGTCGCCTGGATCGCCGCGCTGATGGTGCTGGTGGGCCTGGCCGGCCCGTTTGTTGCGCCGCCGGTGACGGCGGTGTTGCTGTCCAGCGTACCGGCGGCGCTGGCGGGCACGGCCAGCGGCGTGTTCAACACCAGCCGCCAAGTGGGCGGTGCGCTGGCGGTGGCGGTGTTCGGCGCACTGCTGACGCAGGCGTCCAGTTTCATGGCGGGGATGCGCACCAGCTTGTTCGTGGCGGCTGGCATCGCCCTGATCACCGCGGCCGTGGGAACGCGCCTTCAGTCATCCGGTTCATCCGAGACGCCCGAGAGCACCTAGGGTGTGTTAACAATCGTTTGCTATGATTTGAGGAGCAAAACTACAAATCTGTGCAATGGCGAGAGAGCTTCTAAGTGACGCCAAATGGGCAAGGATCGAGGCGATGTTGCCCGGCAAAGCCAGCGACAGCGGAGTCACCGCAGCAGACAATCGGCGATTTATAGAAGCCGTTCTGTGGATCGCCCGAACAGGCTCACCCTGGCGTGATCTGCCCACAGAGTTGGGCAACTGGCACAGCACATACACGCGCTTTAATCGTTGGTGCAAACGCGGCAGATGGCTGGGCATCATGAGCGTGCTGGGGGTGGACCAGGATTTGGAAGCCCTCATGATTGACAGCACCATCGTCAGAGCCCACCAACATGCAGCGGGAGCCCAAAAAAAGCAGGCGATCAAGCCCTTGGACGCTCCAGAGGCGGGCTGAGTACCAAAATCCATGCGGCAGTCGATGCGCTGGGCAACCCGCTGCGCTGTTTGCTCAGTGGTGGACAGGTAAGCGATGTGACGCATGCGCAGGCATTGATAGAAGGGTTTGAAGCCGATGCCGTGCTGGCAGACAAAGGCTATGACGCCAATCATGTGCTGGAGTACCTTGCGCAGCGCGATATTGAGGCGGTTATACCGCCCAAAGCCAATCGCGTGGAGCAAAGAGAGTATGACCGTCATGTGTATAAGGATCGCAATTTGGTGGAACGGTTCTTCGGTCGTCTCAAGCAGTTTCGCCGCATCGCCACGCGATACGAAAAACTGGCGCGTAACTTCTTTGGCATGCTCAGTCTCGCTTGTGCCTATATCTGGTTGGCTTGATTGTTAACACACCCTAGGCGGATCGTGTTGGCCCGCTCGGTGATACGCCGGACCATCTCGTCCGCGATGCTGCGCTGGACGATCAGCCGGGAGCCCGCCATGCATGTCTGCCCCGTGGCAGCGAAAATGCCGGCGATCACCCCGTTGACGGCCGACGGAATGTCGGCGTCATCAAACACCACCTGAGGCGACTTGCCACCCAACTCCAGCACGACGCCATTGAGCTGGGTCGCCGCAGCCTGCGCCACGGCGCGGCCAGTAGCGGTGGAGCCGGTGAAGACCACCTTGTTCACACCTGGGTGGCCCGCCAGATGCGCGCCGATGTGGGGGTTCATGCTAGTTACCACATTGAACACGCCGGGCGGAAATCCTGCTTCCGCTACCAGCCGAGCAAAAGCCAGCGTGGAGGCAGGTGCATGTTCCGAGGGCTTGATCACGAAGGTGCAGCCCGCGGCCAGTGCCGGTGCCAGCTTGAATACCATCAGCATCAATGGGGCATTCCACGGCGTGATGGCGGCGACCACGCCCACGGGCTTGCGCTGGGTGTAGACCAGAAAGTTATTCTTGTCGGTCGGGATCGTGCGCCCTTCAATCTTGTCTGCCAAGCCCGAGTAATAGTTAAACCACTCCGGCAGGTAACGCAGCTGGAAGATCATCTCGCGGTACAGCTTGCCGGAGTCCCGTACCTCCATGCGTGCTAGCCAATCGGCGTTCTGCTCGACCAGTTCGCCCAGGCGGCGCATGAGCTTCGCACGCTGGAAGCCGCTCATCCTGCCCCAAGGCCCGTTCAGGGCCCTGCGCGCGGCCGCCACGGCCTGGTCGATATCCTCGGTGTCGGCATCGGGCACGTTGGCCCAAAGCTCGCCGGTGTAGGGATTCACGGTGCCGAATGTCTTGCCGGAGCGTGACGACACGTACTTGCCGTCGATGAACAGGTCGAATGTCTCCAGATTTGTGGTTGGCGCGTCGGCCAGGGCTTCTTGATTCATATACTGCCTCCAGGTGAAAATTGCTTCGGACCCTCGTTCGAAGCACGGGATTTGGAATGGAGGCAGTCTAGAAAATTGCGGTCAAAAGCTGTACTGAAACGTTTTCCTGCGCGTATAACCGGAAGTGATAGGGCCCCGCGTCATTACCCATTCAAGGCTAGGCAATTCATCGGATGAGGGCGTCCGCGTCCCACTGCCAATGATGGAAGATCAAACGGTCGTGGTGGCAATTCGACGGCTGACAAGGCGCAGTTGCTCGATGAATGCGCGCGCGGCGGGCGTGGGTAAGCGCTTGCCAAGCCACACTACGCTGATCGGCGGTAGTGTGAGATCAAGAGCAAAGGGCAGCAACTGCGTCAAGCCCAACTTTACGTCGTCCTGGAACACCTCGACCGGCATCGGGCAAACGATATCTGAATTGAACATCAGCGAACGCATGACCAAGTAGGACGTGGATTCCACCGGAGTCTTTGGTGTCCCCACCAGTGCGCGACGAAACATGTCTTCGAGCGCCGGTCTCGTCCGCACACCGGTCGGAGGCAGTATCCAAGGATAGGCCAGCACGTCGCTCCATCCGGGATGGGAGAGAGTAGTCAATGGATGTCCTGTCCTCACACCCAACCGGAAGACCGATTCGTACAAGGCCTCGGTGCGCAGTTCCTTGTCCTGTCCCGCGTAGAAGCGCCCTACCAGAAGGTCAATGCCGCCGGCCTTGAGATCTCTGAACATGGCGTCGGAGTTACCTTCGAGCACGGTGGTCGTGATGCGGGGCGCAGCCTGTAAGAGCTGCGATAACGCCAGCGGAACCAGATGCGGCGTCGAGACCGGAAGCGTGCCAATAGTAATGTGCCCGGCGGCGCCACTGTGCCATAGTCCCAGCTCTTCTTCAGCATCCTGTAGCTCCGCCAACACCAGGCGCGCGCGACGACACAGTATTTCCCCTTGCGGGGTCAAGACACTGCCCATTCCGCTGCGCTGCACCAAAACCTCACCCGAACCTTGTTCGAGTTGCTGCAGTGCCTTGGTGGCCGCCGGCTGCGTCACGTGGATCGCTTCGGCCGCGCGTTGCAGTGAACCTGTATCAGACAGAGCCACCAAGAGTCGAAGCTGGCTGAGGCGGATGCGGTGGTGAAGCGGTGACGTACTCATGATCAGAAAGATCCTCTAACGACCATCAGATCATGCCCGAAAGGCGCGTCCTGTACGCCTGGACGCGTTAGCGGAGTTACTCCGGTTGCAGCCCCAGGCTCTGGATCAGCCTGGCCATTTTTTCGTCGTCGCGGCGCAGTTTCAGGGCCAGCGCCGCTGAGCTGGTATCCGGCACAGCCCCCATGCCTACAGACTTCATGCCTTTGACGACCTCCGGCTCGGAGAGCACCGCGGCGATGTCGCGGTTCAGGCGCTGTGCCACGGCAGGCGGTGTACCGGGAGGGGCGAAAACAGCGAACCAGAACTCGCTTTCGTACCCTGGGGCCACCTCCGCGATCGCCGGTATGGACGGAAAGTCCGTCAACCGCTTGGCGCCCGACACACCGAGTGCAACCAGTGCACCGCTCTTGATGTGCGGCTCTGCCGTGCTCATCACGATGAACATCAGGTCGGCATGCCCAGCCAGCACGTCGTTGAAGGCCTGCGGCCCCCCTTTATAGGGGACATGATTCTGCTTGAGTCCGAGTTGCTGCTCAAGCAGGGCCATGTTCAGATGGTGGGGTGACCCGAGGCCCGCCGAAGCGTAGGCGATCTTTCCCGGTTGGGCGCGCGCCTTGGCCACGTATTCCGCCATCGTGGCGACCTTCAGCGAGGGGTGCGCGACCAGCACCATCGGCGATGCTCCCAGCTCGATGATCGGAACCAGATCCTTGAAGGTCTGTGCGGCCGCACCCTTAAGCAAGCGCGGCGAAACCGTCAGGTACGAGTCCGCGACGATGACGAGCGTGTGGCCATCGGCTGGCCCCTTGGCGGCCTGTGCGACCCCCAGGGTGCCTCCCACCCCCGGCCGGTTGTCAACGACGACAGACTGGCCGAGCCGAGGACCGAGTCTCTGCGCGATCAGCCGTGCCACGGCATCCATTGCCCCACCGGGGACCGTAGGGGCAATCAGCGTAATGGCCTTGCTCGGAAATTCGGCCGCGGCTGCGGTGGCGGAAAAAAGCGACAGCGCCGCAGTGGTGATGGCCGTGGCGGCTGCGTAAAGCAGGCCGCGGCGACTGAGGTGCGTTCCGTACATGTCTTTGTTTCCTGAGGTCAATAGAGTGAGGATCGCCGTCAAGCGCGTCCCATCGGAAAAGGAGATCGATCGTCGGCCAGCATGAGTTCGCGCGCCAGTGTCTCGAACAGGGCGGCGCGCGCACTGGCATGCGCCGGATCGTCGATCAGGTTGACGCTCTCATCCGGATCCTTACGCAGGTCGTACAGCTCGCTCCAGTAGGGTTGGTCGTAGGTCGTGAGCCGATGGGTATCGGTGATGACTGTGCGTGCACGAACGGGTACCTTGAGGCCGAACGTCGGTGCATGGCCATCCTCCTCCACCAACACGGCGTCCCGGCCTGCCTTGCCGTGTTCTGAGAGCACCGGCAGCAGATCTCGCCCTTGCATTCCGTAGAAGGGGGCCAAGCCGGCCCTGGCCAGGATCGTAGCGGGTATATCGATGGTTGAGGCCAGCGCCAGCGTCGAATCGACTTTGGCTTGCGAAGATATCGTGCCTGGATCAGACCAGATGAAGGGCACGCGTACCAGACTCTGGTAGTGCAGCGCCGCTTTCAGTAGCAGACCGTGGTCACCCATGAAATCTCCGTGGTCGCTGGTGAAGATCACAATCGTGTTGTCGTCAAGCCCCAGGTTCTTCAGCTGCGCGAAGATACGGCCCACGACGTCATCGATCATTGTGATCATCCCGTAGGTCAACGCCAGCGCAACCTTTGCCTCACGTTCATGGGCTGCGAAGCTCACTGTCGAATGGATGCGCCCCACTCTTTCTGCACGTTCGCGATGCAATGTCGCCACGGGTGCAAAGGAGTCGTCGCCAGCTTGATAGAAGGAGCGCGGCAGAACCATTTGCGCCGGGTCATACATATCCCAGTACTTGCCGGGGGGCGTGAAGGGATGGTGCGGGTCGGCGAAGGAACAATGCAAGAAGAAGGGTTGCTCGCGTCGCGCTGCGTCGTCCAGGAACGCCAAGGTCCTGTCGCCTACCCAAGCCGAGGGGTACTGGTGCTCCGGCACCCGCGTGCGGTAAGCCTGTGGTGCCGGATACCGATCATCGGGAATCGCGTTCCCAGGCCCACGGAGGCGGTCAATGTCGCCAGCCACCTCGCCCAGCCAGCGCGCATAGTCGCCTTCGACCATGTCGCCATGCATCGTGCATAGATCGACGTGATCGAAGCCGTAGTAGGGGGTCTGCACGCGGTGTGTCGGGTCGGTGCGCCAGCGACGAACCATCTCCTGTTCGTAGCCGCCTTCGCTCCAGCGCGAGGTAATGGCATCCGCATGCGCGTCCTGGGGGGCCTGCATGCCATCGGGCACCGGATCACGTGGTGCTTCAGCCGGCATGTCGGTCATGTTCTGAAGATGGCATTTGCCGACCAGACCGGTTCGATAGCCGTCGTCGCGCAGCAAATCCACGAAGGTGGTGGCATTGCGTGCCAGTGGAATGCCATTGCAGCGCGTTCCATGCACTGATGGCATGCGGCCAGTCATTAACGACGCTCGATTCGCCATGCACACGCCCGTTGCGACGTACATGCGTTCGAAGCGTGTTCCACGTCCTGCCAGTGCGTCGAGGTGGGGGGTGCGTACCTGTTGGTTGCCGTAGCAGCCGAGGTGGTCGGCGCGCTGCTGGTCGGTAGTGATCAGGAGGAAGTTGGGCTTATGGCGCATGGAGGCTTGTCCTGTGGTCTGCGTGAGTCGATACGCGCTCGTGTGTGTGCGCCGCAGTCTAGGGATGCCTGCTCTGTGTCGGTAGTGAAACTAATTCCCTTGGCCATAACCAACGGTGATATGCCCGCAACTAGATTCGGGCGGCTGTGCGTGACGATCTGACGGAAAAACCTCCTGGCCACAGGCGGGTGGCGCGATGCTGCGAGCCAACAAGTCACCGGTGCGCCGCGTTCGGAGCACTCGCAGATACGGATTCAATTGGAGCGCCCCAAACTTCGGTCTGCATGGGAATCGGCGCCTGCTGATGGCGTTGGTACCGCTGACAGGCTTGCTGCGACGGCATCGTTGGGCGCCACTCGCGCCCACGTGATCCCATCTGTGCACGACGCCTTCGGTGGTTGCAGAGGCTCCAAGATGGCTAGGCTTGGGTCCAAGGTGTCGAGCACCTTGAAAATCTCGAGTACGCATTCGTTCGGTTGGCTGATGTTCGCTGTCTACCGTCTCTTGATAGGAATGGCGTTGCATCAATACCTCATCCAACGTCGTACAGGTGGCCGTGTTGGATCCCGGGATGGTGGATCCAGCCGCGTGTCGTGCTACTGACGATGTTGGTTGTCGCGGTGATGGCAAGCATTGCCACGCACATCATGATCCCCGACTTCAGATCGTGGCCAAGCGACCGGACTCCCGCGCCCGCTGGGCATCCGGGAAACGGTGACATCAGCGCGCTCGTCTTACGCTGCGGCAGACTCGCGCGTGGTATCCGCCCCGAACAACTCGAACACCATGCCGCGCAGCCATTGGTTGACTGGCGTACGGTGCACCCTGGCATGCCAAAACACATTGATCGGCACATCGGGCAGCTTGACCGGATGCGTGCGTAGCGTCAAGCCAAACGGATCGGTAAGCGTCTGCGCCAGGCGCTCGGGCACGGTGGCGACCAGCGCAGAGCGCTGCAGGATATGGCCCACGCTCACGAAGTGCGGCACCGTCAACCGCACCACACGCTCGATGCCCGCTTTCTGGATCAGCTCGTCCACCTTGCCATGTCCTGTGCCAGCCGACACGATCACCAGATGCTCGGCGGTCTTGTAGTCAGCCAGCGTCAGGCGCGGACGGTCCAGAGCATGTCCGCGTCGGAACAGACACACATAGCGCTGACGAAACAGGCGCCGCTGGAAGAAGCCGGCCTTCAACTGTGGAAGCAGCCCGATAGCCAGATCCACCTTGCCGGCTTCCATGTCGTCGCGCAGGTTCACTGCGGTGTTCCGCACGGTGTTCAGTACCACGCCAGGCGCCTCGCGCCCCAGCCGCTCGATCAGCGCCGGCAGAAAGACAATCTCGCCGATGTCAGTCATGCCGATCGTGACGGTTCGCTTCAAACTGGCAGGTTCAAACTGCGTCCCCTGGTTCAAGCTGCTGTGGATCATACCCAGTGCATATCCCACAGGCTCGCCCAGTTGCTCTGCGAACGAAGTGGGCACCATGCCGCTGGGCGTGCGAACAAACAGCTCATCGCCGAAGATGCGGCGCATCTTGGCGAGCGCATTGCTGACCGCGGGCTGAGTTAGGCCCATGTTTTCGGCCACCTTGGATACACGCCGCTCCACCATGAGTTGCTGAAACAAGACCAAAAGGTTCAAGTCGATGTCCGACAGTTCCATTGCCGCACTCCATCACTATGAATGATATGAAGAATGAATGTTATTGTAAATGGTGATTATTTGGCACAATCTGCGACAGTGCCTTCAGGCCACCATTCATGGATATCCTCGTTCAGCCTCTCAATCATGTGATCAGAGTCACGCCAGGTGCAAACCTGCTCGAAGCGCTGCGCGCGGCGCAGGTGCCGATGTCGTATTCCTGTTTATCCGGACGCTGTGGAATCTGCCGGTGCCGTGTACTCGATGGTGAGGTGCTGGATGTTGGTCGTGAGCAACAACGGCCCGTAGACGGCATGGACAGTACCGTCCTGGCATGCCAGACCTATTTGACCGAGCCGTGCACGATCGAGGTACCCGCGCCCAACGAAGCGGTAGTGCACCGCGCGCGCATCGTTAAGGCCACAGTTGTCAACGTCGCGCCGATCGCTCAAGACATCATCCGGTTGTTGATTAAGCCTACCAAGCCAATGGCGTTCTCACCTGGACAGTATGCGCAGATCGCGTTCACGCCGACGCACACGCGACCGTATTCAATGGCCGGCATCTCCGACGACGAACTGCTGGAGTTCCACGTGCAGCACATCCCCAACGGCAGGGTCAGCAGCTATGTTGCTAACAGCCTCCGCGTTGGCGATGTCGTGAAAGTCAGTGGTCCTCTGGGTGCCGCCTACCTGCGGCACCAGCATGACGCCCCGACGCTGTGCGTGGCCGGTGGCACGGGACTGGCACCCATCCTATCGATAGTCCGCGGCGCCGTTGCGGCCAAGATGCTCAATCCGGTCCATCTGTATTTCGGCGTGCGGTCACCGCGCGAGCTATACGGCATGGATTGGCTCTCCGATCTACAGCGAGCGTATCCCGCGCTGAAGGTTCATGTGGTCGTCGCATCAGGCGCGAACTCGGCGACGCAGCGCCGGGGCCTGGTTACTCAGGCGATTGCCCAAGACCATACCAGCCTGCACGGATGGCGCGCTTACCTGCGTGGCTCACCACCGATGGTGGAAACCGCTATGGTGGTGATGCGCAGCAAAGGCATGGAAGCGGCGCACATCTATGCCGAGGCGTTCTACATGCAGGGAGACTGAGAGCTTTTTAGCCCTCAGCCAGCGTCCGGCTGCACCCCTGGGGACGCCTTGCGAAACGCCTCCATTTGCGCACAGGCTGCATCGACCGCCTGCACCAGCGGCCAGCGCCCGATGTCCATCTTGAAGCGGCGTGCACTCTCGACCTGCGGCACCAGGTAGACATCGGCCAGCGTGGGGCTGTTGCCGAAGCAGAAGTCACCCCGCCGCGTATCGGCCGCCAGCAGCGCCTCGATGGCGTCGAAGCCCGCGCTGATCCAGGTGCCGCACCAGTCGTTGACCACCGCCTCGTCCGCTCCGAAGCGATGGCGCAGCGCCTCCAGGATGCGCCGGTTGTTCACCGGGTGGATGTCGCAGCCCACGATGGCCGCGAGAGCACGCACGTGTGCTCGCTCGCCAGCATCGACGGGCAGCAGCGGTGGGTTCGGATGTCGCTCTTCGAGCCACTCGATGATGGCCGGCGACTGTGTCATGCGGTGGCCATCGGCTTCGAGCACGGGCACGAACTGCTGCGGGTTGATGGCCTTGAAGGCGTCGGCAAGATGCTCCTCGCGCCGCAGGTCGATTGCGACCTGCTCGTAGCGGAGGCCCTTCAGGTTCAGCGCGATGCGCAGGCGGTGCGAGGTGCCGCTGCGAAAGAAGGTGTAGAGCTTCATGGTCACAGGTCCATCAGTCCAGAGAGATCTTGGCGCGTTTGACGACGTCGCTGAACATGCGCGAATCGCGTTCCATGGCCTTGGTGAGTTCACTCGGCGGGCCGATGTAAGGCTCGAAGCCGAAGGTAGCCAAGCGATCCTTAACCTCGGCGGTCGCCAGCACCTTGCCGACGTCGGCGTTGAGCTTGTCGATTGTCGCCTTCGGCGTACCAGTGGGCGCGAACAGGCCGACCCAAGTCTTCACCTCGAATCCAGCCGGGCCGCCCGCCTCGCTGACCGTCGGGACATCGGCGTAACCCGGCAGCCGCCTGGGTGCGGCGAACGCCAGGAACTTGACCTTCTTCGCCTGGAACATCGGCCCGGCGGTCGCCGCCGTACCGAAGGCCCACTTGATGTCACCCGTAGCGACCGAGGTGTATACGTTGCCCATGTCCTTGAAAGGCACATGCGTCATCTTCGTGTCAGTTGCTGCTTCGAGCATCGTTGCGCCGACGTGGGCTACGCTGCCGATGCCCCAGGAGCCATAGGTGATGTCACCAGGCGCCGTCTTAGCCGCCTTGATCAAATCGCCTACATCCTTCCACGGCGAATTGGCGGCCACGACGACAAAGAAGTTCGTGAAATAGACAGGTGCGACCGGTTCGAAGTCCTTCACTGGATCATAGGGCAGTTGCTTGAACAGATGCGGCTGCAAAGCCATGTGGGTGTTATCCACCTGAAGCACCGTGTAGCCATCGGGCGCTGCGCGCTTGGCGTCACCGATCGCGATGAAGCCGTTGGCACCTGGCTTGTTGTCGATGACGAGCTGCTGCCCCCCAGTTGCGAGACAAGCGCTCGCCGAGGATGCGCATTACTGCGTCGGGGCCACTCCCCGGCGAGTACGGTGCTACCGAGCGCACCGGCTTGATCGGGTAGGTCTGAGCCACGGCGGCGGGCAGGTGCGCCGCAACTGCGAAGGCGAACGCGCACATCGCAAGCGCGCGGGCGATGGAACGTGAACAGATATAGTCAGGCATGGCGGTGGCTTTCTGGAACGGTGTGGATGGGATTAGAGGGGCGTGATTTGCATGCGCTCTGCACGCTCAACCAAGCACCTGGCTGCGGTGCGCGTGGAGCGCCTCGAAGATCGGCGCGTCGCTGAAGCGGAACAAGTCCAGCGCCGTGGCGTCCGACGCCCTTGCCGTGAACGGCTGCCACGACGGCACCACGAACAGATCACCTCGCGTCACCTCCCAGGTGTTTTCACCCACGGTGACAGTGCCACCGCCATCAAAAACCTGGAACACCGACGAGCCCACTTCGCGATGCGTCAGTGTCGAAGCGCCTGCGCGCACGCGGTGCATTTCGGTCCGCATTGTCGGCAGTACATCGCCGCCTGTTGAGGGGTTAGTGAAGCGCACGGCCGCGTGGCCGGGGCTCACCGTGCCGGCCTGGCCTTCGGCCTCCAGCGCGAGTTGATCGGCCAGCGCTCGATCGGTATCAACCCAGCGGTAGGCCAGTAGTGGCGTGGCGGGCAAGGCCGACTTGCTTGAGACCGGACGCAGGCCTGGATGGCCCCACAGCCGCTCGGAGTACGAACGCTCGGCCGTGGTGCGCTCAGCCGGCGTGATCTTCTCGCGACCCACCTCGAAAAACTGGCTTTCGGTGTAGTACGAGAACGGGATGTCCAAGCCATCGATCCAGGCCATGGGCGCGGTGGCTGCGTTGTGGTGGGCGTGCCAGTTCCAGCCGGCCTGCGGCAGGAAGTCGCCACGCGACATGCGCACCGCATCGCCATTGACGACCGTCCAGACGCCTTCCCCCTCCACCACAAAGCGAAAGGCGTGTTGCGTGTGGCGGTGCTCCGGTGCATCCTCGCCCGGCATCAGGTATTGGATCGCCGCCCACAGGGTGGGCGTGGCGAAGGGGCGGCCGCCGAGCGCCGGGTTGGCCAGCGCGATGGCTCGACGCTCGCCGCCACGGCCCACCGGCACGATCTCGCCGGCCTGCGCAGCCAGCGCCTTCAGGCGGTCCCAGCGCCACAGATGTGGGACGGCCTTGGACTTCGGGTGCTTCGGCATCAGGTCGCCGATCTCGGTCCACAGCGGCACCAGCAGCTCCTGCTCGAAGCCGCGGTACAGCTGCTCCAACGCGGGAGACGGGTCGGGTTGCCCGCGGCCAGCGACTGCGTGCAGCCGCACGGGGGAAGGTGTCAGATCGATGGTCATGGTGGGGTCTTCTTGTTTCAGTTCACGGTCATTCGGCGGCACCGACGTTCAGCACAATCCCGCCCACGCCTTCGATTTGGCCGTCGATGCGGTCGCCCGGCTGCAGCGGGCCGACGCCCTCGGGCGTTCCCGTGAAGATCAGGTCGCCGGGCAGCAGGTGGTAGAACTTGGACAGGTCGGCGATCAGTTCGGGGATATTCCAGATCAGCTTGGACAGGTCGGACTTCTGCCGCACTTTGCCGTTGACCGACATGGACAGGTCTCCCTGGCTCAATACCGTTTTCGGCATGGGCACAATCTCAGAGACGATGGACGACTGTTCCACGTCCTTGCCCAGGTCCCAGGGGCGGCCCTTCTCGCGAGCCACGAGTTGCAAGTCACGACGCGTCATGTCCAAACCGCAGGCGTAGCCGTAGATGAGGCTGGGCGCATCGGCTTCGCTGACGCGAAAGCCGGGCGCACCGATGGCCAGCACCAACTCCATCTCGTGGTGATAGTCCTTGGTGCCGGGCGGGTAGGCCACGGTGGCACCGGATTCGACGAGCGTGGACGGGGCCTTGGTGAAGTAGAACGGCACCTCGACCGACTTGTCGACCGGACGGCCCATCTCGACCGCATGCGCGTGATAGTTGCGCCCGACGAAGAACAGGCGCTGGATCGGCAGGCGCTCGCTGCGGCCACGCACGGGCAGTGAGTAGACAGGAGGCGGGGTCCAAAGGTATGTGGTGGTCATGGAGTTTTCCTTTAAGGTTTAGGGGGTGGGATGAGGGATCCGGCGTTGGCGGCGCGCGCGTTTCGGGCTGCGGCCTCACGGGCTGCATGCTGTACCGATGCGGACTTGCCGTGGTCGATCAGCAGCACGGCCAACATGCCGATGGCGCCGGGGATGGCGATGGCAAAGAAGTTCTGCTGCAGAGGCAGTTGTAGGCTGACCAACACACCGATGACGATGGGCGCCAGGATCGCGCCACCGCGGCCGATGCCCAGCGCAAAGCCCAGACCGGTGGAACGGATCGCCATCGGATAAAACTGCCCGGTGTAGGCGTTGGCTACGATCTGTGTGCCAATGGTTGAGGCCCCTGCAAGGGCGATCACGATGAACAACAGTTCCTGCGGCATGGCAAAACCCAGCAGGCTGACAGACACCGCAGCCAGCGCGTACATGGACGCCAATACGGTCTTGATGTGAAAGCGGTCAGCCAGCCAGCCGCCGCCCACCGCGCCGACGATCGCACCGACGTTGAGAACCAACACGAAAGTCAGCGCCGAGCCTAAGCTGTAGCCAGCACCGGCCATCAGCTTGGTCAGCCAGGAACTCAGCGCATAAACCATGAACAGGCACATGAAGAAGGCTATCCAGAACATCAGAGTGCTCCAGCTTCGGCCCTCGGCGAACAGTTGCCGCGTGGGCGCGCCCTGTGCCTTGTCGCGCGCCGGCACGGTGAGATGGTCAGAGTCCTGCGGCTGGTAGCCGGGCTCGATGCGTGCGGCGATGCGCTTGAGCTCCTCGTGCCGGCCCTTGGCCAGAAGGAAGGGCATGGACTCGGGCAGCGACTTCAGGATGAAGGGGATCAGCAGCATCGGCAGCGCGGCGGCGAAGAATACCGACTGCCAGCCGTAGCTCTCGATCAGCCCTTTGCCCAGAAGCGCCGCCAGAATGCCGCCGACGGCGTAGCCGCTGAACATCAGCGTGACCAGCGTGGCGCGCACCTTCTTAGGCGCGTACTCGGTCATATGGGCGACCACGTTGGGCATGACGCCGCCGATACCCAGGCCGGCCAGGAAGCGCGAGGCGGCGAACAGCAGCGGATCGCGCGTCAGGCCCGCCGCCGCCGTGAACAGGCTGAACAAGGTGATGCAGATGACGATGGACCAGCGCCGGCCGATGCGGTCGGCTACCGCGCCCAGGAAGACGGCGCCAAAGGCCATGCCAAACAGGGACGAGCTGACCATGAGGCCGGCTTGCGTCGGGTCCACGCCCAGGTCTTTCATGATGGAGGGCAGTGCGATGCCGACCACCGCCAGGTCATAGCCATCGAAAATGATGATCAGGGCGCACCAGAACAGCACGAGGCCGTGGAAGCGGTTGAAGCGGGCATCGTCCGCGAGTTGGTGAACGTCGATGTGACGCATGGCTTTGTCTCCTTGAATTTCTTGCAACGGGTGGCCGTGCCGTCAGAGCTTGGCCAACGGCGTGCCCAAGTCGGCCAGGCGGGCCGCATCGACGTTCTTGCGCTGCTCGATCAGCCGGCGCGCAAAGCGCAGATCGCGCGCGGCGTTGATGCCGATGGCGGCTTCGATCACGTCGCCCGCCAGATAGAGCAGCAGGCCGCTGCCCGCGCCTGGGTCGCCGCGGGTGACGACCTGGTGTCCGGGCCTGGGCAGGCCATAGATCTGCAGATTCATGCCGTACTGATCGGACCAGAACCAGGGCAGCGGCTGGTAATCGACCTTCATGCCGAGGGCTGAGCGCGCGGCGGCAATGCCTTGTTCCTGTGCGTTCTGCCACGACTCCAGCCGCAACGGGCGCCCGGCCCAGGGGTTGGGCGCGACGGCCACGTCGCCGGCGGCCAGGATGTCGGGATCGGAGGTCTGGCAGCGCGCATCGACGATGACGCCGCCGTCGCAGGCCAGCCCCGCGTCCCGCGCCAGCTCATCGTTCGGGACCAGGCCCACGCCCAGCACGATGGTGTCGCAGCGCAGTGCGCCGCCATCGGCCAGCAGGACTTGTGCGCGCCCATCGGCATTGGCCGCAAAGCCCGCAACCCTGGCCCCGAGCAGCACCTCGGTGCCCTGCGCGCGGTGCAGCGCCAGCAGGTGCGCGGACACCTCGGGTGGCACCGTGCGTTCGCACAGGCGTGTCTGTGTTTCGAGCACCACGACCGCGGCGCCTTTCTTGCGCGCCGTGGCCGCCACTTCCAGCCCGATCCAGCCACCGCCGACCACCGCCACGCTGCGCCCTGGGGCGAGCAGCGGCGCCAGCGCCAGCGCGTCGTCGATGGTGCGCAGCGTATGGATGGCGGCGGCATCGGCGCCAGGCAGCGGCAGGGTGCGCGCGCGCCCGCCGGTGCACAGGATCAGCTTGTCGTAGGCCAGCCGCTCGCCGCCGGCCAGCACGACATGCCGAGCAGCGCGGTCGATGCGGCGGACCGTGGCGCCGGGGCGCCAGTCGAGCGCCAGCGCCTCGAAGGCCTGCGGCGGCATCAGCCGGGTGCTGTCCGGCAAGGCCTCGCCGGCCAGCACGGCCTTGGACAGCGGCGGGCGCTCGTACGGCGCATGGGCCTCATCGCCGATCAGCACGATGCGGCCGGCAAAGCCTTCCTGGCGCAAGCCATGGGCGGCCCAGCCGCCGGCCTGGCCGGCGCCGACGATCACGATGGTGGCGATCGGGCATGCGGCAGCCGCGACCGCAGGTCGCTCAGCGTTCATGCGGGTCTCCTTGTGGGTGGTGGGCGGCGTTCAGTCGAGGGCCAGCCAGACGCGGCCGCCCTCGATTTTCACGGGGTAGCTGCGCACGGCCTCGGTCACGGGCGCACAGGTCGGCCGGCCGTTGCGCACGTCGAACTTGCCCTGGTGCAGCGGGCATTCGATTTCGTGCCCTTCCAGAAAGCCGTCGCACAGCCGCGCATGGCCGTGGGTGCAGAGGTTGTCGGTGGCGAATACCTCGCCCCCGACCTCGTACAGCGCGATATCGTGGCCCGCGACGGCCACGCCGATCACATCGCCCTCGGGCACCTCGTCCCGCGCGGCGGCATCCGTCCAATTCAGGTTGTCGGTCGTCATGGCAGTGCTTTCAGATCGGGTAGATGAGCGAATTGGGGATCATCTCGCTGTCGTAGACCACGAGGCGGCTGGCGAATTTGAGGCCCTCGGGCGTGCGCACCACTTCGTCGAGGTAGCGGCCCACATTGAACACCGTGGATTCCTTGGACAGTCGGGTGCGCAGCACCGCATAGTTGGCCTCGCTGTGGATGCGGCCGTCCGCATCCACCCGGTGCACGATGGGCGCGCCGACCACATGGCGCTGGTAGTAGGGATCGTGGAACAGCGTCTCGCGGATGCCGTAGACGCGGTCCTTGAGCATGCCCTTGCTATCGAAGGCCAGCGTGGCCAGCGGAAAGCCGCGTTCATGGTTTTCGCGCGGCTGCAGCTTGTAGACGCAGGCTTCGGTGAAGAACTCGGGCCAGGCTTCCCAGTCGGCGGCGTCGAGCGTGGCAGCATAGCGGGCATAGAGCTGGGTCAGCTCGAAATAGTGGGGGAACTGCATGATCAAGCCTCCATCACCGTGCGCCAATATTCATACATGCCCCGGATCAGCGTCTCGGTGACCATGTGGTCGGTGTCGCCCACCTCGCGCCCGCCCAGCTCGGCCAGCGTGCGGTGGCTGGGCTTGGTCTCGAAGCCTTCCTGCGACCATTCGATGACCTCGCCGTCGTCGGCCGAGACGAAGCCGGCCGGGCCGAACAGATTGGCTTGGCGCAGGCGGCGCTGTGTCATCTCCTCGTTGTCGTCCTCGAAGCCGAAATGCGTCCAGACGAAATCGAAGGCGCCATGCCCGTCGGGCTGGATATGGCGCGTGGAGACGCTGTTGACTTGCTGCTGGAAGATAACGCTCGGGAACACGGTCATCATCACCGCCGTCGGCTCGCCCCACCAGTCCTCGTGGACGATGTCCAGAAAGCGTGCGTCATGGAGCTGCATACTGTCCTTGAAGCTGGATACCTGCGTGACCTGCTCGGCCTTGCCGGAGGCGCCGCGCCTGGAGACCATGGCGGCGTGGCGATGGCGCGCGTCCATCAGCATCTGCGACTTGTTGTCGGCGCGCCAAAGCCCGAAGGTGACGAACCAGGTGTGCAGCAGGCCCGGGTGGTACGGATCCTTGATGTTCTCCTGCATCAGCTTCCAGTTGCCGGGGATGCGCTGGCGGTTGTAGCCCAGGATCCTGAGCTTGCGGCCGTTGAACAGGCGATCGAAGTAGCCGAGGATCACCGGACCGAGGAAGTCCTCCAGCGACTCCACGTCATGGTCGAAAGACGCGAAGACAACACCGCCTCGCGTGGCCACCTTGAGCTTGGTCAGACCGTGGTCGGCTGGATTGAAGTCTGCCGGCATGCCACCGTTGACCTTGCCATCCTGCTTCACGCCGCGGCGAAACGGCACGCCCTGCAAATCGCCAGACAGTGTGTAGTTCCACTGGTGGTAGGGGCAGGTCAGGCTTTCGCGGTTGCCATGCCTCTCGCGGCAGAAGGCCATGCCCCGATGCGCACAGACGTTCTCGACGACATGGATCGAACCGTCCTTGTCGCGCACCAGCAGCACCGAGCGCTCGCCGATGACCGTGCGCTTGAAGTCGCCGGGGTTGGGGATCTCGGCCTCCAGGCCAACGTAGTTCCAATGGTTGCGGTAGAAGAGCCGGTCCAGTTCCTTGCGATACAGGATCTCGTCGGTGTAGGCCTGAAACGGGATGCGGCTGGTGCCGTCGGTTTCCCAGCGGATCTGCTGTGGAAAGACGGTGACGGGGCATTCATGCATGGGCGTCTCCTTTGTTGTGCTGTGGGTGCACGGCGCGCTGGCGATGCCACGCCGCGTGCTTTTCTGGACGCGATGACGGGCCTTATGTCGGAGAAAAACCGTACCTCGCGTCTGGATACGGATCATTCGCTACCAGGCTATATCAGTCAATGGAATGTCTGTGATACACAACATCACCGACATGAATGTAGACACGGATGCTGCGCCCCTCGCGCAAAAGCTGGGGCGTACTGAATCGATCTTCAGCAAACCGCCCACGCTCTCATGGTTTCAACACGTCCGCCTGTTTGAATTAGGTGCGCCGCAGAAAAAACAAGAAAATCAAGTACCCCGAAAGTCCATTGAACGCCCGAAACGATCACCAATCTCAGATCCGTGATTTCGCCTGCGACCTGGTCATCTCCCTTGAGTTCGTCCGACCACCCAGTCTGCCCGCCCGCCGCGCAAGTTCGCAGCGATGTGCTGCCCCAGCCGGTTTTCGATTACTGGCTTCCAGGGCACCAAGCTGAACCCCATACCGTCATCGAGCATGGCAAAGCGCCCGCTGGCCAGCATCACACTGCGCCGATAGATGCCGGCCACGCGCTGGCCGTCGGCCACGGGACGATGTTCCATACCAGTGTCGGCGGAAATGTCCTTGCCGGCCTGCGCCAGTTCCCGATTACGTAGCGTGCCCAGCAGGTTCCGGGCGAGGATCACGCGCTGTCCACGCCGTTCGGCCAGCCCCTGTTCGGCCAGGAAGTCGGCGCGCTGTTGCATTGCCTGCTTGGCCTCGCCGCCAAAGCCTAGGTCGCCCAGCCCTGAGCCACCGCCGAGCAATTGCTGATCGAGCCAAGTGGCGCCGATCACGCGCGCCTGCCGCTCGATGGGCAGGTGCGATTTCAACTCCACGGCCACTCCGCCCATCCGCTGCGCGTCGTGCTGGCGACCGCGTTCGGTCAGGTCATCAGGCACTTTCCATAAGCCCTCGGCCGCGCGCTCCACGATGCCCGCCCGGCGCAGAACTTCCAGCCGCCGTACGTGCGCGGCAACAACTTCCTGCGGATCGCGGCCCCGCACGGCCTGACCCTGCGCGATGGCGAGGTGATGATCGGCGCGGTACAGGCCATCGCTCGCCAGCGCGGCGATGTTGCGGTCGGCCGCACGCACGTCCGCCGACCCTTTCACTTCAACTACGGCGCCCGTCGGATAGTTTGCCTGCTCGTCACGGGCGTTGAGCGCGACGTAGTGAGTCTTGCCGTCCACCCCGTCGATGACCAGATAGCCCCGGTCGCGCAACTCGTCGACGAGTCCCTTCGCGGCCACGCGGCCGACGATGGTACGGCCATCATCGCCCGGCTCGAAAACCGCCAGCTCGCGTGGCTCGCCGTTCATGGCCCGCTGCATGGTACGGATGATGTCGCCGCGCTCGCCCAAGGCGCGCAAGGTCTTTTCAGCGTCGGCGTGAACGGCCCAAGTGCCAGGCTGCATTTCATCGGCCAGGCCCATGCGCTGTAAGCATTGCAAGCGGCCCACCAGGAATTGCCGCTGGCGTTGCAACGGAGGTTCGTTGAAGCGTTCGATATGCACCCGACCATCGTCGCCGGCCTCGCGTTGTAGCGTGCGATCCAGACTCGTCCACCGCTCCTGCTCCACCTCACGTTGCAAGGTCTGCTCGATTTCCAGCTCGGTGCGCGGCCCAAGCCATTCGGTCGCCAGCTCGGCCGCGCGATGCCGAAACCCATCGGCGATGTAGTCGCCCGCGATGATGAGATCTTTGCCCGTGTCGTCGCGCCCGCGCACAACGAGGTGGGTGTGCGGGTTGTCGGTGTTCCAGTGATCGACGGCAACCCATTCCAGCTGCGTGCCCAAGTCGGCCTCCATACGGCCCATCAGGTGCCGGGTGTAGGTGCGCAGGTCTTCCAGCTCAGCCCCGTCCTCGGGCGAGAGGATGAAGCGGAAATGGTGCCGGTCATCGGCGCAGCGTTCCTTGAAGGCATCGAGATCGGCTTCGTCGGTCTGTGGCCCATAGGCCCGGCCTGGTTCGCCGTCGCGGCCCACACCGTCGCGCTCGATGTAACGCAGGTGCTTGGCGAGCGATTGCGGGCTGGCTTGGCGCTGGTTCACCAACAGCGTCTTGATGGTCACGCGCCGCGACGTGGGCGTGAGCTTCGCGCCCGCAAACCGCGCCGTCGTATGGCCGCGCCCCAAGCGCGAGCCGGGCCGCTGGCCGGTGGTTTTCCCGCCGCCAGCCGATGCCGAGCTGCGCACCGAAGACTTGCCGCTGCTGGCCTTGCCGGTCTGCTGGAGCACCTTGGTGATGAAGCTCTGGCCCCGGCTCTTCGGGGCCTTTGGAGGGGTCGGGCGGATGCGGAAATCGTCGTCGCGGCGGTCGGTCATGGCTGCGCTCCCTGCAAGCTCTGGCGTGTCCGGGCGTGCGAAGCACGCGGACATGCCCGCATCGGCGCGGGCTTCGCGCCCCATGCGGCACGGCGGCGAAGCCGCTGCGTGCCGCGCTACCCCCACGTGCAGACAGGCTTTCGACGCGGCCCGGTGCCGCGTCCTTTTGTCTTGCCTTCCGCCTTTGCCCCTCGCTGGCGCTCCGGGCAGCGGCGGCCCGGCGGCGCTGCTGCACGAGCAGCCAGCACGCCGGCGAACGCGCGAACCAGCGCGATGAAGGCCGCAGGCCGGGCGCGTTCTAGGCAAGACACCTGCACATGGGAAGGCAGCGCGAAGTGCGGTGCGAATGCACCCGCACTGCACGCGCGACGACACGGCGACGAACAGCAGAACGACACGCCCGATGGCACGACAAGATGCACGGCAACGTGCAGCGAATCGTCGGCGATCATGGGCGTGACTCCAGCCAGACCGGACGCGCAACGCCGATCACGGCGGCTGTGCTGACCGGCCCGAAATACCGGCTGTCGAACGACGCCGGGTTGATCGCGCTCAAGAGGAACAGTTCGCCAGGCCGGAGCTGGCGGCATTGTCGCCAGGAAGGCAGCGGACGGCCCAGCCGGTCGGCGGCCAGCACGCCGGCCACCGGCACGCCATCGATCCAGACCAGCGCATCGAAAACGCACACAGTTTGCGGTGCGATGGCGCCCACGCGCTTGAGCAGCGGCACGCGCGCCGGCAGGTAGCGGCGCTGCGCAGCCAGCGCGGCGGTGTCCGCCGGCAACGTGGTCACGACGATGCTGCCAACGGACAAAGGCCGGGGCAGCGAGTCGGTGCGCTGGTGGAGCGGTTCCACGCGATACCAGCCAATCGCCACGCTGTCGGACGGGTTGTAGATCAGGCGCGGTAGCGGATGCACGAAGGACGCCCAGGCCAACGCAGCGAGGCCGCAGGCGGACAGGCCCGCCAGTACGAGGTGAGCGCGCAGGCGTGAGCGCGGACACGGCGCGGTGCCGGCAGTAGAAACGGCGGTCATGACAGCGCCCTCCCGGTCAACCAGGCAGCGTGCCGCTCGGCGGTGTATTCGGGCAGAGGCAAGCGCGCCGCGAGCCGGTTCGCGAGCGTGCGCCAGTACGCGGACGAGGCAGTAGCGGGAGCAATACCCAGCGCCTCGATGGCGTCGATGCGCTCCAGCACGGCGCGCACCTGATTCTCGCCCTCGGCGTGCAGCAGCAGGCGCGCGCCCGGCTGCACGCCGGGGAGGCGCTGCGCCGTGTCCAGCGGCGGGCAAGTCTGCATCACCATGAGCTGCCAGCGGATCGTGCCGTAGTCGTTGGCCTGCCAACGGATGCGGCAGAGCACGGCGTTCGGCATGAACATGGCGAGACTGCGCCAACGGTCGAGCCGCAGCGTGCGCGCGGGTTCGCCAAAGCGCAGGTAGAGCTTGAAGCGCGGTTCGATGTAAGCCAGCGCCACGCGCGTCAGCGGCGCGCTGGCAGGCTGGCCGGAAAGTGCTGCGAGCGCAGTCGTGGCCGCGCCAGCGACAGGCGAAGCGGATGCAGTCATGGGGTGTTCTCCCTATGGTGTTCTGGAAACTCTCTGTCCAACAGGCCGCGCAGCAAGTCGACCACCGTCACGCCCTGCGTGAAGGCCGAAACCTTGATGCGCGCCCGCATCGCGGGCGTGATGTCGAGGGTCAGGCGAGCCGTGTAGGTGTCGCCCTTGTTGAGTGCATCGCCGTCGCCCTGGCGAATCCACGCCTCGGCGTGCGGATTCGTGGGTGGGCGCGCGCCGATGCCGACGCGCTTGGCCGCGCGTTTGCTGTTTGGCGGCAGCTTCGCTGTCATGCCGGCCACCGCAGCAGTTCGTCCACCAGCGCGGTGATTTCGCGCGCAGCGGCACTGTCCGGCGCCGTCTCGCGGGCGAGCCGGCCAGCGGCCACGCTGTCGGCAAACACGATGCGCTGGCGCACTTCCGCGCGCAGCGCAGGAAGCGGCTGGTCGGCGAGCGCCTGGCGCGCTTCGCGCCCGATCACGGTGGTGCTGACGCGCCGGTTGATGACGAAGGCCGCGCGCAGCGCAGGCCGGAAGACTTGCGCCTCGCGGATCAGCGCCACCATCTCGACGCTGGCCCACAGGTCGTAGGGGCTGGGCTGCACGGGGATCAGCACGCGCTCGGCCGCCAGCAGCGCGGAGCGCGCCAAGGCGGCGATGCGCGGCGGCCCGTCGATGACGACGTGATCGGCTCGGCGGGCGAGTTCTGGGGCCTCCTGATGCAGCGTTTCGCGTGCGAGGCCCACGGCGCTGAACAGCCGTGGCAAGCCTTGCTGGCTTCTGCGCTGTGTCCAGTCGAGCGATGAACCCTGCGGGTCGGCGTCCAGCAGAACGACGTGCTGGCCGCGCATCGCCAGCTCGCCGGCAATGTGCGTAGCGAGCGTGGTCTTGCCCACGCCGCCTTTCTGGTTGAGCAGAGCGACGATCATGGCCTGGCCCTCCTTGCTGGAAAGCCGGGCTGTTGCTGCTGCGCTTCGTGCCGCGTGGCGGTTATCCACCGTGGCGCGGCGCTTCTACTATCAGTTAGAGAATTTAAGTTAGGGAAGTTAGGAGAGGCTGAAACCCGCGCCGTTATTGGCTTTGCGGCCGATCCGTACTCCTGATAGCACGATAGCCGTACTCCCAATAGCACGATACCTCGTACTCCTGATAGCACGAGTCCGTCCACAGGCAACGCACCGTTTATCCCCGTGCCGTGAACGGCACGGGCCGAAAGGTCAGCAGTTCGGCGCTGTTGTCCGGCATTCGCTCGATGCCCAGGACGTAGCCGGGCATCGACTGCCGCGCGACCAGCGCGCGCAGGTCGTAGGCGAAGTCCGAGAAGCGCGTGGCGCTGCCCGATTTCCGATACAGGTGCCGGAAGTCGAATTGCCAGCCGCCCGGCTGTCGCCCGCCGTGCTTGCGCACCAGTCGGTACAGCCACCGCTCGATGCCACCCGTGAGCCGGAAATATGCCGGGTCGATGGTCAGCACCAGCGCGGCATCCATGACACCCGCATAAAACCAGTCCGGCAGGATCAGCTCCAGCCCCAAGGGCGTGCCCATCGCATCGGCCAGCTCCTTCCACTCGTTGATCCACGAGAAGCGGTGCAGCCGTCTTCCCGTGGTCTCGCGGATCGACGTGGCCACCGTGGTGGACTGCAGGCGATCCAGCGCGGCCTTGAGGCGCTGGTAGTCGCGCAGCGACGTACCGCGCCCGATGAAGCGCAGGATCTCGTAGGGCGTGGCCTGCATCAGCCGCGACGGGCTTAAGCCCGCGTCGCGCGCCTCCACGATCTGCGAGGCAGCCCAGATCAGCACGTCCGCGTCCCAGATCGTGGCGATGCCGTGCTCCTGCGTGCCCTCCACTCGGATCGTGATGCCGCTGGCGCGGAAGTCGATCGGCGCCGTGCGCCGCGACTTCGCCAGCGAGAAGAACGGAAAGGCCATCAAGTCCTGGCTGTCGCGCGGCGCCATGTCGCCCGGCAGGGCGCGGAACAGGTCGAGCTGTTCGCGCTCCGGCACGGGCCGCTGCCGGGACGGCAGCGCAGGGCTGGACATGGCGAAGGCCACCCGCGCGCCAGCGATCAGCGCGCACGGCTGTCCGCCGAGTGCTGCTCGGCGTACTCGGGATCGGACGTGCTCTCGAAGCTGCGCTCGGCGGCCCAGGCATCGAGGTCGGCCACGGCGTACATGACGCGGCGGCCGAACTTGCGGAACTTGGGGCCGCCACCAAGCACGCGCTGCTTCTCCAGCGTGCGCGGCGACAGCCGCAGGTAGTCGGCGGCTTCGTCGTTGGTGAGATAGCGCTGCGGCTGCGCAGCGGAAGCAATGGGAGCGGCGGCAGGCCGCAAGGGAGCAGGACGCATGGTGAGAACCTCCATCGGTTGCAGGGCTCCGGCCACACAGCGCAACCGGATGGAGGCAGTCTCAGAAAACGAAGCCCTCTTGCTCAGGGTCGTTTTGCGCTCTCTTCAAAACGACCCTTCTCAAGCGGCGGCAGTTGTGCTAGGCGGCGATAGCCGCCGCGCATCAACGCATCGCCGCGCCGTACCAGGCGGCGAACCTTGGAACGCAGGCCGCCGTCGCTGTACCAGCCGGCCGCGGCATCGACGCCGAACAAGCCCTCGGCCACGTCACGCAAGGACGCGCCCGCGAGGGTGGCGTCGAGCGCCTGCAGGGTGTGTAGCTCCAGCAGCGCCGCAGGCGGTGGCCTGGGCCGCGCCATTGGCGCAGGCGTGTCGGGCACATGCGTGGTGCCGCGACCGCGGTGGGCGTAAGCCATGGCCATGCCGTCCTCCAGGCTAGGCGCCAGCGCATAGCGCAGGCAATGGCCTGAACTGCGCGCGATCAGCGCCAGGCCCTTGCCGTCATGCAACAGTTGCTTGTGACCGGGGATGCACCAGAAGGCGAAGGCCGCAGCGTCAGGCGGCGGATCGGCATCCGGGTGGAGCTGCACCACGGCCTCATGGCCGGGGAGCCAGGCCGGATGCGCGTCACGCGCATCCAGGGCCGGGTCTTCCAGCAGACGCAAGCCCCAGCGATGCGCAGCATCGAGGCGGCGCGCACGGTGCAGCCAGTCAAGCCGGTAATCGGGATGGCGGCGCAGATACTCCCAGGCCAGTGCCAGCGTATCCAGGCACAGCACGTAGAGGTAGGCGGCAGTCGGATACCAGTGCGCGAGGTGGTGCGGTTCGGCCATGACGCAAACTCCCGTAGAGCAGGACGGCCGTCACCGGTTTCACACGCAAACGTCACCGCATCGAACTAGCATCCAATCGTGAATAAGCTGGTAGATTAGTAACTTGCGTGTCAAGACGAAAGGCATCCGATGGATTGCATGGATCGTCTGAATGCGACGGTGGCGCGCGAGGAAATGCGCGCCTCCTGCGCTATCCACCGTGCCCGATGGCACGGCTGGCGTCATGACCGTTTGCGTCAGGGTGGCACTGGTTTGGTGCAACAGTGCGGACTAAGACCTGATGGGTCTGGAGCAAGACCAAAATAGCCTCAATGCGCCCGGCTTGGCTTCGGCGCGCACGGCTCAATCGAGGACGGAACCGTTCTCCTGAGCCAGCCGCAGGTACTCCGACAACGGGCGCACCGCCCGGAAATACCGGTCCCGCATGACGGGTTGCTGGCGTGGCCCGACGATGGTCGCCAGGTCGGAAAGTTTCACCGTCCCCAACTCGGGCATGCTGATTCCCAGGTCGATCAGGCCGTAGGCCGTGTCCCCATCGACGGGATCGAGCGAGGTCAGCAGCCAGGTGGCGTGCGCATCTGGCGTGAACAACCGCACCACGGGCAACGGGTCATTGGCCAAGCCAGCGGCCAGGACCCGGCCGTGTTCCAGCAGTTGCTTGCGCTCGTCCTCGGTGATGAGCTGGTTCATGGGCGTCCCCTCATTCGCACAGAACCGCCGAAGCGTGAAAGCGCAAAACCGCATCGGCGGGTTTGTGGAAAGGTACGGATGCGGCTTTGCGCCTCTGTGAGAAGCCGCAGATACGGATTTCCGTAAAAGCACGAAAGCGGCAGGCGGGCATAGTTGAACACTATAGATTGTAGTCCTATAGGGCGCAATCGGCTGTCATCTTGGATTTTGGGGAGATCCAGGGTTGGCAGCGAAACATACATTGTCGGAGGCACTAAAGACCATCAGGAAAGCACGTGGTTTGAGCCAGGAAGCGTTCTCGGACGTGTCCAGCCGCACCTACATGAGCACGCTGGAGCGCGACCTCAAAAGCCCTACCTTGAACAAGCTGGCCGAGCTGTGCGAGGTCATGGAGATTCATCCGCTCACGCTGCTGACGCTGGCCTATGCCGGCGGCGACCTGCAGCAGGTCGATCAGCTTCTGGTGCAGGTGCGCCAGGAGTTGGAGACTGTGGCGAAGAAGAGTGACACGCCATAGCGTGCGTCATCGCTGGCGTGGCCGATCCGGCGCCGCCGGTTCGGGGACTGCAGGGGCGCCAAGCATCGCGCGGCGGGGATAGGCCGCAGAGCTTTCCCCCGGAGGTAAGCGCAGCGCGCAGCGCCATCGGCGCGAAGCTGCGATAGGGATTGAAGCCGAATGGCCATGACGGCGAAGTCGGCATGGGGCGCAGCCCGCAAAGCCCGGTCGGCGCAGTGCGCCGAATCGCCCAGCATCCGCCCTGGCACCATGAGGTCATGGTGATGCTGCCCGACCACCACTATCACGAAGCTGGAAGAGCCAAGCCTTCCAGTCTGCTGATCCACGCAGTACAGCGCCCCGCCGCAGCGGGCGGGGCGCTGGCGGCCGTCAGGCCGCCTGGGGTTTGCTGCGCGACCAGATCAGGTCGTGCGTGCCGTTCTCACCTTCGATCAGGCGGGCGTAGACCGTGGCCGGGAACGAAGGATCGTCAAGGGTCACGGAGATGTACTCGCGCCCGGCCTCGCTGGTCTTCTTCCACGCCGCGCCGATGTCGTGACTGGCGGCCTGCAGGCGGAAGTCCGGAGCCTTCTCGTTGTCGCCCTTGTCGTTGGGCACCAGTTTGACCTTGACGTTGAGCATCAGGGTGCGAAGCGTGCCGGTGAAGCCGTCTTTGTCTGCGGTGAAGCTGCCGATGTTGGCCATGATGAAACTCCTTTTGGTGGAACAAGGTTCGCGCCCATCGCGTCCTTGTTGTGATCCGGCCGGCGGGGGACGGGCGGGCTGCACCGCTTGCGGTCGCAACGCAGTGGAGAGCCGGGAGGCGAAAAGAATTTGGCCCGCGAGGAATGCGCGCAGCGCAGGGGAAATTGTTTTCGCCGGACGGTTGCAGCCATGAAGCCCGAGGCGCAGCCGCGCCACCGCCAGGATTCACAACAACACAAGGACGCCTTGGGCCGAACCGCATCGAAAGGAGACAGAGCCGACTCGGCATCCCCGCATGAAGGCTGCACTGGCCCGCCCACTGACGCAGGCCAGGTCAACCACCCGACGACAAGCGAGAACGCCCCGGCCGCACCTTGCGGGGCCGGTCTTGAGGCGTGGCGTGGAAGCTCCATAGCGATGCCGGGCGGGATGTTCGTGAACCGTCCTTCGTGACGTGATGGGCAAGAACCGCCAGCGTTGAGGACGGCACGCATTCGCACAACCTGCCGCAGCAAGCACCAGCGTGTTCGCCAGCTCTGTCCATTGCGGCGGGGCGCTGGCCGGGCCGCAATGGCGCAGCCGGTTTGGCAGCATTGAGGGACACCAAGCTGTGGCACAGCGGGGATAGAACGTCTTTGGCACGATGCTGATGACGGTTGTTCCTGCGTCCTCACTATGCGCTGCATCTCCACTTCAAAAAATAGATCTCCCTGTTTTGGGCTTTGGAGCAGTTGGGCCGATTTATGATGCTGCGCGTCCAAGCCAAACCTTGTGTATTTTCTGGCCAAGCAAGTTATTGATTCATATAAATAAACCATGAACCCTAGGATGAAGTTCCTTTTGAAGACGATGCAAGGAGTGGCGCTGCTTGCAGCTTGTGCAGCAACATCGGCAAGCACGCTAACTCCCTATTTAGATTCAAACATCATCTACATCAAGCTTGAAGGCCGGATCGAAGAAGGTGATCCTTATCGCTTGATGCAAGTCCTAAATACCTCCAAGGCCAAGAACTTCAAGGTCTGGGGACTAATCCTCAAATCTCCTGGAGGAAGCGTTGAGGCTGGATTGCAACTGGCATCGATCGTCCGACAAAATGGCCTGTCGACCCACGTAAGCGCCAACGACATTTGTGCAAGTGCCTGCTTCTACCCATTTGCAGCGGGCGTTTATCGGTGGGCCGACACCAATGCGCGTGTAGGAGTTCATAGCGCCGCAGAAAACGGAAGGGAGACAGACAGAGCAACAGCCGCAACGATCCGTTTCTCTAGAGTGCTCGCCACGTTGGACGTGCCTGATGCCATTCTCGGCAAAATCGTCAAGACGCCGCCAGAGAAAACATACTTTCTCACGCCGCAAGACCTAGCCTCCATGGGCGTGCAGTTCATACCTACTCCTGCTAGCAAAATTCAGAACATCCTGGCAGATGCTGGTATGAGTGCGCAAAAAATACGTGACCCAATTCAAGACAGAAAGCGCGCTCGTGAGCTAAACCAGTTGGGATTGGATGAGCTGCGCGATGGCCGCATTGAAAAGGCTGTAGCTACGCTGACTGAGGCTGCAACGCTATATCCATTCGACGCGGAAATCCTTGGAAACTTAGGCTATGCACAATATTTGCAAGGCATACATGATGCAGCACTTGGCACACTTTTAACGGCGTTAAAAGTGCAACCCACCCGAGCTGCAACGCTCCAAAACCTGGGCTTGGTATACGCGGAACTAGGCAAATCAACGCAGGCGGCTCAATATTTCCTTGCCTACGTGAAAGCGGCCAAGAACACACAGGTGGCTCTGGATACGCTGCAAAAATGGGCCGTCGATACGACACGCCCGGAACGCGCGCAAGCAGCGCTGCTAGCTGTGAACTCACTCAACGATCCCAGCATGTGAGCATGCTTGGCTTTGTATTTGCAGATCGGGCGCGGTGCTAACGATGCTTATTCCTTCGTCTCGATGATCCACCACACGGCCCGCGCCAAGGCACGGCCCGTGATGGGGTGAATGTCGGTGAGGTCGGCGCAGGCCATCCAGCCCGAGGGCGGACGTTAGCCGCGCACGTCGCCCTCGCCGTGCCAGCGGCGTGCGCGCACGGTGCCGGGGACGTAGATTGCCGCCATGCGTGGGCAACTGGTGGTATTGATGGTGGGCATGGTTCGGCTCCCTGCGGCAAAGCGCCCCGGCCTTGGCCGGGGCGCTTGCCTTCGGCATGGGTCAGGCGGCCAATACTTTAGCGGGTTCATCCGCCTCGGTGGCGACGTCCTCCGCACCGTTCTGCGGGTCTGCCTCCGGCGCGTCTGCCGTATTGAAGATGGCAGGCATCCAGGCCGTGCCCTTCGCCAGCCGCTCGGCCTCGCTGGCAATGTCGGCCTTCTTGAGCTTCGCCAGCCGATTGACGCTCTCGGGCGCAAATTCGCCCACGGCTTGCAGAACCACAGCCTTCGGAACGTGTTTGAAATACCCCTCGGCGGTCGGCTGCCACCACGTGGCCATGTCAAGGCCCACGGCCTGCGCCAGTTCCGCGCCCGGCTGCTGCACCGTGGCACGCGGCGTCACCACGTCCACCGTCGAAGCCACGCACACGGCCAGCAGCTTGACCAGTTCGCCTTGCTCCATCTCCAGCAGCGCGGCGAACAGTTCGGCACTGTCCTCGGGCAGCTTACCGCTCCATGCCTCTTGCAGTTCGCGCAGGGCCACAGCGGCGGGCGACTCGGGCCAGTCCGGGGCCATGCCTTCCAGCCGGTCTTGCACTTTCAGGCTCACGCCCAGCGGCATATCGTGGCCGTAGTAGCGGCTCTGCAAGACGGTCTGCACCATGCCATGCACCAGCGCGGCCAACGCGACTTGCGGATGCCGGGCGGCTTCGATTTGCAGCGCGGCGGTGCGATGGGCGCTCAGGCGCTGGGCCAGTCGGTCGGAAATCGCTGCGGCCTTCGGCTGCATGTCTTCCTCGCCTTCGTCATCGTTCGCGGCATCTGGGTCGCTGAACCCTTGGCGCAGCCTTTCGAGCGTGCGCAGCGCCTTGGCCTCGGCTTCACGCAGCAGCCCCCGATGAATCACGGCCTCGCCGTTGCGGTCGATGGTGACGATGGCACCGGCTGCGGCCTTCACGTTCGCGCCGTATCCCTGCAAGCCTTCTTCCAGCGCTTGCAACTGCTCGCCCAGGGCTTCGCCTTCCTCCTGCAAGGCATCGGCCTTGTCCGCGTCGTCGGAGTCCGTCGCGGCATCAATGGCTTCGGCCACCTCCTGCATCTTGGCTTGCAGCTTCTCGATGCGTTGTGCTTCGCGCTTGCTCGGTTCGCGGCGCTCCCTCGGCGCACGCTGGAAAGCGTGCAGATCGGCATGGGTCATGCCCGGCGTGGCATCGGCCCAAGCCCAGCCCTCGGCCCTCACCTCGGCGGCGATGCCCGCCAGCTTGTCTTGCGCCAGCCGCTCCAGCAATGCGGCGTCGGTCAGGTACACGCCCGCATCGCCTTCCGCGAACAGATCACGGCGAACTCCGCCGCCCGCCTGCTCGTAGGCGTCCAGCCCGACGAAGCGCACCAGCGGATGCCGGTAGGCATCAATCTCGCGCTCGGTGAGGCGGTCGCGCAGGTCGGATGGCTGGCGCTGCCATTGCGGCGCATCGTAGAAGGCACTTTCCTGCGCGCCGTGGTCGTCGGTGATGGACAACGCCATCAACTGATCCAGCGTCACGGCATCGGCCCGATAGTCCGCCATCAGGCGTGGCGAAACATTCGCCAGCTTCAAGCGGCGCTGCACCACCAGCGGCGTGACGGAGAAATCCGCCGCAATGTCCTCGATGGGCCGGCCTTCGGCCACCAGCGCCGCAAAGGCTTCAAACTGGTCTGCGGGGTGCATGGCTTCGCGCTGCACGTTCTCGGTGAGGCTGGCGGTGCGTGCCGTGCCATCGGCCACCTGCAGGCAAGGCACCTGCCAATCCTTGGCGATGCGGTGTTTCTTCGCCAGCAGCTTCAAAGCTGCAAGGCGACGGCCACCGGCCACCACCTCGTAATGCTTGCCATCGGCGGATGCAATGACGATGAGGTTTTGCAGCAGGCCCACGCGCTGGATGGACGCCGCCAGTTCGGGGATGGGCATGCGCGGGACGGTCTTGCGCACGTTGCGGCCCGTGAGGCGCAGCACCAGCCGCGACAGCGGAACCAGAATCATGTGCTTGCTCGGGTCGGCGGCTTGCAGCACATTCGCGTCGCTGCTGGCTGCGGTGTTGACGGCGCGGGCTTCGGTGTAGGTAATAGCGTTCATGGTGAATCTCCAATCGAGTGAAACAAGGGAATGGAGGGGAAACCGCCCCTCCGGCGGAGGAACGGTCAAGCCTTGAGGGCGCGCATGCCATCGGCCAGCAGCCACAGGGCACGGTTCAGGCGAATGTCCGAATCAATGCCCTGCACGGGGCGGGTCTGCTGTCTGCGGCCATTGGCGGCGCGGCCATGCAATCCGCCCTTGGTCAGGTTCTCCTGCGTGCGGTTGAACACGCTCCACAGGTCGGGGCGGCGGTCGTCGAAGCGGCGCGGCATCAGGATTTGCGATTCCGTGATGGGCGCGGGCTTAGTCGGGTCGTCGTACTTGAGGGCCAGCGCGGCGCGGGCGAACACTTCCGATTCCCCGGCATCCAACGTGATGGCCTGCATGGATTCGCGCGATTCCTGCGCATGCTCGAAACCACTCAATACCTGATAGGCGCCCTCGATGACGTGCCCGGCCACGTCGCCTTTGTGGGGCACGCGCACATCGCCCACGGTGTCGCCGCAGACAAGGCCATTGCTGCAAACGAAGCGGAACATGCCGCCCAGCAATTGATAGCTGCTCGTGCCGTCGTGCGAGTTCAGCAGGATGATTTCGTTGGCTTCGCGGGCGTTGATCTGGTTGGCATGACGCAGGCGCAGCATGTGTTTCGTGTGCTCGCGCCGACCCTCGTTGCGCACGCGGGTCTGGCACACCCATGAAGGGTTGAAACCCCTCCTTGCGAAGCTCGGTCAACACGGCAGCCGTGGGGATGTAGGCGTATCGCTCGGAGCGGCTCTCATGCGGGGCATCCGCGAAGATGGACGGGGCCACCCTGCGAATCTGGTCATCGGACAGCGGGGTTTCGCTGCGCAGCGCGGGGGAGTGGGAAGCAAAACGGGTTGCAAGCATGTCGTTCTCCTGAACAAAAAGGCTGTTGAAGAAAACCGCACACCGGATTCCAAGATTCGGAGCCCAGCCTTTGTGGCTGTTCGGTGCGGTCGGCACGAGGAACCCGGTTGGCCCTGTTGCCACCGTCTTTCCTGAGTTCATCGCCCGCGGCCAAAGGAGCGCGCGGACGGGGGCCGTCAAGGAAACAAGCGCAGGGTGGGTGCGGCCCGCAGGCGCAGCCGAGGACACGGCCCTGCGCGCCTTGATGGCTCACGGGAGCGGGCTACAGTCGCGGACAAGGTGATGGAGTCAGGGAAGACGGCTGGACCTGGCAACGGTCCTCCCTGTGTGCCGACCGCACGGCAAGCGAAGCGCGCAGGCCCGGATCTGGAAGCCGGGCCGGAGGCGTCAGCCGAGCGGAGCGAGGGAACGATGGAAGCCCGAAGGGGGCGAGACGCCGTGGCCGAAGGGTGCGGCGGCTCGATGCGCTATGCGCACGACAGCGCGACCGGCCATGCCCCCTTGGCCGGGACGCCCACGCAAGTCACCCCAAACTTCAACAAATAAAGATACTTGTTGTAAATTGTGACTTGGACGGAAGTCGTATCTTTAGCCGCAAAGAAACATCAGGAGAAAAAATGACGCGTAGAGCCTTTTACAGCTTTCACTACCAGCCAGACAACTGGAGAGCTGCCCTGACCTGCCCCCTTTTGCCGTGCCATTCATAACGAGGAAGTCCGGGGTTGCAAGATTAGTTGATCTCGATGGTGGTTGAGCTGGTTTGAGCTGCATCGCCAGCGCGCTGGCGATGCAGCTCGGCGAACTTGGCCGGTGGCATTCGCCCGCAGCTGCTATGCGGGCGGACCTCGTTGTAGTCCTGGCGCCAGAGCGTGATGGCCGACCGGGCCTGCTGCAGCGTCTCGAACCACTGCTCGTTCAGGCACTCGTCCCTGAACTTGCCGTTGAAGCTCTCGATGTAGCCGTTCTGCATGGGGCGTCCCGGCTCGATCAGGATGTGACGGATGCCGTGGGCCTGCGCCCAGCCCATGAAGGCCCGGCTGGTGAACTCCGGACCGTTGTCGGTGCGCACGGCCTGCGGGTAGCCCCTGAACACGGCCGCTTGATCCAGCAGTCGCGTAACGTATTGCCCCGAGATTCCCCAGTCCACCGAGATGCTCACGCACTCGTGGCTGAAGTCATCGGCCACGGTCAAGCACTTGATGCGCCGTCCCGTGCTCAGGCTGTCGCTGACGAAGTCCATGCTCCACACCTCATTGACCGTCGTGGCCAGTTGCAGCGGCACGCGTTCGTTGGCGGGGCGTTTGACCTTCTTGCGCTTGCGCACCGCCAAGTTGGCGGCGCTGTACAGGCGGTAGACGCGCTTGTGGTTCACAGCCGGGAAGTGCGGGCGCAGCATGTCGTGGATGCGCCGATAGCCGAAGCGCCGGCGTGCATGCGCGATCTCGACGATCTTGCTGCTGAGCTCTTGGGTCATGGCATCGGTCTCGGGTGGGTGGCGGTAGCTGTCGCGGGAGAGCCCCACAAGCCTGCAGGCGCGCCGCTCGCTCAGATCGCATTGCTCGATCATGGTGGCGATGGCCGCGCGCTTGGCCTGTGGGGCTAGCGCTTTACCCCGAAGGCCGTATTCAGCGCGTGGATGTCCAGATGGGCCTCTGCCAACAGCTTCTTGAGCTTGTTGTTCTCGGCCTCGAGTTCACGCAGCCGCCGGGCGTCGGGCACGTCCATCCCACCGTACTTGGCACGCCATTTGTAGAAGGTCGCGTCGCTGAAGCCGCCTTTGCGGCACAGATCCTTGATCGGCAAACCGGCCTCGGCCTGCTTGATGAAACCGATGATCTGCTCCTCGGTAAATCTGCTCTTTCTCATGTCCGTCATTCTCCAAGTTGACGGACTTCGCTGCCATTACGCTGGTACGGCTGGGAGGGGGCAGGTCACGCTGCATCAAGATCAAATTCTTCCCAGGTCGATTTACGCAATTCGACAGTTCGGACATACGTCAGCGCCATTAGCTTTAATGCTAAGACCGTTGTGCGGTAACCACCCTCACCATCAACCCGATTCAGAAAATCGGGAATCTCGGCCCATGTCAGCGGGGGATTGTGGCGGACTTGCGGACGCTTCACCAACCCCTTTAGTAAGGAGGCCGGGTCGAACTCGCAGATTCCTTGAGCGGCAGCGTAGGAGAAAATCTGGCCGCACCACTGCCGGATCAAAATTGCGACAGTCTTTGCGCCTCTATTCGCCACCTCCTTGATTATCGGGCGGAGATGTGGCGCTCTAATGGTGCTGATCGGCAGCTTGCCGAGCTTTGGGAAAACGTCTTTTTCGAGGTAGGTTGTGACTTGCCCACGGTAGTAGTCACTCCAGTGTGCATTGCTGACGATCCACTCTTTGGCGGTTGACTCGAAAGTGTGTTCGTAAGCCTCGACCTGCAACGCGACCTTGGCCTTCTTTTCGACGATGGGGTCGATGCCTTGCCTGACAAGGGACTTGGCCCAGTCACGCTCTGCGCGCGCGAGCTCCAACGACACTTTGGGGTATACGCCGATGGAGTAGACCTGGGAGGCTCCTCCCAGACGATAGCGATACCACCATAGCTTGCTGCCGTTGGTTTGAACGCGAAGAAAGAGGCTTCCACCGTCACGAAGTTGGTAGACCTTCGGACCTGGCTGTGCTGTCTCGACCTTGCGAGCGGATAAGAGATTGAGTGCCATGTGTATAACGCCTCCACTTTGCCCCGTTACACACAGCATTACACACTTTAGCAGTGGATTTGTCCAGCTTTCAGTAGCCGTCCGCAGACACTCAACTCAATAAAATCAATAACTTATCTGAACTCAGTAGATGTTGTTGGATGTTGATGGACGCCAATGTTAGTTGTCGATCATCAAGAGGCTCATGGCTTCAACCCTTGTTATCCGTTCGGTGTGAAAGTCCCGCGTGGCGGCCGCGAGGCCGTCAGATGGGCTGGTCCAGTCCGTTCTGGACCTGTTCGGCCGCTCGCAGTACCGCGCGGGCCTTGGCTTCCGTTTCCGCCCATTCCGCTTCCGGGTTGGAGTCGGCGACGATGCCGGCCGCGGCCTGCACGTAAAGCGTGCCGTCCTTGATGACACCGGTGCGGATGGCGATGGCCACGTCCATTTCGCCGCCGTAGCTCAGGTAGCCCGCCGCGCCGCCGTAGATGCCGCGCCGCACGGGTTCGAGCTCGTCGATGATCTCCATGGCCCGCACCTTGGGCGCGCCGGTCAGCGTGCCCGCCGGGAAAGCCGCGCGCAGGACGTCCATGCTGGTCATGGCGGGATCGAGATCCCCGGCGACATTGGATACCAGGTGCATGACGTGCGAATACCGTTCGATGGCCATGGTGTCGGTGACCTTCACCGTCCCGGTTTCCGCGACGCGTCCGACGTCGTTGCGTGCCAGGTCGATCAGCATCACGTGTTCGGCGATTTCCTTGGGATCGGCGCGCAGCTCGGCGGCAAGCGTCGCGTCTTCCTCGGGCGTGCCGCCGCGCTTGCGCGTGCCGGCCAGCGGGCGGATGGTGACGCGCGACTTGGGCTTGCCGTCCTCGACGATGCGTTCCTGGCGTACCAGGATCTCTGGCGACGAGCCGACCACGTGGAAGTCGCCGAAATTCCAGAAGTACATGTACGGCGAGGGATTGAGCGAGCGCAGCGACCGGTACAGGGACAGCGGCGAATCGCGGAAGGGCTTGGTGATGACCTGCCCCACCTGTACCTGCATCAGGTCGCCCGCGGCGATGTATTCCTTCGCGCGCAGCACGGCGGCCAGGTAGTCTTGCTTCTTGAAGTCGCGCTGTTCGGCCGTCTGCATGCTGGCGTGGCTGTACGGGATCTCCACGGGCTTGCGCAGCTTCTGCCGCAAATCGCGCAGCCGCTGCTGGGCGCGGGCATAGGCTTCCGGCTGCGCCGGGTCCGCGTAGACCATCAGGTAGATGCGGCCGGCCAGGTTGTCGACGATGACCAGCTCGTCGACGTGCAGCAGCATGATGTCCGGCGTGCCTTCGTCCATGCCGGCAGGGAAGGGCTTGACCGCCGGGCCCAGGCGCGGCTCGATATGGCGCACCGTGTCATAGCCGAAGTAGCCCGCCAGGCCGCCGGCGAAGCGGGGCATGCCGGGCCGCAGCGCGACCTTGAAGCGCGCCTGGTATTGCTCGATGAAGGACAGGGGATCGCCGTGATGCGTTTCCACGACCTTGCCGTCGTGCAGCACCTCGGTGACGGTGCCGCGCGACTGGATCACCGTGCGCGCGGGCAGGCCGATGAAGGAATAGCGGCCGAAGCGCTCGCCGCCCACCACCGATTCCAGCAGGCAGGTCATGCGGCCGTTTTCCGGCCCGGAGTGCGCCAGCTTCAGGTAGATGCCAAGCGGCGTGTCGAGGTCCGCATAGGTGTCGGCGACCAGGGGGATGCGGTTGTATCCCTGGTGGGCAAGGGCTTTGAATTCCAGTTCGGTCATATCGGTCTCGTGTCGGTCTTTTGATGTCGAGCCGGGCGAAAAAGCAAAAAGCCCGGCCAGTGTTCTGGTTCCGGGCTTGGGGATTTTGCTGGATTCGGCGCCTGACCGCATACGCGTCGGACGCCGGGGAATGCCTTATCGCCACCCGGATGCCAAACGCCACCAGCGCCACGAGGCGCCAGGCAGTTGCGTCAGGACAGGGGCGATCATTTTTGCGATTCGGGTATGGATGTCAGTGGGCCGCGCTGGTGGACGGAAGGTTGTTTTCCCGATTGATCCAATGCGCGGCTTCAACGAGAGACGACACTATACCATCGACGTCCAGCGTTCGCACGTCCACCCCTTCGTTGTAGCCGTAGGGCACCACCAGCACCCGCGTGCCGGCGTCGCGCCCGGCCTGGGAGTCGTTGATGGAGTCGCCGATGGTCACAGCCCGTTCCGGGGAGACCCCCAGCAGCGAGCAGGCATGCAGCATGGGCTGGGGGTCGGGTTTCTTCCGCGCGCAGGTATCGCCGCAGACCACGGCGGCGAAAAAACCGGCCAGGCCCGTGCGCTGCAGGAGCGGCATCGTGAACTCGGTGGGCTTGTTGGTGACGACCGCCATCTTCAGCCCCTGGTCGCGCATGGTCTTGAGCCCGTCGAGCACGCCGTCGAATATCACGGCCTTGTCGCCGTTCACCAGGTGATAGTGACGGGAGAAAGAGGTGCGTGCCCGGGCGTACAGGTCCGGGTCCAGGTCGCCGTGTTCCTGGGCACCGGCCAGCGTGCGCTGCACGAGCCGGTCCACGCCCTTGCCGACGAAGGTCGCGATGACGTCCTCGCGAAGCGGCGGCATGCCGAGCTCCATGCGCATGGCATTGGCGGCCGTGGCGAGGTCCGGCACGGAATCCAGAAGGGTGCCGTCCAGATCCAACAGCGCGGCTTGGAAGAACTTCATGAGAGGGATCCCTTCAGGCGGACAGCGAGCCGGCCGCGGCGATCTGCTGGCGCATCGCGCCGATGATCGAGGCGTAGTCGGGGTGGCCGAAGATGGCGGATCCGGCCACGAACGTGTCCGCGCCCGCGGCGCGAATTTCGGCGATATTGTCCACCTTCACGCCGCCGTCGACTTCCAGGGCGATGTGCTGGCCCCCGGCGCTCGTCCAGCGGTCGATGCGCGCGCGCGCATCGCGCAGCTTTTGCAGCGCCGAAGGCAGGAAGCTCTGGCCGCCGAAACCGGGGTTGACCGACATGACCAGCACCACGTCCAGCTTGTCCATGACATAGTCCATGTGATCCAGCGAGGTGGCCGGGTTGAAGACCAGCCCCGCCTTGCAGCCGTGGTCGCGGATCAACGCGAGGGTGCGGTCCACGTGCCGCGTCGCTTCCGGATGGAAGGAAATAATATTGGCCCCGGCCTTGGCGAATTGCGGAACCAGTTCGTCGACGGGCTCCACCATCAAGTGCACGTCGATGGGTACCTCGACGTGCGGGCGGATGGCCGCACAGACCATGGGGCCGATCGTCAGGTTCGGGACGTAATGATTGTCCATGACGTCGAAGTGGATCCAGTCGGCGCCCGCCGCGACGACATTGCGCACTTCTTCGCCCAGGCGGGCGAAGTCGGCGGAAAGGATGCTGGGCGCGATGCGGGTGCCCGGGGATAGGAAAGACATGGTCGGCGGCATTCAAGGGATAATGTGCCAATATTGTAGTTTGCCGGGACCAGCGCCAGCCGCCATTGCCGCATCGGATATTGCGGCGCCGTACCGGCAGCAGTTGCCGTCGATCCAGACTAAAAGGCCGGAAAGCCAGTGAAACCCTATGACCTTACCGTGGCCGTGGAGCCGCGCTACGTGCCTGAACAGTCCAATCCCGGCGAGCAGGAATACGTTTTCGCCTATACGGTGCGCATCACCAATACCGGCGAACATCCCGCGCAGGTGATCAGCCGCCATTGGATCATCACCGATGGCAACCAGCGCGTGCGCGAAGTCCGCGGCCTGGGCGTGGTCGGCCAGCAGCCCCTGCTGGCGCCCGGCGAGACCTTTGAATACACCAGCGGCTGCCCGCTCCCCACGCCCGTGGGTACCATGCGCGGCAGCTATCACTGTGTCGGCGAAAACGGCATTCCCTTCGAAGTGACGATCGCGGAATTCCTGCTTGCCATGCCGCGCACCCTGCATTGATCCCGCATCGGCGGCCCAGTCCGGGCCGTCCGCATAATCTGTCCCCATTCACGATGAAGCGCTCATTGTCCCGACTGGCTCCGCTCCTGCTGCTTGCCGGCGCCCTGGCCGGTTGCTCGACCGTCGAAAACCAGATCCCCGCCGAGCAGGCCGCCGGCACGCCCGGCGCCGCCACGGTTGCGCCCGGCGCGGAGGCCCCCCTGGTCGTGCCCGCGCTTGCCGCCTTGCCCGATACGCCGACCCGCCCCCTTGCGGGCCGCTTCCAGCGTGTGAACTACAGCGAGATCCCGGCCTGGCGCGACGACGACCTGGCGCAGTTCTGGCAGGTATTCCTGCTCAACTGCAAGGGGCTGATGCGGCCGACCTCCGGCAACCTGACCTTGCCGGCGCGCGCCACCCCGCGCGCCTGGCAACCCGTCTGCGCCGCCGCCATCGACCCCGCGCGGCGTCCCGTTGCGACCGACCCCGAAAGCGTGCGCCGCTTTTTGCAAACCTACCTGCAGCCCTGGCGTCTGCTGGCCGCCGACGGCAAACCTGCTTCCAATATGGTCACCGGCTATTACGAGCCGCTGGTGCGCGGGTCGCGCGTGCAGGGCGGGCTGGATCAATGGCCCCTGTATATGCCGCCCAAGGATCTCCTCACCATCGACCTGGGCGCGATCTATCCCGAATTGGCCGGCAAACGGGTAAGAGGCAAACTGGAGGGCAAGCGCGTCGTCCCCTATGACACCCGCGCAGAGCTGGAAAGCAACCCCGCCCGCCGCCCGCCGGTGCTGGTCTATGTGGACGATCCGGTCGACAACTTCTTCCTGCAGGTACAGGGTTCGGGCCGCGTGCTGCTGACTGGCGGTCCCGACGCCGGCAAGACCATACGCGTCGCCTATGCCGATCACAACGGCCAGCCTTACGTTTCCATCGGCCGCTGGCTGGTCGACAAAGGCCAGCTGTCCTCCGACCAGGCATCGATGCAGAATATCCGCGCCTGGGCGCAGCGCAACCCCCAGCGGGTGCGCGAAATGCTGAACGCCAATCCGGCGGTGGTCTTCTTCAAGGAAGAACCCGTTACCGACCCCGAAGCCGGGCCGCGCGGGGCGTACGGGCTGAGCCTGACGGCGCGCCGGTCCATCGCGGTGGATACGTCCTTCGTGCCGCTGGGCACGCCGGTATTCCTGGGAACGACCTGGCCGGGGACGGACCGCCCGCTGGATAGGCTGGTGTTCGCGCAGGATACCGGGACCGCTATCCGGGGAGCCGCCCGCGCCGATTTCTATTGGGGCTATGGCGACGCCGCCGGACAAATGGCCGGGCGCATGAAGCAGCGCGGCCAGATGTGGATTTTGTGGCCGAAGCAGGCCGGGGAGCCCAGCGCGCGATGAGCCAGGGAATACTCGTTTGCGGCGCCGGCATCGTGGGCCTGGCGACCGCCCTGGCGCTGGCGCGCCAGAAGCAGCCGGTGACCGTGCTGGCGCCCGTCGCCACGGTGCCGCCGGCGCCGGCCGAACATTACCAGCCGCGTGTGTATGCGCTGTCGCCGGCCAGCCAGCGCTTTCTTGCCGGCCTGGGCATCTGGGATGCCCTGCCGGCCGCGCGCATCGCCCCTGTCGACGCGATGGAAGTGCATGGCGATGCCGACGGGACGGTAACGTTGAACGCCTGGCAGGCGGCCAAGCCGCATCTGGCCTGGATCGTCGAGGCCGCTGAAGTCGAGCGCGTGCTGGCCCAGGCCGTCCGCCTCTCGGGCATCCCCTGGATTCCGGACCGGTGCGTCGGGTACCAGCATGGCGCCGTGCTTACGGAAAACGGCGCCCAGTTGCGGACCGAGCTGGCCATCGGCGCGGATGGCGCGGCGTCGCCGCTGCGCTCGGCGGCCGGACTGGTGCAACATTCCCGGCCCTATGACGCCGTGGGCCTGGTGACGCATCTGGATGCGTCGCTGCCGCACCATGGCACGGCGATGCAATGGTTCCACGACGAGGGCGTGTTGGCGCTGCTGCCCCTGCCGGACACGGCACGGGGGCCGCAGGTTTCCATGGTGTGGTCGGCGCCCGCGGCGCGCGCCCGGGCGGTGCAGGCGCTGCCGTCCGACGCCCAGGCGGATGCCGTGCGCGCGCATCTTGCCGCGGTGACGCAGGGGCGGTTGGGCGATCTGCGCATGAATATTGCGCTGCACGGCTTTCCGCTTTTCCTCGAGCATGCCCAGATGGCCGCGCCCGGCGTGGCCCTGGCCGGCGACGCGGCCCACCGCGTGCATCCATTGGCGGGACAGGGCCTGAATCTGGGGCTGGGCGACGCCGAAACGCTGGCTACAATCGTCGCGCGGCGGGAACCGTACCGCAGCCCGGGAGACCCCCGTGTCCTGCGGCGCTACCAGCGCGCCCGCGCCGAACCGGTCCTGGCCATGCGGCTGGCCACGGACGGGCTGCACCGCCTGTTCGCCAGCCGTTCCGCCCCCGCGGCCTGGGCGCGGAATGCGGGCATGCGCTGGGTCGAGGCAATACCTCTTTTCAAAAGGCTGTTGATCGAGCAAGCTTCCGGCGGATGAACCCGCCGGCCATGCCGAGGTCCAAGCCAGCGTCCGGCCGCCGTTCAGGGGCTGGACTGTATCGAGCATCAAGGAGTCTCAAATGAATTTCCGCGCCTGGCTTTCGGCCGTCGGTGTCGCCGCCGCGGTAGCGGTATCCGCCCATGCCGCGGACAAGGTCATTTCCACCCAGTCGGCCGGCCAGCCCGTCCCCGGCGAAACGGTAACCAGTACTTCCGGCGCCGGCCCCTCGGCCAAGGTGACGAGCACCGCCGGGCCCAACCCCGGCGAGAAAGTGATCAGCACGGCTTCCGGACAGGGCAATGCGGGCGACACCGAGCAGGTCGCGGCGCTGTTCCACCAACGCTTTCCGGACCTGGCCGTGACCGCCGTGCGCCGCACGCCCTACGGTTTGTTCGAAGTGCAGGTCGGCATGGATCTGATCTACACCGATTCGAACGTGGGCTGGGTCATGGAAGGTCCCCTGATCGACGCGGCGACCCGCCAGGACGTTACGCGCGAACGGCAGGAGCAGATCGGCGCGGTGTCGTTCGACCAATTGCCGCTGAACCTGGCCGTCAAGCGGGTCACGGGCGACGGTTCACGCGTGCTGGCGGTCTTCGAGGATCCCAACTGCGGCTACTGCAAGCAGCTGCGCCAGACGCTCGAAGACGTCCCCAACCTGACCGTCTATACCTTCATCTACCCCATTCTGGCGCCCGATTCGCGCGTCAAGGCGCGCGATATCTGGTGCGCGCCGCATCCCGGCCAGGCATGGGACGACTGGATGGTGCGCGGCAAGATGCCCGCGCCGGCCAGCGGCAATTGCAGCGCGCCGATAGAACAGGTCCTGGCCCTGGGCCAGCGCTTGATGGTGCGCGGAACGCCGACGCTGTTCTTCCGCGATGGCAGCCGCGTCAGCGGCGCCTTGCCGCGCGAGGAGCTGCTGGCGCACCTGAATAAACCTACGCAGAAGGGCGGCTGAACGGGCACGCTGCCTCGCAACCCTACCATCCCACCAGGAGAAGGCATTGAAGATCGCCATTCTTGACGACTACCATGGCGTGGCCAAGGATTACGCCGACTGGGCCTCGCTGGGGCCGCAGGCCAGCGTACAGGTGTTTCGCGAGTATCTGCCCGAAGGCCCCCAGCGCGTATCCACGCTGCAGCCCTTCGATGTCATTGTCATCATGCGCGAGCGCACGCCGTTCCCGGCCGAGCTCGTCAACGCCCTGCCGAACCTGCGCCTGCTGGTGACCACCGGGCTGCGCAACAATTCGGTGGACCTGGCCGCGTGCAAGGCGCGCGGCATCGTGGTGTGCGGCGCGCCGGGTTCGGACAACGGCCTGAATGCCACCGCCGAACTGAGCTGGGCATTGATCCTGGCGCTGTTCAAGAACGTGTGCACGGAAGACGCCAATATGCGCAAGGGCCTGTGGCAGACCAGCATGCCGGTTCCGCTGAAGGGCAAGCGCCTGGGGGTGGTCGGCCTGGGCAAGCTGGGTAGCGCCCTGGCCAGGGTGGGGCGGGCCTTCGACATGGATATCGTCGCATGGAGCCCCAACCTGACGCCGGAGCGCGCTGAACAGGGCGGCGCCCGGTACGTCGACAAGCAGGAACTGTTCGCGACCTCCGACGTCGTCAGCATTCACTTGATCCTGTCGGCGTCGACACGGCAGGTCGTGGACGCGGCCAGTATCGCGGCCATGAAATCGACGGCCTTCCTGGTGAATACCTCACGGGCGGGGCTGGTGGACCACGACGCGCTCATGGATGCGTTGCGCAACCGGCGTATCGGTGGGGCGGGCCTGGATGTCTATCCCATCGAGCCGCTGCCCGCGGACGATCCCGTCCGCAAGCTGGACAATGTGGTGCTGACCCCGCATCTGGGCTACGTCAGCGCCGACAACTTCCGCACGTTCTACGAGAACGTGCTGGAGGCTATCAAGGCCTGGGCAGCGGGCGCGCCGATACGGACCTTGTAAGCCAACCGTTCAAAGCACGGCCGCCGTTTCCGCTGTAACGAGCGGTTCCGGCGGTTCCTCGCGCGGGGCGGTGCGCTGGCGCAGTTGCAAGGCGTGGTCCTCGCGGCTGCGCCACATCGCCCCGTGCACCCGGCTCAGCACCACGGGGTCGTCCAACAGCTTGATTTTCTGCGGTTCCGAAAGCGCGTCCACGCCGTATTCCATGACGCGGTCCACTTGTTCCCGGCGCTGCGCTTCGTTCAGCGGGTTGGGCTTGTGGCGCCCGGTGGCCATGGCGCAGGCCAGGGCATTGACCCCCGGGTCCACCACCGCGTCTTCGAAGTCCGGGGTATGCGCCACGTTGCGGTTCTGCGCGGTATAGCGCCGGGTCGCCTGCAGTTCCGTCGGCGGCTGGGTTTCCTCCGGTATGCGGAACAACCGCGACAGATAGGCGCGCCGGCCCAGGTCCACCCGGCTGGAATAGACCGAGAGCGGGATGATCAGCAGCAGGGCGGCCAGGATGGGCGCCATCCATAGCAGGAAGACCGGGTTCAGCCACGCCACCAGTGCGGCCCAGCACAGGCCCAGCAAGGTCTGCGAACCGTGCCGCTTGAATGCGTCGCCCCATGTCGTCTGGTCGTTGTCGCGGGCAGGTGAAATCCACTTCGCCGACAGGCCCAGGAAAGCCGCCACCACGAAGCGCGTGTGGAACAGCATGCGCACCGGCGCCAGCAACATGGAGAACAGCACTTCCATCAGCATGCTCGACAGGGCTTTCCGGCGGCCACCGAACAGCCGCGCGCCGCGCGCCCATACCAGAAGCACGCCCAGCACCTTGGGCAGGAACAGCAGCACGGCTGTCGTGGAAAACAATGCGATCGCCTTGTCCGGATGCCACTGCGGCCAAATCGGAAACAGCTGGCGGGGCTCGACGAAGTACTGCGGTTCGGTCAGCGTATGCACCGCAAGCAGCGCGGTGGACAGCAGCAGGAACAGGAACCACAGGGGCGCGGACAAATACGACATCACGCCCGTCAGGAACACCGCGCGATGCACCGGATGGAAGCCCTGGATGAAGAACAGCCGGAAGTTCATCAGGTTGCCGTGGCACCACCGCTGATCGCGCTGCAGTTCCTCCAGCAGATTGGGTGGCAGTTCCTCATAGCTGCCGGGCAGGTCGTAGGCGATCCATACCCCCCAGCCGGCGCGGCGCATCAGTGCCGCTTCGACGAAGTCGTGCGACAGGATGGCGCCCGCGAAGGCCCCCTTGCCGGGCAGGGGCGCCAATACGCAGTGGCGCATGAAGGGCGCCAGCCGGATGATGGCGTTGTGGCCCCAGTAATGCGATTCGCCCAGCTGCCAATAGTGCATGCCGGCCGTGAACAAAGGCCCGTACACCCGCGTCGCGAATTGCTGGATGCGTGCGTACAGGCTGTCCATGCCGCTGGCCTGCGGCGCGCTCTGGATGATGCCCGCATCGGGGCTGGCTTCCATCAACTGCACCAGCCGCTTCAGGCATTCGCCGCTCATGACGCTGTCCGCGTCCAGCACGATCATGTAGCGGTAATTACCGCCCCAGCGGCGGCAGAAGTCGTCGATGTTGCCGCTCTTGCGCTTGACGCGGCGGCGCCGGCGGCGATAGAAGATCCGGCCGAATCCCTTGACCGCTTTGCATAGATCCACCCAGGCGCGCTGTTCCGCCACGCAGATGTCGGCCTTGTAGCTGTCGCTCAGTACGAAAATGTCGAAGCGATCCAGCACATCGGTCTGGGCGAGCGATTCGTAGGTGGCACGCAGGCCGGCGAAGACCCGCGATACGTCTTCATTGCAGATCGGCATCACGATCGCCGTGCGGGCCGACCGGTCGATGGGAGCGTCCTCCGTGCCGCGCGCCGAGATACTGTAGCGGTCGCGGCCGATCAGCAGTTGCAGGAATCCCATCATCGCCGTCCAGAAGCCGGCCGATACCCAGCCGAACAGCAGCGCAAAGAGAAACAGGATGCCGACTTCCAGTACCTGCTTGCCCTGGTAGGGCAGCACGCCTTTCATGTAGTACGTCGCGACGACCGTCTGCAGGATCACCAGGAGCAGCAGGCACATGCGGCGCCGGCTGCCGGCCTGGCGCCAGCGCGGGTCCATGCGCGGCGCGGTGGCCATGTAGTCGTCCGACAGGTGCGGCCCCTGGCCGCGCAGGCGGCGCCAGAAACGGACCAGGGGATTGGGCACCCAGGGTTCCGGTGACATCGGCGTGCGCCGCAACGGCGGGGCCGACGGCAGGCAAACGCCCGAGTCCGGCGTTTGCCGGGCCATGCCGTCGATGTCCGGATCCCCGCCTTCGGCGGCGCGCAGCCGCTGCAGGCCGGAGGCCAATACCGGGTCGCCGCCGGGTGCGCCCCTGTCCGCCAGCGAGCGGTGCACGGCGTCCAGGGCGGACCGGCCTTCGCCTGCCGCTTCCGCCGCGCGAGCGGCGGCCGCCCCCCGCGCTTCGGGAGGCAGCGCCAGGCGGTCGAGATAATCTTCCACCGCGTCGTTGCCGGGCAGGCTGTTATTTGGCTTCAGGTTCATTCGGGATGCGATAAGTCCAGGTTTCCGACAAAGGCGCTTGCCCATTGGTCAGGAAAGCCCGCATTTCCACCGGCTTGGTGGGATCTTTCACGTTCACGCGCAGCGTCAGGCGCCGTCCGCCCGTCACCGGGTTGGGGCGCACACTGTTTTCGATGATCTGGCCGTTGCCGTCGACCCAGGTGTCCGCGGTGATGGTGGCATCCGCCGGCAGCGACTTCAAGGACGGACCGACGAAATCGATGATGTACGCGATGCTGCCGTCGGCGCGGCGGATAAGATCCGGGCCTTTCACTTCCTCGCGCGAACGGCGCGTTTGCATGACCCACGCCAGCGGGGTGGTGTGCGCCTTGCTTTCGTTCAAGGTCCACGTCATGCGGTAATCGGCATCCAGCGGTTCTCCCTTGGCCGGCTGTTTCTCCGGCACCCAGAACGCCACGATGTTGTCGTTGGTTTCATCTTTTGTGGGGATTTCCACGAGCTGGACGCTGCCCTTGCCCCAATCGCCCTGCGGTTCGATCCACAGGCTGGGCCGCTTTTCGTAGCGATCGTCCAGGTCTTCGTAGCGGCTGAACTCGCGGCCGCGCTGCAGCAGCCCGAAGCCGCGGGGGTTTTCCGCGCTGAATGCGCTGACGGCCAGGCGGCGGGGATTGACCAATGGCCGCCACAGCCATTCGTCATTGCCGGTATGTATGGCCAGGCCGTCCGAGTCGTGCATTTCCGGCCGGTAGTTCACCACCGGCGATGGCTGGTTGGAGCCATAAAGGAACATGCTGGTCAACGGGGCGATGCCCAGGCGGCCGACCTGGTCGCGCAGGAAAATGCGGGCTTTCACATCGACGACGGTACCGTCGTCGCCGGGCTTCACGACAAAGCGATAGGCACCGGTGGCGCGCGGCGAATCCAGCAAGGCATAGATCGTCAGCGTGGTGTCCTCGGGCGCCGGCCGCGCGATCCAGTATTCACGGAAACGGGGGAATTCCTCGCCGGACGGCAGGGCGGTGTCGATCGCCAGGCCGCGCGCCGACAGGCCATACACCTGGCCCTTGCCGATCACCCGAAAATAACTGGCGCCCAGAAAGGAAGCCAGCTCGTCGTCTTTTTTGTCCTTGCTATTGACCGGATACAGCACCCGGAAACCGGCGAAACCCAGATTCTTCAGGGCCGCCGCGTCGAGCTTCAAATTGCCGTAATCGAAATCGTCCGGATTGAATTTGATTTCATGCACGCCGGAGGCATCGATTTCGTTGATGCGGACCGGTGTATTGAAATGCATGCCTTCATGATAGAAGCTCAGCGTGAATTTCGTGCCCGCGTTACCCCAGTGCAGATGGTCATTCTTGAACCGCACCTGCTGGTAGCCCGCGAATTTCAATTCCTGCAGGGAATCCGGCAGATTGGGTTCCGGCGCCTTGTAGCTTTGGTCCGCCAGGTCGCGGGCCTGCTTCATGACATCGAAAAACGAGAAAGCCTGGGCGGATTGGCTGATGCCCATGCCGACAAAGGCGGCCATTGACACGCAAAGTGCGGACAGTGCGCCGGTCAGCCGGCGGGAAGAATGCGCAAACACGTGGGATTGCCTCTGGCTCCAAGGGTGGGGCGGGAATGCGATGTGACAGCGCGATTTTTGCACAATGTCCCTGTCGATTGGGCCGGCTCCCTGTCAAAGCTGAAATAATTTTTTGCGAACGCGGCATGTGCGCGGCTGCATATTGTTCATAATCGACGCGCATTAATGCATGCTGGCCCGCCGGTTTATGCGAATCCGGCGGGCAGTCCATGACGTTGAAAGCGGATCGCATTGCCGCCGCTCGCCCGCCGCGGGTGCCGCCGCCGTCGGGCAGGGGGCACCCGCGGGGGTGACGGACGGCGTCAGGCGTCGAAGTCGCCCGTGCCCAGGGTGGTCACGCCGTCGGTCGGCGTGTTGAAGGCGGCTTCGGCCACGGCCTGGATTTTGTCGCAGCCGCGTTCGAATGCGCGCAATAGCGCGCTGCCGGAGTTATCTTCCGCGCCGAAATTCTCGCGCAGGGCGTCTCCGGAAATCTCGAACTGGCGTTCCTCTCCATTAAGAGAAAGGAAAAAGACGACCACGTCGTCTTCGACCCGCGCGCGGGTCTTGTGGGCGAACGTCCCCATGATCGTTTCTCCATGCGCGAAGCAGGCACCGCCGATGGCGGGTTCGCCGGACGGCGCGCTCCGGGCGGTCGCAGAATGATGAAACGCCGGCCGGCGTGCGCCGGCCGGGAGGACTGTATTACTTGCCGGAGCCGGTGGCCGGGACCGACTTGGACGGCTGGGGAGAACCCGAAGTCGAGCTATCGGTTCCCATCGTGCCCGACCCCTTGTGCGTGCCGTTGCTCTTGGTGGTGGTATGGGAACGGTCGTGCCGCATTTCCTTCTTGTGGGTCGTCGTGCCCTTGCCCGTATTGGACTGCGGCGTGGCGGTCGAATTCACCGGCGGCGATGCCGTGCCGGGCGGGACCTTGGGGTTGTTGGGCGGCGTCGCCGTGGAATCGTTGGGCGTGGTGGACGGCGTGGTGGGCGCCGACGATTGCGCATACGCGCCACCCGCGGCGAGCATTGCGGCCAGCGTCAGGGCGGGGGTGATACGGCGTAGCTTCATGTGGATCTCCTTGCCGGTTGTTGGAACCAGGCAAGGAGCAAGCGCCATGCCGCCAGGGATGTCGCCGAACGGGCGACATCCGTTGCCGCGGCTGCCGCTTTTTGTTGCGTCTTTCTTTATTTCGTCTGGGATGCCAGGCGCTCGCCGCGGGCCCGGGGGCGAGCGGCCGGCAGTGTCCTGGTGCCGGCCGGGCGGCGCCATAGGGCCAGCAGTTCGGCCCAGCGCCGCGGAAGGAGGGGAACCGCGCGGCGAACCGCCGCCCGACGATCCAGGTGGACGCGCATCTGCTCCCCTACGGGAGTGGCCAGATAGGCCTGGAGAGGCGCGTCAGGGTGGGAAGAGGTCGGTATGCTCATGGTAAATACTGATTGCTTAATAGACAGAAAAATTATAGCTCGATCTGCAGGCCAAGTTCAACGTTTCACCCCTCCTTCCGGGGCTCTTTGGGCCCGGTGTGGTATGCAGTATTCAAACCTTGGCGTGCACACCTGCGGTGCCGGCGGCTATCTCTACGGGCGGCAGAGTCCGGAAAAGTGGAGTTCCTGGCGGCTAGGCGTTAACCCTAGAAGACAGAACACCTAAACGGTATACAATGTGCAAAAGGCGCCGCTATTCAAGCCGGAAGGCGCATACCCCCCCAACGTGCATCAGGAGCCCGCCATGGCCGAACTCATGAACAGAGACGAATTTCGCACCGCGCTGGAGAACGCCATCAAAGGCAAGAGCGCGAACGCTTCCCCTTTCAGCATCGCCTGGGCCACCGGGAAACTGAGCCGCGAGCATCTGTGCCGCTGGGCTGAAAACCACTACCACTATGTCGGGCCGTTCGCGGACTACCTGGGATACCTGTATGCGCGCACGCCCGACACGTACACCGAGGCCAAGGACTTCCTGTTGGCCAATATGTACGAAGAGGAAATCGGGGGCGACCGCCATACGGACTTGTTGATCCGCTTTGCCGAGGCTTGCGGCACCACGCGCGAACGGGTGACCAATCCCGACAATATGTCGCCGACCACCCGGGCGCTTCAAAGCTGGTGCTACGCGGTGGCCATGCGCGAAGACCCGATCGTGGCGGTCGCCGGGCTGGTCGTCGGCCTGGAATCCCAGGTGCCTTCCATTTACCGCAAGCAAACGCCGACCCTGCGCGAGAAATACGGTTTCACGGACGAGGAAGTGGAATTCTTCGACCTGCATATCGTCTCCGATGAAATCCACGGCGAACGTGGTTACCAGATCGTGCTGGAACACGCCAATACGCCGGAGCTGCAACAGCGCTGCCTGAAAATCTGCGAGATCGGCGCGCAGATGCGTTTGCTGTACACCACGGCGCTGTATACGGATTACGTGCAGAAGGACATCCCGCTGCCCGAACTGAAGATGGCCGCCTGAGCCGCGTTTGCCATGCCCACAGTCGTGTTCCACAAAGGCGGCCAGACCTACACGGACGTCGTCCAGGACAATGCCAATCTGGTCGTGCGGGCGGGCATCAAGCGCTTTCCCTATCCGCATCTGCGCTATGAGTGCGGCATGGGGAAATGCGCCAAGTGCGCCTGCCGGGTGCTCGCGGGCGGCGAGCATCTGCCTCCGGTCAACTGGAAAGAGAAAAAGCAGCTGGGCGACCGCATCGACCAGGGGTACCGGCTGGCTTGCCAGCTCTGGCTGACCGCCGACATCGAGCTGGCCCAGGACGACGACGAAGCATGATGGAAAAGGCGGCGCGCGCCAGCGGCTACGTGGTGCTGACCAGCAAGCCCGGACAGTATCGCAGCGAGGCCTCCGCGGACGTGGAGGTCGTGGAGATCTACGACTACGTGTTCTATGGCAGGACGAAGGCCATTTTCCAGGTCGCCCGCGTGGCGCCGGGTGCCCGGGTGCGCATCGTCGAGGAAGCCCCGCCGCATATCGTCAATATGGTGCCGGCCCGCGTCATGGAGCAATTCGCCACCGTGGAGGATGCCCGCCGCGCCATCCGCGAGCTGGCGGACTTCGGCACCCTGGACGCCACGCTGGTCAGGCGTTGAGCGGTCATTCCTTATTCCGGCAATTCATCGCCGCTTCATTCCTGTTTCATCATGGTCGAAATCACGTTTCTTACCAATGGCGGCAAAGTGGTTTCCGCCCCGCCCAATAGCAACCTGCTGCGCGTATCGCTCAAGGAAAAGGGCGGCATTCCCTTCAAGTGCGGCGGCGGGCTTTGCGGCACGTGCAAATGCCTGATCGAAGAAGGGCTGGAAAATACGGACGCGGTCAAACCCAAGGAGCGCCGGCACCTGAAGCCGGAAGACTTCGAGAAAGGCTACCGCATGGCGTGCCAGACCTTCGTCAACGGCGACATCAAGGTGTCGTGGGCAAGCCGGAGCGACAGCACGCCTTGATCGTGCCGCGGGCGGTAGCTACGTGCGGCCGCTACGTGCGGCGGCGTCGTAGGGGCGGCATGGCCGATCGCGGGCGTCGGGCGTGCCGGCCCTGGCCGACGATCCCGGACATGACGATGCCGGTCCTAGCCGGCCGCGGACTTCTGCTGTTGCGCCTCGACGTAGGCCTTGGCCGCGTTGTGGACGTGTTGGCTGGCGAGCAACGCGGCCAGGTCGCCATTGCCGGCGATGACCGCGTTCAGGATTTGCGCGTGCTCGTCCCAGTTCTGCCTGGCGCGGCGCATGTTGCTGGGGGCGAACAGCAAGGCGGTGCGGTCGCGCAGCGAACGCATCAGGTCGGTCAGCACGACATTGCCCGCGATGGTCGCGAGCATTTCGTGGAATTCCGAGTTCAGCGCGAGGAAGCGTTCCAGGCTGTCGGTGCGCGCGGCCGTGTTGCCCTCGGCCAGGAAGGCTTGCAGGCGTCCCACCGTGGCCTGGTCGCGGCGTTGCGCCGCCAGCTTGGCGTTCAGGCCTTCCAGCGTCGCGCGTACCTCGATCATGTCATGGGCCACATCGTCGGATAGCACCGAAACCGACGCGCCGCGCCGCGGTTCGATGGTGACCAGGCCTTCGGAAGCCAGGGCGCGCAACGCCTCGCGTACTGGGATGCGCGAGACCCCCATTTCATCGGACAGGCGTCCTTCGACCAGGCGATCGCCCGGCGTGAACTCGCCGCTGAGTATGCGCTCGCGCAGCTTGTCGCGTACGACCGCGAACAGCTGCGGGTGCTGCTCGCCTATCTTCAGCGTTCGCGCCGTCGGCGCGGGAGGTGCATGGGATGCCGGTGACGGATGGTTGGGCGTGGACATGGCGGCGTTGTGATCGGGAACGTTTATCTCCGGTGTCATTGTATTACTCCCCCTGGCGGCGGTCGGCAGACAGCATTCTGTACAGACCCTGCAAAGGTATACGGTATTCGACTGGCGCACGCGTCAACCGGCTTAAGGCGGCCGTCAGATCGCCGCAGCCGGCCTATCGTATTCCCTAGGCCCTCGATATTGCCGTTGGCGGCGTCCAAGATGCCATATAGTATACCGTTTATCTCAACAATGAACTGCCGGGACGGCAGCAAGGGGATTTGGTGATGCATACGGACGTGATCCTCAATGCCTCGCATTGGGTGTATTTGCTCAGCGTGGCGGCAATCATTCTTACGATGATCCTGCGCGCCAATGTGGTGGTGCCATCCGTCATCGGCACCTTCCTGGTGGTCCTGGCCATCACCGGAAATCCGATCAGCGCGCTGATCGGTATTTTCTCGGCCAGCTTCGTCGCGGCGAAAGAGCTGTTCAATATCTTCCTCGTCATTACCTTCATGACGGCGCTTCTCAACGCGCTGAAATCCATCCAGGCCGACGTGCGCATGGTGCAACCCATGCGGCGGGTGATGCGCGGGGGGCACCTTTCGTACTTCATCATCGCCGCCTGTACCTACGTGATCTCGCTGTTCTTCTGGCCCACGCCGGCCGTGCCGCTGGTCTCGGCCATCCTGCTGCCGGCCGCCATCGCCGCCGGCCTGCCGCCCCTGGCCGGGGCCATGGCCATTGCGATCGCGGGGCAGGGCATGGCACTGTCCTCGGATTATGTGATCGGCGTGGCGCCCGGCATCAGCGCCAAGGCCGCCGGCGCGGCGGTCAGCGCGGCCACCGTGGCGGACCGCGCGCTCGTACTGTCGCTGATTACCGGCGGGATCGCGCTGCTGGTCGCGTACTTCATGATCCGCCGCCATATCGTCCCTGGCAGCCCCGCGTTGCTGGACGCCTGGCAGGCCCGGGCGCAGGATGGCACGCTGGCGACAATCGAAGCCGAGGGCAGCTTCGACAAGGCGGAACTCGCGCGCGGCACCAGCTACGAGAAGCCGCCGGGCGCGCCTCCGCGCGTAGCCGCCACGCCGGAGGAGGCGCGCCGCATCAAGTGGTCGCGCGCCTTCGCGGTCATCACGCCGCTGGCTTTCCTTGGCGTGATCGCCGTCATGGTGCTGCCGCGGATGTTGCCGGGCTTGCCCGCGCTGCGCGGCGGCGATGCCGCGGCGCTGGTCGGTGGCGTGGCGCTGGCGCTGATGATGCTGGTCACTCTCGCGGCGGAGGGACCGCGCCGCATGCTGGACGTATGTCCGGACCACATCACCGACGGCTTCGTATTCGCCTTCAAGGCCATGGGTTCGGTGCTTCCGATCGCCGGCTTCTTCTTTATCGGCGCGCACGACACGGCGGCCCAGATCCTGGGCGTGGACGGCGCCCACGCCCCCGGGCTGCTGTTCGAGATCATCGCTTCCGCGCAGCAATTTATTCCCTCGAATCACTTCCTGGTGGCCTTCGGCGTGCTGATCGTCGGCATGGTGACCGGCATCGACGGTTCGGGTTTCGCCGGCCTGCCGCTGACCGGGACCTTGTCCGGCGCCCTGGGGCCGGTAGTGGGTATCGACCCGGCCACGCTGGCGGCCGTCGGCCAGATGGGTGCCGTATGGACGGGCGGCGGGACGTTGATCGCGTGGTCGTCCCTTATCGCCGTGGCGGGCTTTGCCCGGGTGCATGTGCTGGAGATGGTGCGCGCGCTATTGCTGCCCGTCGTGCTGGCGCTGTTCATATCGACGATCTGCGCGATCCTGATCTGGCAATAAGCGTCCTGCCGCGCTTCGGAAGAGCCCCTCCCGCGAGGGGCTCTTTTGCATGGGACCCCGTGTATTCCCCTAGTCGCGCGCGTCGTCGCTCAGCGGATTACAGTATACAATGTTCAATATGCCCCGATGCCTGCATGGCCAGGCCGGCCGTCCCTCTCACATCCAAAGGCGCCGTCCGTGGAAGACCTGAAAAATCGCGAGTTCACCAACTACATCGCCGGCAAATGGTCGCCGTGCGCCAGCGGCAAGACCGTACCCAATATCAATCCCGCCAATACCGACGACATTGTGGGTAACTTCCAGGCATCCGGCCCGGACGATGCGCAGGCCGCCGTGGCGGCGGCCCAGTCCGCCTTCGCGCAGTGGCGCGCGACGCCGATCTCCAAGCGGGCGCAGGTGCTATACCGGGCGGCGGATTACCTGGAAGCGCATGTGGCGCAGTTCGCCGAAGAGCTGACGCGCGAGGAAGGCAAGGCGATCGGCCTGAGCCGCGACGAAATCCTGCGTTCGGCCCAGACGCTGCGCTTCTACGCGGCGGAAGGGCAATCCTTTACCGGCGAGACTTTCCCCAATGACGATCCGGATATGGTCGTCTACAGCCAGCTTGAGCCGCTCGGCGTGGTGACGGTGATTTCACCGTGGAACTTTCCCGTTTCCATTCCGGCGCGCAAGATCGCTCCCGCCCTGATCATGGGCAATACCGTGGTCTTCAAGCCGTCGTCGGACGCGCCGCTCAGCGGTTACCGCCTGACGGAAGCCTTCGTCGAGGCCGGTATTCCCGACGGCGTGCTGAACTTCCTGACCGGGTCCGCGTCGGCGGTAGGGGCCGCCATTACCCAGGCGCCGCAGGTCAAGGCGATCTCTTTCACGGGGTCGACCGCCGCCGGGGAGCACATCCACCGGTCGGTCGGCATCACCACGCGCACGCAGATGGAGCTGGGCGGCAAGAACCCCCTGATCGTGCTGGCCGATGCCGACCTGGACAAGGCGGTCGACCTGACGATCAAGGGCGGATTCTCGCTGACGGGCCAGGCCTGCACCGGCACCAGCCGCGTGCTGGTCGATCGAAAGGTCAAGGCCGCCTATACCGAGAAGCTGCTGGCAAAGGTCAAGGCGATGAAGATAGGCAACGGGCTGGAGCCGGGCTGCGACCTCGGGCCGCTGGCCACCGCGCGGCAGCTGGACAACGTGCTTTCCTACATTGCCGTGGGCAAAAGCGAGGCCACGCATCTGTACGGCGGCGACCGCCTGCAGGATGGGCCGCTGGCCAAGGGCTATTACGTGTCTCCCGCGGTGTTCACCGACGTTACCCAGCAGATGCGCATCGCCCGCGAGGAAATCTTCGGGCCGGTGATCGCGATCATCGAGGTGGACGGCTACGAAGATGCCATTGCCCAGGCCAACGATACGGAATACGGGCTGTCGGCCGCCATCGCGACCAGCAATGCCACACACGCGCATCGATTCGCCAAGGATATCCAGGCCGGCACCGTCAAGATCAACCGCACCACTACCGGCAACCTGATCAACGCCCCATTCGGCGGATTGAAGCGATCCAGCACATCCACCTTCCGGGAGTCGGGCAGGGTGGGGCTGGAGTTCTACACCCAGATCAAGACGGTCTATCGCGCGGGCTGAAGCGGCGCGGGCGTCATTCATCATCGAACGACATACAGGCAGGATCGAGACATGAAACAGGTATACAGGCTGGAGTTGGAAGAAGCGCGCGCGATGATCGCGGCCGCGATCGCGAAGTCGCGCGAAATCGGCGTGCTGGAAACGGTGTGCATTGCCGACGATGGCGGCTATCCCATCGCCATGGAACGCATGGACGGCGCCCGCATTACCGGGCCGCAGATCGCCTGGAACAAGGCCTTCACCGCCGCCGGCCATAAGCGTTCCACGCACCTGTTCAATACGCCGCCCAACGGGCCGGCACTGCCCGGCAACGAAGCCTTCGGCATCCAGTGGAGCTTCGACGGCAAGTTCGCCGTGTTTGTCGGCGGGTTCCCCATCGTCGTGAACGACGAAGTGATCGGCGGCGTGGGCTTGAGCGGCGGCAATGGCGAGCAGGATACCGCGGCCGGCCTGGCCGCATTGCAGGCGCTTGCCGATCTGCTGGCGGACAAAGGCATGAAGGTGCTGGTCGCCGCCGACATCAAGAAATAACCCGCCGGAGTCAGCCATGGGCCATCGCGTCATCCTGCTCGAACCCGCGCACACGTTCACGGTGGACGATGGCGCATCCATCCTGGATGCGGCCTCGCGCGCCGGCGTGGCGTTGCCGCACGAATGCACCTTCGGCGGCTGCGGCACGTGCCGTGTCAGGATAGTCGAGGGCAGCGTCGCCTACGAGGAATTCCCGCTCGCCTTGAGCGAAGCCGAGCATGCGCAGGGATATGCGCTGGCCTGCCAGGCCAGGCCCGTATCGGACCTGGTCCTGTCCATACCGGCGCGCGGGCCGGTACTGCCCGATCCCGTCCGGGCCACCGCATCCCTGGCCCGTATCCACCGGCCTTGCGAGGACGTGCTGCATCTCGTGCTGACGTTGCCGCAGGGAAGCCTGCCCGATTACCAGCCGGGGCAGTACATGAACATCCTGCTGCCCGACGGCAGCGCACGCAGCTTTTCCATGGCGTCACCGCCGCGCGCCGGCGGGACGGAGATCGAACTCCATATCCGGCGCATACCGGGCGGCCGCTTTACGGATGCCGTGCTGGGACAGGCGGCGCCCGGTACGCCGCTGCATATCGAGGCGCCGCTCGGTACCTTCTGCTATCACGCCGAGGACTACCGCCCCTTGCTGATGGTCGCGACCGGCACCGGGCTGGCGCCCATCAAGGCTATCCTGGAATCGCTGCTGGACGATCCGGATTGTCCGCCGGTCAAACTGTACTGGGGCATGCGCACCGAGGCAGACCTATATATGCGCGATGTCATCGAAAGCTGGAAGGACCGGCTGTACGAGTTCGAGTTCGTGCCGGTGCTGTCGCGGGCCGATGCGTCCTGGCAGGGACGGCGCGGACACGTACAGGATGCGGTCGCGCAGGACTACGAGGACCTGTCCGAACACGCGATCTATCTGTGCGGATCTCCGGATATGATCGTCGAGGCCAAGGCCGTCTTCGCCACGCTGGGCGCCAGCATGGAGCATATCTACGCGGACAGTTTTACCTTCCAGCAGGCCGTTCCCGCCGCTTGACCTTATTGTTCCTGCATGCCGGCACGCTTCATCAAATCGCCGTAGGCGCGCACTTCCGTATCGATCCGCGTTTTCATGGCTTGCGGCGTGCCGCCCACCGGCTCGGCGCCCAGGGGCAGCAATTGCTTGCGTACCTCCGGGTCGGCCAGGTCCTTGTCGATCTGCGCGCTTAGTTTCTCGACGATCGCCGGCGGGGTGCCGGCCGGTGCCATCACGCCGAACCACGAAGCGATATCGAATCCCTTCAGGCCCGCCTCGGACAACGTGGGCACTTCCGGCAGCACGCTGGACCGCGTCGACGTGGCCACCGCCAATGCCTTCAGTTTGCCCGCCTTGATATAGGGCAGGCATGAGGACACCGTATCGAACATCATCGTGACCCGCCCGCCCATGAGGTCGGTCAGCGCCGGTGCGCTGCCCTTATAGGGAATGTGCATGATGTCCGTGCCCGTCATGGACTTGAACTGCTCGCCGATCAGGTTGTGCGCGGTGCCCGCGCCGTTGGAGGCGTAGGTCAGCTTGCCGGGGTTGGCCTTGGCGTAGGCGATCAGTTCCTGGACGTTGGATACGGGCAGGTCCGGACGCACGACGAGTACGTTCGGCACGATCGCGACCACCGATACCGGCGTCAGGTCCTTCTGGACGTCGTAGGGCAGGTGCTTGTAATAGGTGGCGGCAATGGTGTGGTGCACCGCCCCCATCAACAGCGTATAGCCATCCGGCCGCGCCTTGGCCACCGCGTCGGCGCCGATGGTCGCGCCGGCCCCGGGCCGGTTCTCGATGACGACGGGTTGTCCCCAGGCCAGGGTCAGGTGCTGGCCCACCGTACGGGCAAGGATATCCGTGGTACCGCCGGCCGGGAAGGGCACGATCAGGCGGATGGGTTTGTCGGGATAGGATTGCGCCGAGGCGGTGGCCCCCGCCAGGAATAGGGCGGCCGCGGCGACGCATGCGCGCAGGATGTCAGGCATTGTTGTCTCCTCTGGTTGGTCTGCGGTGGCCGCCGCCGGTAGTTATCGTTGTCCGGCGGCGGTTGCGGGCGCCGCGCGTCAGGCCATTCGGCCCAGCGCCGCGAGTACGGCCCGGGTAACGTCCGCCGTGGTCGCACTGCCGCCAAGGTCGGGGGTAAAGACACGAGCCGCGGTCACGCTTTCGATGGCCTTCATCAGCCGGGCAGACGCGGCAGGTTCGCCCAGGTGCTCAAGCATCATCGCGGCCGTCCAGAATGTGGCGATCGGATTGGCGATGCCCTTGCCGGTGATGTCGAAGGCCGAGCCGTGGATCGGCTCGAACATCGAGGGAAAGCTGCGCTCCGGGTTCAGGTTTGCCGTGGGCGCGATGCCGAGGCTGCCGGACAGGGCAGCCGCCAGGTCCGACAGGATATCGGCGTGCAGATTGGTGGCGACGACCACGTCCAGGGTGGCGGGTTTCAGCACCATGCGGGTGGTGACGGCGTCCACCAGTTCCCGGTCGGTGCTGACGTCGGGAAAGTCGCGCGCGACCTCGTAGAAGATCTCGTCCCACATCACCATGCCGAAGCGCTGCGCATTCGACTTGGTCACCAGCGTGAGGTGCCGGCGGGGCCGGCCGCGCGCGAGGTTGAAGGCGAAGCGATGGATGCGTTCCACGCCCGCGCGTGTGAAGACGGCGGTTTCGGTACCCACTTCTATCGGCAGGCCGCGATGCGCCCGGCCGCCGTTGCCGGCGTATTCGCCCTCGGAATTTTCGCGGATGATGACCCAATCGATGTCCTTGCCGTCGGCCAGCGGGCTTTTTACGCCGGGCAGTACGCGGGCGGGCCGTACATTGGCGTACTGGTCGAAGCCCTGCGCGATGGGCAGGCGCAGGCCCCACAGGGAGACATGATCCGGCACCTCGCGCGCGCCGACAGCACCGAAGAAGATGGCATCGAAGGCCTTGAGGCGCGCCAGGCCGTCGGGAGGGATGTAGTGGCCGTGTTCCTGGTAGTACGCCGAACTCCATGGGAAGTGTTCGATGCGCAGGCCGAAGCCACCGTCGGCTGCGGCGAGTGCCCGCAGTACTTCCAGCCCGGCCGCGATGACCTCCGAACCTATGCCGTCCCCGGGAATGGCGGCGATGCTGTATTCACGCATGAATTCTCCTCTGCTCGGGTTCCGTGTGCGGCGCTCGTCAGGCGGATCCTGCCCTTGATGCACGCCGCGGGCGGTGTCGCCGGTTATCCCCGCGCCCGCTTTCGAAGGGGAAATATGGACTGGTGCGCCGCCCCGCGGACGCGCCATAATTCAAATTGCTTTTTCTTTCCGGTTAACAATGGGTCATGGGTCATTCCAACGAACTCGTCCTGCTGGTGGAATTGGTCAAGGCGGGCAGCCTTACCGGCGCGGCGCGCGAAATGGCGTTGACCACCGCGGCGGTCAGCAAGCGCCTGCGGCAGCTGGAAACCCGCCTGGGAGTGCGCCTGCTCAATAGAACGACGCGCCGGATCAGCCTGACCGCCGAAGGCGAGCTGTACCTGGAGCACGCTCGCCGCATCCTTGGCGAGATCGAAGAGCTCGATGAGCTCGTCGCCAGCAGCGGGGTGCGTCCGCAAGGACTGCTGAAGGTGAATGCGCCGCTGGGTTTCGGCCGCACCTATATCGCGCCCGTCATCGCGGCGTTCTCGCAAGCGCATCCCGAAACAGCCGTGCAGCTGCACCTGAGCGATACGCCGGCCAGCTTCGTGGAAGAGGCCTTCGACGTGTGCATCCGGTTCGGGGAAATGCCCGACACGCGCTTGATCGCGCGCAGGATCGCGCCGAATCGG